>CANQPJ010000051.1 GCA_947625755.1 uncultured Lachnospiraceae bacterium | reverse complement strand
AGTTGACCGGTCTTTCGATTGAAATGATTGAAGATATGACCGGTCTTACAAAAAATGAAATAGAAAACTTATAGTTCCCCCATAATTTCCTTGCGGAAAAACCTCTGCAAAAGCAGACATTCGATTAGTCATCTTTTCATCGTCTATGCTTTGAAGCACATGGCAAAGCGTAGCTTTTGACGGTAAACCATTCGCTATTGAATTCCGCCTATAGAAAAATAAATGAACGATAAGAATGAACACCCAAGGTGGTGCTTCAGCATCGCTGCGCACGAATATAAGGCTTTTTACAACAATAACAAGCGATGAACAATATTTCTTAAATGAAAAAGCCGTGCCGCGAATAGAATATTTTCGTCTCTCGTTTGCATATTCATTATTTTTAATTGCCACTGTTTGTCAGTGAGGTTGATTAAATATTGTTTAATGTCCTAGTAACCATGAAGTTACAAATGGAACACTAATTGACTGGCTGATTCTCAATGTGATATATGCTTACATGGTAATTGCTTTAATTCATTTTTAAACAGTTTCTTATTATTAATTATATTATAGTATATTATGAAAAATGCATTTCGTTTTTTATGCATCGCCGCACTAGCAGGATGCACTCTTATGATTGTTCCGTCATGCAGTGACGATTATGACGACAGTGAAATCAAGGAAAGACTTGACAAGGTGGAGAACAGAGTGACCGCCCTTGAAAAATGGTGTTCCATAATTAACAGTGAGATCGCTTCGTTGAAGAGGTTGATAACAGCTCTGGAGAACAAAGACTACGTAACGGGAGTGGAAACGCTTGAGAATGGATATAAAATCACATTCTCTAAAAGTGGAAGCATTACCATTCAGAACGGTAAGGACGGGGGTGACGGTGAAGATGGAAAAACAAACTGGCTGACTGATGTGGATGGAAATATGATACGTACAACCGGAAACGACGGAGTAGACGGAAGTAGTGGTAATAATGCACCTACTCCAATTATGAAAACAGGAATAGAGTTAGGGAATGATTACATCCCTGATGCAGTATATCTTTCTGTAGATAGCGGTGAATCATGGAAAAAAGTTTCTGGTGACAGGGGAGAGCAGGGAGTACAAGGTCCCAAAGGAGATTCTCTCTTTAAGAATGTAGATAATAGTAATGATGATTATGTTATTTTCACATTGCAGGATGGTACACCTATTGAAATATCCAAATGGTTTGCCAGCAGTCAGGAGCCTGTTCCGACAGGAATTATAATTTTAGACTACACTACAATGCCTATTGTCAAAGGCGGTCAAGCCCAGATTAAGCTACGTGTTAATCCTAGCGGATTCAAAGTCACAAAAGAAAATATAGAACTTGATGTCTGGAATAGTGATACTTATTTTCTTGATGATAAAAATAATATGTCCCGGGCTTCTTATGTGACTCCATCCGATTATTACGAACTGGTTAAAATAGAACCTGACAAAAACACTACGAATGAAGAGCTTGAAGGTCAATGGATAGCTACAATACAGTCCAAAGGAGTAGGTAACTATCGAAATTTGTCAGAATTATCATTGGTGGTCAATTACACGGATTCAAAAGGAGATGTTCAGCGGATCAGTTGCCCTCAGTCAATATTAGTGGAAACAGTTCCTACTGTGGAAGAAGGAATTGCATTCAGTTATTCAAAGGTACAAACAATTTATACAACAGAAACCAATATAAATCCATATATGCTATTTACCAATTTCAAATTCTACAAAAATACTGAAGGTGAAATATGGCATTATAATATGAAGCTTATTGCAGAAGTGAAGACAGAATTGGATGAAAGTTTGCTGACGGCAGATACAGAATCATTGTATGATAAACATTATATTTCCTTCACTCCGAATATGGAAGCCTCTATTTGGAAAGAGTTAACAGAAGGTAAGACAAAAAAGGCATCTTCTTCTGCAAAAATAAAATTGATCGATTTTGCTGGCTGTTGCAAAGAATTAGATTTGCCTATTGTGTATTGTCCTAGCAATATAAATTTGAAGTTGGAATTATCTGCTAAAGAAGGAAATAAGTATCAAAACACTAGTGAGTCCTATTTTATAAATATAGGAAATGAATTAGCGGAATATGGTTTAGTTCAGGATGTAATCTCTGAATTAACGATGCCGGCAATACAAGGATTTACAGAGGATGATTCCTTAATGGAGGGTCATTTTCCTATGGCCATAGAGGAGATGGGAATATGTACTGGTAAAATCTTCAACCCTATTTTGGGCTTCTATGTATACAAAGAAGCAATTCCAGGCACAAGGAATTACGACCCCTATGACGAGACACTTCCCACAATTACAATTGGTATTACAAGCATAGCTCAAGAATTAGTTACTCCTTTTTCACTGGTTGCTTTAAACATAAAACTATATATGGAAATTATAGAGTAAAAACATTGAAATTAGATTTTTATATATGTAGTTTTCTAGCTAAATTGATTAAATGAAGGAAGGTGTGTCGTAATGAACGATGCACCTTCTTTTTCCTTTTATAAAATAGGTGATAGCATCAGTCTTTTAATAAAGCCATATTAAAAAATCCGATAAAACAAAACGAAAAAATGCATCTGGCTGCATGAAACGATAGTGTGATTGCTAGTCCCTGTGTCCCGGTATGCTACATCACGCGATAGTGCGGATTCTATATCTCCTATACGGAAATTTGTTTTGTTAACAAACTCATTTTCAATTATTGTTATTACAGATATTTTGCTTACATTTGTAG
>CANQPJ010000050.1 GCA_947625755.1 uncultured Lachnospiraceae bacterium | reverse complement strand
ATCGCTATATGTTGTACCATCAGGGGATTGTCCCATAGTTATTTGACACACTTCTCCCAACTTACGCTGTTCCCAAGCATTAGTAAAACCTTTGAATCTTATGCGGGGAATTCTCTCATTTTTCTCCATTTTGTTCCCCTCCTAGCAAATTTTTGAGTGCTAAGATAGCATCCATATCATATTCATCTCCAGTAAGTTCTTCTAATAAAGATAGTAGTTCTGATTCTGTGTTTTTGATTTCATTGTCTAATATGACAATCGGATTATCATACTTTTTAGAAATCTTATTTAATTGTGAAGCAAATTCATCTATTAAATTTGTTGTGATGTTTCCAATCTCATCAACAATAGGTTTTATCCATTTTTCTTTTAAGACAGTTAAAATTTGATCATCGGATAAAGTTGAAATTATCTGAACTGCTCTATCATCTAATTCTTCTTTTAGGTCCTTAGCTTGTTTTTTGACTGCAGAGATTTCTTGACAAAGAAGATAAAGCCTCCTGAATTTATAATCATCTTCATCCTCGTTTAGCTCAATAGTATCTTTAAGAGAGTTGACATAGTCAGTTAAAGCCTTTTTAGTAAACGTTCCATCTTTTCCTCTTCCATCAGCAGGCCATGATAAATCACTGTGCGCCATTTCATATGCCATCTTTTCCTTTTTGCCTTTACATTCAAGGTATTTTGAAAGAGTTCTAGTTTCATCAGTGTTTAAAGAGTTTATTATCTCTAAATATTTTGCTTTCAATTTAGCAGAATCAATTGTTGCCTCGTCTGAACTATCTTCTGATGTTTTTGTTATTTCGCCTTTGTTCTCGTCATCTAATTCATCGAAACAAGCGTTATATTCACTGTCTAGTGATGCAATTCTATTATTTAATTCTTCTAATTCCAAAAATTCTGCTTTAAACAAAATCTTTTGAATTATTGAAAACGGAAGAACCTTTCCTTGCTGGCCCTTTGTGATAGTTTCTTTATTTTTCTTATCGTAAACTTCTATATCCTCAATTTCACGACAAGCATCATAATCATTACTAGATTTAATTAATTCCAAATCAATTGATATAGAAGCCCATATATCATCAAAAGCTTTAAATACTTTATATTTATCAATTAAAGGCATGTCTTTGCATCTATCGAATAATAATGATGTTATAGTTGCTTTTAACTGATAGATATTTTGACCGTTTTCTTTTGTTAATAGTTCAAATATTTCATTATCTATACCATTAAATTTATCTTTGTAATCATTGATGAATTTAGCAACTTCTTTATTAGAATAGATAATTTTTTTAATATCTTCTGCAATAAGCTTAGATATATGTTCGTTTTGCATTTCATATAACTCATTACGAAGAGATGGGAAAGCATCCCAAAATTTTTTGAATTCATCTATTTCATAATTTGGAATATTTCCAAACATTGTGGCATTTAAATCATACGGAGTCTCTGACTTTGAAGATGAAATATATCTAGGAATGTTAAGATTATAGTCATTTTTAATAATATCTTCTTTGCTTACTTTCTTTGCAAAATACGGCACTGATTCTCTAGCTAGAACAACATCTACTATCTTCTTGATATTATGGCCAGCAAGCTTATTTTTACTTCCTTCTTTATAGAATTCTTTGGAAGCATCAATAATCAAAATGTCATCATTTGTTCTATGCTTTTTAAGAACCATGATTATGGTTGGAATACCTGTTCCATAGAAAATATTTGCAGGCAAACCAATTATGGTATCAATATTATTTTTATCTATTAAATTTTGTCTAATATCCTTTTCTGTTCCACCTCTAAATAAAACCCCGTGAGGCAATACAATACACATGATTCCATCATCTTTTAAGTGATATAAATCATGCAATAAGAAAGCATAATCCGCTTTTCCAGAAGGAGCTATACCATAATGTTTATATCTTGGATCTTGTGCATTATCATCTGCATCCCACTTCTGTGAATAAGGTGGATTTGAAACGACACAATCTACTGGCACATATTTATAGCAGTTGTTATAGTCAATATATGGCCAATCATCTTTAAGTGTATCGCCACATCTAACAAAAATATTTCCAGGTTTAATTCCTCTCATTATAAGGTTCATCCTAGTCAAGTTATATGTGTCTTCAATCTTTTCTTGAGCATAATAAACAATGTTGTCTTTTGTGCTCATATATTTTTGAATACTTTGTCCTATATTTATAAGCAATGATCCAGATCCAGATGTTGGATCAAATATATTAATTGTCTCTCTATCCTTTAGATGATTTGCTACTATTTCGGACATCAATAAAGAGATTTCATGAGGAGTATAGAACTCCCCATCCTTCTTTCCTGCATTTGAAGCAAAGTTGGCAAGAAGATATTCATAAATAAATCCAAGAACATCGTAACCTTGTCTTCCGTCCATAGGAATTCTACTTACAATGCCTACTATTTTTCTAATATGTGATTTGGCTTCATTACCAGAGCCAAGTTTAGGAAGTTTATCAGATAAAGATTTAAAAATCCCATCATAGATATTCAAATGATCGTTATTGATGTTTCTTGTAAATCTTTCTAACGCTTCACTTACACTTGAAATATCAAAATCTGAGTTGGCCTTCCAAGTAGAGAATAGGTCTTTATATTGAATGAAGTAACCTAAAGAACTCTTACAATCATTGACAGTATCAGTATCATCTGTATTTAAATACTCTTTCATATTTTCTTCAGTCCAATGTTGTTTTAATAAGTAATCAGTCTCTTTTTCAGAAAGAAAACGATAAAAAATAAACCCTAAAATAAAATCTTTATATTCTACTGTTGATATTGACCCTCTAAGGCCATTGCAATAATCCCAAATTAAAGATGCTAATTCTTGTTTATTCATTTGTTTCTACCTCAATTCCATATTTATTCATTAATTCGACTAATTTCCTTTTAACTTTATAAGTAGGTGAACTTTTACAATTTTCGTATCTGTTTACACTTTCAAATGAAACGCCTATTAATTCGGCGAATTCTGCTTGTGACATCATTAGTTTTTCTATTCTCAAACATTTAATATTTTGAGAAAATTTTTCATTAGTCCTCATAAAAGTCCTCCATTATAACAAAATTATATCAAAAATATGCCAAAAAAATCCACTATTTAGACAACTATTTAATCGAAAATTTACAATTTCTTGGGAACAGCGTAAGTTGGGGGAACTTGGTTCGGTGGCAATGTGCAGAAGGATTTTTAAGGAGCAAACGACCGAAC
>CANQPJ010000049.1 GCA_947625755.1 uncultured Lachnospiraceae bacterium | reverse complement strand
AATTGAAATTAAAGAGAATATGCAAAAAGAATATTTGGAATTAGAACAGCAGTTACAGGAATTGAGCAAGGAGATTACACAATGAAAGGGTTTTTCAAAAAAACTTGTGTGCCCTTAATGTTGATTAGTAATAATGTATACACATTCTTAAGTGGTGTTATTATTTCCCTTGCCATAAATATATTTTCTACTCTTTGCATAGAAAAAATCGATATTTCGTCAGGTTGGCACTTGTACGTTTCATTTGTGCTGTATTTGATATCTGGGGCATTGTTTATATATATAGCGACAAAAGTTACCACTTATCAAAACTACATCGCATCTAAACAAGTAATTGATTCTAAAGAAAAGGCGCAAATTATAATGGATTTTGAAGAGACTAATGCTTGCAAATGGATCATTGTTTTTGCGTTTTTGATAATTACTACATTGGGCGGCTGTGCGCTTTTAGCTATAAACTATATTTTATAAATGGAGGTATTTATATGAAAAAGGCACTTGTTACTGGAGTATCGTGGACAACAGGGATAGGGTATGCTATTACAGAGCAATTAATAAAAGACGGCTATTATGTTTATGCGGTCTATCATAGTCAAGATTCTACCGCCAAAGAGGCGATAGAAAATGAACATCCCAAATCAGCAAAATGCCTTCAATGCGATTTATCTAATCGGACTCAAATTCAAGAGCTTATAAACGAATTCAAAGGAATCACTTTAGATTTGATTGTAAATAACGCTGGCGCGTTTAGCGGCGGTGAAGATTTTGATAATTATGACATCGAGACATGGGATAGAGTGTTTGCTGTTAACGTGACGGCACCGCTTTTACTGTGTGTTGGGTTAAAAAAGAATCTTAACAAAAATGCCGTTATCATTAACATGGTTAGCACGGACGGACAACGCGGATCTTTTTCAAGTATGGCATATGCCGCAAGTAAAGCGGCATTGATAAATTTAACTGACAGCTTGGCAATAAATTTTGGTTATGATGATAAAAAGATTCGCGTCACATCTGTTTGCCCTGGGTGGGTTAAATCTTTTGATGAAGAGGATCCTTCTTCGTCTGAAATGGTTCCCTTCATTTCGAGAAGTACTGGTTCTCAATTATGCCCGCTTGGTAGATTCGCTGAACCCAAGGAGATTGCTAATGTCGTGAGCTTTTTGGCTTCAGACAAAGCTAGTTTTATTTCGGGCGGCGTTGTTCCTGTACATGGAGGATATGCTGGCGTCAGTTTTGATATGTACGCTGAATCAGGACGTTATTTTGAAGGGTATCATCCAGAAGAGGCTATTGAAATTCAAAAGAAAAAGAAAAAGTAATAGAGGATATTATTATGAGGTGCGGGATTCCTGGTGAATATGAAAAGCATAATGGTACTATGATTATGTATCCATTTCGCTCCGACATATGGCGTGATAATGCTGTCCATATGCAAAAATATATCATAGATTTAGTAAAAAAAATATCGGAGTATGAAAAAGTCTATTTCATTTGTCATCCGCATTTCTTCAATGAGGTAAAGTACCTTGCGTCAGAGAATGTAGATATTATCAAGATGGATTATGACGATATATGGATAAGGGATACATCTCCTACTTTTGCTTATTCAAATGGACAACTTATTTGTTTGGACTGGAAATTCAATGCATGGGGCGGAAGAAAGGAGGGTTCGTATTATCCGTGGGATAGTGATAATGCTTTATCACAGAAGGTTTCCGATTATTTTCGTCTGCCGTGTATACAAGTTCCTGTGGTATTAGAGGGTGGCGCCATAATTTCCGATGGAAACGGAACTATATTTGCGACGAGAAGTGTTTTACTTAATCGCAATAGAAACCCATTTAAATCAAAAGAACATATTGAAGAGCAAATTCTTGAAGCCACTTGCGATAAGCAGCTAATTTGGATAGATCAGGGGCTTTCTAATGATGAAACCAATGGACATATAGATAACATTCTATCCTGCATAAGCAAAACAGATTTATGTTTGGCGTGGACAGATGATGAACATAACCCAAATTTTAAAAGATTGCATAAGGCGTTTGAAATATTAGAGAATTGTAAGAATGTATATGGCGAGAAGTATAACTTGCATCTACTGCCGTTGCCTTCAGAGATGAGACTTTCGGCAGAAGAAGCAAGAGGTATTACTTACAATTCTTCTTCGCTCTTGCGTGATATAGGATTTGTGTTGCCCGCATCCTACTTGAATTTTTATATGCTGAATGGCGCAGTATTAGTTCCATCATTTCATAGTCGTGAAGACGACCTTGTGGCTCAAATGATACAGGATCTAATGCCCAATAGAAAGGTTTTCCAAATTTTTAGCCGTGAACCTCTTATAGGAGGCGGTGGACTTCACTGCATTCTACATGAAGTCCCCCAAATTGAATAATAATGAAATCAGTAGTTTCCGAAAAAATTGATATCCACTATGGTTCTGTAAACAGAATCGGAATGTTTGCAAAAACTGAAATCCTTCCCAACGAGATTGTTTATATAAAAGGGGGACATATCTTGACGAGGGAAGAAATGTTCTCCTCTTCGGTAATTAACAGTTATTTGCCTATTGACGATAATTGGGTTATAGGGACTCAAAACCGCGACGAAGAAGAACTCATTAAGCTCTACAATAATCATTCTTGTAATCCCAATTGTTGTGTGCGCGGGGATATTGTTTTCATTGCCTCACAAGAAATCCATGCAGGTGACGAACTCTTTATTGACTATGCTTTTGTTGATAATGAGTATTATAGGTTTAAATGTAGTTGTCACAGTCACAATTGTAGAAAGATAGTTACGGGTTTTGATTGGCAACTTAAATATCTTCAGGAAAAATACGAAATAGGTTTTTTTAGCAGTTATATTCAATCAAAGATCCATGCCGGTATCTCGTATGAAACTTTGTTTGAACGCAATCCTCAAATAACTGACGCTCGAAATTATGTTTTTGTAAATGAACTAGGTTTTAATGAAAAGGATGAATTTGAAGGCGAAGAAACAGAATTCCTGCATTGTTGCTTATATCAAAACAATACTTTGATTGCATACGCGAGGGTTAAAATTGAGCAATCGACCGCACGCATCAGTAGAGTGTTGGTTGATAAAAATTTCCGCAATAAGGGCTACGGACGACAAATTATATTTTGGGCTGAAACGGAAGCGTTAAAAAACGATATTCAGTCAATAGAAATTCATGCGCTCGATAGTGCCATTGAATTTTATAAGCATTTGGGATATAGTCAAGAGGGTGAATGGTTCATCGAAGATGGACGCAATCATATAAAAATGATTAAAAGTTTAACCTTAGATTAAAATCCGATAAGACAAAAGGACAGCGGAACCAACCGTTGTCCTTTGTCCTTCTTATAGGTGTATTATCCTAAATTTAATATAAAGTTTGTCTTATTCGAAATACAAAATAAATCCGAACCAATCACGGGTTACGATTACCCTTGTTGAGTTCGGATTATTTTGATTTGGTGGA
>CANQPJ010000048.1 GCA_947625755.1 uncultured Lachnospiraceae bacterium | reverse complement strand
GTTGAAAGTATGAAACTCGGCTCGCTGGACTACATACCCAAACAACTCGTGGAGGACAAACTCGTGCCTCTTCTCCGCACCATATTGAAAGAACGCAATGTCGGACGGAGCCGTATGCCCGTCTTTGCCCGTGACGGTTCCGCCTTTCAGAAAATCATGCACCGGATAAGACTGGTAGCCCCTACCGATATGAGTGTACTGATATTCGGGGAGAACGGCACGGGCAAGGAGCATATCGCCCACCATCTGCATGATAAAAGTAAACGTTCAAGCAAACCGTTCGTGCCTGTGGACTGCGGTTCACTCACCAAAGAGCTTGCGCCGTCGGCATTCTTCGGACATGTCAAAGGCGCATTCACCGGTGCGGACAGTGCCAAGAAAGGTTATTTCCATGAGGCGGAAGGTGGTACGCTGTTTTTGGACGAAGTGGGTAATCTCGCACCGGAAACCCAACAGATGCTTCTGCGTGCTATACAAGAACGGCGATACCGCCCGATAGGTGACAGAGCGGATAAGAGTTTTAATGTCCGTATCATAGCCGCTACCAACGAGAATCTGGAAAAGGCGGTCAATGAGAAGCGTTTTCGTCAGGACTTGCTGTACCGTCTGCACGATTTCGAGATAACCGTTCCGCCATTGCGTGACTGTCAGGAGGACATCATGCCGCTGGCGGATTTCTTCCGCGAGATTGCGAACAATGAACTGGAATGTAATGTTATCGGCTTTGACGGGGAAGCTCGGAAGACATTGCTGACCCATGCTTGGCCGGGAAATGTCCGTGAGCTTCGGCAGAAAATCATGGGTGCGGTGTTGCAGGCACAAACGGGACTTGTCACGAAAGAGCATCTGGAACTTGCCGTGACGAAACCTAACTTACCCGTCAGCTTCGCCCTTCGCAACAATGAGGAAGACAAGGAACGGATTTTACGTGCGTTGAAGCAGGCAAACGGAAACCGGAAGGTTGCCGCTGAACTGCTCGAAATAGGACGTACAACGCTGTATAGTAAACTGGAAGAATATGGATTGAAGTACAAATTTGAGCAACCATAGCCGATAATTCACTGAAATCTATTATTTTTGCAGTGTTAATTAAGAATGATGAGAGTAGATAGAGAAAATCCTAACAAATATTTTGATGAAAGTGATGCGAGTTATGAAGCCCGTAAAATTTGGTATGCATTTAAGGATGCTGTACTTTATAAAGATCGGTTTTTTGTAAAACATCAACTTTTGGAAATACTTTCAAAGTATGTATCTGAAAATATTGTTGAGATTCATTCTAAACAGATTTTTTTTAGAGCAAGAATTATTGATGATAGTTGTATAAATGACCATATGGTATATAAATGTTTTAGTGCACCAGAAGGTGAACGGTTAGATATCAGCTATCATAATAAATCAAATCCATTCAAAGGGCTCACAAAAGAAGCCTCATTCGTTCCACCTAAAAATGTGAAAGTTCCGGATGGACGTGCGAACCCTAAATATATTAAATATCTTTATGTTTCAGAAAGTCCTACAACATCATTATTTGAGGTACGACCATTTATATGTGATGCAGTGAATATTGCACAAATAAGAGTTAATAGCCCTCTTAAGATTGCTAATATTGCTGTTGAACTTGACTTGTCAGAAAACAAAAATGCAACAGTAGAAATGTATGTTATGAGAATGATACAAGGGGCATTTTCTAAACCAACTAACAATTCTGACGATTATATTCCATCTCAGATTATAGCAGAGTATCTTAAAAGTCTTGGGTATGATGGAGTACGGTATAATAGTTCACTACATTTTGGAGGTGTAAATTTGACTATATTTAATCATGATAAATGTGAAGCTATCTCTTCTCAAGATTTTAGAATAGAAGATATAAAGTTAACTGCAAGGGCAGCCTTTGGTTGTGCCGACAATCAAGGAGATTTGGCATATATTAAAGACAATGAGCCTTTATATCTTGATTATGAAAATTTGATATCAACAAAAAAATAATATCAACTTGAAAAACATTCATAATGTAAAAAAAATCTAACATAGGGAAAGAAAAGTATAAATTTGAATATCTATAGCTGATAATTCGCTGAATTTCTCTATGGCGGTTAAAATAGAATTTGTTGTTAGTAACAAAAAGACCTATACGTAAGAAAAATCACAGGTTGCCTTGGTGTATTTCTGATTTTTATTGTTACTTTTGCATCAAGACGAGTGACATTGATAGCAATTCACAGCAAAGCGCAGAAACAGACACGGTTGCCAATTCGTTACCTCTATTTTATCTTTCCGTTCAAACCTCTTATAAATAAAGAGGTTATAAAAGTCTTCCAGAATTAGCATAAATTTGTGTTGTCTGTATATTGGTATGTCCCAATAACTTGGAGACTGTATATAAATCTACTCCTAACGTCAGCATCATTGTTGCATGTGTATGGCGTGCTGTGTGAAAGGTTACATGTTTCGATATCCCAGCCTGCTCGACCCATCTATGCAAAATTTCATTACTCCGTCCTAATGAGACCAATCCGGCAAATACCTTTTCCGTCTCTTGGGCATTTCCTCTGTTTGGCAAATGTTTTATAGCTTCTGAACTGAGTGGAAGCGATATGGCTTCTTTCGTTTTCTTCTGAATGATATTCAATAGTGCATTTCCATTTTCATCATAACGTATATCTTCCCATCTCAATGCAATAATATCACAATGTCTCAATCCACAAAAACAGCTGAATAGAAATGCTTTTTTTAATAAGGTATTATAAAAAGGAGTATGAACTAATCTGGTTAATTCCTTTATTGTGAGATAATCCCTTTCTGTTCTACAACGTTTTGGCTTATCCTCATTCTTTATTTTATCCATTGGGTTAACAGTTATGTAATCTTCATAGACAGCACAGTTCAAACAATAACGTAGCATCTTCAAATAATAAAGTTGGGTGTTAACATGTAACATTTTTTCTTTTTGACTATGTATTTGTTTTGCTCTCTTCAAGTAATCTATAAGCCCCAATAAATAGGCTTTGTCTACCTTCCTTAACAATATTCCATTCGGTGTATATCTTTTCAAATGACATACGACAGCATGTATTGTACTTTTTCGCACCTTATTGTTTACACTTTGTTCTGCTACTAATTTCATATAGTCAGTCAGCTTCACATCGGACAATCTGTTACGATTAAATCCATAAGCTTGATTTTGTATTTCCACAATCCTCTGAGACTTAATCGCATTTGCTAAATTTAGCGTTTCCACATTTCGTTTTTTGTCAGCTTGATTATGTTCAGGGATAATATACAACTTTAAGAATTCGTATTGTCGTCTTCCATTCATATATATGTCTAGATATATGGATTGACATCCATTTACTAACTTTTTTGTTCTCACCTTTATTGGCTCTTTTATTTTCAATAGCTTTTTCATATTCTTTCAATAAAAACACACAGTTTATTATTAGTAGTAACAAAATGGTAACAAGTTCTCAATTCCCAAAATTATTTCCATTCTTACTTTTTGTATTCAATTTATTAATTATTAAACATTTACACCACACAATACAGTACTGCTAAAAGGGCAAATATAATAATAAGCCAGTAACAATTAACTATTAAATAGCAAACAAGAGGAAGATACTTTATTGTTTGAAAAAAAACAAATAAACATAAAAGGCTACTGATATTCAGCAAACTGTATATCATATCAAACATAATGTAAAGTATATAATGTCATTTCCGGAAGAAAAGTCATGTCGGATAATTGTTCTGGACAATAATGTACCCCAAATTTCTCTTTATTATTGTCCCCTAAAGGGGGATTCGGTGCCTCAAGCGGAGCG
>CANQPJ010000047.1 GCA_947625755.1 uncultured Lachnospiraceae bacterium | reverse complement strand
ATGTTTCCAGCCGATTATGAGGACAAACCAAAAATTCGCTTTAATGGTTTTAGTGATGCTTGGGAACAGCGTAAGTTTCGTGACACAGTAACTATCGAGCGTGGCGGCTCACCTCGTCCGATTGAAGCTTTTATCACAGAAGCAGAAAATGGGCTTAATTGGGTGAAGATAGGCGACGCTCCGACAATGGGAAATTACATAACCAAAACTGCGGAGAAAATCCGTCCTGAAGGGCTGTCCAAAACAAGAGAAGTCCATCCCGGAGATTTGGTTCTTTCAAACTCAATGAGTTTCGGAAAACCTTATATAATGGGCATAAATGGCTGTATTCACGACGGTTGGCTTCTTATTAGAAACGAGAAACAGGTATATGATTTGACCTTCCTATGCCACCTACTTGGTACACAGCAAATGCTTGCTCAATACAAATCCTTGGCTGCTGGAAGTACGGTCAATAACCTCAATAAAGAGCTTGTAGGAAGCACTGTTGTTTCTTACCCTTCAATGCAAGAGCAGATAGTAATAGGAGCTTATTTGACATCCCTCGATAACCTTATCACCCTTCATCAGCGTAAGTGTGAAAAGCTCCAAAATATTAAAAAATCTTTACTTGAGAAAATGTTCGCATAAAAAGGAGGCTGCTAAAATGTCATTTAGTAATGAAACAGATTTTGAAAAAGCATTGATTTTTAAATTAACTGAAATTGACAATCAGTGGTCTAAGGATGTGCTGTATTTTAAAACCGAAGAAGAGCTTATAGACAACTGGGCAGAAATTTTGTTTATGAATAACAATACTCCATCAAGATTAAATGGGGTTAGATTATCCGATTCAGAGAAAAAACAGCTAATTAATACGATAAACAATGAGGCAAGTACTCCATTTAAGATTAACCAACTTCTAAATGGTAAATATATAAAATTATATAGAGATAATCCATTAGATAAAGAACATTGTGGCAAAGCTCCTATCTATCTATTTCTTTTTGATAAAGATGAAATTGCCGCAGGAAGAAGCATATACCAAATTGCAAGACAACCTAGATTTAAATTATCTGAGGAAGTTTTAGGAGAAAGAAGAGGGGATTTATCTTTACTTATAAATGGTCTCCCACTAATCCACATTGAATTAAAAAGATCAGATGTACAAATTCAAGAAGCATGTAATCAAATTGAGAAGTATATGAAACATGGTGTTTTCACGGGCTTATTCTCATTTGTGCAAGTATTTGTCGCTATGAATCCAGAAGAGACGGTTTACTTTGCTAATCCAGGAAGAGGCAAACCATTTAATTCAGATTATTTTTTCCATTGGGGAGATTTTAATAACAAACATATAAACGATTGGCTTGAAGTTGCTAATACTTTCTTATCAATACCTATGGCACATAGATTGATTGGCTATGGAACTATTTCAGATGCTTCAGATAATACTTTAAAAGTTATGAGGAGTTATCAATATCATGCTGCTTATAAAATATACACGAGAGTATTGGGACGTAGTGATTGGAATATTCCAGATTTAAAAGGAGGATATATTTACCATACTACAGGAAGTGGTAAAACTCTTACATCTTTTAAATGTGCTCAGCTTATAGCTGCATCAGGGAAAGTCGACAAGATTATATTTTTGATGGATAGAAGTGAACTTTGGAAACAAACCTATGACAATTATATTGGCTTTTCTGATGGTGAGGATATCAATGATACAGAGAATATAGAGATATTAAAATCAAAGCTAAAATCAGATGATAAAAATCAGTTAATTGTAACGTCAATTCAAAAGATGAGTAGATTAGTAGATGGAACACCTTTAGCGGGTGTTAATGAAATCGATAAAATTAAAAGTAAAAAATTGGTTTTCATAATTGATGAGGCTCATAGAGATGTTGCTGGAGAAATGCTAAGAAATATCAAAAACACATATACAACCGCTATGTTCTTCGGTTTTACAGGAACTCCAATAATGAAAGAGAATGCAAAAGCTCCTGAATTTACCACCGAGGCTCTTTTTGGTGAAATGCTGCATAGTTACAACATATTAGAAGGTATTAGAGATTTTAACGTTCTCGGATTCAAACCTAAGAAAATATTTACATTTGAAAACGATGATTTGAAAGACACAGTAGCAAGAATTCAAATTGGTGTTGAAAAAGATACAAATATATCAGAATTTACTGATGAACAATTTGAAGGCTACCAAGAGTGGATAAATAAAGATATGGTTGAAATCGAAAAAGCTATAGCATCATCTTTATATTCATCAAACAAAAGCGGTGAAGAACATAGGAAAAAGGTAGTAGAAGATATACTAAAACACTGGAAAGTACTAAGTTATAGGAATCTTTTTCATCATATTTTAGCAACATCATCAATTAAGGAGGCTATAGAATATTATAAGCTTTTAAAAAACAATGATTTAGGATTAACAGTGACAGCTATATTCGATCCTCACACTGATAACAGTTCTCCAGAAATTTGGAAAGATGAGGGGATTGTAGAGATTTTGAATGATTATAACACTCAATTCGATTGTCACTTCACGGTTGAAGGTTATAGGAAGTTCAAAGATGACGTTTGTCAGAAATTGGCTCACAAAAAGCCGTATGAAGATTTAGACAGTGAAAGAGACAAGGCCGTTAATATAGTAATAGTTGTAAATCAACTTCTCACAGGATTTGATTCTAAATGGATTAATGTTCTGTATTTGGACAAAGTTTTAGAATACGAACAGTATATTCAAGCATGTTCTAGAACAAACAGGCTTTTTGGTCCTCAAAAACGATATGGAATGATTAGATATTATAGAAAACCATATACAATGGATGAAAATGCAGATGCTGCTCTTAAATTATATGTTGAGAGTGGTTATAAGTCAGTTTTTGTTTCTTCATTTGGTACAAACTTAGCTAATATCAATAAAAATTATCGAGAGATAAAACAAATATTTGAGAACGCAGGTATCCATGATTTTTCCAAACTACCTTCTTCTGAAGCTGATAAAAAATTGTTTGCAAACCTATTTAACAATATGAACCTATATATCGAACGTGCAATTCCAGAGTTGTTTACGTGGTCTCAAAAGAGATATGATACAGAAGATTTAGGAATTATTGATATAGAAATAGACGAGTATACATATGAAATTTTAAAACTTAGATATAGTGAGCTTCCAAAAAGTACACCTCCAGAAAGCCCGATAATTTATGATATAAAGCCTTATTTGATGGAAATATCATCTAACGAAATCAATAGAGCATATCTTGAGTCAAAGTTTACTGAATTCATCAAGGATTTATCAAATGGTGCAAGTAAGGCAGATATCGATAAAGTTTTAACAGAATTACGTTCTAAATTTGCAGTGTTAAGTGCAGAAGATCAACAAACAGCTGAAGTTATACTTGAAGATATACTGTCTGGAAACTTTAGATTTGATGATAAAAAATCATTTAAAGACTACATAGATGAATATAATAGAAGCATATTGGAAGAAAATATTTCTAAATTTTGTGATGCTTTTGGCTTTGATAAAATCAGACTTACTAGAATAATGTCATATCACCTTAAAGATAATGAATTAGATAGATATAATAGATTTGGTAAAATTATGGATACCATTGACATTAATAAAGCTAAAATTGCAATTGATAAGATCGAGCACGGATCAATACAGACATTCAGAGTAACTCAAAAGGCCAAAGTGTTATTAAAAAAATTTATTCTTTCAGGTGGTTTTGATATAGAAAAGTTATAGTTTGGGAACAGCGTAAGTTGGGGGAACTTGGTTCGGTGGCAATGTGCAGAAGGATTTTTAAGGAGCAAACGACCGAAC
>CANQPJ010000046.1 GCA_947625755.1 uncultured Lachnospiraceae bacterium | reverse complement strand
TTTTCGGAACTTCCTCCCCATACAGAATATTCCATTACAGAGCAAGGTAGAACACTGCTTCCCATTATTGAACAATTGGAAAAATGGGGAGATGGATTCCGACCGCAAATGAAGAAAATATTAGAAATGGAAGACTAAGTTCAACAAGTTCTTCATCAATTCGGCTTTCTGATTGAGAATGAATTACTTTTTCAATTAGAAAACGTTTTAAATAGAGGGTGATTGAACCATTGCTTTCTTTATATCTTTCAGTGCTATGGTATCTGGGATAATAATCTGCTGTAAGATAAATAGCCGTTATACTATTATCATAAAACAATTAAAAGCCTTATTGGCTGTAAAATTCCATTCATTGAAACGCCCACAAGAATATGCTTTGCTGCTCAATATCTCACCTGTTTTTCTGAATGAAGCGGTGAAAAAGACGACTGGGTATAAGTGCTTATGTACAGAAAAGTGCTTTAACAGAAATGCTTGATATATAAAAAAGCGAGTGCAGATACTCCTTGAACAGAATGTCTGCACTGCTTGAATATGTTTTAGAAGGTCACTTTACTCTTCTTTCCACTAATCTTGAAAAGGATTTATTTTCTTTGCTATAAAAAATGCATATCCATAGTATTCTTTATACTTACTATACAATTCAGCTTCATGGCAGATAGATGCCATCAGTTTTTCAGCTGTTTTATTCCCTGCATACTTCTTGATAAACATTTCTTTGGCTTTGGCCTGCGGAACATAATAATGTTCTGTCCAGCAATTCTCAGGAAGAATGAACGTAGCAACGGGAATATATCCCGCTTTTTGTATTTGTACTACTTTATTAGGAATTGTATCTATTTCCGTGTAAGCATTCATCCAGAAATCATGAATCTCTGCCGGACGGTGATCGGTAAACCAGACACTTTCAGAAACGGCAAGGTATCCTCCCGGTTTCAAATAATTGCGCCACTCGTTCAATCCTCGTTCAAAACCGATATTATAAATAGCTCCTTCCGACCAAATCAAGTCTAGGGATTCTTTTTCAAAAGAAAGGGCATCCATTGAGCCGACTACACCTTTTACTCTATCTTGTAAATTTAACTTTTCGGCATTCCTGTTGAAGCATTCAATAAATTCCGGAAAGAAGTCGAGTCCTGTAATACTTCCCGGTGTATGTTGTGCCAATACCATTGTCTGACCTCCTGTCCCACAACCGAGATCGGCGATAAGGGATTGAACAGTGAGATTATCTATAAAGCTTAGTGCTTTTAAGGTTGCTTCGGGACTTCCAGGACCTTGCCGTTTTGTGTTTAAAAAGAAATCACAGATTAAATTTACGTCGAATTCTTGGATTGTATTGTTATTATTATCGTTATTCATTATTGTAAAACATTGAGGCATACAGTGTTGAGAGATACAATCCCACTATTTGTATGCGGATTAAAAGATCAATTATAAATAATATAAAATTGCTCCCAAAAGACATTCTGAGAGTAAAAACAACTGGACAATCTATTCTATAAGAACAGATTGTTTACGACACCAAATCCGATATACGAGTTTTTAACATATTGCAAAGATACATTTATTTTATTGAATTGTAAATAGATTATTCATAAAAAGATTTTTTCTGTCTGATTCATTGAAAGTGATAGAAAATAATGTTTAAATTTAGTAAGGATTTGATCGTTTCCACTCTTTTAAAACCCTATTTTACGTTTCAAATAAATCATATCTTTTAGTAAAACCCCATTGTCAATGATAGGATGATCGTAATTCTCCGTGAAAAAATCTTTTATACAATGAGAATATTCAAAACCGCAACTTTTATAAAATGCAAGGGTGCCGGGAACATCTCCCGTTCCCACCATCATCTGAGTATATTCTTTTGAGTAATGGTTTATCAGGAAATTTATTAGTTTTCTGCCATATCCTTGTCGTTGGGCACTAGGGGTAACCGCTATATTCTTCAATTCACAAATTTCCGGACCTTCTTTTGTTACAACGCCAACAGCTTTTATCCCGTTATCTTCCAATACAAACAAGTCACCGCGCTCTAAATACCGGTCTATCATTGTTTCCTGTTCATCCCCAAGCAATAATAAGTCCAGATATTGCTTTTTATTTCTAGATATTTTAATGATGTGATAATCCATAATATTATATTTATTGCATTCTTGTCTTCATCTTCATAGATAGTACAAAAAACACTATTTTAACGATTCCTGACATATCGGTAAACAGCAGTCGAAATATCAGAAATTATTTTAGTATTCGTTTCCATATTTTCTTTTGAGTCTTTGACAAATACAGCTACTACGTATCGGCTTCCATCAGGTAGAATTACAAAGCCAATGTCATTGATTCCAATGTATTCCCCCCGTTCATTCTTATCGGAAGTGCCTGTCTTATGTCCTATCTTGACTTCACTTTCGGGAAGGGGAGCAGGCAGTCTGTCTTTACCTGTCCCACACTCTATCATAATATGTTTTAGAAAATCTGTATATTCATTTTTCATGGGATCTTGAGTCATAAAAAGTTCCAATAGATTGGCTGCTTCCATTGGTGTTGTCCAGTTTTTGTAACAATCATCCATGTCTTGATGCATCTCATCTTCGGTAGTAGTTATAGAAACATCGTTTATTCCCAATGAATGAATGTATTCATCCACCACGTTTACACCACCTATATAATCGAATAAAATATCACAGGCTACATTGTCACTTGACTGCATTGTATAAACTAAAAGTTCACTAATCGGAAGTTCCAAATTACCTTGGGGATATTTATCACGCAAAGGGCTGTATGTATCCGGTTTGAAATATTTTTTATCAAGATATAGGGAAGTGGAAAGTGGAATATGCCGTTTTTGCAGGTAATCACATACAGCCAATGCCTGATGAAACTTATAAACGCTCATCATGGGATATTTTTCGGCATTATTTATGGCCAGCGTATCTTCTCCATCCAGTATCAAAGCCACTCCTATAGTTGCTTTCTTATCTTTAATAATATGTCGAATTTCTGTTTTTAATGTTTTCAATGAATCTTGGGATTTATTGAAAACACATCCGCCAGACAACACACACCATATACATATAATAATATATGGATATCCGTTTTTTACTAAAGACTGCAAGATTAACCTTGGACTCCGTTTTTTTGTTATACGCATTTTCCTGATTTTAATTGTACGAAGATACCGGATTATCAGTCATTCTCCAAATTTTTCCTTATTTAAAGATTAGCCTTTTATCTTCTTCCGCAAATAACACAGCAGTATTTACCAGCGCCAGATGAGAATAAGCTTGTGGGAAATTACCCAATTGCTCTTTTGTTTCGAAATCAATATCTTCACTGAACAGGCCCAAATGGTTTGAATATTGCAAAATTTCATCGAACAGACAGCGTGCTTCGTCTTTTTCCCCGATGACATAAAGTGCACGGATCAGCCAAAATGTACAGATGGTAAAGGCCGAAGAAGGACAGCCAAAATCATCATGAGTATTATAGCGGTACATCAATCCTTTGTGTAACAAGGATTTCTTGACGGCTTTCACTGTTTTATGATAACGAATATCATCAGCATCTATAAATCCATAAGGTTCCATTAACAGTAAAGAAGAGTCCAAATCCAGATTGCCGTATGCTTGTGAAAAACTTTGTATTTCTTCCTTCCATCCGTTTTTCATAACATCCACTTTAATTGCATCCGCTTCTTCTTCCCAACGTCGGCTATTCTCATATTTATTCAGAATACGTATAGAAAACGGAGAAGTAGTAGAATATGATAAAATCAATATTTCGCCCACTATCGGAAGAGAGGACGGAACTTTTGGCTTTGGATTTTTTGAGTATGACACAGATCTTTCCTTATTTATTGAAAATGCAGAAAAGGAAATACATAGAGTAAAAAACAGTGCCGGACTTTCTTTTTCCAAGGACACTGCAAGAGCAGATGTCATCCGTTATTCGGCTCTGCCTTGGTTTGCCTTTTCCGAGATGAAACATGCCGGTTCAATTCAAACAGGAGATTCTATACCCAAAATTTCCACAGGTAAGTTGATACAAGAAAAAAAGAAATTTTTGCTCCCTATATCCATCAGTGTCCACCATGGCTTGGTGGATGGACGAAATGTTGCCGAATTTATACAGAACTTAAAAGACGGACAAAACAATACATTATGATATGATTGCCCCCTCTTCCTATTCTAATAATAAAATATGAAAAATAAAATAGAATTTATTGCTTTTGATGCCGATGACACTCTTTGGGAAAATGAACTTTATTTTCAAGAGTTGGAACACAAATTTTGTCATCTTCTGAGGAAATATTCACCAGCTCCTTCCGTATCAGAAGAATTGTTCAAGACAGAAATAAAAAATCTGCATATCTATGGCTATGGACTGAAAGGAATGCTGCTTTGCATGATTGAAACCATTTGCAAAGTTACTAATGGAGAAGGAGACCTCAATCTCGTAAAAGAAATCCTCCGATCAGGTCAGGAACTTCTGCAAAGACCAATCACATTATTGGACGGTGTGCAAGAAGTCATATCAGCCTTGTGCGAAAATTATAAATTAGTATTAGCCACCAAAGGTGATCTGTTCGATCAAAAAAGAAAGATTTCTGCATCCGGACTACAAGAATACTTTTGCCACATAGAAATAATGAGCGACAAGAAAAATGCGGATTATAAAAGATTGCTTGATAATTTAGGGTGCAAGGCAGAAAATTTACTGATGATAGGTAACTCGATAAAGTCAGATATTATTCCCATATTGGAACTCGGAGGTTATGCAGCCTATGTACCTCATCATATCACTTGGGCACA
>CANQPJ010000045.1 GCA_947625755.1 uncultured Lachnospiraceae bacterium | reverse complement strand
CATAAATATTTTAATAATTTAGTAGAAACTATTTCTCTATATTTTGATGCACCTATTATATATTTTTTTCCTTTTGGTGTAAACCGAAAAAGTAACTCTTATTCAGCGGCATTACAAAATATTAATAAAAAAATTCTTTTGACAAAAAAACAAATAAAATATAATTTGAATGATGTTCATGATGTATCCGATGATGAATTAGAGAGTCTTGGTTTTTCAAAAAAATTTATAGGAAAAATATATTATATAAGAAATATTTATCCAAATGATGTAATTATTGTACCGCTTGCATATAGTAAGTCAAATAGAAACTTATCTGTCAAAAATACTGGAAAATATATTTTTTACGTTGGAAATTATGATGAAGAAGTTGAATCAAACATATCTAATTGGATATGTGATGATACTTACATACATATACCACATTCAAACTTTGATGATAAATTTCCAGCAAATAAATTATGCAATGGATATGATAAATGGAGAACTGAAATCCTTCAACCTAATTATTCAGGAGATAAAATATCGGATTTTACAAAAATCGGACATGAAGTCGCCATGAGAAATCATTACATTTATGATTCTGTTCTTTCTTCTTTAAATAGCCGAAAAGCAAAACCCGACAAAAATGGTAATCATCCTAAAAGACATATATTTAAAAGCAATAAAAGAGATGTGTATTTATCAATAGATTTTGAAAATGGTGGTTTTGAGATTTATAACAAAAACGCAATTCATCAAGGGCAATTTAAATTCAATGGATGCTTTGAAAAAAGTCCAAATACACATAACCATCCGTTATATTTAAAATAGAAAGACACCTTAGTTGGTGTCTTTTGTTATGCACTCTCCTATCACTTATTAGAAATCACTGTTACATTGATTACAGTGAAATTTTATTTTTTTCTTTTACCAACAATGATTTTATCAACAATTACTTCTGGAATGTCACCATATTTATAATTTCTAACAAATTCCAAATCTTCTTGCCATGCTGATACGGCATCAGTATAGTTAGATTGTGATTTATGTTGTGTCATTGGTCTTATAATACACGATTCTATTTCATATTTGGAGATATTTGTATTTTCTATAATATTTGCCAAAATGGACTGTCGCTGCTCTTTAGTATAATTGCTTCCACGTTGAACATTATACCCAAGTTGATGTATTCGAGATTCTGATGAATAGAGATTTTTACCTTTGTTTTTACTTTTGCCTTCTTGCGTTAAATCAATTACTGGACACAAAATCTTACCATTAGATTTTGCAATTTTAAAATCTTTCTTTAAAACAAAATATGTATCACATTCTTTACAGTATGCTGCTGGGATTTTATATATTAATATCTCTCCATTAGGTTGTACAATCCTTATATTGGCATCTAAGCCTACAATATCGTGGTTATTATTTGTACATTTACGATTATCATTTAAAACAATAGTTGTAACACCTACTATTGTTATATCGCGATTTTTTACCTTTTCTGCTACATTGTCTCCTATCTCTTTTAAATTTGTAACATAATCAGAACATTCATCGGGATTGTTACACCAAGTTTTATTAGATAATTTGCAAGTTAATTTGGTGTTATCAAAATGTATACAAGACTTCCCAAGTCTTTTAAATCTTTTCTTCTTATGAGTGTAAATATTAGTTACTATACTATTAGAGTTTTTACCAGACAAACTTGAATATTTCTTTTGTAATTTAGATTTATTTTGTTTGTTAGCCATAGTTATTTACCATGTGTACCCGCAATTATTACATTTAAATTGGCTTTTAGCTGTTTTACTAAAGAAACCAAATGTAATCGCTCCTGCTACTTTTGATATACCATTTATTTTTTTCACATTATGAGAAGAACAAGTAGGACATTTAGGGGTATTCAAAGATATGGAATTATTAATGTTTCTTTGAGTTTCTTCTACAGAATGCTCAACTACAAGATTTGTATTATTGTCTATGGTTTCGGTTTCATAATACTCCAACTGATTACCACAATCAGGACATATTTGTACTCCATCTTTGTACTCATTGAATTCTTTAAATGGATTAGATAAACAAGAGTCACTCATACAGATATATATAAATTTCTTTGATGTTTGAGGGCTTTCATCTCTTTTTATTGGATATCCACAATGAACACATACGGTTGCTTTATCTGAAATTTCTTTTTTACATTCTGGACACATTATAAGTGACATAAAAACACCTCTTTTTATTCAATGATTTATTAAAATAATGCCATATATTAATTGATTTGTCAATTTTTGTTTTATAAAAACATTAAACTTAAAAACATTAAATCTAATTTCTTCAATTAGACTTAGTAGTTTTATGTTATTAAAAGTGATACTCCCTATGTCACAATAATAGTATGATATTCAAAACAATTAATACTGATATAGACAAATCTATCGCTAAAATTGGTATTTTTAATAAATCTTTATGGGCTATGCAACAAGACCTAAAGCATGGCAATGGATTAATATTCAGTTTATTTGGTGGTCAAAGCGTCACTAATAAAGACAGACAAGCAATTTTAGATTTTAATACACAGTTACAGAACGGAATACAACCTGCTAAAGCATGGGCTACAACTATGTCCAACTGCAGCATTGCAGCGCAAACACAAGCTAGAGAATGTTTAAAGGCAAAAGGTAATTTAGTAGAACTAGCTAACGGTTTTCAAATTATGACAATTTCTGCTAAAGCAGGGCAAGTTGCCCTTAAAGGACTTGCAATCGCTGGTAATATGCTGGCAATGTGGGGTATTTCTGTAGCAATACAGGCTGCTGTTAAATGGATTGACAGACTTGTACATTCCGCTGAATATGCTGAACAGGCAATAAAAACGGCTACGGACAGTGCAAAATCATTCACTGATTCCATAAAAAATATCCAAAACGAAACGGCAGACATGGAAAAAAGCATAAACTCTATCATTGACCGATACGCAGAACTTTCACAGGGAGTTAATACTTTTACAAATGAGAATAAATCTCTGCCAACAGAACAATATGAAGAATTTTTAGGACTAAACAAACAGCTAACAGAATTATTTCCTTCTCTTACAAGAAATTATGACGAGAATGGCAATGCTATCTTAGGATTGTCTGGTTCGGTTGACAGCGTTACAGAGTCCATCAGGTTTTTGGTTGAGCAGGAAAAAGAACTGGCGAAGGCGCAAATCCGAGAAAACCTTGAAAAATATTTCAATGGAACTGATGAAGCCGATGGCGCATGGAAAGTATTAGAAGGAAAGAAACAAGAACTAGAAGAAGCCAATGAAGCACTAACGGCATTAAAAGATACATATGAGGGGTTAATTAATACTGATACTTCAACAATAATAGGTCAATATCATAAAGACTTCGTTCAGGCAGAAAAAGCAAAATATATCGAATACATAAAGGACAGTTTCGGTGATGACATTGCAAAAGCTATGGAGGATGCCGTTTCCATCCACTTAGGAAAAGGATTGGGCGGGCAATTTGCTGATATTGTCGTTGATTTTTCAAGTTTAGAATTGACCGAGGCACAGAAAGAGCAAATAGCAAGGTCTTATGATACGTTTTACAGCGAGTTATTGGCAAAACAGAAAACGGCTATGTCAGAATTTGAATCTCAAAATTCCGAATTTTCTAGTAATGCCATGTTATGGCTTGAAGATTTATCATTTTATAAGGACAGTGACAAGTATATTCAAACAGCCATACAAAATCTGGTTCGCAATATTGACTGGACTGATTATGATCCTGAAGGACTAGATTATGAAGGTATAAAGAGAATATTACAGGATTCTGTATTAACTCCATTCCAGACTGCCTGTGAAGACCAAAGCACAAAGGACGCCTTAAATGATGCGTTAAAAGGATTGTTCTCTTTGGATATGTCTGATATGCCAGTCACCAATGTTAAGGCACAGGTTGATTCTTACATTGACACTATTGCTACTATTCTTGGCGAAGATCCATTAGAACTAAAAATCAAGTTTGGATTTGACAATGCTGATGATACAGTCCAAAAATTAAGCAATTCAATATATGGAATTGCCAATGATGGAAACAGCAAATTCAAGGTTAATTCACAAGACTATTTAACCTTGATAAAATATACTAAAGATTTTAATGCGGAACAGGCGGAATTGTGGCTCAAAGCAACTATGGGAATAAATGGTGCTGCTAATGCCATATCAGCATATGAAAACGCTCTTAAATCAGCAGACAATGAACAATCCGACCTATTATCTCCCACCATCGCCTCCACAATAGACCAGCTAAACACGCAGCTAAAACCCGCATTTGACGCATTAAAAGAGGCATACCTTGACATATTCACCACGGACGATGACGGAAAAGAAGTATTCACTCTTGAAAATGTAGACCTGTCAATGCTTGATGAGATAAAATCAGCCATTGATGACCTTAACAGCAATGAGGATTTGGGTATAAATATTGACTACTCTTCTTTTGACAATCTTGCCAACGTGCTTACTGATACAAAGTCAACGGCGGAGGACGTGCATAATGCCATAAATGCCTTTGCAGGGGAAATAATACAATCACTCAATCCGTCACTTAGCGAAACGACAGAGGAAACATACCAGTTTACGCAGGCAATGCTTAAATCGCTTGGAGTAATGAACTCTGAGGAAGTTATGGCATCAACTTTAGGATATTCGCTTGAAGAGCTGGCAGAATTAAGAAAAGCAGCCGCCAGCGCGGGATTTGACCTTGAAAATGCAACAGACAAGGAAATCCGTATGTTCATATGGGAACAGACGGAGGCGGGAAACTGTTCAGAAGCATTATACCTTTTACAGCTTAAAAAAGTGCTGCTAAATCGGACGGCTATAAATACCGCAAGTGATATAGAATATATCTTGGGCTTGGCACAGTCCGCAGGAATAGCTTCAGACGCTCTTGTTAAGCTCGCAGACGCTAAAACGATGCTTGAAACGGCAACGGCAAAAGGCGATACAAGGGGCATATATGAGGCCAAGAAATACGCAAGGGAATTACAGGGCGAGATAAGGAATGACATAGTCAACTTTGAAATCCCTGAAATAAAATTCGAGCCTCCTTCCAATTCCAGCTCTAATTCCAAATCATCTGGCTCATCTTCCGAAAAAGACACTACGGAAACATTCGACTGGATTGAACAGGCGATTGAAAATGTGGAAAAGGAAATCCAGAGCCTTGACGAAACTGTTAATTCAGCGTATTCAACCTTTTCACAGAAGAATAAGGCACTTGCAGATGAGATAGGCAAAGTAAATGATGAGATAAACCTACAGCA
>CANQPJ010000044.1 GCA_947625755.1 uncultured Lachnospiraceae bacterium | reverse complement strand
GGGAAAACAAATCGGAAGGATTTATTATATCTAGGGGTTCTCCAACCTTTCCCAACTGACAGTAAATTTACTCTATCAAAGACGACGAATGATTTGACAATTATGTATGAATGTGATATATTCTTGTTAGTTTAGCGTGCTAAAGCGCTAATATATGAAAATGTCATTAATATAATGGAGGTTATTATCATGAAAAAGAGAATCGCATTATTGTTGTCTATTGTTATGGCTGCATCATTGTGTATGGCAGGCTGCGGCAGTAAGGAATCCAAAAAAGAGGAAAAAGTTTACGCTGTAGAGGCAGGTTCAGCCGGCGAATCAGCAGCAAAAGAGAATAAATGGAAAATAAATTCTGTTGAATCTCAGGCAGATGCATTAATGGAAGTAAAATCCGGAACATCAGATGCTGCTATTATTGATTTACTTATGGCTGGTGCTATGATTGGAGAAGGTACAAGTTATCCAAATCTTAAATATACAGATAAACTTACAACAGAGGAATATGGTGTCGGATGCAGAAAAGGCTCAAATTTAGCTACATATATTAACGGTTTCTTTTCAGAAACATATCAGTCAGGTGAAATGAAGAAAATTGCAGAAAAATACGGCGTTCAGGAAGCCTTGGTAGAGCAGAAGAAAGTTAAGACAAAAGATGTGAATGATGGAGATATTAAATACATCAAGGATAAGGGAACTTTGATTGTAGGTATTACAGAGTTTGAACCAATGGATTACAAAGATAAAAACGGAAAATGGATTGGTTTTGATGCAGACATGGCTTCACTTCTTGCAGAAAAATTAGGCGTAAAAGTTAAGTTTGTAGTCATTGACTGGGATTCCAAAACAATGGAACTTAAATCAAAAAATATAGATATTGTATGGAATGGAATGACCTTAACAAATGAAGTTAAGAATGCTATGGAATGTACAAATGCATATTGCAACAATGCACAGGTAGTTGTTGTTCCTGCAGAATAAAATATGGTATTAAGTTATTAATCTTATAAGGCAGAGGGTAGGAACTCTCTGCCTTATATCAGGTTATGAAAGTGAAATAGAAGAGGAGACATTTATGTTTTGGGAAGTCACACAGACCCTGCTTGACGGCTTGGGAACAACATTTGAAATTTTTATATTTACATTACTTTTTGCCCTTCCGTTAGGGCTGATTGTTGCATTTGGGGCAATGAGTAAGTTTAAACCACTGAAATTTTTTATTGAGATTTTTGTGTGGATTATCAGAGGAACTCCATTAATGCTTCAATTAATTATTATTTTTTACGGACCGGGTCTTTGGCTGGGACATAATATATGGAGCGGCGATGAATGGGGAAGAATTACGGCAACTGTTGTAGCATTTACAATCAATTATGCCTGTTATTTTTCTGTTATTTTCCGCGGCGGTATTGAAGGCGTGCCGAAAGGGCAGAGAGAGGCAGGGCAGGTTCTTGGTATGACAAAGACACAGATTTTCTTTAAAGTAACACTGCTCCAGATGATTAAGCGGGTTGTGCCGCCTATGTCTAATGAGATTATTACTTTGGTTAAGGATACATCTTTAGCTAGAATTATTGCAGCATATGAATTGACGTTTACAGGTTTTTCCTTTATGAAATCCGATGGTATTACATGGCCCTTATTCTACACGGGTGTCTTTTATTTATTATTTGTAGGAATTCTTACATTATTATTTAATCACATAGAAAAGAAGCTGGATTATTTTAAATAGGGAGGTGCAGGAAATGGCAATTTTGGAAGTGAAAAATATAGAAAAGCGTTTTGGAAACACCGATGTTTTAAATAATATCAGTTTCAATTTAGAAGAAGGACAGACATTGGCTATTATTGGTTCTTCCGGTTCCGGGAAAACAACATTACTCAGATGTTTAAATTTTTTGGAAATACCGAATGGAGGGACGATTACAGTTAAGAATGAGACTTTATTTGATGCGGGATTAAATTCTTCAAAAAGAGATAAGGACTTAAGAAATAAACGGCTTCATTTTGGAATGGTTTTTCAGTCATTTAATTTATTTCCACAATATACAGCATTGGAGAATGTAATGCTGGCTGAAAAATTATTAGCACAGGAGAGAGAAGATTATAAGCAGAATAAGAAAGAGATTTTGGCTCAAATAGAAGAGCATGGAAAGGAACTTCTTATCAGAATGGGATTAGAAGACAGAATGCAGCATTATCCGCATCAGTTGTCAGGCGGACAGCAGCAGCGTGTTGCCATTGCCAGAGCTTTGGCATTAAAACCTGATATATTATGTTTTGATGAGCCTACTTCGGCATTAGATCCCGAGTTGACCGGAGAAGTTTTGAAAGTCATCAGAGGTCTGGCAGAAGAAAAGACGACTATGATTATTGTTACCCATGAGATGGCATTTGCCAGAGATGTCGCAGATACAGTTATTTTTATGGATGAAGGTGTGATTGTAGAACAGGGTGATGCAAAACAGGTAATTAATCAGCCAAAGGAAGAGAGAACAAAACAGTTTCTTTCCAGATACAGTCAGGGATAAAGGAAAATGAATTACATATTTATTATTTAAAATAAAAATGCTATACTTATCTACAGGAATGGTTCTGAATATTGTTTTATAAGGAAAAGAAGAAAGGAATATCAAAAAATAATGAGTTATGCAGATAAAGTATTTGTAGATATGTGCAGGAATATCCTTGACCATGGAACGGACACCAGAGGAGAAAAGGTGCGCGCACAGTGGGATGACGGTTCCTACGCCTACACCATTAAAAAGTTTGGTGTTGTAAACAGATATGATTTGAAGAAGGAATTTCCGGCGATTACGCTGCGGCAGACCGGAATTAAAAATTGTGTCGATGAGCTTCTTTGGATATGGCAGAAGAAGTCAAATAATGTGAATGATTTAAGAAGTCATATATGGGATGCATGGGCTGATGAAGAAGGCTCTATAGGAAAGGCATATGGTTATCAGATGGGTGTGAAACATCATTATCCGGAAGGCGACATGGATCAGGTGGACCGCGTACTTTATGACCTCAAACATAATCCATACAGCAGGAGAATTATGACAAATATTTATGTGCATCAGGACCTGTCTGAAATGAATTTATATCCCTGCGCGTACAGTATGACTTTTAATGTGACAACCAATCCTGAAACAGGAAAGTTTGTTTTAAATGCAATTCTGAATCAGCGTTCACAAGATGTATTGACAGCCAATAACTGGAATGTGTGTCAGTATGCAGTCCTTGTCCATATGTTTGCACAGGTATGTGACATGGAGGTGGGTGAATTTATGCATGTCATTGCAGATGCCCATATTTATGATAAGCATGTGGAATTAGTAGAAGAGCTGATTACCAGAAAACAGTATCCTGCTCCAAAACTGTGGTTGAATCCGGAAATAAAGGATTTTTATGATTTTACGGTAGATGACGTAAAATTGATTGATTATGAATACGGACCACAGATTAAGATACCAGTAGCGGTGTAATCAAAGTGTGGTATAGCAGATAGACGGATATGCTGCATTGGTGACAGACAATGTGGTGTGCAGAAAGAGGTATAATATATGAATTTAATTGTTGCAGTGGATAAGAATTGGGCAATCGGTTACAAGAATGATTTATTGGTAAGCATTCCGGATGATATGAAGTTTTTCAGGGAGAGTACTACCGGAAAAGTCTGCATTATGGGAAAAAATACGCTGGAAAGTTTTCCCGGGGGAAAACCGTTAAAGAACCGTGTCAATATTGTCGTTGCCCTGGAAAAGGATTATAAAGTAGATGGCGCGGTTGTTGTGTATTCCATAGAAGAGGCATTGGAAGAGGCAAAAAAATATAACACAGAAGATGTATTTGTAATCGGTGGCGGAAGTATTTACAGACAGCTGCTTCCTTACTGTGACACAGCGTATATTACATATGTGAACCATGAATATGCAGCTGATACATTTATCCCTAATCTTGATAAAATGCAGGAGGAATGGGAACTGGTTGACGAAGGGGAAGAAAATACTTATTTTGATTTAGAGTATTATTTTAGAACATATAAAAGAAAATAAAAGAGTTTATGTTTCCACCTGTTGATTCAGGTGGAATTTTTTAATTTTTCCCTGCATACAATGTATAGATTAAATATGTATGGTAACTGTATGCTTATAAAAATGCAAGTAGATTCAGGAGAAATCGGAGAACTACAGGTTAATGTAGTGGATAGTAACAATGCGCCGATACAGGATGCCAGAGTCATCATTAGGCGTCCAAGACAGATAGGGGATGAACAGCAAAGTCAGGTTCAGGAGGTTGAACAGCTTCAGACAGATGTTTCGGGACAGACAGAAGTAGTGGATCTGGGAACTCCGCCATTGTCATTGAGTCTGGACGAAAGTAACGATTTAAAGCCATATGCCAACTATGATGTAGAGATAAATGCACCGGGATACGAAACAGAAAATATTGATAATGTAGAGGTATTAGCTAATGAGCTTTCCATACAGAATGTTAAAATGCGCAGGGTAGAAGGAGACGAGACGGATAATATCAATATTCCTCCACATACATTGTATTACGAATATCCTCCTAAAATTCCGGAAGATGATATTAAAGATGTAGATGAACCGGGAGAAATAGTATTAAGCCGTGTTGTCGTTCCCGAATATGTCGTAGTACATGATGGTGCGCCGTCCAGCAATGCAAAGGATTATTATGTGACATATAAGGATTACATTAAAAATGTAGCTTCATCTGAAATATATGCTACGTGGCCGCAAGCTACTTTGGAGGCAAACATATTGGCTATTATGTCATTTACAATGAACCGGGTATACACGGAATGGTATCGGAATAAAGGCTATGATTTTACGATTACCTCTTCGACAGCTTATGACCAGAAATGGATTAACGGAAGAAATATTTTTGAGTCTATCAGTTTAGTAGTGGACAATATTTTCGACCAGTATTTATCTTTTCCGGATGTCAGACAACCGATTCTTACACAATACTGTGACGGAAAAAGAGTGACCTGTCCGAATTGGCTCAGTCAGTGGGGTTCCTGCAATTTAGGAGAGCAGGGATATTCCACATTGGAAATTATCAGAAATTATTATGGCAGTGAAATGTATATCAATACAGCAGAGCAAATATCAGGGATTCCGGCATCATGGCCGGGATATAATCTGGATATTGGCGCCAGTGGACCGAAGGTTCAGCAGGTACAGGAACAGCTGGATACAATAGCAGAGGTGTATACAGCAATTCCACAAATTACAGCAGATGGTATCTATGGGGAAAGAACACAGGCTGCGGTGCGTGCATTTCAGAAAATATTTGACTTGCCACAGACAGGAATTATTAATTTTGCCACATGGTATAAGATCTCGCAGATATATGTTGGAATTACCAGAATTGCAGAAGGAATACCACGATAGAAAAAACGCTCAATCAAAGCACAAAATATTGCTATAAAATAAAAGGCAGGCTCATTGTGATACATTATCTGTCAACTTGACAGGTAATGTATCATTGTGCTTGTTTTTTTTCAGAAAATAAATTAAGATATAGAAAAGAAATGAATTGTAAAATTATTACAAATTCCTGTTTATACAAGACAACCAAAGGCTCCCACACTGCCATCATCGGCGGCGGGGAGCGCACTTTACCGGACTCAACCAGCGGTAGAGTTGTAGGAAATTAACCTACGGTTCGTGTAAAAAT
>CANQPJ010000043.1 GCA_947625755.1 uncultured Lachnospiraceae bacterium | reverse complement strand
TTTAAAAAGTTGCCTGCCTTAGACAGCTTATTTAAGTGCGCCCATTTATGGTTTTCCTCTACTTTCTTTCACACTAAAACTCCTCAATATTAATGCGATTGGTCTCGTCAATTTCAAATGGCATAATAGAATTTGCAAAACTTTTAAATTTATCCGCAGCATCACTGACATAAAACTCATAGTCCGGTCTGGCACCAATATCTGCGCTGATGCCATTTTGCTTTAACATCTCGCCTAAACCGATTGCTGTCTCATAAGCAGGATTCACCAGATTTACACCCTCGCCCATGACATCTCTAATCGTACTTCGAAGCAGGGGATAATGCGTACATCCAAGAATCAGACTGTCAATATTCTGCTCTTTCAATTCATCCAGATACCTTCTGGTAATCTCATATGTAACGGAATCATGTAACATCCCTTCTTCTACCAAAGGACAAAACAGCGGACAGGCTTTTCCTATAACTGTAATCTCCGGATCAATTCCATGTATATATTCCGTATACAGCTCGCTCTTAATCGTACCTTCTGTTCCTATAATTCCAATACGCTTATTCTTCGTATGGTCTATTGCGCTCTTTGCTCCCGGCTTTACCACTCCAATCATCGGTATATCCAGTTCTTTCTCTATGGTATCCAGAGCAAAAGCACTGGCTGTATTACATGCCACAACGATTGCCTTTACATTTTTGGTCTGTAAAAATCTGACAATTTGGCGGGAATATCTGATAATTGTATCTTTTGATTTGCTTCCATAAGGGACTCTTGCTGTGTCTCCAAAATATATAATACTTTCATTCGGTAACTGTCTGTTAATTTCCCTTGCCACAGTCAAGCCGCCCACGCCGGAATCAAACACCCCTACAGGCGCATTATTCATTCCATTCATAAAATCACCCTTTTCTTTTCGTCCTTTCATTTTACCTTTATTCACACAAATATTCAATAGTATTGATTAAAATGTTTTTACCCGGGCAATAATTTAATTATCTTGCTGATATTATTTGATGTAATCCGTAAGACAAAAATTATCAATATGCTGTTAAACAGGCATTCAATCAGGAGGTTTCAATGAATACAAAAAAATATTTGCCATACATAGTTTTATTTTTCGGAATTATAAGTTTTCTTGTTTTTTACAAAGTAGAAAACCGGAATGCAACCGCATCTCTTGCAGAAAATACAATCAGATTTCATGTAAGGGCAAACAGTGACACTGTCATAGACCAAAATCTGAAAATGAAAGTTAAAGATGCTGTTGTAAGTTATATTTACCGCCGGACCGGTGATTTTGCTTCTGCCGCAGAGACCAGTCTTTTTATTACCCGGCATAATGATAAAATCAAAAACATTGCACAAAAAGTTATCGACGAAAACGGTTTTAACTATACCGTCAAAAGCAGCTTTGGCACGGATTCTTTTCCGACGAAAACATACGGTGATATTATCTATCCCAAGGGAGAATATACTTCTTACACCCTTTCTATCGGCAAAGGAAAAGGACACAACTGGTGGTGTGTCCTTTATCCTCCACTATGCTTTGTAGATACCAGTACCGGAGTTGTTCCTGACACTTCCAAAGAGCGGTTAAAAGAATCATTGACCGATAACCAATATAAAACCATTGTGAAATACAGATTCAAATATTTAAAATTTTTGAACCGGTTTATTGAATAAATTTTGTAAGATAGAGCTGTCTGGTCAGCTCTTTTGCCTTCAACACTTCTACTGTTTTTTCTGCTTTTTCTCTATTGTCGTACAGACCAAAAACCGTAGGTCCGCTTCCACTCATAATAGCGTTGAGGGCACCATCCTCCAACATGATATCTTTAATATCCTGAATGATAGGATACTTTGGAACAGTCACCTCTTCCATAACATTATACAATAATTCCGACAGCTGATATAAATCCTGTTCTTTGATGGCGTTTACCATTTTTTCAATATCAGGACGTCTTGTGATTTTGTCAGGTCTGATATTACCGTACACAAAGGCTGTTGAAACAGATACAGGAGGAGTTGCAATAACCACATGGCATTTTGGCGGAGCAGGCAGCGGTGTCAATATCTCTCCAATTCCTCTGGCAATAGCAGTTCCGCCCAATATACAATAGGGAACATCTGCGCCGAGTTTTACTCCTCTTTCCATCAACTCTTCTTTTTCAAGTCCCAAATCAAACATGCGGTTTACACCCATTAAGGTGGCGGCGCAATCGGAACTTCCTCCCGCCATTCCTCCGGCAATCGGAATCCTTTTATTGATTTTTATTTCCAGACCCTGTCTGATGCCAAATTCCTCCATCAGGCTCATTGCTGCCATATATGCCAAATTGTCTTTTCCATTGGATAAAATTGTGGTATCTGTTTTGACAACTATCCCATCCGTTTCGATTTTTGTAAGTATCACATCATCATATACATCTACCGTCTGCATAATCATATCCAGATTATGATAGCCATCCGGACGTTTGCTGATAACATCCAATCCAAGATTTATTTTCCCATATGCTTTTAATTCCAGTTTATCCATAAAGTTCTCTCCTTTTGTTATCTAAAGTATACTTTTTTTCCTATTCATTGGCAAGATTTTATAATTAATAACCTGTCTCCCCGCCGTATTTGTTCCGAAGGCAGTTCATTTACTTTCATAATATTATCTATCGTAGTGTAATTTTCCTTTGCCAGTTTCCATAAAGTGTCTCCCGGTTGAACTACATAGCCTTTTATCATTGGCGCCGCATTAATCTTTTCCATATCAATCGGCTTTTCGTCAATTTGAGATATAAAGGCTTTTTTCTCCGTCCGGAACACAATCGTTTCCAGAGCGACCACCGATTTAACTTCCACTTCATTGGTGCTAATCATATTCGCGCTGACCTGCTCCACACGCCAGTTCATATAATATTTGTCTTCAGGCATAATCCCATCAGCATCAATTCTATGTTCAAATTCCGTCTCTTTGCATTGGCAGCACAACGGCTGGGCATCATCTGATGAAATATAAATAATACATGCTTTTATTTTTCCTACTGCTTTCAGTCCGCTGTCGCCAATGATAATATTATCAATTTTAACTTCGGCATCACTGCTGCATATTTGCAATATATGCCCTTTACTCTGGTCAATATCCAATTTCACCACATTTTTTGTCCGGGATTCATTTTTGACCAGAAGTTTTTGATATTTTTGCTCCTCAACCACCGGTACAAGATTTGCATCCGGAGCATAAACATCTTCCAGAATATCTATTTGTCTTTCTTCATATATTTTGATATTTAATTTCAGCAATGCGGTAATAGATATGTCTTTTATCTCATTATCCTGATTCATGTCAGCCTCAATATCAACATTGTGCAGCACGGTATTGATATATGATATAAGGTCTTCTCTGGCTTCAGCGACATCAATCGTTCCACCGAAGTTAATGATTGTATCTATCCATTGCTGGGGCATTCCTTCCTCTTCCGGTATGTATATCAGGAATACTTTTAACTCTCCGCCGATATGTATCATCCCATCAAGCATCTTCGTATTAATTGTTTTTATCTTCACATCCTGCCAGATAATTTTATGAATAGCCGGTTTTCCTGATGGTACGGACAGTCTTTCGCTTACCCGGAAGGTGTCTGATGTGTCTGCCACAATACACAAACTGTCCAAATTACTGTATTTTGTCATTACATTTTCCCGCTGAATATCTGATACAGCTTCCAAATCCTCCATTTTTTCAACTGTAATATTCGCCATAATCTGAACTTTATATATGTAGTTTTTAGGGTCAATTAATTTGACTGATGATGACAGCACAATCAGACTTACATCTACATTGCAGTTTTCATCAAAAGAATTTAACTTTATTGTCTCCTCAAAAGGAATTTCACTCTCCGTTCCTTTTGCCATATCATTTTCATTTGTATAATACATCATTCCAAAAGAAATGGTACCGTTAACAATCAACTGATTATTTCTTATGGAAGTATTATCCACACTTACAATTTCATGATGATTAATTATATTGTCAATCATATCATCCGCCTCTGTCAATCCGGCTTCATGGTTTACATAAAATGTAGCGGTTTCATTCTTTAATATTTTGCTCATATGAATGTTGTTCTTTTCTAACTCCATAATGCTCCCCCTATCTTTATAACTATCTATAATCTATGTATGTCCCTTGCTGTTTTATTCACTAAAAATAACATTTTTATCACTATATTCAATTTTTATTACAATATAAGGGTATGTGTCTGTCTCATTGCCGGTATATTCTTTGGGTCCGTTGAACTCTGTTTTTACATATATTGCATTTTCTGTTTCGTACATTTCTTTTACCCGGATACTGTATCCTTCATACTTTTGTTTTCCATATCCGATAATCACATAGGTATAAAGGCTGTCAGAATACGTTACTTTAAATTCTTTTTCTTTTCTCTCGTTTATAATCTGCTGGACTTCAACAGGTATTTCGCTTTCTGCCACCACGGTAAAATCAATATCTTTCGTTTTTTTCGTCTGTATTTTTTCAAAGCCGCAGGCTGCTGTAACCAAAATACAGATTATCAATACAAATATTAAATTTATTTTATTTTTCTGCATAAAAAACACCATAATATATCTTTATTAAAATATATTATGGTGTATTTATTTTATTCTTTGAATAGCCAATCTTAAAGCATACTATGAATCATATCTACCATGTAATCACCAAGGGATTTTACTTTTGCATTTGCATCATCAAAGTCTTTTCCCTTGATTCCATAATAAAATTTAAGTTTTGGCTCCGTGCCGGATGGTCGGATACAAACCCATGCTTCATCACTCAAATCATAATATATCACATTGGATTTTGGAAGCCCGGTCGTAGTCGTCTCGCCTGTTTCCATATTTTTTACTGTATCGTGCTTATAATCCCTCACGGAAATTACTTTGTAATTTTCAATGGTTTCCGGAACATCTTCTCTCAATTTTTCAAGGGTACTCTGGATTTTTTCCATGCCCTCTCTGCCTTTTAATGTAATCGCCTGAACACCGTCTCTCCAGTAACCATATCTTTCATACATTTCTTTCATCTTATCCCATAGAGACATTCCTTTTGATTTGTAATAAGCGGCAGCTTCACACAGAGCCATGGTAGCGACAACTGCGTCCTTATCTCTTGCATGGGTTCCAATCAGACATCCGTAACTTTCTTCAAAACCAAATACATATGTTCCTGTATGTTTTGTTTCAAATTCAAGCATTTTCTCGCCAATATACTTAAATCCTGTAAGGACCTCAATCAAATTAATGTCATAATACTTTGCAATATCATTGGCAAGGTTTGTACTGACAATGCTCTTAATGAATGCTCCATCCTTTGGAAGCTGTCCTTTTTCTTTTAACTGGCTGATTTCATATTCAGCAATCAGACATCCTGACATATTTCCGGTAAGAATATGATATGTGCCCGGCTGACTGCCCTTAATATATACGCCAAGTCTGTCCGCATCCGGGTCCGTGGCAAGCAGCAGGTCTGCGCCGACTTCATTGCCTAATTTGACCGCAAGTTCAAATGCCTCTTTGGATTCCGGATTAGGATATTCCACTGTAGGAAATGCTCCATCCGGTTTTTCCTGCTCTTTTACAACATAAACATTCTCGAAACCGAGTTCCTTTAACAAACGTCTGACAGGAATATTTCCGGTACCGTGCAGCGGCGTGTAAACAATCTTAATATCCTTCTGCTCTGCTTTGATAATGTCCGGATTAATTACCTGTGTCTTTAATGTTTCAATATATTTGTCATCAATTTCCTTACCAATACTGATATATAATCCCTCGGCAACTGCCTCCTCTTTGGTCATGGTTTTTAACTTATCATAATCATGAAGTGCAGAAACTGCATCCATGATTCCTACATCATGAGGTGGTGTAATCTGTGCACCGTCTTCCCAGTACACCTTATATCCATTATACTCTGCCGGATTATGGCTTGCAGTCACGTTAATTCCCGCAATACACTTTAATTCTCTTACTGCAAAAGATAATTCCGGAGTGGGTCTTAGGGACTCAAATACATAAGCCTTTATGCCATTTGCATTTAAACAAAGTGCAGCTTCGTCCGCAAATTCAGGAGACATATGACGGGAATCATAGGAAATTGCAACGCCTCTATCCTGACCATGCATCTTAATAATATAATTTGCTAATCCCTGTGTAGCTTTTCTTACGGTATAAATATTCATTCTATTGGTACCTGCACCAATAACTCCCCGAAGTCCTGCCGTACCAAATTCCAGTTCTTTATAAAAGCGGTCTTCGATTTCTTTTTCATCAGCTTTTATTGCTTCCAATTCAGCCTTTGTTTCATCATCAAAGTATGGATTGGTCAGCCAATCATTATATAATGTCTTGTAGTCCATAACAATCCTCCAACATATTTTTACCAATCAATTCGCCACTATTTTCACATCATATCATAAACAGCTTATAATTGAAACAATAAAAATAGTTTTATTGTAATTTCCAAAATTAAAATTTTAAATTCCACTCTCCCATCCTACAGTGGAATTTAGTTTTACATAAGCGGAATTTACCCTT
>CANQPJ010000042.1 GCA_947625755.1 uncultured Lachnospiraceae bacterium | reverse complement strand
ATGAGTTTCCCAATATTTTACATATAGACTTTGCTTGAATTACAAAAAATATATGTAATTCATTCTCACCCACCATGAGTTTCCCAATATTTTACATATATATTTTGGCTTGTTTTGCTCAAAATATATGTAATATATTCTCACCCACCATGGATTTCCAGAAATTTTACATATATATTTGGCTTGTTTTGCTCAAAATATATGTAATTCATTCTCACCCACCATGAGTTTCCCAATATTTTACATATATATTTGACTTGTTTTGCATAAAATATATGTAACTCCTTCTCACCCACCATGAATTTCCAGAAATTTTACATATAAACTTGGCTTGAATTACAAAAAATATATGTAACTCCTTTTCACTCACCACGGATTTCCCAAAAATTTACATATATTCTTAACAACTTGACAAAAAAATATATGGAAAATTCATTTTTACCCATCATGAATTTCCCATATATTTTATTTACAATCCTTTTTTATAATTATAGTGGAATCGGGCTTCAACACTGTCTGTAAATCCCTTGAACTTTTTATGCTTCCACGCTTTCTACAAATTCATTCAGCTTTTTAGCGATTACGTCTGCATCCAGTCCATGTACCATGCATGCCTCTTCTAATGTTTCTCCCTGGGAAGCAGGGCATCCGATACAGTGCATTCCCTCATTTAATAAAATAGGCACGCACCCCATATTTATCTGCATAATATCCGCTATAATCATGTCCTTTGTTATTTTTGCCATTTTTCCAACCTCCTAAATTTTACTGATTATATTTTCTCCGGCTCCGGATAATCCACGCCGAAAGTTTCTACTGTTACTTTTTTCATCATCTGTTCTTCTAATGGCTTGTCCATATAATCTGTTGCCACTGATGCAATCCGGTCAATGACCTCTTCACCTTCGATGACTTTTCCAAATCCGGCATACTGCCCGTCAAGATGCGGTGATGTCTCATGCATGATAAAAAACTGTGAACCGGCGCTATCCGGCATCATGGTTCTTGCCATGGAAAGAACGCCTTTTGTATGTTTTAAATCATTGGGAAATCCATTTCCCGAAAATTCTCCTTTAATGGAATATCCGGGTCCGCCAACGCCTGTCCCTTGAGGGTCTCCGCCCTGAATCATAAATCCTTTGATGACTCTGTGAAAGATGATACCATTATAATACCCCTTTTTCACTAAACTAATAAAATTATTTACGGTATTTGGAGCTATTTCAGGATACAGCTCTGCCTTCATAATATCACCATTATTCATTTCAATGGTTATAATTGGATTTTGTGCCATTTTTTCACTTCCCTTCTCCATCTATATTTTATATTATATGACCTATCTGTCTGTATATAATGTAAATCATGTATATGGCGTACATGAATACCAGCAATATTCCTTCTTTTCTCTTAATCGTCCTGTGGGTGGCAGAGAAAAGAAATACAATAATAGTGGCTGCTAAAACAATTATGGCATCAATTACATTCATGGTCGTAACCGTAACCGGTGAAATTGCCGCCGAAAGTCCCAAGACAAGCAGGATATTGGATATATTAGAACCTACCACATTTCCTATCGCAAGGTCTGCTTCACCCTTTCTTCCGGCTACTGCAGATGTGACCAGCTCCGGCAGTGATGTCCCCATCGCCACAACTGTCAGACCTACCAGCGTTTCGCTCATTCCCGCTGCCAGCGCCAGACTTTTTGCGCTGTCAACTACCAGCTCTCCTCCAAGCATGATGGCGATAACGCCGCCAACAATATAAAGTGCGCATTTTAAATTCGACAGTATTGCCCCATCATCTTCCTGCTCTCCGGTTCTCTTTTTTAGCGCATACATTACTGTCCATATAATAAATCCCACAAAAAGTACCAGTAAAAGTACTCCATCCATTCTGCTTATTTCACCAATGGTCGTGTTACCATTTTCAAACCTGAAAATATTTACTTTACCGATAATTCCACCGAACCATAAGGTATCTGCCGCAAGAAAAATCAGCACTGCCGATATGACGCTCAATAGTGGAAACTCCCGTTTTAAAACTGATTTTTTCACATGAATATTGATAAATAATGATGTAATTCCAAGAACCATTAATAAATTAAAGATATTAGAACCCACCACATTGCTGATGGCTATTGTATTGGATTGTTTGAGAGATGCCATGGAACTGACTGCCAATTCCGGCAATGATGTTCCGATTGCGACAATGGTCAGCCCCACCACAATGGATGGAATTTTTATTTTTTTTGCAATGGACACACTGCCATCTATAAAATAATCCGCACCTTTAATCAACAGAACAAACCCTGCTAACAAAATAATTACATCCAATAAAATCTTCATTCTTACTCCCTTTACTTTGCCCTGATATTATACTATGCCATAATGTTATTTCCTGTCATGATATTATTATTTTACCTAACGTTCTAATTATATACGATAATTACATTATGTCAAATATGACAGATGGAAAATCTATGCAGACAAACCAAAAAGCGCATACGATTATCTCTAATCATATGCGCCTCTCCTGTCTCTTATCTCTTATATTTCAAATACAAGATCTCCATATGTAGGCATTGGCCATTCTTCCTTCGGCATAATTACTTCCAGCTCATCTGCCGGTTTTCTAAGCGCTGCCATTGCCGGCATTACTTCGTCTTTGTAAGCAATCGCCGCTGCCTGTGTATTTTCAATATCTGCTGCCTTTTGAGTAATGTCTTCTAATTCCTTAACAGCTTTCTTCATCTCTGCAAGTCTGACTGAAACATCGGACAGCATCTCTGTCTGAACCGTGGCATCAACGCCTGCTTCTTTTACGGTTAAAACAGTGTCTGCTAATTTCTTTGTGTACTTCACTGCTGCCGGAATTATCATCTTGTTTGCCATGTCAACCATTGTTAATGCTTCTATATTTCTTACGCCTGCATACTGCTCAAACAAAATTTCTTTTCTTGCTTCAAGCTCTTCTTTGGAAAGAACTCCAAACTTTCCATACATTTCGACTGTTGATTCGTCCAGTAATGTTGGAATGGCATCTACGATAGACCTGCAGTTTGGAAGACCTCTCTTTTCCGCCTCTTTTGGCCATTCTTCTGAATAGCCATTGCCATTGAATACAATTCTTGCATGTTCTTTCATTAATTTTGCAATATATTCTTCAACTGCCTTATCAAAGTCTTCTGCGCCTTCCAATGCTGCTACTGCTTTCTCAAACTGTTCTGCCATCATTACATTAAGAACTGTGTTGACATCACCGATTGAGTTGGATGAAGCAACCATTCGGAACTCAAATCTGTTACCTGTGAAAGCAAAAGGTGATGTTCTGTTTCTGTCGGTAGGATCTTTTTCTAATTTTGGAAGTTTCTTAATACCAAAATCAATCTCTCCGGATGAAATACTGGATTCAGCCTTCCCATTCTTAATAATCTGACTGACAACATCTCCCACCTGATCGCCCAGATACATGGATATAATAGCCGGTGGAGCCTCGTTAGCTCCCAATCTGTGGTCGTTTCCTGTATTTGATGCTGCAAGTCGTAATAATACTGCATGAGTATCAACAGCAGCCATAGTACATGCCAATACCAGCTGGAATAATTTATTATTCTCCGGTTCTTTTCCCGGCTTGAACAGATTGATTCCATCATCTGTCGTAAGGGACCAGTTGTTATGCTTACCGGAACCGTTCATACCATCGAATGGTTTTTCATGCAGCAGGCAAATCATTCCATGTGCCCTTGCTGTCTTCTTTAACAAATCCATTACCAGAAGGTTGTTATCCAAAGCAACATTTGAAATAGAAAAGATTGGTGCAATCTCAAACTGTCCCGGAGCAACCTCACAGTGCTGTGTCTTTGCTGTAATTCCTAATTTCCATAATTTTGTGTTCAAATCTTCCATAAAAGCCTTTACTCTTGGAGGAATTGAACCAAAATACTGGTCATCCATCTCCTGTCCTTTTGGTGGTTTTGCACCAAACAAGGTACGTCCTGAATAAATAAGGTCAGGTCTCTTTAAATATTTCTCTCTATCAACCAAGAAGTATTCCTGTTCCGGTCCAACGTATGAGTAAATTCTGTTGGTAACTTCATTTCCAAATAATCTCATAAGTCTTACACCCTGCTTACTTACAGCATGCATTGCTTTTAGTAACGGTGTTTTTGTATCAAGTGACTCACCTGTATATGAACAGAAAGCAGTAGGAATACAAAGTGTGTCTTCTTTAATATATACCGGTGATGTAATATCCCACGCTGTATACCCTCTCGCGCTGCATGTTTCTCTTAAACCGCCGGAAGGGAATGAGGAAGCATCCGGCTCTCCTCTTAATAACTCTTCTCCGGTAAATGTATTTTCAATTTTACCATCTACCGGTACCGAGGCAAATGAATCGTGTTTTTCAGCTCCTACTGAAACAACATATGGCTGGAATACATGTGTATAATGTGTCGCTCCTTTTTCCAATGCCCATTCTTTCATTGCCTGTGCGACAACGTCTGCCAAATCTTCTGTGATTTCGCCACCTTCATGCATCAGTTTCTTAACTGTCTCAAAATCATTCTTAGGCAAACGAACTTTCATGACTGAATCATCAAATACGTTTTCACCAAATACTTTTTCAATATTTACTCCCATAGTTCTTGTTCCTTTCCTTAACTAACATATTTTCCGCATAAGCTCTTTCTTGCCAAAAGAAAAAGGCACTTCTCCAAATATTCATTTTGAAGAACGCCCTTGTCCTTAATCTCATTTAGCGGTGAAGTTTCCTTCATTCGCACACTAATTTACACCATCTCTTTAGAAAAATCAATACCAGAGAGGTGTTTATCTAATTTTTTAAACCTTTTTCTTAATAAAATTAAGTTTAATCCACTACTTCCTCTCCACGGTATATGCAGACAATCTGGCGGTTGCCATAATTATCCACACAGGTTGAACACAAAATTACCTTGTCATTGATGCCCGGCAGTTTATTGTCAAATTTGAATGTGCTTTTGCCGGCAACAGTGTTCAGCCATTCCTGATAACTATCATCATCTTCAAAACCATATTGGTAAATGGAATCGTTATCATCTTTTGCGGAGAACGTAGAAAAGGCATAATAGATATAATGCCTGTATCCTACATAAACATCAAATGTCTGATGCGCTTTTGCAAAACTGCTGTCTCTGAAATTCATCAGCTCTTTAAACATGGAACCGTCCATCATATTATGTCCATAAAGTATGCATATTCTTCCGTCAAGTCCGGCAGTTCTGTAATCCAAAAAGATAGCCCCGGCTCCGTTGCTGACTTTATCAGAGCCCCTTTTTAAATAGTATTTATTATCTTCATGTTCAACAATCGGATACTGGATTCTGGTTCCGTCTAATTTGATATAGCCCTTTGCCTCATCATTATACCGGAGCATTGCCTTATAATTCCATTTCCACGTGGTGATAGAGGAAGAATAACTCATGTTTTTTTTGCTGTTTTTCTTATTCTGATTGTCGTCGCTTTGCGAGTGAAACATTTCGTTAATTTCAGCATATTTTGCTTCATCTTCTTTATAGTCCAGATATGAATTGGTAAGACTGTAAGATGCATAAATCAAAACAAGCGCTGCCGCGCCGAGGGCTATATACCGGATAACCGGATATGCTCTGTCGGGAATATGTATTTTTTTTATTATTTCATTTATCTTTTTTTTATAGTTGTTCTTGTCTGTATTCACTTCTACTCTTCCCTTATTATTATACTAAAACAAGTATAAAATCATTCAAATAAAAACGCAAGACGTTTTTGGGTTCCGGTATATTTTCCCATCCCGCATATATCAGTCTTTGTGAGCACCAAAAAAGATGTATATGTTTTGAACCTGTCGTATCATGACCGGTTTTCAACATATACATCTTTATGATTATCTCAATAAACAGATTTCTATTTATTCTGCTTTTCCTACGGAGCCGAAAAGTTCCATCTTTTCTTTTACGGTAGCTTTGATAGCATCTGCTCCCGGAGCAAGAAGTTTTCTAGGGTCAAATCCCTTTCCTTCTAAATCTTTACCTGCTTCTACATACTCTCTTGTAGCTGCTGCAAATGAGAGCTGGCATTCTGTATTTACGTTAATCTTTGATACGCCAAGGTCAATCGCTTTTTTAATCATATCTTCCGGAATGCCTGTACCACCATGAAGTACTAATGGCATAATACCTGTCTTCTGCTGAATGGCATCCAGTGTCTCAAAGCTAAGTCCTTCCCAGTTTTCAGGATATTTTCCATGGATATTTCCAATACCTGCTGCAAGCATATCTACACCAAGATCTGCCACCGCCTTACATTCATCAGGGTCTGCACACTCACCTCTGCCGATAACGCCGTCTTCTTCTCCACCGATAGAGCCTACTTCTGCCTCGATAGATAATCCAAGAGCATGCGCTACATTTACTAATTCCTGTGTCTTGGCAATGTTTTCTTCGATAGGATAATGAGAACCATCAAACATAATTGATGTAAATCCTGCTTTGATACACTTATAACATCCTTCATATGAACCATGGTCCAGATGAAGCGCTACCGGAACGGTAATGTTCAATTCTTCATCCATTGCCTTTACCATAGCGGCAACTGTCTTAAATCCTGTCATGTACTTTCCTGCACCTTCAGATACTCCCAAGATAACAGGGCTCTTTAATTCTTCTGCTGTCAACAGTATGGACTTTGTCCACTCTAAATTGTTGATGTTAAACTGTCCTACAGCATAATGACCTGCTTTTGCTTTTTTTAACATTTCTGTTGCTGATACTAACATAATGTACCTCCATATATTTCTTATTGTTAACTTTTGAACAACTACGTTTAGTATACCCTATTTTATGGTAATTGCCAATATTATTATGTTTATTTTTTGCCATTCCAAAATTAAAATTTTAAATTCCACTCTCCCATCCTACAGTGGAATTTAGTTTTACATAAGCGGAATTTACCCTT
>CANQPJ010000041.1 GCA_947625755.1 uncultured Lachnospiraceae bacterium | reverse complement strand
GTATAAAATCCACAGCCCACACTATAGTACATTCCATATCTTGTTTCTTTATCAATACAGTAGTTATAGTCCCCAATGGTTTTAACAATCTTTTTTCCGTTTTTTTCAACTTTTCTATAATCCTTTAAAAACTGGGCATAATTGATTTCATCCGTTTTGCCGGGCTGTTTAACTTTTCTTGGGGTAATGCTGTAGCTGTCTATCAGTTTGTTATCCCTGTTACGGTAAATATTAATTTTAATTTTACGGTTACCAATCGGCTCCTGTTTTTCTCCCGCTTTATGCGGGAAAAGCGGATATTCCGGATAAAATATAAAGATTTCCTTTTTTATAGACCCTTTTAATATCGTATAATAATTCTTTTTTGTCCCACAGAAAAATTTAGCCCAATATCCCTTTTTCACATAACAGATAAATCCATTCGTATACTGATTAGGAACTTTCTTATATGCTTCATCTTCTTCAACACCACATATTGCCGCCTTATGTCCTTTAAATGGTTTTTTCTTCCACCATTGATAAGGCGTAACTTTAATCCATGTTGTTTTTGCATAGAGTTTATTTTTTTTGTCATATACTCTAATTTTCCATTCATTCTGATTATCCGACAAAGAAATCTGCTTTACATTAAAAGAGAATTTTCCTTTGCTGTCAGACAGACCATAGGTCTTTGGATTTCCAAAAGCACTAGTAATCAGTACAACTTTTGCGTTTTTTAATGTCGTTCCCGTTATTTTTGTGGAACCTTCTTTTGCGGAATAAATTAATTTAGGTGTCTTTACTTTTACTGTTTTCTTTGCATATACTTTCTTTTTCCTGTATACGGTAACTTTTATTTTTGTTCCCTTTTTCCTTTTCTTCTTAATATTAATCGTATATTTACCCTTACGATTTGATCTGGTCTTGTAGGTTTTCTTTCCGACCTTCGCAACGACTTTTGCCTTCTTCAGTCTGGTTGTCCCCCTGACTTTCTTTGCATTTGTATACACTGCATTCACTTTTAATTTCTTTGCCTTTGCCTGTGTCGCCGTGCTGCAGCATAATGCCAACACAACCATAACAGTTATTACGCAAATTTTCCTTAACTTCTTCATTTAACTTCACCTGACCTTTCCTGACCTTATTAAATTTTATTATATAACATTTTTTATATAATTGCATAGTAAATTTTGTTAAAGACCGGGATAATATCCTGAAGTCAAAGAATATTCGTAGAGCAGGTCAAACTCTAGCCCGGTCCATAGCAAAATTTACTATATATCACTGTTCTTCTCCTACAGTTCGTCACTTCGCTTCCTGAAGCACTTATCACTGTTTCTGTTCGCTAGTATTATATTATTAAACATTTCGGCAAACTGTTTTCAAAACAGGTATCCATTGGAGGCAGCTATTTAATTGTAAATGTGCAGTTCAGGCTGTTATCGTAATGATAACTGTGCCTTCATTGAATCATAGCGTTTCTCCTTTGGAATCCATCCACGCCTGATTTCCATTTGAAGCTGCACACTTGCAATACCTAATTGTATACATATTTTTGATTGTGGAACATTAAGTTTTAACATTGTTTCGATGTAAAGACGTTGTGCAAACGATAACTTCGCTCTTGGCATTTGGGATTCCTCCTTTTGATTTTTGTACACTATTTTTCCCAAAAGCGAAAAAAATAGTGCGAGAACACCTTTATATATCAGTGTTTTCGCACTATATCTTATCATTTACAGATTTTCCATCTGATGTCCGCCACGATTCTTCCGCCCATTAGAATCGAGTCCGGTTTCGACTCCCAAAGCATAATCCACCAGATTATTCACAATATGATTTGCTATCATGTCAAACAATCCTGTTTTTCGCATAAATACTTTGTATTGTTCCACATCATAGTTCATCTTTTTAAAGTTATATAGAAATGCGCCCTCCTCATCTTGAGCATAGATTTCATTTCCACGAACAGCCAGTAACAGCGGAATACATTTCAAAGTTTCCGGATACTTTTCAATAATTCTCTGAAAATCATTTTCTATATTTTTAGAACCGATAAGAGAATTTAATATATTCAATTCTACTTTAATTTCATCGACATTACGCACCACTTTTTCAAAATCAATATAGTAATCATAACTCGATATACTTGCTCTAAACTTTGATAACCATTCATCAAAATCTCTATTATTCATCAATCTTCTGTATCCTCCTTACCATCAATTCAATATATTCTTTTTCGTTCTCTATTCCAATAAAATTACGTCCTAATTTATTTGCCACAACACCGGTTGTCCCTGAACCACTAAAAGGATCCAGCACCACATCTCCTTCTTGTGTTGAGGCTAATATAATTCTCTCAAGCAAATATTCCGGTTTCTGCGTTGGATGTTTTCCTTCTTTCTTTTCAGAAAGTTTTGTCAGGCTTCCTGTCCACACATCCTTCATCTGCCTGCCACCGTTTTGCTCTTTCATCAATTCATAATTAAAAAAATGCCGAGACTTTCTGTCATTCTTCTGTGCCCAAAGTATGGTTTCTGTAGAATGAGTAAAGCATCGACATGCTAAGTTTGGCGGTGGGTTTGTTTTCTGCCATGTAATGTTATTTATTATTTTAAAACCTTCCTGCTCCAATGCCATTCCTATGGAATAAATATTGTGCAGTGTTCCTGATATCCAAATACTACCATTTGGTTTTAATACTCTTTTACATAACCTAATCCACTTTCTGTTAAACTTATGTTTTTCATCGGTACTTTTGCCCTCATCCCATGAGCCTTTATTAACTGATACCATCTTACCGCCCTTACAGGTTATCCCATCATTACTTAAAAAATACGGTGGGTCGGCAAATATCATATCAATACTTTCCGGCTTCATCTTTGGAAGAATTTTAAATGAATCACCATAAACAATCTGGCATTCATTTGTCTCATAAAACAATGGCACTTTTTTTTCAAATAAGTTGTCCACTATTTTACTCCTTTATAATTTAATAATTGCAAATAATAACTTCTTCTCCAACACGATTCTTCGCATCTGAATTGATCATTCGCTTTACACTTAAAACATCAATCTTATAATTTTTACCCCCATACAACTCATTTATAAATTCCGTATTATGATTTGTGAGCATACAATAACAGCCCCTATCGGTTAATTCATCAAACAGTGCTGCAAGACGTCTGTGACTCTCCACATCAAATCCCTCTTTCGTATAAGATTCAAACGATGTAGGATTTAATGGTGCATACGGGCTGTCAAAGAATACAAAATCCCCTGCTTTTGCTTCATGACAAGCCGCTTGAAAATCACCATCAAAAATATTGATTTTTTTCAAATATTCTGATGTCGCCATAATGGAATCTTCATCACAAGACACACGCCTGCTATTGTTATATGGCACGTTGAACAACCCTTTACCATTCACACGATACAGACCATTAAAGCAATGCTTATTGATGAATACAAATAATGCAGCTAGTTCACTATCCATTTCTTCTTTCATCAATTTGTCATTATACTGCTCCCTCAAAGCATAATAATAAGCTTTTCCGTCTTCCCACATATCAGAATCAAGAGTATTGATAATCTCCAAAAATTCTTTTGGTGCATGAGCAATCTGTCGATATGCATTCACTAATGCAATATTAATATCATTAATAAACGCTTTCTCCGGTTGCAATTCAAAGGTCACAGCACCACCACCTACGAACGGTTCAAAATATGCGTTATATTTTTCCGGCATTCTTTCTTTAATTGCATTTAACAACTGGCGTTTTCCACCAGCCCATTTTACAAATGGCGCAATGGTTGTAGTGCTCATCATTGATTCCTCTTTCAACAAAATCTCACTTCTTTCATTATAAATTGAAACCACAAAAATAACAACCATATAATTCGAACTTACGGTTGTTATCCTTACGGTTGTTATTCCTGTTCATGTCATTCTATTTTTGGAAAACAAATATATATTCATGGGCAAGTAATAAAAAGCTGTTATTTCTGTTGTTCCAATACTTTGTCGACTTACAATTATGCTGTTCTTTTATAATTATTTCTTTTGATTTGAATCCTGCCTGCAAAAATTTTTCCATTGTCCTAAAGCCAAGTGGCACCACATTTCCTGCTTTTCTTATATCTCCCATCATTACAGCACAAATTTTATTTTTCTTTAGTACCCTATATGATTCCGTTGCCACCTTACTCATTTTTTCAAGAAAATCTTCCATACATAATAAAGATATATCCCCCTCTATATTTTGACTATACTTAATAATGTCTGCATATGGCGGATGTGTACAAATCAAATCAATACTCCTATCTTTTAGGAAGTCTAACTCCACTGCATTTCCTTGTTTTAAAAATATTTTAGGAGCGCTATTGCTCCCAAACTGAATATTTTTTTCCGCCAATTTTATTGCTTCCTCATTTACATCTACGCCGATAGCATTTCTGTTCAACAATTTTGCTTCTACTATGGTTGTCCCACTTCCGACAAATTGATCCAATACCCAATCTCTTTCATTTGAATATCTAAGTATCAGATTTCTCGGAATATACGGAGACCAATTTCCACGATAACTTCCTGAATGAGTTGCCCAATTCCCTCTATCCGGAAAAGACCATATGGTAGTCGGTTCTAATTCAAATTTAACTGGTTGTAAGTTCATCTGTTCCCCCCTTTTCATCCCAAAATATACCTAATATGCTATGGATATTCATAATATCACTTCTGAAAATAGATTGTGTTACATTTCACTATAAGTGAAACTTTTCTATAATCATGCAATTATCTTCGATGGGTGTCTTACCCATCATTCGGTGGACCCGGGTCTTTCGACCAGCCCAAACTGTTACTCCATCAAACCATTAATGCAATCCTTATGCCACCTTTTTTAAGAATCTATAGTATGAAAGCAACCTCTGTTCTCCTGAATATTTCTCCGCTATTGCCGTATCATTTTTAGCTACAATTAATTCTTCCATATGAATTTCCAAGATCCTGCTCAATGTATATAGGTGATCTACCGAGGGGAGAATTTGTCCTTTAAACCATCTGTAAATGGGCTGTGGACATGATAGATTTAATATTTTTTGAATATCCTTAACTGCATATCCGGTCTTTTGAATACACTCTTTAATTTTCTGTCCTGTTTTTATCATATCTATATTAGGATAAATGTCTTTCATTGTATAGTTTCCTTTCAATTAATTGAGGACAAGGCATGGCTCACATTATTGGGAATCGTGCCGAATTCATAATTTCATTATAATTCACTTTTTTCAAAACTTCTATTACCATTTTTCCTTTGGAAGTTCCAGTTCTCCAGTGATGCCTTGAACATCCGAAACCAAGGCCCCTGCTTCCTGCACCACTTTAGAAATCTTATCGCCCATATAAATTTCATTGTATCCTTTACTAGCCCATGCTTCCGCAAAATTATAATATTTGTGAGCTGGTAACAAATTAACATTCTGATACAAAATACATGGAACTTTCTTATTTTTCATATCGTTTTTACAATACGGTGTATTCAAATATCCATACTTTGGTTCTATCACTTCAAAATTTTCATCAAAGTTCAATATAACCATGTCTTCATAATATTCTCTATAAACTGTACCTGCATTACAGTCGTATGGACTATCATCCCAATCATCGCCATGATAGTCTGCTATATTAGGCTTTCCTAAAAACAAAACCAATTGATTTGAATATAATTCAAAATCAACAATAATTAAATCTCTTGGAACTTTTCGTCTTTTTGGCTGTAATGCTTTTACTTTTTTTAGAATCATATTGATATCATCACCCCTATAAAACCGCAAAGCATTTTTTGCTCCTGCTAATTCTAAATGTAATAAGGAATATTGAAACCCTCTCTCATATGGAACAATAAATAATTCCGGAATTAATCCTGCATCTGCCTGTTTTTCATATCTAACTATTTTATCATCAAAATCACTCGAAACTACTACAATATGTGGTAATGCTATCATTAAATTTTCAGACTCATATCCCCCTGCTTCATTTCTAAATATTAATTCAACGAAATTAATATTATGTCTAGCTTCCACTAATTTCCTTATATATCCCTTCTGCATAAAATCCTCCAATAGCAGTTTCATAAGAATCTATTAAAACAATAATACATTTTCAATCTTTTTTCATTGGACTGTTAGTCCAAATTTTTTCAATTCAACAAATATATCTTCTCAACTTCTGAGTAAGCTTGCTTTCTATAATTCTTTCAATAGTTTACTCACCCCTAAAAATATAACCGGATTCATCATGCACTCTTTCTTACAATTGTAGCTTGAATTATCTTCTTATATCAGAATTTGGAATACTCAATGCTAGAACTTTATTTATGGCACCGTTTTGGCACCGGATTATTTCCTTTGTGCATTTTGACAAAAAAGGCATCCCCCGAAAATCTTCGGGAATTCCCATAATTAGCCCAAGCCTTTCCAGAGCCAAGTGTTCTATCACTTTCGCAATTACCGCTCCATCTACGAACCTACTCTGTATGCTGCGGAAGATGTGATGTACACGTTGTTTGAATTAGACGAGCACTATGATATGCCCTTATATGAAGTAAAAGATAAGAAAACAAAAGAGACACACATATGCGTAGGTTTTGATTATTCTTTGCTTGATGACTTTTTATCCGACTGGAAGAAGAAAAAAGAAGAACTGGCAAAAGGCAGGATTACCAGAGAAGAATACTTTGAATGGAAAATCAAATGGCCTCATAATGATTAGGAAATTCCGGCACTGCAAAGTGCCGTTTTTCTTTGCCTGAATTCTGATAGTGCAATCGTAGCGTATCAGTTCGAATCCGCTTCGCTTCTTCTCACTGAGGTGCTTCGCACCATAAAGCTAAAATTATTTATGTGCCTTGGAGCAAGCTCCGGCACACAATAATTTTTCTTTACGCTACTCAGGTGTATCAAAAGTGTATCAATTCCCATTTTTCAAGAGCACTTCAAGTGCATGCCCTATTTCTGTTCTGCCATCTTTTTGTGAGAAACGACACCTCGACTGACGTCTCGGTCGTGGCGTTCGCCACATCTTAAAACCGCATAAACGGTCTCTTTGAGCACGCTCAACCGCCCTGTTTATGCGGTTTTGTACGTTTCTCACTGCTTACACGCAAAAAATGGCTCTAAACTTTACTTGGGGGTAAAGTTTAGAGCTTCTTTTAATTTTAGGTAAAAAAAGTAGGCATAGAAGCCATATTCCTTTATAATTGAATCACCACAACACAACGAAAGGAGACTTACCTATGCCT
>CANQPJ010000040.1 GCA_947625755.1 uncultured Lachnospiraceae bacterium | reverse complement strand
TATTCAGTTTGGAAAGTCCCGAAACCCGCATAAACACTGGCTTTTTCTTACTTGTCGTTCGGTAAGGACTTCATTGTCGGGAACAGCAGCACATCTCTAATCGCCTGTGAATCCGTCAACAGCATACACATTCTGTCGATACCAAAACCGATACCACCCGTAGGGGGCATACCAATCTCTAACGCATTCATAAAGTCCTCGTCCGTTGTGTTTGCCTCCTCGTCACCCAATGCCAGCAGTTCTTCCTGTGCCTCAAATCTCTTTCTCTGGTCAATCGGGTCATTCAGTTCGGAATATGCATTTGCCATTTCCCAACCGTTCATGAAAAATTCAAACCGCTCTACATATTCCGGATTGTCCGGCTTCTTTTTCGTCAAAGGCGAAATCTCAATTGGATGGTCCATAATAAATGTAGGCTGAATCAGATGTTCTTCCACAAACTCTTCAAAGAATAAATTAAGAATATCACCTTTTTTGTGATGCTCTTCAAATTCCACATGATGCTCTTTTGCCAGCTCTCTTGCCTGTTCTACCGTTTTTACCTCATTCCAGTCAACACCTGTATACTTCTTTACAGCATCCACCATGGTAAGTCTCTCGAATGGCTTGCCTAAATCCATTTCAATTCCGTTATACACAATCTGCGTACTTCCGCACACTGTCTCTGCAAGATGTCTATAAAGATTTTCCGTCAGGTCCATCATACCATGATAATCTGTGTAAGCCTGATATAATTCCATTAAAGTAAATTCCGGATTATGTCTTGTATCCACACCCTCATTACGGAATACTCGTCCTATCTCGTATACTTTTTCCAGACCACCGACAATCAGTCTTTTCAGATAAAGTTCCAGTGAAATTCTCAATTTCACATCCTCATCCAGTGCGTTAAAATGAGTATCAAAAGGACGGGCTGCCGCTCCGCCTGCATTGTGTACCAGCATCGGAGTTTCAACCTCCATAAATCCCTGTCCGTCTAAATATCTCCTGATTTCACTGATAATCTTTGAACGCTTAACAAATACATCTTTTGCATTCTGGTTCATAATCAAATCTAAATATCTCTGACGGTATCTTAAATCCGTATTTGTCATACCGTGATATTTTTCCGGAAGAATCTGAAGACTCTTTGTAAGGAGTTTAACCTCCGTTGCATGAATACTCATCTCTCCGGTCTTTGTTTTAAATGGGTATCCCTTAATACCTACAATATCACCAATATCCATTTTCTTAAAATCCTTATATTCTTCATAAGGTTCTTCGCATATTTCATTGCGGGCTACATATACCTGAATGTTTCCCTCTAAATCCTGAACATTACAGAAAGATGCTTTGCCCATCACACGTTTTAACATAATACGTCCGGCAATGGAAACTAATTTTGCAGGATCTTTTATTAACTTTCCTTCCTCATCATGCTTTGCCTCCAAAGCATCAAAATTATTCTTAATCTCCATGCTGTGATGTGTTACATCATACTTTGTAATCTGAAAAGGGTCTTTGCCCCTCTCCTGTAAATCAGCTAATTTTTCACGGCGTACCTTCAGTAACTGCTTTGTATCTACCTGCTGATTGTTCTTATTGTTCTGTTCTGCCATTTTATTACTCCTATTACTTTCTTGTCTTAATATCAATGACTTTATATTTGGAAATCTCTTCTCCCATCTCCACTTCTACAATATCGCCAATTTCATGACCAATCAAAGCCATACCCAGTGGCGATTCATTTGAAATTTTTCCTTTCAGGCTGTTTGTCTGGGTAGAGCCTACAATACTAAATTCCAAATCCTCATCATATTCAAAATCATGGATTACAATATGGCATCCAACGCTGATTTTTGTTTCATCCACATCCTCTTCCCCAACAACTTCGACGTTTTTAAGGATTTTTTCAATTTCTTCAATACGGGCTTCAATATCTCTCTGCTCATCCTTGGCAGCATCATATTCCGCATTCTCTGACAAATCGCCCTGCTCTCTTGCTTCTTTTATTTTCTGGGCAACTTCCTTACGTTTATTTAATTTCAAATCCTCTAGTTCAGCCTCAAGTTCTTGGAGACCTGCGTAGGTAAGTATATTTTTCTTTGCACTATCTGCCATGATTACTTCCTCCAATCAATATTCTCTCAAAAGTTTTACACTTTATAATAGCAGGGCAACTTACTATTGTCAATAAAAACCCCTTTCCTAACAGTGTTTACTCTTTCTTTTATAGTTTTTCTTTTATAGTTTTTCTTCTAACAGGCTTTGCAATTCATCCCAGCTTTCCATTTCATTGCACTTGCGTCTTAACTTTGCCGAATGTGGAAGTCCTGCGGTATACCATGCAATATGTTTTCGCATTTCATGGACTCCGGTATATTCTCCCTTACATTCAATCAGCATCCGGGCATGTCTTAATATCATTTCTTTAATTTCCTTGGATGTGGGTTTGTCTATCATTTCTCCTGTTTTAAGATATTCATCAATCTGTTTAAATATCCATGGATTTCCTCTCGCAGCCCTGCCTACCATTAATCCATCGCATCCTGTATATTCTTTCATTGCCTTGGCATCTTCGGGAGTAAATATGTCTCCATTGCCAATCACGGGAATGCTGACTGCTTCTTTCACTTCTTTTATAATATCCCAGTCGGCTTTTCCGCTGTAGTACTGCTCTCTCGTTCTTCCATGAACTGCTATGGCAGATACACCACATGCCTCCGCAATCTTTGCAATCTCCACCGCCTGTCGGTCTTCATTATTAAAACCTTTTCTTATTTTAATCGTAATAGGCTTAATACTTGCCTTTACCATTTTTGACAAAATTTTTTCTGTCAGTGCGGGCTGCGTCAAAAGATACGAACCCTCGTGATTGTTTACAATTTTCGGCACCGGGCATCCCATATTTACATCAATAAAATCACAGGCACCGTAAGATACGCGCGCGGCGATTTCTGCCATAATGTCCGGTTCTGAACCAAACAACTGCACTCCAATGGGATGCTCGTCCTCATCGATTGCCAGCAAATCTCTTGTTTTTTTATTCCTATATAAAATAGCTTTGGCACTGACCATTTCCGTATACATCAAATCGCATCCCTGCTCCTTACAAAGCAGACGAAATGGCAGGTCTGTAACGCCTGCCATTGGTCCTAATGCCAAACCGCTTCCGATTTCAACATTACCTATCTTCATCTTATCTCTTATTCTTTTCGTAAATAATTCTCATTCCCTGAAGTGTCAGCTCATTATCATAAATGTCAATACAGTCTGTATTTTCATATATAATTCTGCCCAACCCTCCGGTGGCAACCACCTTCAAATCCTTTATGCCGCTTTCCTTTTTCATGTGGTTTATAATGTATTCCGTCTGTCCGATATATCCGAACACAATTCCTGCCTGCATACTGGAAATCGTATCTTTTCCCAGGATAGAAGCCGGCTTTTTGATTTCAATCTCCGGAAGTTTTGCCGTGCAGTCCCATAACGCTCTTGCACTAATCTGAATCCCGGGAGATGTGACTCCTGCTTCAAAGGTTCCTTTCGCCCCAATCAAATCGTAGGTTGTTGCTGTGCCAAAATCAATTACAATGCACGGTCCGCCGTACAGCTCGTAAGCTGCTACTGCATCAACAATTCGATCTGAACCTACCTCTCTCGGGTCCGTCCTGTTAATCTGAATACCGGTCTTTGTTCCGATGCCCACCACGATTGGCTGTATTCCAAAATACTTTATAATTCCGCTATTTAAAGAATACATTACTTTAGGTACAACGGATGAAATAATAACATCATCAATGTCTTTGATTTTCAGTCCTTTCCGCACAATCATTTCGGCAATCAATGAACCGTATTCATCTGAAGTTCTGGCTGCCTGTGTCGTTATACGGAAGGTAAGATAAACCTTATCTCCCTGAAACAGACCTAATGTAATGTTTGTATTTCCTACGTCTACTGTTAATAACATTTATTGGGTTTCTCCTAAAATAAATACTTTATAGTACATCTCAAGGGCTTCCAACAGTTCTCTTTTGTCCAGTTGAATCTGGTGAACCTTGAGTCCGCTTCCGATTTCATCATATAAAATATCATCTTCACTTGCATCGGTAATCAACTGGAGGTATCCGTCCTCATCATATTCGAGAACTAAAGTTCCTCCTACCTCTTCCGTAAACATGACGCACATAATCTGAAGCTCCTGTTTCACCTGTTCCGGCAGATTTTTAAATCTGTCATTTAGGTAAAACTTTTTTTCATAGGAACTTGCTCCACATAAAACTCTATCTTCGCAATACATATCATACTAGCCCTGAATCGTTTCTGCCAGTGCTTTTACGCTTCCGGCAATTCCCTGAATTTCAGATGGAATAATAATCTTTGTTGCCTGACCATCTGCTGCCGCAACAAATGCTTCCAGACTCTTCATTGTGAGGACAGCCTCATCTGCTCCTGCTTCTTTGATGGCTCTGATACCGTCTGCAGTAGCCTGCTGTACTTTCAGAATTGCTTCTGCCTCGCCCTCTGCTTCGAGTACTCTCTTTTGTCTTTCCGCATCAGCCTTCAATACTGCGGCTTCCTTATCAGCCTCGGCATTAAGAATTGCAGCTTCCTTCTTACCTTCTGCAATAAGAACTGCAGACCTTTTTTCACCTTCAGCCCTTAAAATCTGCTCACGTTTCTCACGTTCAGCTCTCATCTGTTTTTCCATTGCCTCCTGAATATCCCTTGGTGGAATAATATTTTTCAGCTCTACTCTGTTTACCTTGATTCCCCATGGATCTGTTGCAACGTCCAGTTCGGTACGCATCTTTGCGTTAATTGTCTCTCTGGATGTCAGTGTTTCATCCAATTCCAAATCACCGACAATATTTCTGAGCGTTGTCGCTGTGAGTGACTTAATTGCTACAATCGGATTTTCTACACCATACGCATAAAGCTTCGGGTCTGTAATCTGATAAAAAATAATTGTATCAATCTGCATCGTTACATTATCTCTGGTAATCACCGGCTGTGGCTCAAAATCAGCCACCTGCTCTTTTAAATTCACTCTTCTTGAAACTCTGTCAAGAAACGGAACTTTAAAATGAATACCCACAGACCAGGTCTGTTTGTATACTCCCAATCTTTCAATAACGTAAGAATGTGCCTGTGGTACAATTTTCACACATGTTGACACCAGCACAATTGCCAGAAACAAAATAATAATCAAAAAAACCATATTCTTTCCCTCCTAGATTTCATTTCATATATCTTGATAATGCAGTAAATATTCTCCTGCTATAATCATTGTTCTTATATCTGCTTTACAATCGCCTTCACTCCCTTAATCTCAACCACTTCTACCAGAGTCCCTTTATCAATATGCGTATCATCTGCACTCCTTGCCGTCCATTCCATTCCGTCAATGGTAATCCTGCCTTGGGCATTCACATTATCAATATCCTCAACTACCTTTGCTTTCTTTCCGATAAGAGAGTCCACATTGGTCTTTTCCGCCTTGTTGTTAATATATTTTATGGCAACCGGTCTTAAAAATATTAATACTACAACCGTTACTATTATGAACACAACTGCCTGAATCATCCAACTGTCTGTCATCAGTGAAGTAATGCATGCTGCAAGCGCACCCACAGCAAACCAAATACAGGTAAGCCCAAGGGATATGAGTTCTAAAGATGCAAAAACTATAAACAAAATCAGCCAGCCAATATAATTCATCAATGATTCCTCCTTTTATATCCATCCTATCTTATTTTTCATTTTATATTCCATAGTCAGATTTATGTTGATATATCATTCTATGCTCTATGGTTAAACTGTTAGTATTATATCATATAGAATAAATTTCCACCAGTAAAAAAAGAAATCCATAAGTTGTATGGATTTCTTTTTATTAATAGTATATTTCTATACTGTATTATTTTATTTCATGTACGGTTTATTATTCGTATTCCGTCATTAATGAATATCTACAAATTCTTTTTTAACAAAACCGTTGTTGCCATTATAATCTATCTCAACCCACTCATCTTCCTGCGATATAATGGAAAATGTCTCGCCTTCATTGGCAATCCCCAGTGCTTCTGACTGCTGGGACGCCTGACTCCGTACATTCAAAACATCTACCGCAATGGTAACCTTTGTACCTGATTCCTGCTCTGTCTTTTCAGTAATATCCTGTGTTGTTTTCCCCTGGGCTGCCACCTTCTGGGTGTCTTTATTTTTCATCGCAATGGATTCCTTTTCAGTCACTGCCAGCTGCGACTTATCAATCAGCACCGTCTTGTCTGTTCTGGTGATGGCAACAGCAGAAATCGTAATAATGGAAGCAACCGCAAATATTCCAAGATACATAATCAAGTTTCCATACTTGTATATTTTTCTTTTTATTCTTCTTTTGACATATTTATTCATATTATTTACCTGTCACATAAACATCTAATATCTGCATGGATATGCTCACACTTTTACATTTTCTTTAAAAATAGTAACAAAGTTTCGACATAATGTCAAATTTTTCAACCTTTTTTTTACATTATTTTTGCCATTTTTTTATAATTTTCGGGCGGTTTTCTTGTAAATTTGTACAAAAGTTTTTTCTCAAAAGATAAATAAACATATTTTTTTGTTATTTTTTTTTAATATTTGGACTATTTTTGTAAATTATTCATAAACTTTTTTTAAAACATTGCATAATTTAAAATGTAGTTGTATGATACAGATTGTGAAAGACATTTACATTATTATTATGGGTTGATAAATACGAACGCATTTATTACACTTGAATCGACCTACTTAAAGTTTAAGGAGGAATAACATTATGGCAACAACAAAAAAAGAAGATGTAAAAGCATCTGTTGCAAAAACTACTGTTTCTAAAGCTCCGGTTAAGAAGACCGAGACAAAAACTGTTGAAACAAAGAAAGCTGCAACAAAACCAGCTGTGAAAGCAGAAGAAAAGAAAGCTGCAACAAAACCGGCTGCAAAAGCAGAGGAAAAGAAAGTGGAAGCAAAGCCGGCTGCAAAGGCTACAGCTAAAAAAGCAGAGCCAAAGAAAGCTACTGCTAAAAAAACTACTGCTAAAAAAACTGCAGCAAAGACAACTACAAAAAAAGCTGCAACAACGAAAAAGACAACAACAAAGAAAACTGCAGCAAAGAAAGAAAACAACTTATATGTTCAGTTTGCAGGTATGGAATTTGACACAAAGAACATTGAAGAAGCTGTAAAGGCTGATTACAAGGCAAAGAATGGTAAGAAAACAATTAATTCTGTATCCATCTATGTTAAGCCTGAAGATATGAAAGCATATTATGTAATCGATGGAATCATCGGTGATGTAGCTTTATAAGAAATATCAACATAAAAAAGGGCTGTTAAAAAGTCCCTGATTAGCAAAACCTGCATCCGCATTAGCGGATGCAGGTTTTGTCTTTCTATATTTAATCAATAATTATGTGAGATTTAAAATTACACCTTCCAGACTTCTTCTGAACAATCTTTTGTGAGCTCTATTCTCATGCTATATTTATAATTTACATATATATTTGGCTTGTTTTGCATAGAATATATGTAATTGATTCTCACTTGCCATGGATTTCCCAAGATTTTACATATATATTTGGCTTGAATTACAAAAAATATATGTAACTCCTTCTCACTTGCTATGAGTTTGGCAAGATTTTACATATAGACTTGGCTTGTTTTGCTGAAAATATATGTAATTCATTTTCACCCACCATGAGTTTCCCAATATTTTACATATAGACTTTGCTTGAATTACAAAAAATATATGTAATTCATTCTCACCCACCATGGATTTCCAGAAATTTTACATATATATATTTGACTTGTTTTGCATAGAATATATGTAATTGATTCTCACCCACCATGAGTTTCCCAATATTTTACATATAGACTTTGCTTGAATTACAAAAAATATATGTAATTCATTCTCA
>CANQPJ010000039.1 GCA_947625755.1 uncultured Lachnospiraceae bacterium | reverse complement strand
TCGAATTCATTATATCTTAAAAGAGGACCTTTCTCATTTTTTATTTTTTATTCAACTGACAAAATCTTTACTCTATAGTCGTCTTTATAGTTTATCCGTTAGGGAAGAGGGAATATATGCCTTCACGTAAATGCCATCCTCTCTGTATTCCTCATAAAGTAACTGCCCATGTTTCCGAATCAACCCGATTTTACCTGCTTCGGAATAATCGAACTTTTTTTCTATCATCACTCTCATTGACTTCAATGCCTGTTCTATCGCACTATTTATTTTGTCCAATCCCATTCTTTTCTTAATAGCGGCATGAACCACATAATCTGCATGAAAATCTTTAAGTATCGGTTTTTCATTCAATTTGTCCATCTTATTAAAGACTGTAATAATAATTTTATCTTTTACCCCTAAATTTTCCAATGTTTCATAAACCGCATGAATATTTTTATCCATAGAAGAATTAGCGGCATCCACCACATGAATAATAATATCTGAATATTTTGCTTCCTCTAAAGTACTTCGAAAAGCATCAATTAAATGATGCGGCAGTTTTCTAATAAATCCTACGGTATCTGTCAAAAGAACCTCCTGTCCATCGGACAGTTTATAATTTCTTGTGGTAGGATCCAAAGTGGCAAACAGCTTATCTTCTTCTAAAACACTGGCATCTGTCAAGGTATTCAGCAATGTGGATTTTCCTGCATTGGTATAACCGACAATAGCTATCACCGGAATAGGATTATCCCGGCGTCTGGCACGGGTTACCTGTCTGTGATTTTCCATTTCACAGACCTGTTCTTTCAGCTGGGATATTCTGTTTCTTATAATTCGTCTGTCTACCTCAAGTTTTTTCTCTCCCGGTCCTCTGGTACCGATTCCACCTCCCTGACGTGATAAATTTTTCATGCCTATCAATCTTGTGGAGCGGTATCTTAATTGCGCCAGCTCTACCTGAATTTTTCCCTCTGCTGTTTTTGCCCGTCGTGCGAAAATATCCAGAATAACCAATGTTCTGTCCATTATTTTCACATTCAACGCATCTTCAAGATTTTTATATTGTGCCGGAGACAATTCATCATCACATATTACTGCTGCTGCATCTGTTTCCCATATCAGCTCTTTGAGTTCCTGTACCTTGCCTGTGCCCAGGTAAGTAGCATTATTGATGTGTTCCAGGTTTTGTATTACCCGTCCTACAACCTCTACGCCCGCAGTTTTAACTAATTCCTCTAGCTCATCTAAAGATTCTATGGCATCAGACTCCTTTCCGGTAGAAACTGCTGCAAGAATCACTTTTTCTAACACTTCTTTTGTTTCATACATATTATTACCTGCCTTTCATGCTCTCTCATTCAATAGCTGATTTATCGGACGCTTCACTTTTCTGACCAGCAGTTTCCGTCTGCATTTTCACTAAATGAATAGTTTTCCATTTGCCCCTCTTATATCTTATCAGACTAAATATTCCATTTAAAAACCATGTAAGTCCTGTTGCATAAAATACGCCATAACTTCCCATAAAAGGAATCAGCGTCAGCGGATATGCAAATCCCACTCGTCCAATACATTCTACAATTCCCGTCAATAACGAAAAAACTGCATCTCCGGCTCCATTTAGTACATTTCTGGTTGGATAAATCAAACCTAGAAATAAATAAAAGCAGCTGGTTATTCTAAGCCCATCCACCGCATACTTTATTACCTTTGGATTGTCCCCGAAAATCGATACAATCTGTGGGGTAAATATCCAAAATACAGCAATAATTACCACTGCAAATGCAGTGTTTATCACATTGGCAGAATTAAATCCCTTCACCACACGTTTTATCCTGCCTGCGCCAAGATTCTGTCCGGTGTATGTAGACACGGCGGCACCAAGTGACATAAACGGCTGTTGAACTAATGTCTCTATTCTGGATACTACTGTAAATGCAGTCGTAAACTGTGCGCCATAGCTATTTACAATCGCCTGCAATACAATGAGCGAAAATGAAATCAGGGAGTTCTGTAAAGCAACCGGCACTCCCAGCCTTAAACTCTTTCTTGCGATACTTCCCTTTAATTTAAAATTCCTCTTTTTTAATTTAAAATATGTATTGCTGTAATATGCATAAATAATACATGTAACTGCCGATAAAAACTGGGCAAACGCTGTGGCAATCCCCACTCCGATAACGCCCCAGCCAAATGCCAGAACGAAAACAAAATCTAATATCACATTTACAATACTTGCAAATATCAGGAAAAACAAAGGTGTCTTACTGTCACCTAACGCCCGTAAAATACTGGACACTCCATTGTATAACCCCATACAGCATATACCAATGGAAGTGACTTTTAGATAAGCAACTGCATCATTTAAGATAACCGGATCTGTCTGTAAAAGCACCAGTACGGGTCTTGCGGCAAAAAAACCTATCAATGCCATTGCTATTGATGCAGCCCCAATAATCCATATAGCATTTCCTATCGTATCCTTTACCTTTTCTTCCTCTTCTGCGCCAAAAAACTGCGCCACTATAATTCCGATTCCAACAGATAACCCGCCAACCAGGGAAAAAAAGAAAAAATGCAGGGAACCCGTTGTTCCGATAGCGCCCAATGCATTGGAACTGACAAATTTTCCGACAACAACAGAATCCACCATATTATACAACTGCTGAAATATATTCCCGATAAAAAGGGGCACAGCAAATTGTAACAACAATTTCCATGGTGTGCCCTGTGTCATATCCTTTACAAATCTATTCTGTTTCGACATTTTGCCATCTCCTATTTGATTTTTATATTACATAAAATCCAATCAGACCAGAAAGAATCCCGATTACCGCCCCTGTAATCACATCACGGGGAAAATGAACTCCCACCAGGACTCTTATCACTGCTATCATTACCCCCACAAGCAATATCAGCACTCCGCCAAAAACATCTGTGTATAAATATGCCATTCCAATAACAAATGCCGAAAAAACATGGCGGCTGGGCAGGGAATCCCCTTTTTTTTCTTTCTCCAGTAAAGGAGTAAAACTGTATTTTACATACGGTCTTTCTGTATTAAGGAAATGCCTGATAACACTGACAAAAAGAAAAGAAATTCCCGTAACCATAACAATTCTTGCAAATTCCGCATATCTATGCTCAATTATCTTTTGTAATAATAAACCAAAAAAGGCAATATATACAACGTCAGTAAAAAAACTGTTCAGAAAAAGAATGACTTTTTCCCCATGGGATGTTTTTCTTATTTTATCCGTTATTTTAATATAAGTTTCCTGTTTCATTTTTCTACCTTAAATTACTGTAATCCAACATAAGTACATATACGACAATAAATACCGCATGTCCGTTTTACTGTTTTCTTGCAATTTTATACTCATCACCATAAGAAAAATACGGACATACAGCACGTTTAAACTGCATCAACATAGCAAGGTCATCCTCATCCATATTGACCACACATTCATACTCCTCATACTCTTCGTCATACACATAATTGCTGCAAAATTCACAACTATATTGATCACTCATTTTAAACTCTCTACTCTTTCTGTATTTCTATTGATAACTGTCTGCCAGTGCCTGAAATGCCGGTAATGCATTTTCAATCTGGCTGGTCTGTACACAGTAGGATATTCTTACATATCCCGGTGTTCCAAAGCTGTCGGCAGGTACCAGCAGCAGCTCATGTTCCTTGGCTTTCTCGCAAAACTGATGGGAATCCTCCCCCATTGCCTTGACAAAAAGATAGAATGCACCGTCCGGATAAACACATTCATATCCCATTTTTGTTAATGCATTGTATAGCAGGTCTCTGTTTTTCTTATAAATAGAAATATCCGCTGTATCCTGAATACATTTTGCAATTACTCTCTGATACATACTGGAGGCACAAACATATCCCAGCGCACGTGCCGAACCACATACTGCCGCATATGCATCCTCCTCATTTATCATTTTCGGAGATACCACTATATATCCAATTCTTTCTCCCGGAAGAGATAAGGCTTTACTGTAAGAATAGCATACGAATGTATTGTCATAATAGTTGATTATGTATGGCACCTCTATATCATCATACACCAGTTCTCTATACGGTTCATCCGTAATGACAAAGATTGGATGACCATATTCCTCTTCCTTCTTTTTCAGGAGTGCGCACATTTTTTCAATGGTGCTTACCGTATAAACCACCCCGGATGGATTATTTGGTGAATTAATGATAACTGCCTTTGTCCGGTCAGTAAGTGCCTTCTCAAATTTGTCCATATCAATCTGAAATGTTTTATCCTCTGATTCAACAGAAACCAGCTTCGCACCTGTTCTTTCAATAAATACACCATATTCCGGAAAATAAGGTGTGAATGCTATACACTCATCATCTTTCTGCAAGACAGCATTCAATACAATGGTAAGGGATGCTGCCGCGCCACATGTCATATAAATATGGTCTGCTGTAATATTGGTTCCAAACCTGCTATTCGTATAATTGGCAATAGTCTGACGGACTTTTGCATCTCCTTGAGCGGATGTATAACCGTGCAGGGCAACGGAATCATAATTTTCAACCAGGTCAATAATAGCGTCATCTACACTTTTTGGCGCCGGAACACTCGGATTGCCAATGCTGAAGTCAAACACCTTGTCTGCCCCTATCTCTGCTTTTCTCTGATTTCCATATTCAAAAAGTTCTCTGATTTCCGAACGAACCTTTCCCAATTTTACTAATGATTCTGTGTACATTTTTCCCTCCTATTATCTCATCATAATCTTATAATCTCTCTCATGCTCCCGCTTTAAATCCCGCTTTCGTATATCATTCCGCTTATCATATAATTTTTTACCTCTTGCCAGTCCGATTTCCACTTTTACCAGACTGCCTTTAAAATAAACTCTAAGTGGAACAAGCGTCAGACCTTTTTCGTTGAGCTTGCCAACTAGTTTGTTGATTTCATACTTATGAAGCATTAGCTTTCTTGGACGAAGGGGATCTTTGTTAAAAATATTTCCCTTTTCATAGGGATTAATATGCATCCCGTAAATGACTGCCTCTCCATTATCCACTCTGATAAAGGCTTCTTTAATACTGCAATGACCGGCACGAAGAGATTTTACCTCTGTACCATGCAGCACAATTCCAGCCTCATAAGTATCCTCTATAAAATAATCATGTCTCGCCTTTTTGTTACTGGCAACTAATCTTTCTGAAGCCATATATTTTTCCTTTCACTTTTTCTGCCTCTTGAATGCGCTTCGCTCTATTACCCTCGCCGTGCCACACCTCGAATACGCTTCGCTTCTTCTCGGTCACGGGCTTCGCCCTATATAAGATATAAATCATTTATTCTTACGAAAGCAAGCTTTCGACGAATCATGATTTATATCTTATGCACGGCTCATGCCTACCTGCATTGTATCATAGAAAAATCAATAGTTCTAGTAATCTTATCTGCACCTTCTACTCTTATTTTTACCGATTGTCCAAGTTTGTAAGTTTTTCTTGTATATTCACCAGTCATAGAATAAGAAGATTCATCATAAATATAATGGTCATCTGTCATGTTGGATACATGTACGAGACCTTCTATTGTATTAGAAAGTTCTACATAGATTCCAAAGTTTGTTATTCCGGAAATCACTCCCAAAAATTCTTCCCCGACTTGACCTCTCATATATTCTGCCTTTTTCATTTTCTCCGTCTCCCGCTCTGCTTCATCAGCCCTTCTTTCATAAGAACTGCACTCTTTTGCTACCCTAGGAAGAATCGTTCTAAAATGTTCAGCATGTTGTTCTGTCATCTTTCCATGAATACACTCTTTCATAATCCGATGTATCTGCAAATCCGGATAACGTCTGATTGGTGAAGTAAAATGTGTGTAATACTTTGCTGCCAGTCCAAAGTGTCCCATACATTCCGGAGTATATTCTGCTCTCTTCATGGAGCGAAGAGTTACTCTGCTAATCATAGCTTCTTCGGGCGTTCCCTCGATTTTTCCAAGAAGCTGTTGAATTTCCTTCGGATGAACTTCATCTCCTGTTACTTTAAGAGAATAGCCCATATTGGTAATAAATGCTGCTAAAGCTTTCATTTTATCACTATCCGGCTTTTCATGGTTTCGATATACAAAAGGGACCTGCTGCCAGTAATAATACTCTGCAATCGTCTCATTGGCTGCCAGCATAAAATCCTCAATAATCTTCGTCGCTGTATTTCTATCATATGGCTCGACCGAAACAGGATACCCCTTATCATCAAGTTTTATCTTACATTCCGGAAAATCAAAATCAATCGCCCCTCTTTCATATCGTTTTTTACGAAGAATACCGGACAATTCTGCCATCAGCTGAAATAAATTCACAAATTCTTCGTATTCTGCCATGGTATCTTTGTCCTGATTGCTTACAATGTTATTTACTGCTGTGTACGTCATTCTTCTATCTACATTAATTAAAGATTCGGCTACCTGATAATCAATAATGACTCCCTTTTCATTAATTTTCATAATACAACTGAGCGCCAGTCTGTCCTCTCCCTGATTTAATGAACAAATACCATTTGAGAGCTTATGAGGAATCATAGGAATAACCCGGTCTACCAGATATACGCTTGTTCCACGCTTTAACGCCTCTTTATCTAATGGGGAATTTTCTGTAACATAATGAGATACATCTGCAATATGAACGCCTAATGTATACAGACCATCTTCTTTGGTCAATGTAATGGCATCATCTAAATCTTTGGCATCCTCTCCGTCAATCGTAACAGTCTGCCAGCCTCTGAAATCCATACGTCCTTCTTTATCTTTTTCTAAAACCCGGGAAGGAATTTCTGCCACCTGCTTCATTACTTCTTCCGGAAACCCGGAGGGAATATCATAACTTTTTACAATCGACATAATATCCACACCCGGGTCATTTGCATGTCCTAATATCTCTGTTACAACCCCTTCCGGTTTTCTGCCATCTGTTCCGTAGTCCGTTATCTTTACAACGACCTTATGCCCCTGCACTGCTCCCATTGTATCATTTCCTGCCACATAAATATCACTGGCAATTTTCTGATTATCCGGCAGCACATATCCAAAATTTTTGTTTTTCTGAAAATATCCTACAACCTCCCGTATTTCATGGGATAGTATTTTAATAACTTTTCCTTCCCTGCGTCTTCCTGTCCGGAGCGGCTCCACTGCAATTAAAACCTGATCATGGTGAAAGGCTCCATTTACATTTGCTTCTGAAATAAAATAATCTTCTTCTGCGCCTTCCACTTCTACAAACCCAAATCCCCGCTCATTGCTAATAAAAATCCCTTTTACATACTGCTCCTTTGGGATACTGTACTTTCCTCTTTTGGAAAGCATGATTTTACCTTCATTTAGCAGTTCAGATAACACAATATCAAGCAGTTTCCGGTCCTCTTTTTTCACATTTAAAATCACTGCCAATTCCTTAAATTTCATAGGGACATAATGCTTATCCTGCATCAGTTCTAATATGATTTTCTTTTTTTCATTTATTAAATCCATAATCATCACCCATTCTTATTATCCGCCAATTTCCAAAAATATTGTAAACATAGAAAAAAGGTGTAGAAATCTACACCTTCCTCAGCGAATATCATTCAAATCTTAATATTTGATAAAATTCATATTGAGAATAATGGAAAGTACAAAGAACAGTACAATACAAATCTTTGTAATCTTTTCTAACTTGCCTTCCATAGAACGTCCTTTATTCTTTCCCCAATATGATTCAGCCGCTCCACTGATTGCACCAGTGAGTCCAGCCTGCTTTCCTTCCTGGAGTAAGATTACTACTGTAATAATAAAACTAACAATCATAAAAACTACGGTTAATATTCTTAATGCACTCACGAATCTGCACCTCCCTCTATTGATTAAAAGGAATTTTTATCCTTTTGTCTGCGATTTACACAAAAAACATCTTAACATAATAGAGGTATGAAATCAAGGGGAAATTTTTTGTTATAGATTATCCCAAAATTAAAATTTTAAATTCCACTCTCCCATCCTACAGTGGAATTTAGTTTTACATAAGCGGAATTTACCCTTTC
>CANQPJ010000038.1 GCA_947625755.1 uncultured Lachnospiraceae bacterium | reverse complement strand
GCACAGTGTAGAGAGTTGGAACACTTTCATTACTATTTGTGCCGCCAGCCGAAGGCGGCGGAATGGAGATTAGTATGTTTCAATCATTTTTAATCAAATATGCGGAGATTGGAGTGAAAGGAAAAAACCGATATTTATTTGAAAATGCGTTAGTGGACAATGTGAAAAGAGCGCTTGAGCGGATAGATGGAGATTTTGAAGTGACGAAGGAAAACGGAAGAATCTATGCTGTCACACAGGGCGATTATGATTATGAAGAAGCAGTGGAAGCATTACAGCATGTATTTGGTATCGTTGGTATTTGTCCTATGGTTCAGTTGGAAGATAAGGGCTTTGATGATTTGGCAAAGCAGACGGTCCAATATATTGAGGATAATTATGACGAAAAAGAATTTACCTTTAAAGTTATGGCAAGACGGGCAAGAAAGAATTATCCAATGGATTCCATGGAGATTAATGCAGAATTAGGTGGAAGGATTTTAGATGCTTTTCCAAAACTGCGTGTAGATGTGCACAATCCGGATGTCATTATTCATGTGGAAATCAGAAATCATGTGAATATTTATTCCAAAATTCTTCCGGGACCGGGAGGAATGCCGGTGGGTACAGCCGGAAAAGGAATGCTGCTTTTATCCGGTGGAATTGACAGTCCTGTTGCAGGCTGGATGACTGCAAAACGCGGCGTGGTAGTGGATGCTGTTTACTTTCATGCCCCGCCATATACGTCTGAAAGAGCAAAACAAAAAGTAATAGATCTGGCAAAAATCATATCAAAGTATACAGGACCGATGAATCTGTATGTGGTGAACTTTACTGATATTCAAATGTACATATATGACAAATGCCCGCATGATGAGCTGACCATTATTATGCGCAGATATATGATGAAAATAGCAGAATATTTTGCAAGAAAGGAAGGCGCACAAGGATTGATTACAGGCGAGTCCATTGGACAGGTGGCAAGTCAGACCATGCAAAGTCTGGCGGCTACAAATGAAGTGTGTACCATGCCTGTATTCAGACCTGTCATTGCATTTGATAAGCAGGAAATTATAGATTTGGCACTGAAAATCGGAAGTTATGAAACTTCTATCCTTCCATACGAGGATTGCTGTACCACATTTGTGGCAAAACATCCGGTAACAAAGCCAAATATTAATGTGATTAAAAATTCAGAAAAGAAACTTTCAGAAGAAATTGACAGAATGTTTGAGGAAGCAGTCAATACGGCGGAGCAAATAAAGATACGGTAATGAATTTGGGATGTTTCACACATTAGAATCCGTTTTTGCCACACAAAAGGACCGGTCCATCAAGAACCGGTCCCCTGAAAAGAAACAACCAACGTATCATAATACCGTATATTACAACAATGAGATTGGTATTATTTCACGCTGAAGGAAGTCGATTTATTTATATTTTTCGAGTACTTCTAAAATCTCATCAATGTTTGATTCGCTATGTATGTTTAAATCGATTGGTTTTGAAAGGTCCAAACTAAATATTCCCATAATTGATTTTGCATCGATAACGTAGCGACCTGAAACTAAATCAAAATCAGTATCAAACTTTGTAATATCATTGACAAAAGATTTGACTTTGTCGATGGAACCAAGATTGATTGTTACTGTTTTCATTTTGAAACACCTCTCTTTCTTAGTCTATAGAAAATTGCCCTGCAATCCTTATTAGAAAATTTATTCTAGGTACATAATAACACGGATTGAGCCATTGTTCAATCATAGAAATCATAAATTGTAATAAAAAAAGTCATTGATTTGTCGGAAAAGGAGAAGTTTTATGAAAAAAGCAGCATTACATAATTTGGGATGCAAAGTGAATGCATATGAAACAGAAGCGATGACCCAGTTGCTGAAGGAAAATGGATATGAAATTGTTCCTTTTTCCGATAAGGCGGACGTTTATATTGTAAATACATGTTCAGTCACAAATATAGCTGACAGAAAATCCCGGCAGATGCTTCATAAAGCAAAAGTCAATAATCCGGATGCGGTAGTCGTAGCCACCGGCTGTTATGTGCAGACTGCGATGGAAAAAATAAAAGAAGATTCTGCTATTGATATTGTTATTGGAAATAACAAAAAGAAAGATATTGTACAAATTCTTGATAATTATTTTAATACAAGAGAAAATACACATGTAATTGATATTAATGACACGGATGTGTATGAAGATTTGGAAATAGCTACCGTTACAGAGCATACAAGGGCACATATAAAGATACAGGACGGATGTAATAATTTCTGTACTTATTGTATTATTCCTTATGCAAGAGGAAGAATAAGAAGCCGAAAAATGGATAATATAAAAAAAGAGATAGAGCGGCTCGCACAAAATGGATTTTGTGAAGTGGTTTTCACAGGGATTAATCTGGGATTTTATAAGGACGGAGATAATACCTTAATTGATGTAATAGAAATGGCGGATAAAATTCATGGAATAAAAAGAATCCGATTAGGTTCCATTGACCCGGAGGTTGTAACGGAAGAATTTATAGACAGGCTGCGGAAGGTAAAGAATATCTGCCCGCATTTCCATTTATCCCTGCAAAGCGGCTGTGATGATATTCTAAAGGCAATGAACAGACACTATACAACCGAAGAATATCTGCAAAAATGTGCAATGATTAGAAATGCCTTTGACAAACCGGCTGTCACTACGGATATTATCGTAGGATTTCCCGGAGAGAGCAAAAAAAATTTTGAAGATACGGTGGAATTTGCAAAAAAGGCAGAATTGGCGCAGTTACATGTTTTTAAATATTCCAGAAGAAATGGGACAGCAGCGGCAAAAATGCCGAATCAGGTGAGTGAAGAAGAAAAGTCTAAACGAAGTGAAACCCTGATTCAGGTGGGAAATAAGTTGACCGAACAATACCGCAAAAATTTTATTGGGAAGAAAAAAAAGATTCTGATTGAGGAAATTAAGACCATCAATGGAAAAGAGTACAGTATAGGTCACACAACAGATTACATACCGGTTGCAGTAGAAAATGTAAAGGAAATCGCAGGGAAAGTAATAGAAGCAGAGATAAAAGACTTTATAAATCATGAAATAATGCTTGCCACTAGATAACTTTTATATTAAACTTATAATATACTGCCAAAAAAGGCACAAAAAGGACGTGATGAGATGAACGATTTAGGACACACACAATTTTATAATGTAGGACAAGAACAGAAATTGGGAGTAGAGGAAATTTTTGAGCAGGTGTATGAGGCATTGGCTGAAAAAGGTTATAATCCTGTGAATCAGATTGTAGGTTATATTATGTCGGGAGATCCTACTTACATTACCAGTCATAAAAATGCAAGAAGCCTGATTATGAAAGTGGAGAGAGATGAACTCATTGAAGAAGCTGTAAAATATTACATTGACAATAAACTAAAGTAATCCTTTTGGCAAAAAGGTTTCTTTGTTTTGTGCAGGAAAATATTTTTTGAGGCGCAGCCTCTGAAAAATGAAAAGGTTAGAAGGTATGAGACTGTTAGCTTTAGATTTTGGTTCAAAAACAGTTGGAGTAGCTGTATCAGATACACTGGGACTTACTGCTTCGGCAGTGGAAATTATTAGAAGGAAATCTCCCAATAAACTTCGGCAGACATTGGCGAGGATTGAGCAGTTAGTTCGGGAATATGATGTTGACAGGATTATACTGGGTTATCCTGTTATGTTGGATGGCAGTGAAGGGGAGAGAGTTGAAAAGACCAAAGAGTTTGCTTCCATGCTGGAAAGGCGTACAGGCAAAGAGATTATATTTCAAGATGAAAGACTTACCACGGTTGAAGCCTATGAGATTATGGACATGATGGGAATAAAAAAAGAAGACAGGTATCATTATGTAGACATGGTGGCAGCCAAGGTAATTTTGGAAGATTATTTAAATCGTGAAAAACGGTAACAGCATATCCAGTGCTGTGATTTAGAGAGTTATTGGAGAAAAGAGAGTTATGATGGAAGAAAAGATTATTTTTATAGATGATGAAGACAATGAAATAGAGATGTATGTCATTGAAGAGACAAGAATTAATGGTGTTAATTACATTCTCGTGACAGATGATGATGGCGGGGATGAGGAAGCGGATGCTTATATTTTAAAGGACATATCCGATGACGGAGACGAAGAAGCTGTTTATGAAATCGTAGATGATGAGTCAGAAATTGACTACATAGGGAAAATATTTTCAGAATTACTGGAAGATATTGAAGTGACTGTTGAAGATTAAAAGACTTGGTCTTCGGGCGTTGGTGTGAAGTTTAGAAAAGGTCGAAGGAGACCTTTTATGTTTATGCCCAAAAATAAACGCAGGAAAATTAGAATGAGAGGAGTTTAATAAAACATGAGCAATAACTCAAAAATAAAGATTATTCCACTGGGAGGTCTGGAAGAAATTGGAATGAATATGACTGCCTTTGAGTACAATGACAGTATTGTTGTTGTGGACTGCGGGCTGTCATTTCCAAGTGATGACATGTTGGGAATAGACTGTGTTATACCGGACATTACTTTTCTAAAGGAAAATGTGAATAAAATAAAAGGGTTTGTTATTACCCATGGTCATGAAGACCATATTGGCGCCCTGCCATATGTATTAAAAGCAATTAATGCTCCAATATATGCAACCAAGCTGACAATGGGCATTATTGAAGGAAAATTAGAAGAGCATGAGTTGTTAAAAGTTGTAAAACGCAAGGTCATAAAGTTTGGACAGAGCATTCATCTGGGAGACTTCCGGATAGAATTTATCCGGACAAACCACAGTATTGCCGATGCAGCGGCGCTGGCGATACACACACCGGAAGGAGTTATTGTGCACACCGGAGATTTTAAGGTGGACTACACTCCTGTATTTGGTGACGCCATAAATCTTGCAAGATTTAGTGAATTGGGAAAGAAAGGCGTATTGGCACTGATGTGTGACAGTACCAATGCTTTAAGACCCGGATTTACTCCTTCGGAACGCAAGGTAGGAGAAACTTTTGACCATATTTTTTCAGAACATAAAAAGAGCAGAATTATTATTGCCACTTTTGCATCCAATGTGGACAGGGTGCAGCAGATTATTAATACCGCATGTAAATATAAAAGAAAAGTTATTGTAGAAGGAAGAAGCATGGTAAACATTATCTCTGTTGCAAGAGAAATGGAATACTTAAAAATTCCTGAAAATACATTAATTAATATAGAAGAGATGGACAATTATACAGACGACCAGCTGGTTCTCATTACCACCGGCAGTCAGGGAGAATCCATGGCAGCGTTGTCCCGTATGGCAGCATCCCTTCACAGGAAGGTGCATATCAAACCAAGCGATACCATTGTATTTAGTTCCACCCCGATTCCGGGTAACGAAAAAGCAGTTACAAAGGTTATCAACGAGCTGTATCATCAGGGGGCAGAGGTTATCTTTCAGGATACTCATGTTTCCGGTCATGCATGTCAGGAAGAAATAAAATTAATGTATGCACTGGTAAAACCGAAATATGCAATACCGGTTCATGGGGAATACCAGCACTTGAAAGAGCATGGTAAACTTGCAGAAAGTATGGGAATTCCAAAGGAAAATATTTTTCTGTTAGAGTCCGGCGATGTTCTATCCCTGAATGAAGACGGGGCAAAAGTAGATGGTAAAGTACCGGCAGGTTCTGTACTGGTTGATGGATTAGGAGTAGGCGATGTAGGAAATATTGTCCTTCGGGATAGACAGAATCTGGCAGAAAATGGTATTATTATTGTGGTGCTCACACTGGAAAAATATTCTAACCAGATTTTGGCAGGTCCGGATATTGTCACAAGGGGATTCGTATATGTGCGAGAGTCAGAAAACCTTATTGAAAATGCAAAAGAAGTGGTTACCAATGCACTGCTGGATTGTCTGGAGAGTAAGAATGTGGATTGGGGCAAAATAAAAATGGTGGTGAAAGACAGTCTGGGTGAATATTTGTGGAAAACGATGAAAAGAAGCCCAATGATTTTGCCAATTATCATGGAAGTAGAATAATCAGGAGTTTATATGAATAAGAGTAATACATCAAAAGGCTTTGCCAATGTCTCAATGAAAATCTGCAAATATGTTATTATGGCGGTTGTTATCGTAGTATGCGCTACAGCTGCATTTAACTTTGGAACAGAGATTTTTGATTCCGAGGGAGTGGATCCGGCGCCGGGTACGGATATGACTTTAACCATAAAAGAAGGAACGCAGATAGGAGAGCTGGCGAATACATTAGAAGAATATGGAATTATTGAGGATACTGCTATATTCAAGGTTCAATCCTATATCTATAATATAAAAAGCATTAAGCCGGGAACATATATATTTAATACATCCCAGTCTGCTGAAGAAATATATGAGATAATTAAAGAAGGTCCGCAAGAGAACAAGAAAGATAAAGAAAAACAGGAAGAAAAGGAATGATAACAAATGAGAGAATTGTATCATACATCAGCTCTTTAGAGAGGACGAATCATAAAATTTTAGCGGATATTGAAGCACAGGCACATAAGGACGGTGTTCCAATTATAAGAAAAGAAATGGAAAGTTTTTTAAGAGTTATGCTGTCCATAAAGAAACCGGAAAAGATATTGGAGCTGGGTACTGCAACAGGGTACTCAGCCATTTTAATGAGCGAATGTATTGATAAAAAGGCAAAGATTATTACAATTGAAAATTATGAGAAAAGAATTCCAATAGCAAAAGAAAACATTATAAAGGCAGGAAAAAGTGATGTCATCGAGCTCTTAGAGGGAGATGCCCAAAAGATAATGCCTTCCATGGAAAAAAATCAGTTTGATTTTGTGTTTATGGATGCTGCAAAGGCACAATATATTTATTTCCTTCCGGAAGTGCTACGACTGATGAAGGATGGCGCAGTTCTGATTACGGACAATGTTTTGCAGGAGGGAGATTTGATAGAGTCAAAATATGTTGTTAAAAGAAGAGATAGAACCATTCACAAACGAATGCGTGAATTTCTTCAGACGGTAAAGAATCATCCGCAGCTTGAGACAAGCATTGTACCCATTGGGGATGGAATCACAGTGTCAGTAAAATTAGCAAAAGAGTGAAAGAAAGTAAAGTGGAGTGAAAAATATGAGAAAACCGGAATTATTACTGCCTGCCAGCAGTCTCGAGGTTTTAAAAACGGCTGTCAGATATGGAGCAGATGCAGTTTATATTGGAGGAGAGGTTTTTGGACTCAGGGCAAAGGCAAAAAATTTTTCCCTGGAGGAAATGGCAGAAGGAGTAAAATTTGCCCATAAGCATCATGTGAAAGTGTACGTCACAGCAAATATTTTGGCACATAATGCGGATATTGAACCGGTCAGGGTATATTTTAAGGAGTTGAAAAAAGTACAGCCGGATGCGTTGATTATCTCTGACCCGGCTGTTTTTACTATAGCCGGAGAAATTTTGCCGGAGACAGAAATTCATGTCAGTACACAGGCTAACAATACCAATTATGGAACTTATAATTTCTGGTACAGACTCGGTGCAAAACGTGTGGTTTCTGCCAGAGAGCTGTCTATGAATGAAATTAAAGAAATCCGTGACAATATACCTGAAGATATGGAAATAGAGACATTTGTTCATGGAGCAATGTGTATTTCATATTCAGGAAGATGTTTGCTTAGCAGTTTTATGACAGGAAGAGATGCAAACAAAGGAGCATGTACGCACCCGTGTCGTTGGAAGTATGCTGTTATGGAAGAAAGCAGACCGGGAGAATATATGCCAATCGAAGAAAACGAGAGAGGAACATATATTTTCAATTCCAAAGACTTGTGCATGATAGAACATATTCCTGAATTAATTGATGCAGGAATAGATAGTTTTAAGGTCGAAGGAAGAATGAAGACTGCTTTGTATGTTGCTACTGTTGCCAGAACTTACCGCATGGCGATTGATGACTATTTGGAATCACCACAAAAGTATAGCGATAACATACCAAAGTATAAAACTTTAATTTCACAGTGTACATACAGACAGTATACTACAGGATTTTTCTTTGGAAAGCCTGATGAAACAACACAGATTTATGACAGTAATGTGTATGAGAGAGAGTATGTTTATCTCGGAATTGTAGGAGAAAAGGTCTCTGAAAATGAATATCGACTGGAGCAGAAAAATAAATTCTGTGTGGGGGATGTTATTGAGATTATGAAAGCTGATGGAGATGATATAGAAGCAAAGGTAATTTCTATTAAGGATGAAGAAGGCAATGCAATGGAAAGCTGCCCGCATCCAAAACAGCAGTTGGTGATTAATCTAGGGAGAGAGCTGAATCCGGGCGATATTCTTAGGATAAAAAGCAAAGAAAAAAAAGTTAATAGTTAGGGATTCCTACCACATGTATAAAGAACGGACATACAGTCCGTTCTTTTTCGTGTCTAGTACAGGCACGAGAAAAAAACGCTTTGCATAATATAGAATTAAGTATGTCGAGAGGTATAAAGTTTGAAAACTTTTTTAGAACCTTTAACACTAGCAGAAGAGAGGGAATGTGTGGAAAGGTTTCAGCGTGGAGATAAAGAGGCAAGAGACATACTCATTGAAAGAAATTTAAGGCTGGTAGCGCATATTGCAAAAAAGTATTATAGTGAAAACCGTGATAATGAGGATTTAATTTCTATAGGAATTGTAGGGCTGATAAAAGCAGTAAATACTTATAATCCTGTAAAAGGCAACCGGTTAGTCACTTATGCCTCGAAATGTATAGAAAAGGCAATACTATCAGGATGACTTCGTGAAAGCGGAAGCGTATTCTCCAGAGATGGGAGAATGGCAGGTATGGAAGAAAGGATAATAGTATACGATTGCGATAATTAATTTTGTGTGCTAGAATTTAACTGGATGTATATAATAAAAGCGTGTAATGCGTTGATTGTGTAGAAACCAGATTTTGGGAGGCAAATATAGTACTTATAAATAATAAAGCCTGCAAATAAAAAGTCAAGGCTAGATTAAAGAACATTGAAAATTTTATACAGGTTGAATTCAAGGTACAGCAA
>CANQPJ010000037.1 GCA_947625755.1 uncultured Lachnospiraceae bacterium | reverse complement strand
GTCATAATGCTTATGGTTTGATGATGAAGCAAATGTACCTCTTTTTTTTGAATAGCAAGCGGATGGAAAGGTTAAATTCTTCTATCGGAAAGGAATTACGGGATTGATCCGAAAACTCTGTGGGCATGTTTATACTCTTCTTTTTTAAGGCTGTTCCGGATTAATATAAAGTAGGGCGTTTTTATCGCAAAAAAGAAGCATAAAGATTTTATGCTTCTACGGAGTATAACGGCTCACAAAGTTTCAGTAGCGGTAAAAAGAGGCTTTCCAGAGCTGGCAGAGAATGAAGAATTTTATATGTTTCTATCCTCATACGTATTATCTTGGTTCAAAACTCTGCCAAAAGAAAAACGTTGTGAAGCTCCTACATTCAGGTCGGGCAGAAAACTGCTTTTCAGCGTATTTCTCTCTACTTTCAAACTTTTAATCCGGTTTTGACTCTGCCTTCAACTCTATATTGTGCAGTATGGCATAATCTATACATTCTTTGAGACTCCACTTTTTATTTTGTGCTTGCATATTTGCTATGCATGCGATGGCTGCAACAGCTACAACTATTAACTTTTTCATACTGTTCATGCTTTAACCTATTTCATCAAACTGTTCCTTCCACAAACGATGATACATTCCATCTGAATGGAACAATTCTTCATGAGTACCCGCCTCAACTACTTGTCCCTTATCGATCACCACAATTTTATCTGCATTCTTCACTGTACTCAACCGATGGGCAATCACGATAATCGTCTTCCCCTTCCGTGCCAATACATCAAGCATCTGCTTTACATAGTGTTCGGAAATAGAATCAAGCGAAGATGTCGCTTCATCAAAAATAAGTATCTCCGGTTCTTTATACAAGGCACGTGCTATGGCAAGCCGCTGCCGCTCGCCACCCGACAAGGATGCACCATGTTCACCGATATAAGTCCGGTACTCCTTAGGCAAATTATCTATAAAATCCTTTAAACCAAGCTGTTCCGTCAAATCTACAATTTTCTTCATGTCCGGATGCAAGTCGCCTACCGCTATATTCTCTGCAATGCTTCCGGCAAACAATTCAATCTGTTGAGGTACTGTTCCCACCCGGCGACGAAGGCTGCGGTTGTCTATTTGCGCAATATCATAATCGCCTATGCGAATGCGGCCATCCTGTATAGGATAAATATGCTGTAACAACGAAATCAAAGTCGTCTTGCCCGACCCGCTTTCTCCCACTATGGCAGTGGTCTTCCCCTTTTCTATCTTCAAGCTCAATTCCTTGAACACATCCTTGCGCGAACCATAGCGGAAGGAAACATTCTCGAACGTAATATCGCCCACCATATCCGGTTCCAATATTATCTTTTGACTATTATCCTGTTCTCGTTCCAAATCCATAATCTGGAATAAGCGGTCGGCAGCAATCAGTGCATCCTGGATAGTCTGATTGGAAGAAATCAGCGAACCGATAGGAGATATTACATAACCCACCAAGGAATAAAACACCATCAGAGTGCCGGGTGTCAACTCCTGATCGACTACCAAAACACTTCCTAACCAAAGAATAGCAATCGTAATGCCTGTAGATACAAACTGAATGCCGCCTTGTGCCATAATGGAACCATAGATGCTGCGATACGTATTCTTTAATAAATGTACGAAACGAGTTTCCGTCTTCAAATTAGCATATTCTTCTATACCGAAACGCTTGATCGTAGAAATGGAATGAAGAGATTCCACCAACTGCGATTCCAATTCGGCACTGCTTTCCATGATACCGCGCTGATATTTCCGGTTCAATTTGTTGAAGCCCCAGAAAATAAGCAGGAATAAGGGGGCAGACACTAAAGTAATCAATGCCAGTTCCCAGGAATAAACAAACATAAGGCACACAGAGAAAACAAGAATCATGATGTTAACCACCAGATCCAACGAAACATTATTGATAAAATTACGGATTTTCACTGCATCATTGACGCGTGAAATAATCTCACCTACGCGCATCGTATCAAAAAACTGCTGGGGCAGAGTCAACAAATGTTTATAGTAGCCCAGAATCAATGCAGCATCAATCCGCTGCCCTGTTTTCAGTGCCAGAATACTTTTCATCGCTCCTATGAAAGTCCGCAATAGCAGGATGACCAGCATAATCACTCCCATCAGGTTGAGCAAGTTCACATTCTTATCTACCAGCACATAGTCTGTTATTTTACCTACATAAATGGAAGTGGACAATCCCAATATACTATAAATAAGCGCGCCAAACACAGCTTGCAGCATCACGCTTTTATGAGGAGCCAACAGGGAGAAGAATTTCTTCGTCATACTGGTCTTCATATTTCCGGTTTTGAAGCTCTCCTCAGGCTCCATCAATATCAGTATACCGGTCCATATTTTCTCAAATTCCTGATTGGTGACGCGATGCATCCGCCCGTCACCCGGATCCATATATTCTATGTATTCTTTCTTTTTCTCCACCTTATATATCACTACAAAATGCTGAAGTTGCTCGTGTACTATGACATGGGCAATAACAGGTTTTGGAACAATATATAATGCCTCAAACTTAGCCCGTACTCCTTTTGCTGACAAGCCCAACTTATTAGCAGCCTCTATCAATCCCAAAATATTCGTTCCTTTCTGGTCGGTAAATGCATACTGGCGGATACGTGCAATGGGAAATTGCAAACCATAATAGGCACATACGGAAGCCAAGCAGGCCGCACCGCAATCTGTAATATCAAACTGTTTGATTTTAACTCCTTTTTTCATCTTGTATTCGTGTTTAAAATTTAGCCATCATTGTTTTATTCTCATATTGTTTGGAATTCGCCCAATCGTCTATCTTCTGATAAAGTAAATCAAAAAGTGACCGCCGGGTTATCATAAAATGGGCATTGACCGTCATTCCTTTTTTCAATACACCTTTCTGTCCGCTTTTCAGCATCAGATAATTCCGTTCCGTCCGGCATTTCACTTTATAGAATGAATTCCCTTGGCTGTCCGTCAGGAAGTCCGATGAAATTTCATTTACTTCGCCGGGCAGTGTCCCCCATTCATTATAATTAAACGATTCCACCTGTACATGGAGCGGCATCCCGATATTCATAAATCCTATATTCCTGGGCGTGACATATATCTCCATACACAGGGTAGAATCGGGACTGACCACTGCCAATGACTGCCCTGACTGTATGCTGCTTCCCCTGTATATACCCGAAAACTGGTCAATGGTTCCGCTCACCGGACTACGGACTATATAGAGTTCTTTATCTTTCAACTCCTGCTGCAAGGTGGTATTCATTTCACTACGAGAATTACGATAGGTATTCATATCTGCCTGCCATGTGCTTAATTGGCTTTGTATCAATGAGGCCAGTTCATTTTGCTGGCTCTGATACTGGAAATAAGATTTATCATATTCTTCTTCTGAGATTACTTTCTTATCAAAAAGGTTTTTATTTCGTTTATACTCTTTTTCCGCCTGCACCAAAGAGGTTTCGAGTTCCTTTTTCTTTTTAGTGAAATAGGTATATTCCTGTTGACGAACCGGAGAATGGAACACAGCAGGGCATTCTCCTTTTGCCAGATAAGCCAAATCTGCCAAATGGGCTTCGTAGTCATTCAGACGATTGGTCTGATAATTGATTTTATAATCGGAGCTATTGGTACGGAAACGGAGAAGAATATCTCCTTTGTTTACTTGGTCGCCTTCGCGCACATAGACAGAATCTACCAGTTCTGTAATTGCTGATTTAATTTCTGTTTTTTCAGCCACCGGTCTCACTACTCCACTGCCTTGCACCGAAATATCTACATAGATAAAAGGCAATGCAATAATAGCGGCAGTGACGGCAGCCAATACTACCCAATAGATAATCTGGGACTTTGTGGTGTGTTGATAGATGTATGTTTCAATACTGTTCTCTATCCATTCGTTTGGTAATAACATAACATTTCTACTTTTACGGATTTATACAGCAAAAGTAGAAGGAAAGAAAAAGGGATTATGTTATCAGATTGTTATCTTTAGGTTAATGTCTATAAGTTTATACAGAAAAGATAATTATAAATGCTTGCACACTAGTTATCTCAAATACAAACTGTTTCGTTTTAAAATAAATTTTTATCATCCTTTTTTTATAGCTTGAAAGCATCATAATAAATAATTCAACCTTTTAATCCAGTCCCAACAATTATCTACTCCTTTCAAATAATCAGCGACAGAGGTGTTTATTAGTGTATCAGGCATTAAAGTTGTTTCTTCGTCCAACAATGAATCCGGTCTTCTGAAAAAGGAATGACTGACATAACCCTTTGTACCTGTAAAAGGCAGACTGATGGGAATAATATCACCATAACAGGTTGGTTTCTGAGAAGTGGGCATACCTATAATGGGAAAAAGGTGATTGTCTTTTACAGTAGTCAGCAAATAATTAGCACTACTGAATGTATTTTGTCCTTGAATGAAAACTACCTTTCCGGTATATTTATGTTTTGACAAAGGAACTTCCTTACCCATCCTCCTGTCTTGATTTTGCTCTGCCAATGTCTTATCATTCATCTCTGCTGACTTATCCAACAGAAACGGATAAAATTCTTTTAAAAATGAAGAAGGCCGGATATATGTGCGATAACTTTCGATATCTGACAAATGGATATTCAATGCCTCCAATAACATATTTCCTAAAAGGCTGTTTCCTCCCCCGTTATACCGCATATCAACAACCAGCAAAGAAACTCCCTTTTGATTCATATCCTGAATCATGTGTTCCAAAAATTCCGTGAAGAACGGAAGACTATGGATTATATTCTCATCCGGTGTTTCACCGGATAACTGACAGCCCAATTGATAAGTATAACTATCAAACATTTCATTGAATTGAAAATAGCAGATGGAATCAATGATGCGATAATGATACGGCACCGGTTGTCTGGCGGTAACGGAATTCGGTTTAATAACTGTCATCTGATCAGGCTGATTATTTGTTCCGTTTTCCTTGTCTATATTTATTCTGTCTCCATCCGAAAAAACGATCTCAAGCACATCGCCATCTATCCCCAACCGCTTTATCAAACTAGGGTTATTCAGAAAATGACTCCCTGTAATACCGGCTTTTATCTTATTTTCAGCAGGCAACATCCCGGCCAATTTCTTATGAATATCAATTATATCCATTCCTCCCATGCTTGTAATGACTTTTCCTGTCACATTTTTGTAGCGAGAAGAAATGGAGTATAAATAGAAACTCCCGTTAAAATAGCGGACAGAAAATGGATATAGCGACAACGGCTCTATATTCACAAAAGTATGGGCATCCTGCAAAAAGACCAATAGTTCATTGATTCTCAGCTGGAAATCGGCTAAAGTGATGTTATTCATATCACAAAGTTCATCGCAAGCGGACAGGACGAACTGACGACATTGGGCTTTCAATGACTTGTCAAGAATAAAAGCCGGATGTACCTTGGTCAGAAAGATGAAAAAATTCATCAGTTCATTCTGATAAACATTATATCTTTTGTCATTATAATATATAGGGATAGAAGTATATTCCATTATCATTCAAATCTATTCAATTACAAGTATGTGAAACAACGTATCTTCAGTCTTTTTATATGACAAAGATACATTAACTCTTTGTCAGCTGCTTCTTATTTTTTTTAGTTCATATCATCGTATCATGGGAAGTATATCCTTGGCCGACTGAACCAATTCAGGAGGATAACCGCACAATTCCAATATTTTGATAGCATTTCCTTCTTTGGCTATCCCCTTCTTCAGTTTATAATCAAACAAGAGTCTATCATCTGTTACTTTCTCACTGAAATGATACAATTCATACTGATCATTAAGCAATGTCGTTAATTCTAAATCATGTGTAGAAGCAAAAATCAAGTTATTCGCTTTAGCCAAATCTGAAAATACGGCAGAATTAATGGCTATCCTTTCCATCGTATTAGTTCCTTTAAACAACTCGTCAAAAATCAACAAATAATTTCCCTCTTTTCCTTTTTCAAGAGCAACCTTCACATTCTCTGCTTCTTTAAAAAAATAGCTTTTTCCTTCCACTAAATCATCTTCGGTATGGATAACCGAATAAAGACGCCTGTGAATATCAATACAAAATTCCTTTGCAAAACAAGTATTCAAAGCCTTTGCTGTCAACAAATTAATGGCAACAGTACGAATAAAACTGGTTTTCCCTGACATATTAGAACCTGTTATGAGCATGGACTTATAAGATAAAGAAACATCATTCGAAACACAGTCCTTTATCAACGGATGATAAATGCTATCTGCTTTTAATCGCTCTCCTTCCTTATCACTGGAAGGCTTACAATAATAGGGAAGTTTTTCACGTAAGAACGATATAGAACAAAGCATATCCAAGAAACCGACATAACAGAAAACTTGTTCTATTTCTCCTTTTCTCTTTTGAATGGACTGGAATGATGTTACAATATTGATAGTCGAATATAACGTGAAAATGTTTATCAGTTCAGTCAAAAGATAAACAATCATGGCCGATTCACTCTCTAAAGCTATTCCATAACGAAATGAACCTAATTTCCTGCAAAGTTCTTTTAAGTGACGGGTAGTGCTTTCCATTTTATCATTTATAGACAAAAAAGAAGGAATGGTAGTTAGATAATTGACTGTTTTCAGTAGTTTATATAGCTGGGGCATAGAGAAAAAATAACATGAAAGAATATTCTTTTGCTTAAAATGTAAATATCCATTAAATATATAAGATACTAATAAGAGTATAAAAGGAATAGGTGAAGAAGAAAACCGGAACATCAAGATAAGGAAAAAGGCAGGCAGCCATCTACATACCTGAATTACCAATAAATAACCGCGGGAATAAGTATGTTCTTTTTCCGCCAAAATATCTACTATGGAATAAGCATCCGGTTTATTCAGTTTTTGAAGAGCATTCACTAATTGATTTCGAAGCGGATGATCTGTTTGCAGTTTCTCTATAAATTGTTCATGTTTGGCAACATCAGAAACTTTATCCATGCACAAAATATGATAAAGATATTGCCTCCCTATACAAGAAGAGGTATAATCTACTTGTTCACATAGATCATCCATATTTAAGTCTTCACGCACGGTCTCTGGTAGTACTTCTTCTGTATTATATAAGTTCAGATATAAATGGTATGCTTTTATTCCTTTTTCCATATGGTCGCAATTGAGATATTCCATGGCTTACAATTAGAAACCACAAATAAAAATCTGTTCTAACTAAAAGAGTTAACTAAAAAAAGAAAAAATCGTTTTCTATGATTTTAGTTAACTCTTATTAGAAAATAACTTTTATCACACTAATATATTATATAATTGAATACCAATTGATACAACTACATAAATAATTAGGATAAAATTAATTCGTTTCAATTTTTTGTTTTCTTTTTGTAAATCTGTTTGTTCCATATCTCTTTTGTTTGTTTCAATGTGACAAAGATAAACTAACTTTTTCAAACTCTTTGTTATCGGATTGTTATCTTTAGGTTAATGCCTATAAGTTTAAAGATTCAGTGTTGACATGTTTTCAACACTGAATCTTTATTTAGAATGCAGTATAGATAATTATAAATGCTTGCACACTAGTTATCTCAAATACAAACTGTTTCGTTTTAAAATAAAACATTAGTTTCACAATTGCAACACCAAATTACTCTATTATAAGAAAAAGAGTGCATACATTCCATACATTGCACAGGCCAAAAAAAAGAAGTTATATTACTCCAATTTTGTTTTGCCGTACTTGAGTCCATATAATACTCCACCTAGAATTTCTTTCAATTCAGATGATGTCAATTTTGATGTCATTATATCATTTCCCATTTTTTCTTCGTATTATAAAATTAATTGCGACTATTAGTAAAGTAAGTTTACTCACTATATTTATAGAGTTAAATATACTTTCTTCTATATTCAAATTAGAATTTTGAAGGAGTAATACAAACAATACAAATACTACCAAAAATCCAAAAAGAAAAATAGTTTTTATCATTTTAACTATTCCACTATTATCTCTACAGAATTTCTCTATTATTGATTTGTACCTCATCATTTATATTTTTTTATTCATTTCATAAATATACTGAGTAGTTTTAATAGATTTTCTCATAAACTATTTTGATTACTATTTTTTTACAAATTCAATATCATATAAAAAATATAGTAATATTGCAATTTCTAAACTATAGTCAAAATTATGTTTACATAAAAGCTACCAGCAGATAATATCTGACAACAATCCATATTTCTCACGAAGTTGTTCCATCTGTTCCGCAGTAGGAGGCACATATCCTCCCGATACCTGTACATATTCCTCACCACTGAGTGACTTCACCATGCAATAACCATTCCTTTTTCATACTTCATTTTGTGTTTTGTTGTTATATACTAAGAAAATAATTCTCTAAAACGGCTGGGTACTACAAATACACTAGTCAGACTAGTGCTGCCACTGTAAATGTAGCATCCACCATAAATATTCATACATTCTGCCAACGTCAGCGTTTCCATTTTATTAAATTCTTATCGTGTTTTATGTTTGTGTTACTTCCCTTATTCCAAGATCCGGACAATCTCTGATTCTTCGTTTGAACAAGCGGACAGTCGATCATGTTATTTACTTCTCTACCTTGTTCGTTTATACTCGTTTTTTCCATATCTCTCTTTTTGTTTGTTGTGATGTAACAAAGGTAAATTGCTTTTTTTTAATTATTTGTTATTGAATTGTTATCTTTATGTTAATTGTTCTTCCAATTAAAATTATATTTCTTCTTTATTTATCCACCTATAATTTTTCTTCTCTCCTCCATAAATGGAAATTTGTTCTTTACACTTAACTCTAATACTAGTTTATACATAACAATATTACATTTTAAATTACAATAGTTCGTTAAGTTTTGAATTAACAGATAAAAAGTAAGTCAAGTCCTACCGATTCATTATATTAAGGGTTACGAGATCCTGAAAAAATGAATCTGAACGAACTTGACCAATATTTAGGGTAATAATAGTGTGCTGATGAAATCGGCGGTAAAGATAAACAAATGGCGTGAAAAGTTTATGCTTGAAGTACTACTTTTATATTTGATTATCCCGGGTCGGATTAATTTCCTTCAACTGGGTCGTTATGGTCACTTTGGTGAACAACGCTATCGTCAGCAGTTTGGTCGCAGGTTCGACTGGTTATCCTTTAATGCCAGCTTAGCGGCATCTCGAACAGGTAATCGTGTTGCGATTGCTTTCGATCCGAGCTATATCATCAAATCGGGCAAACGCACTCCGTACATGGGTCGTTTTTGGTCGGGTTGCGCCAAGATGGCTAAACGTGGTTTGGAAATCTCCGGCATCGGTCTCATTGATATGGACCTTCATACCTGCTTCCATTTGGAAGCTGTTCAAACACCACCGACAAAAACACTGGAGCAAGTTAAATACACATTAATAGACTGGTATTTACATGTGCTACGTACACGCAAAGAAATACTCCAGCGATTGACAAACTATGTGGTTGCGGATGCCTACTTCTCCAAATCCACATTTGTGGAGGGCGCGCTTGAAATGGGATTTCATGTAATCAGCCGATTTAGAGATGATGCCTATTTCCGGTATCTCACCACAGAACAGCCTACAGGTAAAAGGGAGAGACCCCAATTATATGATGGCAAAATCGAGATAGAACACCTGGAAGAGGACAGATTTGAAATAATCAATTTGGAGAATGGGAAAGGGCGTATTCTTTCAGCAGTAGCGCATTCACGTTCATTGAGCAGAAATATACTGTTGTGTATTTGGGAAAGTGAAGATAAGAAAGTACGGAAACTATATTTCTCAACTGATATGCAAATGAAGGCGAAAGATGTTTTGGATTTTTATAGGACACGCTTCCCATAAATTTTTTAGAGACAGTAAACAATTCACAGGACTGACAAATTGCCAAAGCCGGGATATTGATAAACTTCATTTTCATTTCAACGCTTCACTGACCACCGTAAATCTGGCTAAAGTCAAAGCACTGGAGAAAGGAACAGTCTCATTAATGGCTTCGGTGAAAGTGCTATGCCACAATATTTTCCTCATGCAACAATTTATTTCTGTGTTAGGTATTGAACCGAATCCCGATATAAATCGAAAGCTATGGGAAGAAGGTATTAAATTTGCGGCAATCGCTGCATAAGTGTTAAGGAAATGTTTAACGAACTATTGTTTCATTATTCAATAACTAATACTGAATAATTATTCTATTTATTACATAAGACAATAAAGCGCCGACAAAAGTAGCAATTATATCTTTATAATCACATAATCCTCCTTCCACTATCAATCCCAATAATTCATATATTATCAATCCACATGAAGAATATAAAAGCAACTTAATCGGCTTATACATTTCATTAGGAGAAAAAAGAGAAACAAGAATAAAAAAAACAACACATTCACCAAACAGATTAGTGTATATATCGGCAAGATAAAAATCAAATAAATGATTTGTATATATCCAAGGACGATAATATGTCCGGAATAACAACATTATTATAATAAAGAGACAACCTACTATCAAGTGAAGCAATCTATGTTTTTTTCTCATTTATTCAGTTTTTGAAGAGCATTCACTAATTGATTTCGAAGCGGATGATCTGTTTGCAGTTTCTCTATAAACTGTTCATGTTTGGCAACATCAGAAACTTTATCCATGCACAAAATATGATAAAGATATTGCCTCCCTATACAAGAAGA
>CANQPJ010000036.1 GCA_947625755.1 uncultured Lachnospiraceae bacterium | reverse complement strand
TTCTTATACACTTTTTTAGATATAAAATAGTCTAAATATTTTTGATTTTTGCTATTGACTATTCATAGTTGGTCTCCCTTATCTGTATAACAATATTTTTCTAGCCACAAAATTCCATATCAGAACAATAGCTGCTGCTATCACTTTGGCAATCATATATAATATTTTTATTTTCAGTAATCCCCACATAATTACTTCCGTAAAAAGTAATCCTACAACACCGATAATCCCATAGGTTATGAACTCTCCAATGATTCCTGTCCTTTCGGACGGTTCCACAAATACGAATATTTTTGATAAAACAAAATTGACGATAAGTCCAAAAATAAAGGCAATCGCTGTGGCAACATAAACATTAATATTCACTACTTCATGCAGAAAAACCATCATTCCCCAATCAGCGGCAAAAGCAATACCTCCTACAAATACATAGCGGAACATCTGTACAAAAAAATCATCTGTCTGTTCATAAAATATCACACTGATTTTCAAGGTTTTCCATCTTTCCAATAGTTCTTTCATATAATTCTCTCTTTTTCATTTTGGCATAATATTTATTATATCAGAAGATAATATAAAAAGATATACAAAACGATATAATGCCATTGTCGCAGCAATCAGGTTTATGTACAATGTTTAAATAAAAAAGGATTTTTAGAAATATCTGATTTTCTAAAAATCCTGTACTAATGCGGGTGACAGACTGTTGCATCATTCCATTTACTGACATATGGACACCAACCATCATTTCCTTCAAACACAAGCGGACCGTTTGTAGTCAAAGCTACATCCCAGCCTCCTGTAAATAATTCAGAAATACCTTTGTGAATTGCATACTTCTGCATCACATCCATACAATCAAATCCCTATACATTATAATACTCATTAATTTCATTATATTTATCCCATGCAATGAGTTCTTCCTTTCGTTGTTCCAGCCCTTTTCTCTCGCACTCCGGATAATAGGACTTCTCCTCTCATTAATTACAGGTAATACTCCAACAATTCTTTTCTTGTTTTAATTCCATATTGTTGCGGAATTCCAGTATTTTTCAAATCTTCACCTGTAAGTTTTCCATTAACGTACCAGTTAAATCCCATATAATCGGCATACCATCCTAAAACCTGATCCATCATAGGGGCATTTGTACCAAACAAATCGCAATAAGAGCGAATAACTAGTAATCCCCACGGAAAATCCTCTGTAAACATTCTTGAATCTGTATCTGCCACAAACCCTGAACCATTTTTCTCCATCTTTAAAGGAGCGTACACAGACTGAAATGTAGGAATCGAATTTAATTTTTTAGTCATCAATTTTACGGTAGGCGCCTCATAATGCTCTGTCAATAGTCGTATGGCGCTTGTGTCCAATTCTGTGATAGCCGATAGCAACTCATGTAATTCTTCATCCATAGATAAAAGAACACGTGAAGCAGCATCTGTCCATCCAACATAAAACTTAAATTTTTCTAAAAATACATGATTACGGCTATATGCTCCGAATAAATCATATATTCTTGAAGTATGCAAAATCGGGTTTGTAGGCGTCAGAGCAACAGACAAATAATTTGCCGCCTTTTTTGTTTTTAAACCACATAACTCAATTTGCTCGCAAGCTTCATCAATCCTACTTTGTTTTTGAGTACCTACAACACTATAAGGTTTCCAACTTTTCAAGTTTGTTTCTGAACCGTAAACTTCAAGTTTTGCTGTAAATGGAACCCTTTGAAAACCAAAAAGCGTCTGATTGGTTGTGAAATATTTTTCAAAATAAAACTCACATCCTCCGCCTCCTGGTATTACTCCTATAAATGCTTTTTTTGATACATAAGGCGCAATATCTTTAAATGCTTTCTCTACCGCAAAGTGCGGAAGCGCAATAAATACTATATCCGCATCTTTAGCTGCAACTGAAGAATCCCCGGAAATACAATCAAGACTAACATCATATTCAATTTTCTTTTCCCAATCGTTGCATCTGATTTTTTGAGAAAATTTCTCCGGACGTCGGGTAAATATTGAAACATTGATAGAAGGATTTGTATGCTTAATATAGCATGCCAGCGTTGTTCCTATATGACCTCCTCCAACAATACAAACTTTCATTTTATAATTCCTCCAATCTTTGCATATTGAATTGCTTCAGCCACACTGTCAAAAGTTTTTTTGTCTACCAAAAATTCGAATAAGCTCCAATCCCATTTCAAGAGCCGAACCCAACCCATTGGCAGTAACAAAATTGCCATCGGTCACGACCCTTCCCCCCATAGTTTTTACAATCCATCTGTTCTGCCATCGTCGGATAACTGGTTGCATTTTTATCTTTCAACAATTCCAATCCACTGAACACTGTCGGTGCTGCACAGATTGCTGCAAGCATTTTACCCACCTTATTATATTTCAATATCTGGGCTGTCAGTTTTGTACAGGAAGCGAGATTGGTTGTTCCCGGAAGCCCTCCGGGAAGGAAGATACAATCGCCTTCTTCAAAATTGATTTCATCAATATTTTTGTCCGTATACATTTTGATATTATGGCAACCTTCTACGAAAAGGCTGTCCTTAATGGAAACGGTAACCACATTGAGTTTATGTGTCCTCTTGAGAAGGTCTATCACCATCAGCGCCTCTACTTCTTCCAGTCCGTCTGCCAAAAATGCATATACTGTTTTCATGTTAAAATCTCCTTTTTGTATCTTATATTGTCACCTCAACTATATATTTTATATGATTATAATACTTCACTCTACATTTTTTCACTATATTTATATGATGTCATTTTTTATTTTTTCCACAATCTCGGGGCTTGAATTTTTATCTAATCCCTCTTACAATAGACATGCATAGGCGATTTAAGATAATGGAAATAGAAAGAAAATTTATCCCCAAAAATCTCAATCAATATTCTTTTCACCAAATTGAACATATCTATCTGAACACTGCGTCGATACTTCAATTCTCAAACAGGATGATAACTATATTCTAACTTATAAGGATAACAGCATAATGGTGCGGGAAGAGTATAACCTTGCGCTAAACCAAAAAAGTTATACGCATCTGTTAAAATAAACTGACGGGAATATGCTGACAAAAAACAGCTTTTTAATTCCAATAGATAACGGGCTGACAGCGAAGTTTGATATTTTTGTAGACAAGTTTTCCGCACTTATTCTAGTCCAAGTGAGATTCACTTCCACAGATTAGGCAGGAGCTTTCACTCCGCCTACATGGTAGAAGTCACTTATGATAAACAGTATCATAACAGTTATTTAAGCAGGCTAAAATAAATCAGATTTTTCTTTTATACTTATGAATAAAGTTTATTGACCCGTTCCAATTTAGGAATAGTTATAGAATTCTTTTCGCCCTGCCGCGGTTTAAAACTTATAGTATCAAAGCAAATCTGTTTTTATAAAATATGTCGTTATCATGATATTAGGCTGATTATAGTCCTTGGGAAGTCTATATAAATATTTTTTTACAGTATCAACACGCAATCCGTTTGAAAAATATAGTCTATTCCTAAACGAATCGCATAGCCATACAAAGCGATTACCTTTGGTCCGTGCTCTTTTTGCAGTTCTAATTGCAGATTATTGTTTTTTCGCTCCGTTCCTTACAATAAAATTCATAGCTTCCAGTTCATCTTACCCATGTTTTTTATAATCAGTAATAATATACTCTAATACCCTTTCTCCTATTTTTCCATCTAAATTTGGAAAAATTTTATTTATCGTTTCTCTTCTCTTCTCGGCTAAAGTGTCTTTGCCCTGTATTAAATTTTCTAATTCTTCTTCTACTTGTTCCCATTTGTCGGCATGATAAAAAGTAGAATCCATCATTACCCCCTCTTCATTTAAATATTCCATTGCTTCTCCACAAAATATAACCTGTTTCCCGGTAATAAATGCATCTATCAGCAAAGAAGAATTATCTGAAACCACTATGTCTGCCTTTTTTAAAGATATCGTATAATCTTTCCTCTCATCAAATATAATATTGCTCATAGATTCAACCGTTTGATGAATTTTTTTTACCTCTTGTTCAGTCATAACTTTTTTATTTATAAAATTTGTAAACATTAGTGGATGAGGTCGTATAACAATCTGTATTTCATTATGTGACTTCGCAAATTGAATGAATTTGTCAAAATAAGGCATAAAATGACTTTGTGTATTGTTTTTTTCTTCTGATGTTGTCCATCGTGGAAGCCACAAAATATTTGAAACTTTTATTCCTTTTTCCCTCTCTATATCGGCATACAAATCATGATTTGGATAACCGAGACACACAAAACTTTTTGGAATAAGCAGTTCCTTTATCTTATACATTTTTTTGCACTGATCCATACATGGTATACTTGGAGCAAAGCAGATATATGTATTTGATATAAATCCAATGTTATAAATTACTTTTGCAAATAAAGATCCTATAGAATAAGAGTATGGAATAAAACATATTTTTGCATATCTACAGACAGTACTACTTTTATACTCCTTTGGATACATTGAATCATATGGTCTGGAATAGAAAACATAATCCGGTTCATAGCTTTCCAAGTCATACCATACCCCATCTGTCCAAGCATCAACGCATGAAATTTTATTTTTCATACAGAATTCATATGAATCATTTGTTAATCCCTTTTCTGATAGATATTCCCCATTTTTATCAGCAAAAGTAGGTACACATAAAACAAATACGGACAATCCTTTTTGTATCGCTGCCTCGTATACCGTTTTAAACGAATTCCATGCAGCAGGAAACTGAAGAACAAACACAACTTTAGGACCATTTTCAAAGCTTCGCGGTCTTTTTTCAATCTCACGAACACTTTTTCTTAATTTAAATAGGTTCTCTAATGCTTTTCTTCTATAAATAATAGTTAACAACCTTTTCGGTATTATTGTTTTTATTATTTTCTTACACCCATTTTCCATTTTATTTTCTCGCTTAACCATTTTCTTGATTTCTAAATCTACTATTCCTCTTTATCTGAAAAAAAGTAGCTTCTCTGACAGTATTCATCAAAAACATGAACTACACGTTTCATCTGATCCATTGTTCCAATCGATACCCTAACACAATTTTTTACAATTTCACTCTGTTGGAGGTCACGTATAAATATATTATTACGTTGTAAATATGTCAGTATTTCCTGTTTCGTCAATTGATCGCAACATTGAACCAACGCAAAATTTCCCTGTGTTTCATATGCGTTAAATTTTTCTCCGGGTAATGCATTAATTGCTTGAACAAAGTAATCGCGGGCAATTCTTACCTGTTTTACATAATTCCACATATAATCTGTATTTTCCAATGCGCCAATCACTGCTTCCTGAGCAAATGTTGTAATGTTTTTAGGATTACGGATGCTCGAAACAAACTCTATATTTTCTCTTGATGAAATCAAATATCCAAATCGTATATTTGCTAAAGCAAACGCCTTTGACATTGTTCTCGAAATTAAAATATTATCATACCGGGTTACCAATTCCTGACAGGTAATCCCGCTAAATTCCCAGTATGCCTCATCAATCAAAAACACTGTCTGATCATACTTTTTCAAAAGATGTTCAATATAATCCGGCTGCAACTGCGTTCCGGTCGGATTATTAGGATTACAAATATAGACTAATGAAGGATTTTTTCTATCTATCTTTTTTTCAAAATCTTCAGGATTGAATTGAAAATCTTCATTCATCTCATAAAACATTACATGAGCCCCTGCCACTTGCGCCGTTAATCTAAAATTATCATAGCTGGGCCATAAAAGAAGAACCGGATCACCAACTGTTATAAATAATTTGGATATATATTCCTCTAAAGAATCCGAGCTGGCAAAATATTGCAAATATTCAGACGAAAGTCCTGTATATTCCGATAGCAACTCTATGATGCGATTGTTATTGGTAGAAGGATATAAATTAAGAAAAAAGCCAGTACTAATTAGTTTTTTTAATCTTTCTGTAACCTGTGGTGCAGGCGATATTGTTCCTTCATTCCAATCAAGTTTTAAAATATTTTTCCTGTCTTTTGGATCTACTTTCCAAATTTTATGCGAAGCCACATTATATGGTTTAAAGTTTCTAAGATACTTATTTATATAACTCATCAGATTATCTCCATCGTTTTCTTGATTTAGTAACGGATTATATCCGCCCCTATATCTGACATCCATTTTTCCTGTCGTGGTCCCTTATAAACACAAACAACCTTATCGCAGTGTTCTAATACAGGCATATCAGAATAGGAATCCGAGTAGCCTATTACCTTTGAAAAATCTGAGGAATATTCTGAAGTTTTAAAATATTGTTTTAACCGTTGTAACTTTTCCCGTCCATAATTATCCTTACCTTCAACTATACCAGTAAAAATTCCGTTTTTATATTGAAATTCGGAAGCAAGCAAAACCGGAATATTATACTCTTCCGTAAAATATTTGAGATAAATAGCATATCCGGCGCTGTCTAACACCAGTAATGCACCCTCTGAACGGTGTTTTTCTATCGTATCAACCACCTGTTCAATAAGATGCGGCTTAACTTCATCACAATAATACAAATATGCAAGTTTATCCAATTCTTCATAGCTGAGTCCCTTAAGCTGATATAACAACAAAAATTTATTAACCGCCATTTTAGGAAAAATATAATTAAAACGCTTTATAAAGCCAATTTTATTGAGAAAAAAACGCAACTTTTCATAACGATTGTCACTAATTCCCTTATGTTTTAAGACATATCTTACAAATGCATTTCCAGTTTGAAAATCCGCTATTGTTCCACAGAAATCATAGATAACTAACTCTCTTTTTTTATCTGTTCCATTCATTTGCTTATCCTCAATGTAACATCATATCAGGTGGTATATGCATCAATTCTCCCAGTTCCACATCAAATTCATGTGGTTCAATAGGCATAAACCCTCCCGTAGGATAAAAAGTCATCTCTCCAAGCATTGGCATTTCTTCAGAATCATAAAAGTCCATTCTGACGAATGGAAATCCTTTTGAAAGTTTTTTGCTTATTTCAATCATTTCCTCTAAATGCTTTGGTTTTTCAGCCGTTTCAGCCGTTGGATGACTGCCCAAAGATGCATTAATTTTATTCCAATTCAGGTCAAAGAATGTTCTTGGATAGTCAAAATCGGCAAAGGTTCGTGACGTAGTATAAACAAATTTGACCATGCCATCAAAACAAAAGAACTTATAATCTCTTAAATTACCATTATCATTCATAATATGTAACCATTCTTCTGCAAGAACTCTTGGCTTCTGATTGTAATATGCGAGACTGAATGAATTCAGTAATGTATTGCGAGGATTAAACCACTTCTTTACTTCTTTGCAAATGGCCTTAAAATCAGTTGTTTCTTTATCTTTAACAAAAATAATATTCTTTCCATCGCTTGAAATTGTTGATTTCAAAACAAATTCTTTAGGCAGGCTTTCCCATGCTCTTTTTAATTCAGCAAGGTTTTCATAAATACCATATGTTTTTGCGCAAAAGTCACCTTTTGTTGTTTTTTCATCCCCCCCTCCTATTTTTTTCTTAATGTAATTTTTAAACTCATACTTATCAACAATTGTTCCCATCACAGGATTTGAATACAACAATTTATAAGCATGAATTTTTTCTGTAAAGCTTTTTGCATTGTATAAATCAAATTTATATCCATACGTTCGCTCAAAAACTTCCATGTCTTTTTTTATACGATACTCTAAAGGCATCTTATACATCGGCGTTGCAAATCTAATACGCAATTTTTTCTTAATATCAAATATTCGATTCTTTAAACTAACATTCTTATTCATTATTATCTTCCTTTCTACAATTCATCGTTATATTAGTAACTTTATATCCACAAATGTGTTTCAGGATAATTCATATCTACATCAGTGCCATATCCTTTTTCCATAGCAATCTGGTATATTTTATATCCATAAAACAAGTCATGCAATGCAATTCCTCCACAATAAGCAATAATACGCTGATTATTATTATCTCTTCCAGTCGCTTTTCCGTTCTCAATATCACCCACTTCTGTCATCCTAGATTTAAACTGTTTATAATATTTAAATCCTTTCACATGTTCTACATCATCAATTATTACCTTATCAAAAAATAAGTCGCAATTTTGAAAACCACCTGTGTGAATTGGAACAACCAGACATCCTGGTTTAAATACATTATCAGCAACAAACTCGTTTCGAGCATAACTCACAGCTGAAACGACAATGTCACAGGAACATACCTCATTATATGAACTAACTATTTCAAAATTAAACTGTGGAAATTCATCCTTAAATCTGTTTATAAGTCTTTCAGCATGATCTTTATATTTTAATAATTTAATAGTATATTTCCTAGAGGAACACTTCCCCCCCCCCCAGGATTTTTATAAATGCCCACGAAACCAGCCCCAGTCCCATAAGTCCTATAGTATGTGCATCTGTTTTGCTGTACTTAACAACAGAATTAACAGCTATGGCTGCCGTTCGCATGTTTGTTATCCACATACCATCCTCTACTGCAAGAAGTCCATACTCAGATCTCTTTTGAATAATTATGTGAGAGTTTCTTGCAGGTATGCCATTTATATCATCTACATTCCTGGAAATAAATTTGACTCCTGCAATATCATAATCCGGTATAATCCCCGGCATTGTCATATATCTCCCCGAATCTCCTTCCCATGTCTTCATTTTTGCTGGTAGAATACATTTTTCTTTTATTCGCCATACTTCATTACACCAGTCGTATACTTTTCGTTCCGGAATATTCATATTTTTAATTGTTTTAAAATCCAATATTTTCATGAAATATCCTCCTTCAGATTATTCTTTAATGCATCAATCAGTTTATTGTTTTCCTCTACAGTTTTAACCGCCAACCGTATAAACTGCTTTTCCTTTTCATTCATTTTAGGATACAGATTTTTAATCAATATATTATTATTGACAATCAATCGTCTTGTCAATTCTTTGGCGCTAATACCATTTGTTATTTCTGCCATAACATAATTAGCCTGTGAAGGTATTACGCGAAGTCCCTGTATAGTGGAAAGTTCTTCAACAAATCTTTTTCTTTCCTCCCTGAAGCGATTAAGCGCTTTAGCATAATCATTTTTATATTTTTCCTCAATCTGCATATAAAACTCTGCAAAGGAATTAATATTCCAAATTGCAACATCCTTTTTCAATCGTTTGATAGTTTCTGTATCTCCGGATGCCAGTACCCCAAGTCGCAGCCCCGGAACCCCATAAGATTTTGATATGCTCTTCATCACAAACAACTGAGGATTCTTTTGAAGAAGATTATTATCAAAAAAAGTATTGTCTTTTTCATCAGCAAAATCCGAAAATGATTCATCAATAACCAATTTAATATCTTTACGCTTTGCCCATTCAATCAACTGAAGTAATTCTTTTTTTTCTATATAATTACCGGAAGGATTATCAGGATTTATAATAATAAGATTCTTTATATCCTTATCATCAAAAAAAGTTTCCAAATCTTTGCATCCATAAGAGTAGTTATCATTTTGAGGCCAATAGGCAACAATTTCTGTCTCTTTTCTCCGATGTGAATATTCTTCAAACGTCGGTCTGACTATACCAACTTTTCCAGGTAGTATATCCATCAATCCTTTTATCAATTCTGCTGCGCCGTTCCCGACTAAAATGTTTTCCGCATGTACATTGAAATTTTTAGCTGCCAACAGCGAATTAACTCTCATTCCGGAAGGATACTGCGTCAAAAGTGTCGTAAAACTTGCTTTTATTTCTTCTATCATTTTTTTCGGTGGATAATATGGATTTACCAAATAACAAAAATCTATGAGTTGCGGATATCTCCAATAACCACCATATCTTTCCTGTAAGAGCGCAACACGCTTGTCCTCATCAGGTACAAACATGGATTCTGCTATATCCAAATCCTGTACATCATCTATTTCATACCAAAGTTGCCCATCGAGACGTTTTGCTTTTATTTCAGGATTATCAAGCATTGTAATGACGCGAAGTACCTGTTCATAATATTCGTTATTTCCTAATGCCTTTGAATATGCTTCGAGAAAAGGAATATAATGAGTTTCTGAAAAATTTTTCCCAAATTTGTATATATTTACTGTTTTATAATAATCTTTTATTTCGTTAAATTTAAACTTTTTACCTGGAACAAAAGCTTCAATGGAATCATCTTCACCTATCTTCACACAGGTGCCGTCCATCCAACTCTCATATTTATCTACCAGCGCCAAAGTATCTCTCGGATCATTTACAAGCATCTCGATAATCTTATCCTCGACTATAAGATCCGACTCAAAAAGCAGTGTATCCTCACTGCAGAGATACTCCTTTGCAAGATAAAGAGAATATATATTGTTTGTTTTATCATAAATAGGATTATTCACATAAACAATCGGTGTCTGTATGTCCAGTGAATCTATATACTCAATAAGTTTTTCTCCCTTGTAACCCACTACAATAACTATCCGTGACAAATGTTGTTTCTCTATCTGATGAAGCATACGGTCTATCAATGTAATTCCGTTTACCTTCACCATACATTTTGTATTGTTTTGAGTTAATTCCTTAAGCCTTTTTCCCATACCCGCAGCTAAAATAATTGCCTGCATATCTTTTCTCTCCTGTTATGAAGTGATCTTTGTCAAGAGGCAAATCCAGTCTTAACAAACTTTTTCTTTTCCTCTCGCTGTTATGAAGTGACCTCTTGTCAAGAGTTAATTTTACATTAACAAACTTTTCTCTCAACAATCGTCACATTT
>CANQPJ010000035.1 GCA_947625755.1 uncultured Lachnospiraceae bacterium | reverse complement strand
CCATTAATCTTGTCAATTAACAGTTTACAGGTAAATCCACGAAACTACAAATGCGAGGTCACTTCATATTATCTTTCGAACACATTTGATGATTGGCAGTATTTAGAAGGAACCGGTTTTAGCAATTACCGGCATTTTATCACTCTATTATTCGTAGATTGGTTACCAACAGACTAGTGGTTCGCCGTAAATCCTTATATCTTTCTGCGTGGATTACGATTGTTCCTATCAATAAAGAAGAAACGCAAATAACCTGAACCTTCAAAGTTATTATGGCTCCTTCCACATACTGTCAATTGTTTACTTGTTACTATTTTTTGCAATTATATAATCTCAAATTTATCATTTTGAAATCTTTGATTGCACATCGTTTATTATACAAAAAACCCATTTTTTTTACAAGAGTTATTTATACTTTATCTATATTTGTAAACAAAGGAAAAATTTTATCGATGCCATACTTATTTTTTACAAAAATACAGAGTTTTTAGAAGCACTTCTGTTTCTAAAAACTCTGTATTCATGCGGGTGACAGGACTTGAACCTGCACGGTCTCCCACTAGAACCTAAATCTAGCGCGTCTGCCAATTCCGCCACACCCGCTCATCATTGTATCGTATAGCATGCTTTATACAGCCTGCTTACAACTTTTTCTATTATAACCAATTTTAATAAAATGTCAATCTGTATCACATTACATAAAAAGCAGAAACATTGGCAACATCATATTGCCAATGCTTCTGCTAAATAAAACTTCGTCAATCCTTGCAGTTATTCAATTGAAATATATTTTCTTTCTTCTACTTCGGATTTTATCTCTTTTTTTGGAACATTTAAAATTAAAATTCCATTTTCAAATTTCGCCTTTACATCTTCCTGCTCTACATTATCTCCAACATAAAAGCTTCTCTGGCATTTTCCATAATATCTTTCTTTTCGGATATAATGCCCTTCCTTGTCTTTCTCGTCATTTGTATCGTTGTGTTCTGCTGAAATTGTAAGATACCCATCTTTTAATTCGGCAGTTACTTCCTCTTTTTTGAATCCCGGAAGCTCCATGTCAATTTCATAGCCATCTTTCAATTCCTTCACGTCTGTGTTGATTTTTTTCAACATATTTTCCTGACGCTTAAATGTTGGTTCAAAGTTCCAAACATTATCCAAATCATCAAAAAATTTGTCCATTCCAAAAATACTAGGTGTTAACATAATACATACCTCCTTATATATCAGCGGTTTTTCACCGTCGCTATTAAAATTTTGGGAAAATACATCTGCTCTCTGATTGTTTTCTCAAGCTTCTGCTTTCCTTTAACTGTATTCTAGCACTTTTGTTAGCACTCGTCAAGAGTGAGTGCTAACATTTTTTAATTTTTTTTATTTCAATATAAAAGTGTATTTATATTATGCACTTTTTTACATCCTTTTATGTCTATTTCCAAGATTTTTTTGTTTTCTAATTCTATGAAAAAGTATATTAAAATATTATTATAAAATCAGAATAAAAAAAGTTTACCTTCTATATAATAAAATAAATGATTATATTTGCAGGTTAATATGAGATTACAAAAAGACGGATGGATTACAACAAGAGGATTAAAAAGTGTATTAATATTGTCTGTTTTTATAGCTGCTTTTTTTATTGGAAGAGGAACAGCCGCCTTAAAAGAACAGGTACTGCCTGCTTTCAACGTAATCAGTAATGAAAAAAATTGGGGACTTGGTTATGGAGAAAACGGAAGTCAACCGTCAGGCACGGAATCTGCAGAAGTTATGAAAAAATATAATGCATATTATGTGGGAGATGCAAAGAAAAAGGTCTTATATCTGACCTTTGACTGCGGATATGAAAACGGAAACACTCCTGCCATATTAAAAGCGTTAAAAAAACATAAAGCAAAGGCAACTTTTTTTGTTGTGGGACATTTTTTGAAAGAAAATCATGATTTGGTAAAACAGATTGTAAAAGAAGGACACACCGTAGGAAACCATACATACAATCACCCGAATATCGTTGGTATGAGCCGGGAAAAATTTGAAAATGAACTCATGCAGGTGGAGAATTTGTTTGAGGAAATAACCGGAAAAAAACTTGCAAAATATTACAGACCTCCACAGGGAAAATATGACGTGGACAATTTGCAGATGGCACAGGCAAAAGGATATAAAACAATTTTCTGGAGCCTTGCTTATGTCGACTGGAACAGAGATAATCAGCCGACAAAAGAAGAGGCATTCGATAAGTTGTTGCCAAGAGTCCATCCCGGTGCGATTGTTTTGTTACATAACACTTCCAAAACCAATGGTGAAATTCTAGATGAGCTTTTGAGCAAATGGGAAGATATGGGATACCGGTTTGGAACACTAAAAGATTTATAGGTTTTTTTACCTTTTTTACATTTTTCCTTGTACAGGATTCAAACAAAGCAAGCAGAATCACAACCACCGGCTTAGCCGGTGGTTTATTTGTTTATTAAAGCCTAGACTTTCTTCGAAAGTTCTATGCTTTATAAACAGGGTCTTACCCTATACAACAAAATCAGATTTATAAAATTTTACAATCTGACTTATTGCCTGTTTTCTGTTATGTCTATTTTCATTAACAATTACTAATGTCAGTCTTACCAATGCCACTGCAAAACAATTATACATTCGTGTTCGATTTTTTCACATAATCCCATCTCCTGATATTTATTTACACAATATAAATATCGGTTTTTTCCATATTCTAATTATAACATGAATCTTTATTACTAGAGAACAAATCATTATTTATATAGCTATAATAATACATAAAGTTGGGTACTATAGATATTTTTCTTAAATTTATATTTAATATAAATTGCTATTTAAAACTTATTTAAATTGTCCTGTTCTATCAATTCCAATACTATTCTTAATAAATTTAACTATATGAATATAACTCCATGCAAATATTGGTATAATTACATAAATTAAAAATGGCTTAAAATACATGAATATTTTGTTGTCAGCAAATCCCATAATCATTGCCAGCTTCACCACTAAAACATTAACAATTGAATGCATAATATATATAACCAATGAATATTTATCCCCTATTTTTTCTATAATAGGAACAATCTTCTTCTTGGGATTTTTAATCGCAAAAATAAAAATACATATAGTTGCAATTACTGTTCCTATATATAATTCCAGTACAACAAATAATCTTTCAAAACAGCTAAGCATAATTCCTATAAATATCAACGCAATTAATTTTTTATTTGTAATTTTACTTACAATTTTTTGTTGATATTTATGTAACAAATTTCCTAACATAAAAAAAGGAAATCCCATAAAAATAAAATTTCTATAAAAGGCAATGTTTAATGTCTCATCAACAAGTTGAAAATGTTGGATAATACCTCTCGTTACAATATGCAAAAAAATCAAAACAGGTATCAATATATATGCCAATTTATAACAGTTAACTTTATTAACAAAATAAAATATTATATAGCAATATAATAGAGCAAATAAAAACCACAATGCTCCACCATATATAGATTGATTGAACAATACCCAAAAAAATATTTTTTTAATAGTTATCGTTTCAGCAAAGAATGCAGACAGATTTATGCTCTCCCCCCCCCTACTATAAGAGGGCTAACAAATGCTCCCCAGAACATATATATTATTGTAGAAATAATACACAATTTCGTAATATGTTTCATCTTTTTAGGCAATCTCTGTGCTACTATATCTCTATCTCTATTGAAACAATAATATCCTGATACCATAAAAAATATTAATACAGCAAATCTTACCATACATGCAACTATTGAACTTACAAGGCAATTATAACTAGTGTGCATATACAATATTCCAAAACAAGCAATACCTTTTACAAAATTCAGGCAATAATTTGTATTCTTTTTCATTACATATAAACCACTCATCTTGTTTATTCCTTAATTTAGTACTTTTCCGCAGCATCAATAGTTAGTATAATTTAAATACCTTTTAATTTCAATACTTTTTCCCTGAAACAACATTTATGCTTCTTTTGGTTGTTTTACCAATTATTTCTATTTTTGTTTTTTTGATAAATAGCAAAAGAATCTTTACTTCATGGCTCATAACCTAATTCACAAAGATTCTTTGATATAACTTTTCTTTTGTTCATTGTAACATATCTTTATTTTTAATAAACCATCAGAATGATTAAATCACATTTCTACCCACAAATATCTATTATAATAACACCTATAATGCCCCTCAAAACTATACTTAAATATTAAATCTATTATATACCTTATTATTACAATAGAATTTATAAAATAATAGACATCTTTGCACATATTTAATAATATAAAATTTTTAATAAATAGAAGAGCACTATTATGAATTAATTAGGAATAATATTTGATATAGATGGAACATTATGGAACACATCAAAGCAGGTAGTTCAAGCATGGAATTTTGTTTTAAATAAATATCCTTAATTAAACAGAAAAATTACTCAAGAAGAAATGAATACTTTTTTGGGGGGAAAACGATTGATAAGGTTGCTGAAATGATGTTTCCTAGTATCGATAAAAAAAGACTTAATATTATTAAAGAATGCTGTAAAGAAGAACAAGCATATTTAAAAAAATATGGTGGGAAACCATATCCCAATCTAGAAATATCATTCGTTAAATAGTTATTTTGCATATTTTGAAATGTCCAGTCGCACCGGAAAAATAAATGTGAAAATATTAAATTAATCATATCAAGAAATCAATTGGAAAAAGCAATATACATTGGTAATACATATCAAGATTATATGGCAGCTACTGAAATTGAAATTCCTTTTGTTTTTGCAAAATATGGATTTGGAAATGTAACAAATTCTAAATATGTAATATCAAATATTGTTAATTTGATAGATTTCGTTGAAACTTTTTGAAAAACTACATCCCCACTTGAAAAAAAAAGCAATATTCATTACTTATTATAACAAATATCGCTTCTTTTCAAGTGAGCCACTGGGGAATCGAACCCCAGACAACTTGATTAAAAGTCAAGTGCTCTACCATCTGAGCTAGTGGCCCTTAATATAAATTTTATAATAATGAGTGTCTAACCCATCAAACTGGGCTAGCTGGATTCGAACCAGCGAATGCAGGAGTCAAAGTCCTGTGCCTTACCGCTTGGCGATAGCCCATTGTGAAAGGTGGCTAGAGGGATTCGAACCCTCGGCCTCCAGAGCCACAATCTGGCGCGCTAACCAACTGCGCCATAGCCACCATGCCTCTGGTTAAATCCAGAAAATGTGCCCGAAGGGATTCGAACCCCCGACCCACGGCTTAGAAGGCCGTTGCTCTATCCAGCTGAGCTACGGACACGAGCTATATAGTTTATATAGAAGCGGGTGATGGGAATCGAACCCACATATCCAGCTTGGAAGGCTGGTGTTCTACCACTGAACTACACCCGCATGTCGGGGTGACAGGATTCGAACCTGCGACCTCCTGATCCCAAATCAGGCGCTCTAGCCAAGCTGAGCCACACCCCGGATTTATATGCGAATTTTTTCACAGCGCAAAAATTATTATATGGTAAGTACCGGGAATTGTCAAGCATTTTTTAGAAAAACTGCTTCTGTATTTACACATACTGTATTCTTATATCAGCTTTCCCTTTTTCATCTACTTTCATGACAGCATATGTGGGTTTGTGGTTCAGTTGTCTTGGACGGCTCACACTTCCCGGATTTACTACAATAATTCCACCAAAAACAGAATTTTCCGGAACATGTGTGTGTCCATACATTGCAATATTACATCCCTGCTCTTTTGCCGCATAGCACAATCTGTCTATTCCAAAATCCACGCCAAAATTATGCCCGTGTGTAATAAAAATTTTATTTTTTCCAATCTCCACAGTATCGGACATTGGATTCTTTGACCAAAAATCACCATTCCCCCGAACAGCATAAATCGGACAGTCACATATCATCTTGAGCTGTTCGTCCTGCCCGATTAGGTCTCCTAAATGAATGACGCGGTCAACATCTTTCTCTTTTTCCATAATTTTTCGGACGTTATCCAGATTGCCATGGGAATCACTAATTATTATTACTTTCATTCTTCGTTTAAAAGTCTTCCTTTCAATATCTCTTTCATCTGTTCCAGCGCCTGTCCTCTATGACTGATACTATTCTTTAATTCCGGCGCCATCTCTCCTGTTGTCATCTCATATTCCGGAACATACACAATGGGATCATATCCAAAGCCATTATTTCCCTTTTGTTCATAGGCAATTAATCCCTCAATAGTCCCCCTGCAGGTAACTACTTCTCCATCAGGAAATGCCGCAGCCATAGCACAGACAAATCTTGCGCTTCTTTCTTTTCCCTTGGCATCTTTTAATTTATCTATAATGTAATTATTTTTTATATCATAACTGGTATCTTCGCCCAAAAATCTTGCCGAATAGATGCCGGGAGCTCCATCCAGATAATCTACTTCCAACCCGGAATCGTCCGCTACTGCTATCTCACCGGTTATTTCCATAACTGTTTTTGCCTTAATGACAGCATTTTCTTCAAATGTTGTACCATCCTCTATGATTTGGGTATTGACTCCCGCCTCTTTCATAGTGCATAGTTCTACATCATAATCCTTCAACATCATACGAACTTCTTTTACTTTATTTTCATTGGTCGTTGCAAAAATTATTCTTTTCATATCATACATCCTTTGTATTTGTTTTTATCTATTTTTTGTCGTATATGCTTTCAAACATATATTACACCCTTGATTTTCTGCGGACTGCCAGTTAAGACCACCGGAGCTGAAATATCCTTCTCCATCAGCCAGTTCCACTGTCCCCTCCATGGATTCAGTTTCCATTTCAACAGGAATAATCTTAAATGTCTTATCGTCTTTTTTATTCGTAGCTTTGACAATCACACTAAATTTCTGGTCTTCGCTTATGTTATATTTTTTGTCCAGCTTGATTGTATAAAATCCTTTATTCTTCAAGGTTCCGGAGGCTGCTACATGATTCCTTTCATTTAATGAAGAAACACTCCTATATTTCGGACAGACAAAAACTTCGTATTCCAAATCTTCAATAATCGAATAAAAGCCTACCGCCTCAACTTTTTCATTTTCTTCAGCAGTATATACATTCGAAAAATATACAGTGTTTTCATTCTCGAATCCCATGGAACCGGTCCACCCGCACAAATCACTTTGATAAATATTATTATAATTATCTACATCTTCAACCTTTGTATAGCAGACGTTATTAATTCCAATACAGCTGTCATAATATGAAACATAAAATACACCATTGTATCCAAAATCATTTCCCCAGCTGTTCATGCAGATAAAAGCGCCATCTCCTTCTATAGACTGGTCGTTAAAAAGCTCTTTGGAATAATTATCATCCCATCCTATAATTACAACATCATGATTCGGCTTATTTTTTCCTTTATAACAATAAGCATACTCTGTTTCATTATAGTACACCGATGACATATTGCTGTTACGCATCGACATATACATTGAGCTTTCCACACCGCCATATTTATAGACCATATTCTTTATCTGCTGATAATCCTTCTCCGGAATTATCTGTGCTTCCTGTACATGTTTGACGCAGTTCATATTTTTGCCATTGACTTTTGAGCCATATGGGTCGTCCTGCTCCAAAACAGGTCCTTTCCATGCCATCAAATAAGACATTGACATCATGTAATCTCCCCCATCCTGTATGTCCTCTGACAAATCATTATTATATATGAGATTATTTTCAGAAAAATCATATGTTTCTTCCGGAGTCAGCGCTGTCTCTAATGCAGTCAATGTAGCAAATGCCCAGCAGGTTCCATAATTCCCCTGATCTTTTGCCGGTACAGAACGTTTCTTGTCAATATAACTGTAACGCTCCGGCAAATAAGAATCGGAAACCGCATTATCACTCATGCTGGCTTCGTTCTTTTTGCTGTTCCATTTGTACTGATAATTAAAATAGTCACTAAAAACAGTGGCAGGTATATAAACGGTTTTATTCTTTTTTACGACTTTATCTTCCAGCTTATATTCGTTGTCATTAAAGATAATTCTTTTTTCTCCGATATACATAACAGCAATATTGCTTCCTTTTTCAATCACGACACGTTTATCATTATAAATATTCTGTGCGCAATTAAAAGTCTCTTTCACAATACTGACTGGCAGCATCAGATTCATATTGTCGCTCATATAAAGTTTATTATTATCCGGCTCTACGTCTTTTTTATTTACTTTAAGATTTATTTTTTCCCTGTTGGCACTCTGCGCCATAATTGCATTCCATTTTTCCTTGGAATTAACTTCTTTGCCTATAAGCTCTTTTTGCACTGTCTGTCTGGAAAAAATAAAAAATGCAATCATTAAGATTATCAGTATAATAGCTGCCGGCAAATATAAAATTATTAGTTTCTTTTTGTTCATTTAGTCTTCCTTAACTTTTCTTTTCGGTGGTTTTGCTCCCATAAACTGATAAAAATACGTTTTGAGCATCCCATTATATATCTTACGGTTTTTTGTTGCTTTTATGCCCATATCTCTTTCTGCATTCTCATATGAAGTAATGATGAAAGCGGACCAGTTATCCAAAGCTTTATATCTCTCTCCAATTTGAGTATATAAAGACTTTAAAGCAGCCTTTTCCTCCAGTCTTTCACCATAGGGCGGATTCGTGATAATAAAGCCGTATTTTTTACTGTGGCTGAGTTTTTCGACCGGTCTGGTCTGAAAATGTATCAGATGTTCTACCCCGGCACTTTGAGCATTTTTTCTTGAAAAAGCAATCATTTCATCATCAATATCGTATCCCTGAATATCCACATCAATCTCATCATTGATTTTCCCGTCGGCTTCATTTATTGCCTCATACCAATTTTTCTTTGGTATTATGTTTGTCCAGTTTTCAGCTGTAAACTCCCGATTTATTCCCGGGGCAATATCTGCCGCTATCATGGCTGCTTCAATAGGAAATGTTCCGCAGCCACAAAACGGATCTATGAGGATTCTGTCTTTTTTCCATGGAGTCAGCATAATCAGGGCAGCCGCCAATGTCTCTGATATAGGAGCCTTGGACGTATACTTTCTATATCCACGCTTGTGAAGCGAATCTCCTGTCGTATCCAAAGCAATAATCGCTTCATCTTTGTAGAAAAAAACTCTGATTGGATACTCCGCTCCTGTTTCGCTAAACCAATCCATATGATACTTTGTCTTTAATCTTTCTACAATCGCCTTTTTAACAATTCTTTGTATGTCTGAAGGACTAAATAATCTGCTTTTTATGGTACTGGCTTTTTTTACCCAGAATTTTCCATCTTCCGGAATGTATTTCTCCCATTCCATAGCTTTTACAGCCTCAAACAACTGGTCATAAGTGACAGCATGGACCCTATCAACCTGAATCATAATTCTTTCTGCTGTCCGCAAAAAAACATTTGCCCGGCAGACTGCCAGACTATCCCCTTCAAAAGTAACTCTTCCATCTTCTACCTTTATAATATTATATCCTAAATTCAGGATTTCTCTTTTTAATACAGATTCCACGCCAAAATGACAGGGCGCAACTAATGTTAATTTTTTCATTTATCTTCCATTCTAATTCAATTCATCGTATTTCCCTATTCAATAATAATCGTATTAATTTGCAATGTCAATCTCTATATCCGCCTACAACTGCCAACACTTTATAACCGCTGTCTGATAATTCGCTGGCAAGTTTAAAACTATAACTTCCTCTTTTGCAATACAAAATCCATGTGTATTCTTCTTTTCCGAATGCTAAAATTGTACTTTTATCAGCCGAAGGAAGATTGACTGCGTTCTCTATATGTGAGTTATAATATTCCTCCGGGCTTCTCAAATCCGCTACAATATATCCCGGTTCCAAAGCAAGTCTTCTGGCTTCTTTCATAGATATAAAATTAAATTTTCCCATAATGCACTCCATTAATTTACTATATATATTAATTTATTAACTGCGTATAATAAAGTGCATGTACGAAATATGTAAAAGCCTACAGTATCCAGATTATACCATAGGCTTCCACTTCAATAACTATTTGCAATCTGTGCTGTCACTTGTTTTATTTTTTGAAGTACTGTTTTTTGATGTGCTGTTCTTAGATGTGCTGTTTTTTGAAGTGCTGTTTTTTGATTCACTATTCTGTGCATTTGTTGCATTGCTGGAATCAGATGCATTTTGTGAATTTGAATAATTCTTTGACATAACTACCTCCTAAAAATTGAATTGTTTTGTCACATCAATAGTATGTCATAAATAATTTTTTTTATACTATGAAAAAAGACTTCCGAAAATCAGAAGTCTTTAACGTGCGTGAAAGGATTCGAACCCTCGACCTTCTGGTCCGTAGCCAGACGCTCTATCCAGCTGAGCTACACGCACTTATACGCCGCACAATTTAGCGGCATTGCATATTTTACAGCAAATGCCGGTGACCGGAATCGAACCGGTACTGTGTTGCCACAACAGGATTTTAAGTCCTGCGCGTCTGCCAGTTCCGCCACACCGGCTTAAATGGGACCTACAGGGCTCGAACCTGTGACCCCCTGCTTGTAAGGCAGATGCTCTCCCAGCTGAGCTAAGATCCCATATGTAAAATGATAAACATCTACTGAAATAAAAAATATATTAATAAGTAAATACCTATTAATAAAAGTGGACCTGCGGGGACTCGAACCCAGGACCGACCGGTTATGAGCCGGTTGCTCTAACCAACTGAGCTACAGGTCCATATCATAAGCCGATGAACGGACTCGAACCGTTAACCTGCTGATTACAAATCAGCTGCTCTGCCAATTGAGCCACATCGGCATATTTCTTTTTTAATAATGACTCCTACGGGAATCGAACCCGTGTTACCGCCGTGAAAGGGCGATGTCTTAACCGCTTGACCAAGGAGCCAAACGTACTATATAGTACAAAAAAACTCCCCGAGTAGGGCTCGAACCTACAACCCCTCGGTTAACAGCCGAGTGCTCTACCATTGAGCTATCGAGGAATATTTTCATCAGGTATTACCTGAAATATGAATGCATTGTACATTCAAAACTACATACTGAAATTCTTTCCATCCGCTTCCTTACCCTTCTGGTTAAGCCC
>CANQPJ010000034.1 GCA_947625755.1 uncultured Lachnospiraceae bacterium | reverse complement strand
ATTTTGATACCCAATTTTCAACCTATATAAAATTTTCAATTTTCTTTAATTTAGCCTTGACTTTTTATTTGCAGGCTGAATATATCAAGTGTGTGATGAGAGTAACCTATCATATCTTGTCTTTCACAAATGGCAAGATGGTACTTTAGATACAGTTTGTGGCAACCCTTAATGCGTCACAAAGAACATGACGGTAAAGAGCGCCGCAATGACCCATGTTCCCGCTTTTACCTTCCCTGCCTTTCCGGTAAACACGCTGATGAGCACATAAGAAATCACGCCGAAGGCAATACCGTAAGAAATATTGTATGTCATAGGCATCATTGCCAAAGTCAGAAAAGCCGGAACCGCCTCTTCTGTTTTCAGCCAGTCTATACTTCTGGCGCAGTTCATCATCATGATTCCCACATAGATGAGCGCCGCCGCTGTCGCACATCCCGGTACAAGCATCGCAATCGGGCTTAAAAACATACTGACAAAAAACAACGCACCCGTTACCATGGCTGCCATACCCGTCTTTCCGCCTTCCGCAATACCTGTGGAAGCCTCTACATAAGAGCTTACCGTGGACGTGCCGCAGACCGCACCGCATGTGGTGGCCACGGCGTCTGCAAGCATCGCCTTATCCATGTTGGGTACTTTCCCCTCTTCGGTCAGAAGATTTCCCCTTGCGCAGGCTCCATACAGAGTACCAATTGTATCAAACATATCCACCAGACAGAACGCAAGTGAAGTCGTCACAATCAATATGGCAAGTTCCATTCTGCTGTGCTCTGCCAGATATGGCGAAAAATTAAAGCCTTCCGTAAAAACCCTGCCAAATGCCTGCGTACCAAAGTCTTTAAATGCCGCAAACGGATTAAAATTCAGATTGTCTGTAAAACCCTCATAAAATCCGGAAACAGTAAAACCAAGAAGATAATACAGCACCGTTCCTCCAAATATGCCCCAGAGCACAGCGCCCTTTACCCGTCTGCATGTCAAAACCGCAATCGCAATTAAAGCAAAAAATGTGACAATCATCGGCATAATATCCTTCCACGCCACATTTTCTGAAAGAAGATTGAAAGATGCAAGGTTGACATAGGTGGAGGGATCCGCCACCACGATTCCGGAGTCTTTAAGTCCGATAAAGGCAATAAACAGCCCGATTCCTGCGGGAATTGCCACCCTTACCGACGTCGGGATTGCCTCAAATATTTTCCTTCGCAGCCCTGTTACCGTAAGCAGTATGAACAGGACGCCGTCAATCAGAATGAGTATCAGCGCATTGGCATAGCTTAACCCAAAGCCGAAACACACCGTATAGACAAAGAAGGCGTTAGAGCCCATGGCAGATGCCTGCGCCAGCGGCAGATTTGCCAGAAGTCCGATCAGCACTGTCCCGATACAGGCGGAAATTGCAGTTGCGATATAAATCGCATTATATGACACCCCCGGAAGCTCCGCAAACATTCCCGAATTAACCATGAGGATATATGCCATGGTCATAAAGGTTGTAACTCCTGCCAGAACTTCCGTTTTCACTGTAGAACCGGCTTTTTTTATATGAAATATTTTTTCCATTGATAACATCAATTCTTGACCTCACTTTCTTTTTTTAATATTCTATCATATAAAACCGATAAAATATATCCAATTTTGCTGTGTGCTATATTTTTATGACAAGGCTGTTTGCCCCGTCCGTATGATTGTAATCAAATTTCATGGTTTTACCTCCATCATAGATTTATTTGGTTTCATTTTTAAACGCCGCCTCCATCCAGCCACAGGATGGCATAAAGCTTTTGTCCGTATAGGCGTCCTCTGCCACATCCGAAAGATTTTTTACTGTAATATTCTGTCCGGACATAACCTGCTCCTGCGTTACCACCACGGATGGGATTTCCATCCACATGCCCGGACTTTCACAATAGCTGGAAGCCGCCCTGATGTCGTCATACTGTCCCGCCATTTCCAAAGCCAGCACCCGGCAGGCAAACTCTCCGTTCAGCGTCCAGTTGGTCGTGGCACATGCCTTCCAGTTTTTACCTTCTGCCATAAGCTGAATATCCTCGTCACAGATATCTACCGATACCATAGGAATATCGCTGCCCAATTCCCGCAGAGCTTTATATACGCCCCTGGCATAGGCATCATAGCAACACCATATGGCGTCTATTTCGCCGTCCTTGTATTTTCCTACCACGTTCTTTGCCGCCTCCTGCATGGAAGATACCGGGTTTAAGTGATCTTTAGGCGCTATCTGCTCCAGCGTTTTGATCCGCCCATCCGTTTCATAAGGCTCATAACCGACCTGTCGGCGATCAAAAGCAATGATGTAGTTTTCCTCCTGTACCTGCAGGATATTGACCGGCTCATGTTTCGCCGTTTTGTCCGGATACATGTCAAGGATCTCCTCCACCAGAGCTGCCGCAAGTCCGGAATCCTGCTGGAACAGTTGAACTACACCGTCAATTGTTTGCGTTTCCCCGTTCTCATTTCTGAAAGAGGTGTCAAAGGTTGCTATTTTCAGATTCGGGTATTCTTCCAACACGCCTGACAGGAATTCCCACGCATAATCTTCTCCGCCATGTGACACCATAAGACCGTCATAGCCATCTTTTGCGCATTGCAAAATTCTGTTTTTCCATTCCTCGTCGCTGTCTGCGCAGAAAAAAGTGTCCGCCTTCATGCCAAGGGCTTCTGCTGTTTTTGTAAAGGACTCCGACCACAGCTCAAAAATAGGCGAGGAAGACATATACATGATATACGCTACCTTTTTCCCTTCTACCGGGTTATGTTCATTTTGGAAGCATCCTGCCAAGCAGCCTGTTACTAAAGCAACCGTCATAAATAATGTAATGATTTTTCGCATTTCTAATCTCCTTCATGGTTCTTCAAATATTCTACAAATTCATCTGTTGTGAAGGTAAACGCAATCTCTGTCCGCGCCGGATCACGCACCAGAGTTTCTTCATCATGATTCGCCTCCTTCCTCAACAGCATCTGATCTGTTTTATGTCTTAAAAGCAGCAGCATATCCAGCTGATTTGCATCCATAACCAGACTATTTTCCCGAAATAACAGCAGGAGTTTCCTCCGGTATTCTTTTTCTCCCAGATTTGCATATTGTTCTGCAAGCTCATCCAGCTTTTTCCTCAATTCGGCATTCGTATCCATTTCCCAGTTGAATCTCACCACTTCATCAAAGGAAAGCTTTTTCTTTTTCCATGGCCATTTCATATCAGATTTCCTCCGTTTATCCTTACGCTCCTTTCCAGAAGCTTATAAGAGCCCGTTATCCCTTGCCAGGTTTTCAATGCTCCTGTCATAAGTTGCCTCCGCTTCTTTTGAAAAGAAGCACCCTGGGACACCCTCATTGTTGTTACGGTGGTGCGCCACGCAGGCGCAGCATTTTCCATGACGTGGGCAGTCATAAGTACATGGGCAGGGTCTGTTGTTGTCACAAACGTTCATAAATCATTCCTCCTGAATTTTTAATCAACAGCGTAGGCACATCTTTATATCCGCCTTTCTTCAATTTGTGAAAAAGTATGTTTTTTTAATTCTATCAGTAATCTCCTCTAAAAAGATTTTCATTGCAAATTTGGTATCATTTTTTGCGGATATGGTAAAAACTGTTCCTATTGTTATGCACAGGTGTATCTGCGGCGTGGGTTAACTGAATGACATTGGTAAAACAACCTCTTGAGGGAACTTCTCTTTTGAGGATTGCCGGATAATCTTCTTCGTTTTTTATACACAAAAACTTCGCAATAATAAACAGAGTCTTGCCATACAAAAAATTGTGTCTCCATTGGTGACACAATTTCATTTTAATTATTTAAAACAGCTCATCCAACAACAAATAATAACGATTCTTTTTATCGTCCATTTCAATGCCCAATTCATCTAACAGCATTTTCTCATTATATCCTTCATACGGCACTCCGTCTGTGTATGTTCCGTTATAGTTGTGTCGTAAACTTCTAAGCGCAATCGCCAGATCCTGCCATCTGTCTGCCGGTCCCATTTTTCCATTATCAATAAATGCTATGATTTTTGCTCCATCAGTAAAAATATTTGGAAGGCAAAAATCTCCATGACTTAACACCAAATCTTCCTCCGGTTTGTTCTCTTCCAGCCACTTCAGAAGTTCAGCAGGATTTGCAAACCCATTTGCACCAAACGTTTCTGGCTCAACATTATCCAAATCAACTTTTCCACTCTCAACGTTTTCTCTTGCAGCCTTTAAACGTTCGCTTAATCTACTGTAACTACAAGGGCATTCTTTTATATCTACACTCCATAGCAATTTTAGTCCTTCTGCAATCAGCTTAACTAATTTTTTAGGATTTTTCATAAACTCCTCATCACAAAGCATTTTGCCTTCTGCTTTTGTCATCAAAGTAAACGCCATTCCATCTTCTTTTATGTATTCCAATATGATAGGTGTCGGACACTTTCCGGATATCCATTTCAACATCTCATACTCATTGTCTGTCTCAACGGTAGCAGGTTGAACCTTTAACACATATTTTTCATAAATATATACCTGCGATTCTGACATTCCCACGTCATTTATTTCATATGTTGAATCTTTTATATAATCACTAATTTTCTTTGGAATAACCATTGCCTAGATACCTCTCATCCACCGGTTTTTTTAACTTTGCAGTACAAATTTTTACCACCACGCCCGTAAACAGCGCCGACAGAACCGTACCCTCTCTTGCGCCGACAATTTTAAAATCAAAGAAAATCAGAGATAAAATCAGCGCCATCGTTACATTGAGAATATCAAAAATAATTTTGATATTGCCAAAGTCTCTGTGCGTTGTGTCAGACACTGCCTTGACGAACGCCTCTCCGGAATTCATAATCACATTTGCAATGACCGCCAGCGATATTCCAAACCCTAAAATGACAATGCCAATGATTACCATACTGATACGCACCACATAAATTTTTGTGGGAATAGCGGAAACTATCCACAATCCAAAGTCCGTAAACCAGCCAAACAAAAACGACAATGGAATCTGCAAAAGCTGGATTGGCTGAAATTTTTTTCTCAAAATTATAATCTGCCCTGCAATCAGGACGCAATTCCACAAAATCAGCCATGTCCCCATAGAAACAGCGCTAAATTTACAATTCATCACATTGGGTACCGATGAAATCGGTGAAACGCCGAGTTCCCCATGCTTTGTAAACGCCACACCCAGTGCCGCAAAAAACAAACTGATAATAAATAAAATATATCGTTTTGCAAGTTCCTGTTTAGTCATCTTTACTCTCCTGAATTTTTTTCTTTTGTCACAGTTGCTCAAGCAAACATACCGTCTCGTTAGTTGCGTACTTTTCCAAAGACGACTGTTTTCATCTGAGTTTTACAACCGTACAGTTTTTACTCAAACGGCTTACTCGTTTCTTTTTTTATTCTCAAAATATCATATAAATAAAGTTTATTGTCCTGAGCGTGTCTTATTACCATTCTACCTTTAAAAATATTATATCCCGCTAATTCACCATCATCATTGTATTTAGGAATAGCAAATATTCATTTGCCTCATCTCTTGATGTAAATATAATAATCTCTTTATCATTGTATTTTTTAAGCAATTCCATAACAACCGGTCTACTCTCAATGTTATAATCATTTACCCAAGACAAAAACTCCGCATCCACTTCGTCTGATGTTTCTATCCATGGCATATCACTTCGAGTTTTCCCTCTTCTTTTCATAATTCCTGAAATACAAACTTCTGTAGGATAATCAAGAAAGATTACTGTATCACAGGCAGCCATCCTCTTTTCCATTGTTGAACCATAATTTCCATCAATAATCCAACGATCTTTATCTATTATAGAATCCATTTCTTTTAAAAACACTTCTCTTGGCACTTTTGTTCTGTCTTCATTCCAATAAATCATATCAAGATGATACAAAGGAATACCAGTAATCGTATTTAGTTTTTTAGAAAAAGTACTTTTGCCACTTCCAGGGCATCCAATAACAATTATTTTTTTCATTTTAGTTGATTTCCTTAATAGCTCCGTCGCTTATAACGTAATATTTTCCCGTCTAATAAGTCGTCTTTTATAGCCTGATAATGTGGAAGAAGCTGCACTTTAGTCAGTCCAAGTCCCGGGAAGAATTTTACATAATTAGGGTCTGCTGACTCCCCTTCCAGTTCCGGTTGGGCGTAAACTTCTGTTGCGCTATTCATACTTCCTGCACTGATTCCAAAGATAACCCCATCAAAATCTTCAAGCAGCTCTTTTAATCCAATTTCGTGAAAAAACTTTCTCTGTGTCGGAACATGTCCACCACCAAGAATAATAAAGTTGCTTTCCTTAACTAACTTCTCAGCCTCATTTTGGTTCCGTCTGTCTAACACATTATAGGATTCAAATTTCATTCCTGATATTTCTGCTGTATATTTGACTCCAAATGCAAAATCATCCGTCCTTTCTGCATTATCCGGGGATGCTGTAATAAACAATACCTTATTATATTGTTCTACAGCCTTCTGCATACGGCTGGTAAATTCATTTTCTGTACTGAACGGAAATCCTCTTCCGGTATAAGGACTGCTGGTTAAAAAAAGTATTTTACTCATAATACCTTCCTACTTTCTTGTGATTTTCCTGTCATCTACAACAGAATGAACGATTTCTGTTGGAATGTCTTTCAAAATATCATTGTATATCTTTGGATAAATCTTGTATTCTGACATCTTTTCAATATCAATCCATTCAAGGCCTTCTTCACTGCAATCAAGTACTCTGTCACTAGCTACTTTCTGTACTCCAATATCTTTCATCAAATAATAGAATGCCAGTTCATGATGTATTCCATCTTCTAACTCAAAAAAGTTTTCCTGTACCAAAACCAGTCTGTCTATTTCGACTTTCAAGCCACTTTCTTCATAAACTTCGCGAACTGCTGCATCAGATGCTTTTTCTCCAATTTTTACAGCACCACCTATTGCATAATAATATTTTCTTTTTTCATCATGCACCATCAATACTTTTCCTTCCTTTATTACAATTCCAACACCTCTGAATCGAAATCGTCCGGCTTCTGTTTTAAATCCTATATTACACATATTTTATGTTTCCTTTCTGTTTTTCAATTGACCTACATTACAACTCAATCAATTCAAAACCTGTTTTTTCTGCAACTTTCCAAGATGCCGTATTACTGTCCTTAATTGTAGCAATGATTTGCGATAAATCGTAATTATCAAAATAGTACTGTAAATAATCTTCTGCTGCTTGCGTGGCATACCCTCTATTTCTGTATTCTGCGCTGATAAAATAACAGATTCCAACAGTATCTAAATCATAATAATAAGAACACCCAACAGAACCAACCACTTTTCCTGTTCTTTTCTCTTCCAGAGTGTATGCCAAATAATCTTTCAAAGGATTATTATCAATATTTAATTCTGTGGTTTCTTTTATCCAATTGTCCAACCACTGATAACAGTCCTTTGTAAAACCAACTTCCTCCAAACTTCCATCTTTTGACATATCTGAAAATGCCTTTGCATCCTTTGGATCTAGCTGACGTATTAATAAATCTTTGTTTTCTGCTATAATTATTTTTAATTGTAATATCCTCAACTATATTTAGGTTTCATTCTATCACACTTTATACAGCTTCGCATTACTTAAGTTCAGCTGATAGAACAGTTAAAAATATTGTCTCCTAACAAATTTAAATTCTTTTTGTTTCAATCATCTGTGGCATCACGCACCTTGCGGTGAGTATGGTATATAGATGCTTTTTTATATTTATACTCATTCTATTTCTTAGTTTCAAAGTTAAAAATGTTTAAAACTTCCTCTCTATCTTTAGATAATCTTTCTTGAAATTCATTATACTCTATATTTTAGAAATAGAAGATATATTTTCTCTAAATTTTCTATCCCATTATATTTTACTAAAAAATATAAAATATTTATATAATTAAATGGCTTTCTAATGATTTGTTTCATATATGTTACTTACTACATACTACATAACATCCGCATTTTTTATATCCAATATAATCATCAAAAAACTCCCCAAGAATAAAAGTCCTGAGGAGTTGTGAAGCGTATATAATTGTCCTGAAACATACTAGATTGTATGATTCCTATCGTTTTGAAAATTGCACTGTCCAGTAATAAAAGGATTCTTGAAATTATTTTTCATTTAAATTTTTTCTTTGTGCATGATAGATACCTGTAAGCAGTTCAATATCTTCCTCTAACCAGTCAGGACACTTATCATAAAAATACTCTGTTTTTCTTTTTTTAAAAATTCGAAATGGTTCTTCCTCTGAATTATCATAAATATGACAAATATCTGAAACAGCAACAACTTTTTTCACCAAATCCAATGCTCTATCATATCTTACAACTATCTTTTCTTCTGGTACATCATGTCCTCCTGCTTGAACTCTTGATTTCACTCGTTGCACATTAATCATAGGATCAATTGTTAATACATAATAACAGCGAACAAAATAACCTTTTTCTTTTGCTCTCTGAAGTAATTTCAAATTTCTATCTGTTGACAGAACGGTCTCAAAACAAAATTCCTGCATATTAGAAAGATGTTCTTCTCTTTGTTTTTCAGCCAATTTTGCTGCTTCCATACTGCTACACTTTAAATTTTTTTTAATTTCATCAGCATTGATATAATCTATATCCGTAGGTCTCAATAATTCTGTAAAAGTGCTTTTTCCTGAGCCATTTGGCCCTGCAAAAACAATAACTTCAGGCTTTCTTTGCAACTCTTTCACTATAGCGCCCCTTTCTGATTCGCTCTGCCACAATCGTTCTTGTTCCATCACCATTCTGCTGATAAATCTTCTGCGTCTTTCTATCATATACAGCTATCGGAACTTCCATCGCTTTCTTTTTTTCCAGTTCTATTTTAACCGCTGCATTTGCTCTTTTTACCACTTGAGCATCAGAAATATATTGTGTATTATTCATAGAAATCCTCCTAACTCTAACTCAAACTACCATAATGAATCTATTATTTTTTATTATCTACTGCTTTTATTCTATCATAGTTTTATGAAAAAATGCATATTTTGTTTCATATCCGACAGCGTAAATTTATATTCGGATTTTATAAGGCAGACTCTACCAAAATTTTTTAGCGTATTCGCCTGCATACTAATCCCAAAAGATTGGTGTTTTCTTTTCTATACTGAATTATACGAGTAAAATTTTACGCTAACTAAAAAAGAAGTGCAGACATCAAATATATATGTAAAATTTGGGGAATCTATAATGGGGATGAATCAATTACATGTATTTTTTCTAAAATAAGACAATTCTACATGTAATTTTTTGGAAATTTCATGGCGGAGATGAATAAATTACATGTTTTTTCTAAATGCTAATCTGCTTTTAGGAAAATTACATTTATTACAATGTTCCTTATGAATGCCAATATGTCCAATTCCAAAAATAGCGCTTGAAATAATTAGAAAAATATTAGTCCCATATATTCCTAAGATTAAAAAGGCCATAACAGGAAGCATCGCACCTGGTACAGGAATCCCCAACATTGGTTTATAAAAATCTTCCAATGTCTTATCCGATTTAAAATATCGAATCCAATATATCTCATAGATTATCATCAATAAAAAGGAAATTCCAAGCCATATGATCCATTTCGTTGCATGCAAATTAAAATCCGAAAAAATCAAAATCAGGCAAGTACATAACACTTCTCCTACTCTTTCAAAAATCAAAAGAATCCTATTTTCGTCTGAAGCATCGTAGCCTTCTGGTTGATTTTTAGTCCATATTATATTGGGTATAAAGAGCATTAATAAAAAAGCAACTCCCACATACGAGAAACCAAATGTAAACATATAGTGCACTCCTTTAATATGATCAGATTGTCTTATTCCTTTACACAATATCTGATATAACTTGTAAATTTCAAATTTATGCCAAGCGAACGTGCCAAATCTGCAATTGTACTTTCATCATCGTCGGTATACCAGCATCCGCTAATCACACTATCAATTTTGCTGAAACCGGCAAGAACAGTATCCTCATACAAATCTTCAAATACATCGGGACGTTTTTCAAGCAAGACTTTTTGTGCTTCAACCGGCAGCCCTGCAAGCGTTTTTTTGTTAACAAAACCTGTAGAAGTTATGAGCCTGCCGCCCGGTTTCAATACTCTGAACGCCTCTTTTAACGCTTTTGCTTTTATACCTATACAATTACCGATACCGCCGCCATCCGAAATAATATCAATGCTGTTATCTTTGAAAGGCATATCGCAAAAGTCGAAAGCAGCGTAATAGATGTTGGGCGAATCAAGCGTTTTGTCTAAGAAGAATTTCCATTCACGAACAACTGTCGGAGAACGATCGCTGATTATAATGTCGCGTCCGAATTTGCTTTTAGAATGTAGGGCATATATCCACCACCGGGACCTGCGCCGATTTCAAGAATTATTCCATCACAAGAAGCAATCTGCTTTCCGACGCCATCCATATAGGCGTTATCAGTTCTTGAACATTCCCAATTACGTTTTACCAATTTGCCGCTCCGTATTTCATTTGCCCATTCGATATAATAATCACATTCCTGTTCCGGCACAAAGTAGGCTATTCCAGAACGGCTGGTTTCCTTGCCGGTTAATTGGTAAATCAGATCAACATCTTCAAGCATCTCGTTAATTGTAACCTTGTATAGATGTGACAATTCTAACAGTATATCTATGTCCGGTACCGCATTTCCGCACTCCCACTTTGAAACAGCCTGCGATGTAACACCGAGCTTTTCGGCTAAATCTGTTTGCGATAAGCCCGCTTTACGTCTGAATACAGATATCCTTTTTCCAAAATGAATTTTGTTTACCATAATTCAATCATTCTAAAGTGTTTCAATGCTTCTATTATCGCTGCCTCCTTCTCCGGCAGGCATTGTGGCTGATTTCCTCATAGCTGGCTTTCTTCTCGGCGGCGGTCAAATCCATCTCGTCCATAGTAAGTTCCACTTCGATATGGTGCTTGACATTGAGTTTGGACAATAAGCATATCGTCTCCAATTCCCATATACTTTTTCTCTTATTTTTTGTCTGCATAATTATACTTGTTTTTTTGTACTCCACTGACTAATTACTTTTTCAACCTCTGCAATCAACTGTTCCTTGTCAGGAATGTAATAAGTATACTTTGATGCAAAAATATTACTGGACAATCCACCCAACGCATATTCCGCAGCCACTGAATCTTTATCTGTACAAAGAATAATGCCAATTGGCTTATTATCTCCTTCATCATTTACTTCATTTTCATAATAATTTAAGTACATATTCAACTGACCAACTGCTTCCGGCATCAGTTTTGTTGTTTTCAATTCTATTATGACATACGATTTCAATGGCTTATTGTAAAATACCATATCTGCATAATAGTGTGTATTATTGATTGTAATTCGTTGTTGTGTTCCTACAAACATAAATCCTCTTCCTAACTCAAGAAGGAATTTTTCAATCTGTTGTACTAATGCTTTTTCTAAATCACTTTCCATCATCGGCTTCTCTTCGGGAATACCTAAAAATTCAAAAACATACGGGTCTTTTATGATATCTTTTGGCTCATTTATCTCAATTCCTTTTAATGACAAATCTAATACTTCCTGCTTATTTATCTCTCCTTTTGACAACAATAAGCGCTCATATAAAGATGTTTTGATTTGTCTTTTTAATTCTCTAACAGACCAGTTTGAATTAACTGCTTCTTTCTCGTAAAAACTTCTTTTATCTTTATCCGAAATAGATAAGAGTTCACAATAATGGGACCAACTTAATTCAACAGACACTGTCTGTTGAATTTCATACTCCTGATAAAAACGTCTCATAAATTGAATATTTGATACTGAAAATCCTTTCCCAAATTCATCTGTCAATACCTTTGATAATTGTTTTAAAGTCTTCTCCCCATATACTGCACGAATACTATCGTTTTGTTCATAACGAACAATTATCTCACCAATTTTCCAATAAGAAATAAGCAGCTCATTATTCACTTCCCTTGCAACGTTACTTCGGGCAGTATGAAGAATACTTTTTATTTCACTAATTAATGGATTAACTAATTGATTTTCCATATCCCTTTTCCTCCTTTAACTGTTCTAAATAAATACAATATATAATAGAATTGGTGTCCAACACTTTTATATTATTATATAATTTTAATCAATTCTCAAATTGTTTCTGTATGGCTCGGTTCTCCAATGAACAACCTATTCAACACCACTGTCCAAGGGAATGGTGGAACACCTATTTCGCCTTAAAATGGGTATGTCGAACCGATACGAGTGTTGAGTTGCCTTACTAGTCGTATAAGCAAATAGGGTAAATCTCTGTTTCCTAAATTATAATTTAACTCTCTAACCACTTAGCCACGCCATCTTCGTTATTACTTCCTATTACTGCTGTAGCTGCTTGCTTAAGT
>CANQPJ010000033.1 GCA_947625755.1 uncultured Lachnospiraceae bacterium | reverse complement strand
TGATACCCAATTTTCAACCTATATAAAATTTTCAATTTTCTTTAATTTAGCCTTGACTTTTTATTTGCAGGCTAAAAACTTTGTACTCAATTTTTCATCAGCCACCCTGTGCGTTAAATCAAGGAGTTTTTGTTCTGTTTCTTTGTCGTAATACAATTCAATAGCATATTGCATATCACACCTCCGCACTTTCTTTTTCAATAACAAATTGACCTTGATGAAACATTCCTACATATTAAGAAGACTTCGATGCCGTTTGTACCCTGTATTAAATATCTGGCGTCAATATTGGATATTCAATTTCATCGCTGATAAATGCGCACATATACACTGGATAGTATATAATCTTATCTTTGACTTCAATATTACAATTTGCAAAGACGTTTTATTCAGAGCGCTATGGATATAATAATCCTTCCCACTTTTTACTTCAATCGGTGAAACTGAGCCGTTATGCTCGATGACAAAATCAATTTCTCCCAGCCTATGATTATTATAAAAATTAGCGAAATTCTTGGTTCCGTAACATTCATCGTTGCAATTGCCACGTCTGCATACTTGAGCCACAAAAAACTATTTTCAGGTTTTTCAAATATGAGTTTTTTTCTTATTTTTGCACTTTTTCAATGGTTTTTCTTGCTATTTTTACACTTTTTCAATGATTTTTTATTTATTTTTTGCACTTTTTCAACGATTTATTTTATTTTTTGAACACTTTTTCAAATATAGACGTTACGGTTTTACCATTTTTATTATAATGCCTTAAAAAAAAGAAATACTTCATTTCCCTTTTTGTTTACATAACCATATTTATCTGTCTCAAAACCTAAACTCAAGTGCAATGCTATACTTGGAATATTATCACTCCGAACCTGCTGAAGTACAATTTTATACCCCTTACTTTTTACAATCTCTAAAGCAATACTCATTGCTTTTTTGCCAATCCCCTGTCTTTGAAATTCCACAAAAACCTCCGGAGCAATCGAAATAACACTATTAGAATGCTGATAGAGAGAAAGCATACCAGCAATCTCATCGTCATTTATAATAGCAAACATTTCAAAATATTTACCTTTAAATTCGTGTTTCTTCCAATCGCAAATCATATTTTGAATTTCTTCAATAGACATATTGGTATTCCGATTTTGTCGTAAAATATTAGCATCATTCTCTTTGAAATTTCTTAATTTCACCACGTTGATATTCCCCTAGTTTTTGTTTTCGTCCGCATTGTCATTGTTTCCGGTATCTATCTACATAATAACATTGCTATTTTTCCGCAACAGACGCCTTTTCCTCTTACAATTCTCTATTATTTTAATTCATGCATAATATACTTTGCTTTAATAGTATCATTTGTCATAAATAATATTTTCACTATCTTATCTCTTTCTGATGTCAACTCATCTTGTGTAACCTTCTTACGCACATCTAAATCTACGCACAATCCATTCTCATATACTATAATCAATATGCCCTTTGGACGTTCTGTTTAATTAGACATAATTATCTCCTTTTCAATTATTTTAAACGTTTGCCTTCAGCATATTACTGAAAGCAGAAAATTGTGGTATCCTTTGAATTATATAATACAACCTCATGATTCTCTGTTCATTTTCGCTGTTCCTTCTAACATTAGTTATATCACAAGGCATAGTTTTATTTTACCATACATCATATTCAAAAACAATTTACTCGCATTCTCTTTTATAGAAATAAGCAACACCTGTTGATTACCGCCTTGAATCATTATTAGAAAAACTGCTTTTTACAGGATATAAACCGGTTCTTTTTCCAAAGTATATCTTGTGTTACCTGTTTGCGGCATACGCAAACAGACTTATCTGGTATACATATTTATAGACTAATGATCGGATAAATAAAAAATCCGATAATATATTATATAGAACGAAACGCTCATTTGCATTTAACATCCTTAACATATTATCGGATTTTTATTGATTGTTTCAATAAAGACGGAATAACAAAAATTTTTAACATGTAATTCCACAACTAAAGCCGCGAAATCCTGCTTCCACTTTCCTTTCCACATACAATAATAAACCGGTTCTTTCCGTCGTTGGTACAGGTGGAAAGCGTCACACTCTTGGTAATGTCACCCGTCAGTTTGGAACACGGGTAAATTGAATTTTTACACTGCCGGTCAAGCCATGACCTGAAATCCTGTTTGTCTGAAAACTCCAGTGTAAATGAATTGGATGCGGCACCTACCCGCCTGACAGCAAGAATCCGGTAGTTTTCTCCTTCAGGGCGTTGCACCGTAAAAATTTTTACCGTATCATGCGTTTGATAAAACGCTTTGTCTTCATATTTTTTCAGCTCTGAAAACATAACGGCTGCGTTTCTTCCCATGTTGTGACCGTATACAATACAATTCTGCAAATCTGTTTCAAAGGGATTTTTCAGCCGGTAATCGGTAAAGAGCGCACCGTATTTATTTCCTTTATTATAAATATCATGCGACAGATAATAACTGTTGTCCTCCGCCATGACCACCGGATAATCTATATCTGTCCCCTTAATTTTAATCCATGCAACAATATTCGGATTGATTTTTTTTAATTTATCAAAATCTTTTCCATTTTTTTGGTTCCAGACGGCAGCCGAGAGTTTTGCCGCCTCCCTTTTGACCGTCCGGTACTGATTATATTCCTTAATTGTCATTGCTGAAAAGATAATAAACAAAATTACTGTCCCGCCAAACAGGATATTAAGTATCGTTATCCTATTTCTTCTCATCTTCCTTATCCTTTACTTTCTTCCGGAAAATGAAAATTAAGATACCCGCAAAAGCAATAACCAGCGCAGGTAATGCGAAAGCAAGGATTTTTCCTCCTGTCTGCGGCGCTATTCCAAAACCTGTTCCTTTTGGATGGTTCGGCTCCGGCGGTGTTGGTTTTGATGGCTTGCGAACATACACAATATTAGTGTCATTCTTCTTTTTTGCATTGTCCGCCGTTACCGCCGCAGTATTTTTATATGTGCCCTTCGCAGTGTATTTAACATCATAGGTTATCTTTATTACATCCTTATCATTCAAATTCTTTCCGGTTTCAATCCTAAACGTAGTAACGTCAGATTCAATCCGGCAGGATTTTGTGATATTTTTTCCGTTAAATCTTACCGTAATGGTCTTTCTTTTGACCTGAATACCTTTTTCAGTCGCAAAAGAATCTTCAATAACCACGTTTTGAGCGGTGGCATCTTTCACCTTTTGTGTGGCTATCAGCGTATATTTTCCAGTGTCTCCGATCTGATATGTTTTTTTGTCGGAGTTCTTTACAATATTTAACACCGGTTTTATCTCTTTAACGACAACTTCATTATCGTCCTCGGATTCTTCTGTATTATCAGAGGATGCGACCGCCATGTTATCATACGTCCCTTTTTTCGTAAACTGAACCTTATAAGTAACAGCCAGCAAGTCTTTATCTGTTAAATTCTTTCCAGTCTTAATGGTAAAGTTTGTGGCGTTTGCGGTGATTTCACATTCCGCTGTGATGTCTGCGCCATTGAGCAGCACTTCAATGCTTGTAGTATCTGTTGCAAGACCGTCTTTCTGCATGAACGCATCTTCCACAACGACATTCTTTGCCGTAGCGCCTGTTACTCTCTCCTCAACCTCCAACGTGTAAAGACCGTATTCACCGACTTTATATTCCTTTTTATCAGATTTTTTTGTGATACGGAGTCTCGGTGTGATTTCCGTAACATCCACGCTGTTATCATCTTGAGCATCATTGGTGTTATTGGAAGATGCAACCACTGTATTATTATAAGTTCCTTCTTTAGTAAAGAGTACATCATAGGTAACTTTCAGGCTGTCCTCATCCGTCAAGTCTTTCCCTGTCTGGATTACAAAATCGGTCTTTCCGGCGGCAATCTCACAGTCTGCCGTAATATCCGTTCCGTTAAACAATACCTTGATGCTTTCTGCCTTAATCTCCATACCGTCTTGATTGATAAATGTATCTTTGATTACAACATTTTTCGCTGTCAGGTTTTCCTTTGTTTGGCTAACCTGTAAGGTGTACGTGCCGGTTTCGCCGACTTTGTAAGACTGTTTGTTTGATGATTTTTGAACGTCCAATGCCGGTGTCTTTAATGGGATTGCCTCGTCGTCACTTCCGCCGCCGGATGGAATTGTGTCGTCATCTCTGATTACGTCCCCATTGGTGTTCGGCGTAGCCGGAGCGGTAAAGGTGTTCTTCAGGCTGCTCTCCAACGCTGCTTCATCGGTAATGGTGGCGTCATAAGTTACCTTAATCTTATCCGTCCAGTGCGTTATGGACGTATAAGGATCAGGATTGGTGCACGCATCAGTCAGTACAGGCAGGACTCCGTTATACAGGTTAAACGGCGTTTTGATGGTAAAGCCTTTGCCGTCGTCGTCAAATACCACGTCAACTTGAGATGTCACGTCCCTGCCTCCGACAAGTACTGCCACACTGCCTTCCTTAATCGCAAGCCCCGGAGTGTCTACCACGTCGGTAAGCACGACATTCCGCATAAACGTACCCGGATTAAAGTTGGTAATAGTTACATCATATCCCACGGTATCGCCTACTTTATATTTTGTATGCGGTGCAGTCTTGACGACAATGTTTTTCGGGGAATTGATATACACCTGCTCACTGTCACTCTTTTCCGGAATGCCGATTGCCGTCGTTTTTGCAGTATTGTCAACCAGCGTGCCATTGGACGGAATCAGTGCCTTGGCATCATAAGTAATCACAATCTTGGTTCCGTATGGCAGCGCATATGTTCCTTTGGATTTTAAAATCCAGCCGTTACCGGACTGTGTTAAAACATAATTTGCCGCATCAATACCGGTAACTGTTACAGATGAAAAATCAAGTTCCATAGTATCCGGAAGTGTCGTATCCCAAATTTTAAATCCGGCGGTATCCGCTTTCGGGTTGGTATTCCATACGGTTACCGTATAGTGTGCCAGGTCGCCAACCTGATGTTCATAGCGATTGACATCTTTTGTAATTGCAAGTCCCGGAGTACCATTTGAATCTGTGGATAAGTCAATAACCGTTGTGGTTCTGTTTGTTGTTCTTACATCTCCGTCGATATTACGGCTCGCAGTATTAAATTCCGTCAGGGTAGTTTCCGTAGTATTATAATGTCCATGAGTTTTCCATTTCTGTTCCAGCGCGGTTTTTTCCGCATCTGTCATATTGTCCCAGTTTTCCACGCCCTTTAAGGACACATCTATCACCAGTTCGTAAGACATGTCGGATGTCTGGTAATTACTGTTCTCATAAAACTTCTGATTTGTCTCATAATCCGGATTTTTTAATGCCGCCACAACCTTATTTCCGGCTGTGATGTCAAACCATGCAGACACATCCTCTCCTGCGGTTTTTCTTTTTGTTGTCCGATCCGTATAGACACGCTCAACCCTAACAGAATTAACCTGCATACATTCTTCAATTTCGTCAATCAATTCAAAACGGCTGTATCCACCGTGGTTTCCTGCTGACATCGGGATTTCCTGTGATGCACGATATGTCCAATGTTCCATAACATTTCTGCAATGGTTTTCCGTCGTGCGGATTTCATCGCTATCCGTTACGGATTTTTCCGGTTTTGGATTAACAAGGATTATTGTTATTGTCTCATTGGATGGACTTGTCGTTCCGTCACACTCCGTGTATGATACATTACCCAGATTAAATGTATGATTAATCTGACTAATCCCATGATGGCTGTCCCACTTTTCTTCCAATGCAGTTTTCTGCTCGTCTGAAAGGCTGTCCCAATTTTCCGTCCCTGCAAGATGCACCCGAATCACCAGCCGATAAACGCTGTGTTCCGTGTAAAAATCTGCGTTTTTGGTCGGATTTTTCAGTTCAGCACTGACCTTGTTATCTTTATCGACTTTAATATTAAACCAGTCTGATACATCCCTCTCATCGGAGGTGCCACTCATTCCATAGTAAACCTTCGCACTGTCTACCGTCAAACATTTGTCAATGTTGTCATACAAGCCGAAACTGTCAAAATAAAAATTAGACGGAATATCCGTAGGAATCGGCTGTGTTACTTCATATGTCCAGTGCTGTTTGGCGTTTTTGATGTGGTTCATATAAACGTCTTTTTCCGGCGTCGGTTTTCCTGCAACATAATAATCGGAATTGTCCGTCACAGTTTTGTTTGGTTCCGGAACCTTAAAACGTACCATGTTTTGCCCTGTCCCTAGATACTGGATTTCTCCGGTCGGCGGCTGTTCTGTTTCGGTTTCATCACGATAAACACGTCCGAAGGTATAATCAAATCCACTGCCTTCAAAAGTAAATCCTGCGGCACAGTCTGCGCCGCCCTGCTCGTTTATTATCTTTTTGTAGTAATAAATGCTTCGTCCATCATCCTGACCATAAAGGAGCTTTGTCGTCTCATGAACGAATTCCCCGCTGACTTTGTCTGCTTTGACAGCAATGTACTGTCCGGAATCAATGTCAGTCAGCGTCACATTTGTATACAGATATGCTTTTTGATTGGTACCCGCTTCATAGAAATCATTTTGTACCCGGGTTTCCCTGATTCCGACAAAAGCAGTGGAAGTCAGTCCCGCTCCCATTCCCACATAGGCGTTAATTTCCACTTTAGAGCCGTCATCCTTTATCGCCTGTGCGGTCGTTTTTCCATCATACAGCGTATAAAAAAGCGTTCTTACAACATCCACATTTTTCCATTCGTATCCGTCTCCATTATTATTTTTCTGATAAATTTTCAGATTGCTCCAGCGCACCCTGATTTTTCCGGATGTATTGCTGCTTACTTTAAACCACTTCCATTCTTCCATGATGTCGATTCCATCAACATCCGCATCTTTAAGTTCCTGCGGATAGCCTCCACCGTCTCCTTCCTCAATGGTAAGCTCGGTTTCGTCTGTGGTTTTAAGTTTCATGGAATACTGGGCTTCATCCACAACAAATGCATTATCTTTATTTACACTGAAAGCTGAATATTCATGTCCATCAGTAAATTCCCAATTACTCCCCTTAATCAACGTTGTTCCTGATACATCTATCTGTGCTGCCGATGCTGTTTTTTCAGAAAAGCTGACAGAAGTCAGTACGACAACCGCTGTCATAAGTAGAGCAGTGATTTTTTTTAAATACTTCATTTTTTCTCCTTTCTTTGCACTTTACACGTTTCTAACTTTCTGCTAATTTGGCGGACTTCTCATATTCACCTGTTTTCTCCTTTCTTTCCTATTTTTATTTTTTTGATTTTTCATCTTCTTTTCCCACCAGTCTATATGTTTAATATCTTCCGGTATGCTATAAACCGCTTTGGTAAGAAGCACTATTCAGGGCTCTTTTTAATACAAAAAAAGCATCCACACCTAAAATGTGAATGCTTTTTATTTTGTATGTCTGTCATGTTACGGTACTTTGTATCCAAACCTATATGTCGGAAAATGATTGAAATATCCGCATCCGGCAGCTACAAACTTTCCTTTAACATAAATGGAAACCTTATATGCCATATATGCTTTTGCCCACTCAAGATCCGGATAATCGCTGATATTAATTCTCAATCTTCCTCCGGGGTTAATCTTATACTGGTAATTCTTGTTTGTCGGATTTGGAACAGAATCCCAACCTTTCCAGTCCCATGGCTTCATCCGCTGGTACCATTTTTCCAAAGACTCCTCACTGCTCCAAGCAGGTATTACATCTTTTCTGCTAAATTGTGACTTATAATTTTTATAGCTCTCTGTCACATCTCCGCCAAACATCGGATTGACATATACGGTGGCTCCGTTCTTGGCTATCATCTCACCGTATGGATCGTCACACTCTTGCATCTGTTCAACTGCGGAGCAATACTTTCCGGGCTCGCCGATTTGATACCATCCATCAGGCAGAATTTCATAAAAAGGCGTCTTCCCGTCAGATTCATGATAATAACGTAAAACTCCAAACTTTTCTTTAATGTTCCCCGAAGGTTTTTTTGCCTTTTTCAGCAGTTTTACCTTTTCCGGCAGGGTGTTCTTCAAGAAGTTATTCCAGAACTTCTTGGTTATCTTTATATCCTTATACCGGACAGAAATTACTTTTGAACGTTTGAATTTCTTTCCCTTGTACAAAGAAATCTTTATCAGCCTGTCTACTTTCAGCTTCGGCAGTCCTTTAATTGTAAAGGTTCCGTTTTTCCTTACCTTTGCCGTATATTTCTTCTTTTTTAGTTTATACTTTCCAACTTTCGGTCCGGCAATCCATTGTGCATTTTCGTAGTGATTTCCTACTTTTTGAAGTTTGACAACTCTTGCAACCACTCTGTAACTCTTTGCCTTTTTTACCTTTTTACCGTTTTTTGTAATCTTTCCTTTAATTTTTCTGTTTCCAACTTCAAAGGTATTTACGGTGAGTTTTATCTTTTTTGACTTTGACTTTGCGGCTGCCGGAACTGCCGGAACCATCATAACAGCCAGCATACATGCCAGCATGATAACCATTGCTTTTTTCATTACATTTTTCATAACTATACCTCCTCTTGTCTTGTTTTACGTTTACAGTATAGCACATTCAGTTTATGTAATGGTATTTTTTATGAGAAAAGACTGAAAATTTTGCATTCACACGATATTCAGTTTTAATTTTTATGATTTTTATTTCATGCTCTGACCTCCTTACATTGTGATTTTAAAATATTAAATTCACCACACCCACCACCGTATCAAAAATTTTTACAAATTTTTTTGCAGGCAGAAACAATAAAAAAAAGCATCCACACCTAAAATGTGAATGCTTTTTATTTTGTATGTCTGTCATGTTACGGTACTTTATACCCAAATTTATATGCCGGAAAATGATTAAAATGTCCGGAACCGGCAGCTACGAACTTTCCTTTGATATAAATGGAAACTTTATAATACATCCCTTCTCTTGCCCATTCAAGATCCGGATAATCGCTGATATTAATTCTCAATCTTCCTCCGGGGTTAATCTTATACTGGTAACTCTTGTTTGTCGGATCCGGAATTAAATCCCATCCTTTCCAGTCCCATGGTTTCATCCGCTGGTACCATTTTTCCAATCTTTCTTTGGTAAATGGCATTACGACTCCTTCATTATATTTTCTTTTATAAAGCTGGTATGTTTCTGTTACATCTCCTCCAAACAATGTATTAACGTATACGGTAGCTCCGTTTAAGGATTTCATTTCGCCGTATGGGTCATCACAACTTTCCATCTGATGAATCGTAGAATAATACTTATTCGGCTTTCCAATTACATACGATCCATCTGACCTGACCATGTAATAAGGAGTTTTTCCATCTGCTTCATGCTCAATGATGTAGTAACCATTGATGTCCTTTTTTATGTTCCCCGAAGGTTTTTTTGCCTTTTTCAGCAGTTTTACCTTTTGTGGCAGGGTGTTCTTCAAGAAGTTATTCCAGAATTTCTTGGTTATCTTTATATTCTTATACTGGACAGGAATTACTTTTGAACGTTTAAATTTCTTTCCCTTGTACAAAGAAATCTTTACCATCCTGTCTACTTTCAGTTTCGGCAGTCCTTTAATTGTAAAGGTTCCGTTTTTCCTTACCTTTGCCGTGTATTTCTTCTTTTTTACTCTATACTTTCCGACTTTCGGTCCGGCAATCCATTGTGCATTTTCGTAGTGATTTCCTACTTTTTGAAGTTTGACAACTCTTGCAACCACTCTGTAACTCTTTGCCTTTTTTACCTTTTTACCGTTTTTTGTAATCTTTCCTTTAATTTTTCTGTTTCCAACTTCAAAGGTATTTACGGTGAGTTTTATCTTTTTTGACTTTGACTTTGCGGCTGCCGGAACTGCCGGAACCATCATAACAGCCAGCATACATGCCAGCATGATAACCATTGCTTTTTTCATTACATTTTTCATAACTATACCTCCTCTTGTCTTGTTTTACGTTTACAGTATAGCACTGTGATCCGAAGCCTGCTTCTTTCTTTCATCCATAATTGCCTTTTTATACTGAAATACTTTTTCCCTGATGTTTTCGTCACTCTCAACTTTTGAATTTTTTAACTGCTCGACAATCTTTTTACCGGCAGATCCTCTTAACCCTGTCATATTTGGTTTAATGAAATCCCCTTGCCTCATTACAATTCCTCCTATAAACGATTTTTTCTTCTTTTGTTTATTATATTATATCCTCTCATTGTTAGCAATCATTCTATTTTTGTGTGATATTAGATAGAATTTTGAAGTACCAAAACAAACCTTTCTGAAAAAAGTACCAAAAATATTGATTTCGGCATAAAAATATGCTACGATTAGATGTACCAAAATAAATGACCGTTTGGAATGGTATAAACAGGGTTCTGAAAAGGCAGTGAAAAAGACAACTGCCCGGTCTAAAATTTAAACAGAGGTAATCATAGGTGAATCTGACATATACCCATGGTTTGTTTTATAAATAAGAGCAGCTTTCTGTCAAAACAACAAAAGAAGGTGAAAATATGGGCAATATTTACGGATATGCAAGAGTTTCAACTCCAAAACAGAAAATAGAACGACAGGTACGCAATATTGAAAAAGTCTATCCAGACGTAATGCGTTTTTTTGTTGATTCATATACCGGAAGGACATTAGAAAGACCGGAATGGAATAAACTTTATAAGATTGTAAAAAGCGACGATACGATTGTTTTTGATGAAGTATCAAGAATGAGCAGAAATGCTGAAGAAGGATTTCGGGTTTATAAGGACTTATATGAAAAAGGGGTTAATCTCATTTTTCTAAAGGAACCTCATATCAACACGGATTCTTATAAAAAAGCACTCGCCGGTGCGATAAATATAGAGGTAAACTCCGGCGATCAGGCTGCTGATGGATTAGTTAATGATATTATGAAGGCTGTAAACAGATTTATGATGATTAAGCTGGAACAGGATATATATTCTGCATTTGCAGAGGCTCAAAGGGAAGTAGATTATTTGAGCCAACGTACAAAAGAAGGGATTTTAACTGCACAGTTAAACGGAAAAAAATCCGGCAGGAGAAAAGGCGAACCGCAGATTACAAAAAAAGCGATTGAGTCAAAAAAGAAAATTCTTAAATACAGTAAAGCATTTAACGGAAGTAATACGGACAAGGAAGTTATCCGTATTATCGGCATTTCAAGAAATTCATACTATAAATATAAAAGAGAATTGTTCAATGAAACAAAAAAGTCATAAAATCTTACTTCCGGCTGGATTATAGTTTTTGATAACACAAAAAATAATCGCTTCTTTCCCAAAAGAGGCGATTATTTTTTTTAATATTTATGAAAAAGAAATCTTCCTATGATATAGTGAAAACAATACCGCTTTTTCCGTAATCATCAAAATGCTGCTGAAGTTCTTTCTGCTTATCTTCATCCAATATATGTTGAATCAGTTGAATATCGCAATCTGTCAAATCAACCAATTCAAAATCCCCTACGTCTTCAGCATATGGATTTACATGCTTAACGCGGGTAAAGACGACCGTTCCCACTATTTTCTGAATCGGATAGATTGGATTCATCATTTCAAGCAAAAAATTTGTTGGAAGTTTGTTCCATAAGCCCTCTCCATTTACTCCTAACGTTAAACAGCCGTCATTGGAAAGCCGGACTATATCGACATTATTTTCTTTACCGGTAAACTGCCTTACCCCATTGATTCGATATTTTTCATTACACTCTATTATCTGCAATTTTCTTCCTACTTCTTTCACTGCTATCTTCATATCTGTTCTTCCTTTCTTCTCTGCCACATTTTCCGGCATATTTATCATTATTAGTTGCTATAAATTATACAACTTCCTTCTTTTATAATATGAATATTCATTTGATGCCTGAAAATTAAGAAAGAAATCCTACTATTATTTACGTTCCCATCTTTTACTTTGTATTACATTCCTTTTCCGGCTGTGTGATGGCAAATCCAAAGAAAATAAGCACCCCACCGTCTATAAGGTTTGAGTGCTTATTTAGAATCAATAATTATTTCTGTATGCAGCACTTATCTGCCATAAGATATAATTATTTCATGTCCGTCCGAATGATATACGCTTTTCCCGACTTTTTTTCTTGCTACAACATAAACATAGTAGGTCTTTTTCTTTTTCAGTTTCTTCTTTTTAAATTTCTTTAAGTTAAGAAAGCATTTTTTTGTGGTTGCTACCTTTCTGTATCCGGCTTTTTGCTGTGTGGACATATATACGGCATAGTTTGTAGCACCTCGTACCTTATCCCACCTGATTTTTATCTTTTTTGATGTCCTCTTTACCGAATTTTTTACTCCCAGAGAAAACCACGTGTAGTCAGACCAAGCACCATATTTGGTAGATGCTCCGATGGTATTGTAAGCCCGCGCCCGGACTTTATAAAATGTATTCCGTTTTAATCCATTGGCGTATTTGTAGTGTGTTCCAATGCCTCCGCTATTCATAATGCTGCTCTGAATCTTTTTCCCCTTCGCATTATAAACTTCCATCTGATAACCGTCTGCATACTGCACATTGTTGACTTCCACGTCCGCCTCTCCTATAAACGTCCACCAATGTGTTATCTTCGGCGCCGTACTCTTTCCCGGCACAAGTTTTAAGCGATAAGCATCCAGCATATCCACATCCCAACTGTATTTCACCGTTTTTTCCGCAGAATATGTGCTGATGGCTTTCACCGGCTTAACGTAAATATCATATGGAAATGCTATTCTGTTATTAAACCCGTTAATCGTATAGTATGTATTTTTTGTGCTTCCTATTACCTGCTCTTTCAGATTAACAAAACGGCATATCTTATAAGATGTTGCCCCCGCAACCCGGCTCCATGCAATCGTTATACTGGAGGTCGTTGCATTTTTCTGTGTTAAATCTTTTACGTCTTCACAGGCTGTTGTTACCTGAACGGAATCCGACCATGCCCCATAGGTATAATCCCATGTACTGGTAAGTTCTCTCGCTCTTACACGGACATAATATATGGTTCCGGAATTTAAGTTATATTCCTTGTAGTCGGTTTCACTCTGATAATTGCCTGATACCGTATTCCAATTAATATTATCGTTACTCATCTGAATATCATAATATACATCCTTCCCTAAAACCGTATTCCATGTAATCTGAATACTTTCGGTATCTGCACCCGATTGTTTCACGCCTGTCACTTTACCCGGCGATGCCATGATTGCTGTTGAACACAGCAGCGTAAAACACATGCTAATCAATAGTAAATATAGTTTTTTCATTGTAATCTCCTTTCTACTACAATATATTTATGGTTAATGTCCCTTACAGCCAGTAAGGAATTATCCATCTTGTTGCTTAAGCTGTTAGAA
>CANQPJ010000032.1 GCA_947625755.1 uncultured Lachnospiraceae bacterium | reverse complement strand
ATTACAGGCAGTGCTTGCGGCATTTAAGCTGGCGCTTGGGACAGCCAAACTGTTCCTGCTGTTACTCGCCCTTGTTAACATTTATAATTCTACTATGGAGTGGACGAGGATATTGGAAATACTGTTGTCTATACTTATCATAGCCCAGTATTTTTCTTGTCAACCATTGATATCTATTGCAAAAATAACGATAGTATTTCTTTTGTACTAATAAATTTTTTCTCTGGTATTTTCCAAGTTCTCTTATTACAATGCCTATCGTAAATTTGCTTTCTAATTTATGTATAAGATAATCGTATTGAGGCCCATCCGTAGTGAGTATATTAATTTTAAAATTTAAATGTTCCATTGCTTTTTACCCTAAACCACATCATATTTTATTAAACTTAATGCAATGAGTGTCTCTAGCATTTGTGTGTAATTTAACCCATTTTCAGAAAAAGCATAATAAAAGGACATTCCCTTAGTAATGTGTGGATTAGTGGCAATATCGGTAACATAGATATTCTCATTATAGTCAATTCTAAAATCAACTCTTCCAAATCCGGTTATTCCTAATAGTGTTATAACATCCATTGCACATGATTCAATTTTTTTAGATAACTTTGTATTAGTTTCCGCAAAATTATAAAACCCAAATTTCAAATCTTTACGAATATTATAATCCAGTATCTGTTTTCCTAAATCTCTTTGGTTGTCTACTGTGATGCCCACGGGAAGTACAACTTCAGGTTCCTTGCCAATAATAATAGGCACTTCTACTTCATAGCCTTCAATAAAATTTTCGACAATTACAGGTTGCGAATATGTGCAAGCCATTTCTTTAATAAAAGAATCTTTTGAATAGTCATATATAAATATGTTATCTGGAGTAAGGCCTATACTAGATGTTTCATAATTAAGTTTTACAATGACTTTTTCGCCTTCTTGCGGACGTTTTCCTAATAACCAACCCTTATGTGGAATAAATAAATAATCGTTAGTTGTGGGAAGCCCATTGGATTTCAAAAGACAACTACAATGAAATTTATTTCGTGCTAAACTCACAACATACGGATTACTATTGGTGTGCCATAAGCCATATAAGTCACAAAATGCTGGAATTAATGACTTGCGCCCTATGGCAGTACCTTTTTGTGCAGTATTGATAACGATTTTATGTTTTGAATCTTCCTTGTAATTATTGTGTGTAACAAAGTTTTGGATAAAATCCATTTCATCAATAAAACATATTGTTTCAAAGCCACTACTTCTTAAAGACTCAACAATTAATTCTTGTTGTGTTAAAGATAAGTATTCAGAGATAACAGAGGTTTCTCCATAATCTTTGAAATTATCCGTTTTTTCTCTAATGTTTGAAACAAGAAATATTTTCAGTTGTTCAGCTCTATCATGTGCTAAATGATAAATTTGTTTATAATTGTTCAGCATGTTAATTTTTCTCCTTTCTCAATGATGAATAATTATCTATATTGATAAAACATAAAGCTATTTTTATTAAAATAAATAATAGATAACTCTTTATTATCTATAAATAATTGAAAGAAAAAAGAGCAACCCCTATAACCTCAATAGGATTGCTCTTAGAAAATTAAATATGGAAATCTTTTCGGGGATGTTTAGTAGTAAGGATATCTTTTTGCTTTGCAACTGTTACATGTGTGTAAATTTCTGTAACATTTATAGAACTATGTCCTAATATCGCTTGAATAAATCGTATATCAACATCTGCTTCTAAAAGACTTGTGGCAAAAGTATGGCGAAACATATGAGGGGTAATATGCAGCTCTATGGAAGCAAGGGATGCATACTTGTTTATCATTCTGCGAACTGCCTGATCAGACAGGCTTTTACCGGACTGATTTACAAAAAAGTGTTGGCAGGATTGGATTTCTGTATAAAAGTTTTCTTTATATTCTTCCAGAATATGGATCACGGAACTGTTTCCTATTTGAATTCTTCGCTCTTTGTTACCTTTCCCATAGATAAGGACTATACCTTCATATAAATTCACATCGCTATCCTGTAATGAGCAGAGTTCAGAAATTCTCATGCCAGTAGCGAATAAGAGTTCCACAACAGCGGCATCTCGTAGGGCATTTCGTTTTTGGTATGTCGTTTTAGCTGTTTGACGCTGTTTATATATTGTAGATAAAAATACCTCAACGGTATGTAATGGTATTATTTTTGGTAATATTATAGGCTCCCGAAAACGTGTCTGTATTTTGTTAAAGGGATTTCGGTCAATAATTTCTCTATACTCAAAATAGTGGAATAGGGTTTTGACAGAAGCAATTTTTCTTTTGGCTGTTTTAGGTTTATATTTTTGATGAAGTCCGGCTATATAAGTTTCTAATTCAGAAGAGGTGATTTCTGCTGCATTTTGGGTGGGAAGCTGTTCAGAGAATTGTCTTAAATCAATACGATACGCTTTTAGCGTTTTTTCATCTAAGCATTTCTGAGTATTGCAATACTCTAAATAATTTTTAATATGTGTCTGTAAATCATGCATGATAAAGTCTCCTTTGTTTAAATTTTTTCTATCGTATATGGATTATGGAATAACAGTTCAGCATTGAGGCGGAACAAAAGGTTATAGTAAAAACGCCGAAATTTTTTATTGCCATTTTGCCAGGTCTTTCACAGAAAATAGCGTTTTTAATGTTCTGGGCGGATTATAAATATATGGCAAATATCTATGTGGATAACGGAGTGTCCGTTAAGCTCCCATCGGAGCTGGGGAAAACGGAGTGAGCAGTAGCGTCAAAAAGAGTGCCTAAAAGAACCTCTGCATTATCATGGATGATGGCCTAGGCAAACCAAATCTAATGAAAGCAGAGGTATCTAAAATGGATGATTAAAGTATAGCACATACAATATATAATTGCACCTATCATATTGTATTGATTACGAAATGTCAGAGAAAGGTAATATATGGTCAAGTAGTAGGTAAGGGAATAGTATGAATTATTTCAGCAGTATGCAAAATTATGGAGTCAGTCCAATCAAAGGAGGCGTATGTCCAAATCGTGTACGTATGTATGTATCAATTCAGGAAGAGTGTAGTAGAATGGTGGCGGATGAAATAGCCGCAGAACATTAGGCAAAACTATACAGAAAAATATAATTGAAAAAAATCGCTTTCTTGATCTTATTTAATTTAGGAATAATAATTCCTGTCAATGCGAACAATCTGTAATTTTCAAACTTATATGGGGTGATATAATTTTATACAGATTAGCATATAAAAATCATGATTAACACGACAGGATAAGGAAAAGGAGATGAATAATGAAGGGAATTAAAATACTGATTTGCTGCATTATCTTATGCCTTGCCTTTCCTCAGAAAGTTTCCGCACAGGAAGTTATTTCAGAAGATCCCGCAATAGATATTATTTTTGTCATTGACTGCAGCGGTTCTATGAAAACAAATGACCCGACGAAAATGGGACTGAACATGGTGCAGGCTTTTATAGATACTGTACAAACTGATAATATACAGATAGGGTATGTGGCTTACAATGAAGACATTATATCCTTTTTGGCTCCTGCGTCCATTGTGGAAGCAGATGCAAGAGAAAAGCTAAAAGAAGAAATTGGCTCAATAAAATATTTTGGAGATACAGATATCGGATTGGGTGTTTCCTATGCCTGCGAATTGTTATCAGCCGCGGGAAATCAAAGGCAGATGATAGTTTTGATTTCAGATGGGGAAACCGATCTGCCCCAAAGCAATAGCCGGACGGTGGAACAGTCGAATCGGGAGCTTGAACAATGTGTCAGCCAGTGTGCTGAAGAAAACATACCGATTCATACAGTAGCCTTTGGACAGTATGATGGAAACAGGGCTTTATTGGAGAAAATTGCCTCAAAAACGGGGGCAGAAAGCTGTTCCGTACAGAGTCCGGAAAACCTGATAGAAGTTTTTTATGGAATTTTCAAGGACAACCTGATATATGAAATTCGGCAGCTTTCCAGTGGAATGTATGCAGGAGGAAACCAAGAGATTAGGTATATGCCAGATGCCCCGTATCTGGATGAAATAAAAGTGCTGCTTATTTCCTCAGGTTCTGTTGGGAAAACGGAAGTTAAATATGGTGATGAAGAAATACAAATGAACAGTCTGTCGCACTATGCCGTAGGAAAAATAAAAAACATAAGGACAGATGCCAGCGGAAAGGAACTGGTTATTAGGTCACAAACGGATGAAGGGCAGGATTTACAGGCATATATAATCAGCTACAGGGAATTGACACCCATACTGGAAATACCGACACCTGTCAGGAAAAACCAGAATCAGGAGTATCGAGTGTATTTTAGGGATCGGCAGGGTGAAATAATAACAGATTCTGCATTCTATGAAACATTTTCATGGAAGCCTGCCTGTGAAGCCCAAGAGGTAGTGCTGGGGGATGCGTGCATATCGGATGGGATTCTAAAAGGAAATATGCGCTTTTCCAAATCCGGCAGCTATGAATTCAATGCAGTACTGGAAGACGATTTTGGGAAGTATATATTTTCAGATTGTATTGATATAACAAATACAATACCAGCAGGAAGTATTCCTGAAAAAGACTGCACTCTCTTAGATGGCGGCAGGACATTATGTTTGGATGATTTTTTTGCAGATGGTGACGGCGATATACTTTCATATTCCATCGCAGATGTACAGGAGGGAATTGATGCACAACTGGATGGCAATATGCTGACAGTCTTCCCCAGAAGTGTGGGAACATACATAACAGCACTACAGGTAAGCGATGGGGAAAGCACGATACAGTATGCTTACCGTATTAGAATTCTTCCGTTGTGGCAGGCATACTGGTGGATTATCCTGATGGCAGCCACAGCAGCAGTAATCATATTGTGGCGACTGACTCATAAACCAAAACCAGAACTAGAGCGTCTGACCGAAGAAAAGAAACAGAACCATTTCTGTGGAAAGCTGGATGCGTATTTTATGCTGCAGCCATTGGAAAATGAGGAGATCCCTCCGCTTTCGTTTCAGATGAACAAGGTAAAGGACAGCAGGGTATCGCTTGGCATCCTGTTTGGGAATTATCCTAAGCAGGCACAGATGCTTAATCTGGATGAAATTTTTCTGATTGCGGACGAAAATCGCAGCATGGTGTTATACCATAGATCAAAATCCGTAGTGATGATTGGAAATACTATTGCATGTACACAGATACAGTACAGCATTCATTTTGGGGATATTATCTACATCACATCTTCGGATGGAAGTTATGACCTGGAAATCCATTATATTGCAGCGTTCCAGTAAAAAACATTTAAGGAGGAATTGATAAGAATGGAAACGATCACGCAGACAAACAGGACAATCCTGTTTGCCGAAATCAATCCAGAACGGCTAAATCTCCTGACGCTGATTGGCGATGTGCGGGGAAAAAGCAGCCTGGATGACGAGAAAATCAAGGAAATCAATGGAGAACTGCTGGTGTCTAGCTTTGAGGAATTTTTGGAGAAATTCAGTCCAGTAATGTATTCATGGTGTGACGCAACGACAGGAAACATTCGCTACAGTCTGGTAAAGCCAGAAAATATTCCGCCAAACTGTATTACGGAAATCCCATTGAATGAATCTAATGACCTTTTAAACATGCTCATAACGCTGATGAGTACGAAGGGAGCACAGGGGCTTGCAAATGTGGATTTCAAATTCAGTAATGTTCTTGATATGATTTCGCCCAAGAAGATTATGGATGACATACGTCAGGTTCGCCGAGAAATCCAGTATACTTATGGGAAGTATATGGAGCTGGATGAAGAGGATCCAAAACGTCTGGACTTAGGTGACAAATTAAACTATCAGTTTGAGCAGGCGAGCCAGAATTATAATAATGTCCTTGCAATGCTGCCACTTGCAATCGAAGATATTAAAACGCGCCTTCTGCTTGGAGGTCCGGAAACTGGACAGGGACAGGCGGACTTTAAGGCTGGACTGTTAAGCATGGGTGAGGACGGGGAACTGAAGATACTGGAAATGAAACAGGAGGAAAGCACCAGCCTTGCCGTGGTGGATGATGAGATTAATACAAGCCTCATGAACACATTCCGTGAAGATTATGATGCGCTGAATGAAAACAAATCCGATTATGTGCGGGATCTCGTGGTACGTACTTTCTGTCCGCTGAATTCTACGATGGAAAGTAGCGTCAACAGGGAACTTGAGGTACGTAACTATAACAGCTATCTTGAATTTTACAAAAAAAGTAAAGACGATTTTGTGAAGGCAGTAAAGCCTTTAATGGAAAAGATATTAGGGGTAAAGACTTTTTTTGACCAGTATCAGGTAAAAGAAAAAGGAATGCAGCCGAAACTTCTGATCGCCAATCTGCCGCTTGACATGATGGTAAAGGCAAGCAATCTTCCGCGGCTGATTGCTTATTTAAATACAACGAATGATAAGAATGAATTTGATAACACAATCTGGTTCGGTATTGTGCCGGATGTGGAGCTGAGCCATACAGAAGGTGGCAAGCTGCAGAGAGTTCGTTTTGCGGGAAATAAACGGGAAGAAAAACAAGGGAATAATTCCATGGAGAACGTGGCAGCACTGATGAATGCCATAGAGCCTTATCGAATTACAACATTCTTCAGTTTTTGCTCTGGTGAGGAGACGACATTCAGTTATGTGGCAACAGAGGGAATAGGCATTTACAAAGATAAGTGCGCACCGCTCATGAAAAAGACATACAGCGAATTCATCGTGCCATGTATTCCGAATGTGACAATCATTCCTAAGGATAAATCTGGTCTAATTTTGGATAAACGCATGGTTATGGATGAGGAGGGCAATGTATCGCTTTCGGCGGAAAAGGATGACGTGATGAAACGGCCAGAAAATACGCCTGTCTACGCATATGACGGGGCAGGGAACCGGATCGGCAGCACAGACCGCCTGGGAAATGAAACCCGCTGGAAATATGACGCCGTTGGGCGTATGGTGGAAGAAACAAAGCCCGGGGGACTGGTTACCGCCCGCCAGTATGATGAAAACGGCAACCTGGCACTGGAATGGGACAATGCCGGGCACAGGACAGAAAGGCTTTATGATGACAGGCATAATGTGGTCAGCGTCAGGGAACAGGCCGGAACCGGAAAACCGGACAGGGTTATGAATTATTCCTATGACAGGCTGGGGAGGTTAATTGGGGAAACGGATGCCCGGGGCGGGCAGACATCTTACCGGTATGAGCCCGGATGCGCAGGCCCGTCCGCCATCCGGTATGCGGACGGGGAGGAACGGCATTTCTCTTATGACCGGGCAGGCCGCCTGATGGCAGAGGAAGACGAATGCGGCAGGACGGAATACGGCTATAATGCAAGGAATAAATGCACCCTTGTCCGTGACGGTGAAGGCAACGAATCCCGCTGGCTGTATGACGGCATGGGGCGCCTGCTGGCGATGTACCCGCCAAAGGCATGGAAGGAGAAAAAGGGGGAATACAGCTATGCCTATGATTTCCTCGACCGCCTGACGGATACCATAAACCCTGACGGAAGCCATGAGCGGCAGATGCGCGACGGCGAGGGCAGGATCCTGAAAAAAGTGCATCCGAATGCCTATGACGCGGCGCTGGACGACGGCGAAGGCATTACATACGATTATGACAGCGACGGCAACAATATCAGGATACACTACCCGGACGGAGGGTGCGGGCGCATGTTTTACGATGCGGGGGGAAACCTGGTCAGGCATGTGCTGCCCGAAGCCTATGACGCGGCGCTGGACGACGGCGAAGGCTGGAACTATACCTATGACATGGAGAACCGCCTGAAGACAGTGACGGGCCCTGACGGGGCGCTGCTGTTTTCGGCGGAATATGACCTGATGGGGAACCTGACGGCAGAGACGGATGCCATGGGCAGGACAGCTTACAGGAAGCATACGCTGGACGGACAGCTGCAGGAGCTGCTGGAGCCGGCAGATGAACGGGACGGCGAAATACTGTACCGGAGGACGGCATATGAATATGACCTGAACGGGAACATGGTCAGAGAGCAGCGCTGCGGCGGGTACTGGGACAGAAATGGGAACCTTATCATGGCAGATGGGGCTGATTTAGTCCTGCAGTTCACCTATGATAAGAGAAACAGGAGGATCCGCGCAGAGGACGGCACGGGGGCGGTTATAAGCTGCAGGTATGACGTGCAGGGAAAGCCTGTTTATGAGGAGCGGCTGGTCTCGGAAGACGTAAAGCAGGTGCTGCATTACGAGTATGACAGGGCCGGGCGGCTGACAAAGATTAAGGAGGAGCTGGACAGCGGACTGCCGGAGACTGCCGGGGATCATAAATATGCAGTTACCACATACAGGTATGACGGGAACGGGAACCGCACGGAGATCATAACGCCGGAGGGATACAGAATTTTCCGTGAATACGACAGCCGCGACCGCCTTGCCTCGGAGAGGGTTCTTGACAAAAGTAACGGCATTGACCGGACGGCAGAAATCTCCTATGACAATGCAGGGAATATCACAAAAATCACCCAGCGGGGGAAGGGACAGGATGCATGGGAGCTGCGCTATGGCTACGACCTCAAGGACAGGATCACGCACGCGGAGGACTGCCTGGGGCCGGTGTTCCAGTATGCATACGATAAAAATGACCGTTTAGCGGAAGAAATCCTTCCACAGGCATTTGGGAAAATGTCTTATGAAAGACGCTGTCTTTATGCCTATAACGCATATGGGGAGATGCTGTCCATGAAGGACGGTGCAGGGACTATCCAGAAAGAAAACAGATATCTTCCAGATGGAAAACTGTCCCTTACACGGAACGCAGACGGGAATGAGACGGAGTATATTTACGGAATCAGCGGCATGGCATCGGAAATCCGCACTGCCAGGAGCAGAAAGGCGGGCCTGCCCGCACAGCAGTACACATATGACAGCCGCGGACGGATTACAGGCTTAGTGAATGGGAACGGGAACACGACGGGCTATGACGTGGATTCATGGGGAAGAGTCAGGGGAGTGCATAACGCGGATGGCGGAAAAGAAGGATACGCCTACGATTTTGCCGGCAACATCACCAGCACGGAGGATGCCGGCGGCGGCGTGATCACATACCGCTACAACAGCCGGGGGAAGGTCTGCGAGATTATTGACCAGGAGGGGCACAGCGAGACCTTCCGCTATGACAGGGAGGGGCGCATGACGCTCCACACCGACCGGAACGGTAACCGGGTGCGCACTTCCTATAACGTGGACGGTAACCCGGTCATTGAAACCGGCACAGACAGGAATGGGGAGAATGCCGTAACCAGGAGCTGGGAGTACGACGCCGGCGGCCGCGTGAGGAAGGCGGTATCGGGAGGGTTCTGCTATACATACGAATACCGGGCTGACGGAAGGCTTGCAAGGAAATCATCCTCCGGCAGGACGCTTGTTTCGTGCACCTATTTTCCGGACGGGAGCCTTGAGAGCCTGACAGACGCCGGCGGAAAGCCTGTCTGCTATGAATATGACTGGCGCGGAAAGCTGTCAGTGGTGAAGGACGGGAACGGAAACACGCTTGCACAGTATGCCCACACGCCGGGCGGCAGGCTGAAAGAGATCCGGCACGGGAACGGAATGCATACCCTGTACGAATATGACACGGATGGGAACATCATCCGCCTCAGGCTGGAAAGGCCGGATGGGACGCCGCTCGCCGACTGGCGGTACGAATACGACCTGAACGGGAACCGCACGCTGAAGGCGGGAAGCTTTGCAGACGCGGAGGACAGGCTGCGCGGCACGGTGATCCGCTACCGGTACGACAAGAGGGACCGCCTCACGTGGGAATCGCATGACGGGGATGCAGCGGGATACAGCTATGACCTGTGCGGAAACCGCATAAAAAAGGTAGATAAAAACGGACAGGAGGTGTATACTTATAATGTAAAGAACCAGCTGATCTGCAGGAAGTCTAAAATGGCAGAAACGTTCTACAGGTATGACCAGCAGGGCAATGTCCTGGAGGCGACAGGGACGGAAGGGGGGACATATTACAGCTATAACGCCTTTAACCAGCTGACAAAAGTTCGGAAGTCTGACGGGAGCTATCTCGAAAGCCGGTATGACGCGGAATACCTGCGCGCTAAGACAGCTGAAAACGGCAGGACAGCTAATTTCCTGTATTATAACGGAGAACTGTTAGCCGAACTGAACCATGAACAGGAAGTTACAAGCCAGTACGTGCTGGGATACGGCGTGGCGGCAGGCTGGAATCACAAGAATGAGGGTTTTCATTTCTATCATCAGGACGAGCAACTCAGCACAGCGTACATCACTGGAATGGATGTGGGAATTGAGAACCGCTACCAGTATGATGCGTTTGGATCCATCAGAGACCATCAGGAAAAAATACCGAACAGAATACTCTACACTGGCCAGCAGTACGACCACGCCACGGAGCAGTATTACCTGAGGGCAAGGTATTATAACCCGGCAGTGGGAAGATTCCAGCAGGAGGACGTATACCGCGGAGATGGGCTGAACCTGTATGCATACTGTAGAAATAATCCGGTGATTTATTATGATCCGAGTGGATATTCTACATTGCAGGAAATTCTGGAAGCACTGCAGACAAACAAAGGCATAGATGGAAAACGTAATATAAAATATGTACTAAATGAGAGTTATAATGACGCGATAAAGAGTAAAGAAAACGCACAAGGTTATTATCTGGGAAGATTACAGGCGCATCATGGACTTCAAAAAGAATGGGCAGAGAAGAACCTGAAAAAATTTGGCTATGACGCTGGGTTGGCACCAACTATTACGTTGGAAACAAATGGATGTGACTTTACAAAAGATAAAGGTTTCTGGCTTACCCATACAAATATATCAGCACAACAAATTGAATATAATGCCCGTAATGGTTATACTGATAAGTTAGAAGATAGACTGATTTTGGGTGCAAAGCAGCAAATGAATGCGGGGCTGTCTAAGGAAGTGGTTATGAAAGACTTAGAGAATAACTATAGGATGATTGACAAATTGAAAAGGGAAAACACAGGTAAGTTTAGTAGTACGGAACTTAAAGAACTGGATTATTCAAGAACAAAAATCAATAATGAACTGGATCAGTATGAACAAGAGCTAACTGCTGGAAATTGTAAGGAAAAATAAGGAGTAAATAAAGATGAAACCAAATTTATTAATATTCGAAAAGGAAAATACGGAAAATGACTATATTAATTTTTCAATGAAGATGAAACCGAGTTTGAGCTTTAGGGATCTATCGCAGGAAGAAAAAGAAGGATTGCTTAAAAGAAGAGAAGAAATGCTTCAAAAGATCCAGAAGGAAATCTATGATAATTATCTAGATGAGACAAATGAGAACTCCTGCATTTCTGATGATGAGGATGATTTCCCATGCAGGGCAAAGATGACAGGAAACTATTATGTAGGTAGAGAGTCCTATAGTATCTGCTTTTTGGGAGAGGGCGGGCGGCATTATAGCATAAAGAACGGGCAGTATAAGTACTCACATGGCGATATATTTCTCCCATTGGAAAGTCCTGAAGTCAAAAGAGCGTATCAGATTATCTTTTCAATTCGTATGACTTATTATGCTCCAGATGGTCAGGAAAGGGATTATATATCTCTCGATTTTGAGGCGGAACTGCATTCTCTCGATGATGAGATCATGGTAGAAGAGCTGGGAATGGATGCTATCGTAGGAGCAGATATATGAACATGAAGTTAAAGGCAACGGAAAAATTTCATGAATGTACACACAGAGGCAAGCATTTTGAGTAAATTATGGAGGATGAAACAATGGGAAATATATTTAATATCATAAAAGGAATACTATTTTTAATAGTTGGAATCATTTTGGTAATAGTTCCATATCCAAAGTTTAAGGAATTATTTCCTGCAGCGCCAGCCCCGATTGTAATAAAAATTCTGGGCGCTGTTATCGTGTTCTGCGGGATTGTTATTCTGGCGGCTGCTTTGATGGGTGGTAATTTATGAAACATTGGCATCGACCTTTCGTGCAGAAATGTGGAGTACAAAAAGACAAACTGGATAGAGTTTAGCCTGCAAATCAAAAAAGCGGACTGGCAATGAGATGCCCTTCCGCTTTTTGCTTGCAGTGCAGAATTGATTTTTGCCTTCTTCAGAGGGATAGGGACATTCATATTTTATTTTTTGTAGAGTAATGTCATTTACTATATATTTGGCAAATTAAATCATAATGGGAAGGAATAAGGTTATAATTATCATATGAACTTTCGGTTTAGTCATAGAGAATTTTAAATGGTTTATTGTATTTAGGGAAAGATGTAGAATTAAAACATCCAAAGGTGTAATATGTCAAATAAAGAGAATGTGACTATATTGTGTTTGAAGACGAAACCAATATTCGGGGAAAAGAAGAGTTTATCTGCGTACAATATTTCTTTTCAAGCAGAAGGGAAAATGGGGTACTTAAAGGTACATTTCTGGAGTAAAACTATCAGCGCAGGACATAAAGAATAACTTTCTCAGATTTATATAGATGAATGTATTTCGGATGTAAACTGTGAGCTGGAACTAGGACGTTTTAAACTTCAAGCAGGAACAAGGCTGAGGACAGAATATGTCGTTTTTTATGATTATAGTTTCTCAACAGTTATTCTTATAATGAAAAGATTGGAGTTAAGCAAATGAAAAAAAAGGTTGTCGATAACAACTTAGTAGAGGCAGAGGTAAAAAGAAGTTTCATGGAATTTTACCAATATCATAAAGAGGAATGCGATAAAAAATACGAAGAGTCAATCAGCGAAAATAATTTGCATATTTATGAGGAAATAGAAGATGATGATTTGGTAAATCAATTTTTAATTAAAACAGATGTTGTTATTTTAACAGCAAATGTTTTTGAAAAAAATATATTACATTTAAATGCTGTTGGAGATCAGGATCAAAAAGTTTACCATTGTACTATAAATTCTTGTAATAATCCAAGACGGCCATTCAATATTAATATTTACTTTTTTAAAATAGGAGACTTTCATATCCTACATATGGAAGCAAGGCAAACAGGATCATATTCTATGGGTGGTTCGGCAGACCTTGTGAGGTATATTTTAAATAGTAATTATTGTTATCCATCTGCAATAATATCATATGGGATATGCTTTGGTAATGATTACAATGTACAAAAAATTGGAGATACAATTATAGTAGATAAGTTATATCCGTATTTTATGTCAGCAAAGGTTGAAGAAAAGTTTTTTTTCGTAAAAGATAGCAATATTTTTAATATAGATCCAGAACTTGAAACTCGAATTAAACATTTGATTGGGAGTGGGGTGCTGAGTAAACAGAAACGTATTTTTTATGGGAGCATGGTTACTGGAGAGGCTGTAATAAGCAATGACATAATGAAAGATATTTTTATAAAAGCAGCAACTAATCAGCCTGTCCTGGGAGGTGAAATGGAGGGGTATGGATTATTTAAAGAGTGTCAGGGCTTTGAATGTTTAATTCCGTGCATGATTGTTAAAGCAATATGTGATTGGGGAGTATGCAAGAATCTGGATGATGATGAGGTAAAGAGATTGAATCTCAAGGACAAAGCACAAGTATATGCAGCGGATCAGGCATATAAAGTGATGGCTGTCATTTTAAAAAGTAATGCTAGAGTTTTTGAATCCTCAATATACGAGCAAATAAAAGAACTGATATTACTGCCTAGAATCAAGAGAGAAGTTATTTCATTAGCATTATTGAGAAGATTATTTAGCGAAAATGTTAGAACACCAAAAAAATATTGTAATATAGATGACTTGCATGGAATTATTTTACAAATTTTAATAAAAGATAAAATTTTAAAAAAGGTTGGAAACGGAGTATATAGTATACAAGGAGAAAAATAAAATGGCTATTGCATTATATAATGACGAATTAAAAGTAAAACATGTATTAAAAGCAGATTCATTTGGACAGATTATAACTGTGTATAACAAAGAAAATAATAAAGTAAGAAGTCTAGTGGAAGATCCTAAGGACTTTTTTGATCACATTTATGTAGATGCAAACGGAAGCTTAGAAGTTAATGGAGTACATTATAATCATTTGTCTATTGACCAATGGTTTAAAGATAACAACAATTTCTCTGAAGCACTTAATTGTTTATTATTTTTGGTAGAGGGGTATGCTGGATGCGGAAAAAGCACATTGGTACAGCATATTTTGTATGAAATATTGGGAAATTTGAACTATGGATACAGTTATTATAATTATGATATTGGATCATACCCTGATAATAGCACAGATGATAAAATTGATAGCGTTCAATTAATAAAATATTCTATATTACATGGATTAAAGAAACAAATTCTGACCATTTGTAGGACTAGAGAAGGTAAGACTGTATTTAATAAATTTCTAATGCTAATGGATGATGAAGATGCATTAGCCAAATTAGATGCAACAATAAAAATAAAAACATCTTTTGGGGCATCAAGGGGATTTATTGCTTCTGTAGAACAGTTATTTAATAGCGAGCGCTCATCTATAGATTCAGCAATGACGGAGTTGGAAGGAGTTATTAATGCACAATTAAATATGCTTACAACATATCAAATGTTATGCGTAGATTATCTATGGCGTTTAGCTCAATATCTGTCGAAACCAAGAGAATATCGTAAGTATATGTATGTTTGCTATGATAATTTAGATTCTATTATGAATATAGATGTATTATGTAATTTTAAAGATGAATTAGTCATCTTTCGGGAAAATTTAAATGAGTATATTTCACAACTAAATCGAAATATCACATTGCAGGATAAAATATACGGTGAGAATATAAGCAGAATAGAATCCTTTGTAATATTTGCAACTTATAGAAAAATAACGGCAATCAGGTCAGATAATAGAAATACGGAAATGCTTGAGGATATGATTGCCGGAAATGAATATATACGGTTAGTAGAAGTTTCTAAGCAGTATGATTTTGCAGATATTGCACAAAAGCGCATTAACCATTTTTCTGCAAAATTTCGCACAACAGACATATGCGGAAGAAGGTCTGCTGGATTAATAAGACAGATGAATAAGATTAAAGAAGTAAGAAAAATGAATTTTGTAAAAAGTACTTATGCTGGTCTTTGGAATAATAATTTTAGAGCTTGTAGTAATGTTTTAGGTGAACTAATCGAACATGATAATACTGAAATTGATACTTGTATCGAACTATATAAAAAAAAGGTTGATGGATACAGTCTGGACAGATGTTGTTATTATGGGGCAAGTTCTCTTTTCTTGCATGCTATATGCAAAATGCTAAAGAGAATGGAGATATTTGACAGCCGACATTTAGACCTTATTAATATTAAAGAAGATGCATTAATAAGAAATACGTCTTTATCGCGTTTGATAATTACATATCTATATACGAAAGGAGATTCAGTTTCTATAATAGATTTATTTAGGGATTTTGATAAAGTATTTGAACCGCAATATATTTGTAAAATATTGGGGCAATTAATTAAGCGTGTTAAAGGTGAGGTTTGGCGTAGACCAATATATTATTCAAAATATGCTCTTGATAACGAAAATGATATTCAGAATAAACTATTTTATCAATATCAAAAATATATAGATGAAGAACCCTATAATTTTGTTGAATTCAAAATATGTGATTGTGGTGAAACATATATTAATTCCATTGTCCCACAATTTGAATTTTACTCGGTTCGTATAAATGAAGAATATCCTAATTTGTATAATATTGAGGATGAATTTAGATTAGAGGAGGTGTTAAAAAGTGTATATGAAAAAATAGAAATATGTTGTAAGAAACAAATAGAGTTTGCCCAAAATTATATTGAAAAATATAATTTGGATATTAATCAGTATTTGGAATTACCTTTTCATCCTAGGACTCATTATGGTAATCCCCAACTACATATAGAAAGGGTGATATTTTCCCATACAGAGTATTTCAATAAATTTAGAATGTATCTTATGGAAAAAAACAATCCTAAAAAGTATGATAAGTTTAATGACATCTTGCTGAATTATATAAAAAAATATATTGCCCTGTACAATAATTATATATCCAAGATATGTACTGATCGAAAAGAGATTGCTGGCAAATTACAGAAAAAACTTCAAATTGCCAATAAAAGTTATAAATATATTTCAATAGAAGTATAAACTTTTAATAATTTGAATTCCTGTTAAGCGGTTGATAGATGCGCTGCATAGAAATAGTGCATGGTATGTTTGGAAGTCAAAGAGAAAGTTTTACTAAGACTTTACCAAGAATAATGATTGTTTACAAGAAGCTATGGCACAATATCAAAAAGCGAATATAAGTATATTTGTTTACGCTGCCCTTGATGCTCATTGGTCAAGAGGCAGCTTTTATATTCTATATTGGAGGACAAAGAACCATGTTTTTTCGGATGTAAATAAAAAAATTGCTGATACAATGTTTGTCTACTTTCTGAATAAAATGGAGTTTTGTTTAAAGGCGGGGAGAAACTGATTGATGATCATACACTTGTTGCGCTTACGGTCATGAACGCAGAGTCTAATCCAGAAGAAAAGGAAATGATGATAAGCGTGGTAATGAATTGTATGACATAATGCAGTTGCATTAACGTAATTTTTTTGAGAATTAAAACTAATTTCATGGAATTGTTTCTCATTCTGGTGATAAATGCAATTCGCATAGTATCTGGTTTATTGAATTATAGTATTGGCATTATCAATAGTAGCGTATAAACTGAATATGGAAATATTTGCATAAATAGATAGATTTAATTGTTATATTGTAATATAATGATTGATGAATAATAAGAAATTATCC
>CANQPJ010000031.1 GCA_947625755.1 uncultured Lachnospiraceae bacterium | reverse complement strand
ACCTCACGCCAAACGAAAAATTTAAACAAATTATTAATCAGAATTCTGTTGCATTTGCAAGTTGAATTCAGCAATGAATTCTTTTCAAAAAAGTACAATGAATATTATGAAGATATATCTCTTTTTACATAATGTGGAATTAGCAAAAAATCAAGGTTTTTACACATACTCTTCCAATGGCGTATAAATAATAGCCTCAACATCATCTTCAAAATAATAAAATATTTTTCTTATTCAATATATAGAAACACTACATTTATACAAATCAGTGTAAAAATCAGGCTACACTCATACGACTACTAAAAATCCATAAGGCATCAAACACTCTTATAAAATTCTTCAACTTCGCCTAATAAAAAAGAATCTCCATGTCCCGGATATACAGTTGTATCAAGTGGAAATAAACAGAAAATCAAGTTCACACTATTTCTTAGTTCTTCGATAGAAGCCTCATGCCTTTTTTTAAAAATAGGCTGAAAACCTTTCATTACTGTATCACCAGTAAATAATGCATTATTCACCGAAATACAAATCGAACTACTAGAATGTCCTGGAGTATTAATAAAATTAAAATTCAATCCAACCCAATTTACATGAGATGTATAATCTGTTATAATATCAACAGAATCTATTTGAAATGATGAACTATCATTGTAGTACAATAAATTAAAGTAATTCTGAGGTATAGAAATCTTTTGCAAACATCTCTTCGAACAAGCTATTTGAGCATTATATCTTCCTCTCAACACATTAGCTCCCCATACATGATCAAAATGTTCATGTGTCAAAATAATACCTATGAGCCTCAATTCATTCTCATCTAAAAAAGATATTAGCTCTGTAACATCTTTAGATCCAGGATCTATTATAACACATTCCTTAAAACCTTCATTACTGACTAAATATGAATTAGAAGAGACTGGAAAATTTATAAAACGCCTAACATTCATATTTACTGTAAAGTATATCCTCCATCTATTGTGAAAATACTACCTGTCACCCATTGGGCAGCATCAGACAACAAATAAATACAAGCATTTGCTATATCAGTAGGCGTGCCAAAACCAAGCGGATGTCTTTCTGCATACCAGCGAAGCATACTGTCTTCTTCTATACCACTCTTATTAAGAATATTAGAAGGAATAAAACCAGGTTGAATACAATTCACTCGTATTTTTAATTTTGCAACTTCTAAAGCCATAGCCTTAGCAAAAGAATTCATTGCGCCTTTAGTACTTGAGTAAAGTGAATTACCAACTTTAACATTAAAAGTCGAAACCGAAGAGATTAAAACAATTGAAGCCGAATGAGCAAGTTTTTTCCGTTTAAGCAACTTACTCAATAGTTTAATATTAGAAATGATATTAACATCAAATATTTCGTCTATGGCTTTACTGGAAATATTTTTCACCGGCATTGTTTTAATCATCCCTGCACTCAATACAATACCATCTATAACCGGCAAGGAATCAACTATTCGATTAATATCATCTTCAAAAGATAAATCTGCGATGACGTAACTATGGTCTTTCCCTTCCAAAAAAGACATAGTATCCTTTAATCTCTCCTCATTACGAGCAGTGACTATTAAACTTGCTCCCATTTTAGATGTATCAATAGATATCCCCCTTCCAATGCCAGAAGAAGCACCTGTCACCAATATCTTTTTGTGCTCAAGAGAAAATGGATTATACATAACATCCCCCAATTATAGATACAACAAATCTGGACAAACAATTTTATTTGTCTTAATACAGCCTGACCCCAAAGAAAATCCAACTCCAATAGTAGTCATACAAAGAGTTAAGGGTCTAGATTCTAATTCTTTCTTTAGATTTGTCACCATCAACAGAGGAATTGTTGCTCCACTCGTATTACCGAATTCTTGGATATTATATGGACACTTTTCCGGGGGAAAACCTATTTTTTTTCTCAATTTTTCACACAAAAATTTATTTGCTTGATGAATTAACATATAATCTACAGCCTCTTTATCAAGATTAATTCGCTCACATAAATCTTTAAAATTTTTAGGTACATAATGAATTGCGAATGAAAAGACCTCTGCACCATCCATTTTCTCTTGTAATCTAGTCCTCTTAATCCCATCACCGTAATCTTCCAAAATAAAAGATTTATCATTAACAGGATTTCGACTTCCACCATCAGGAACAATAACAGAAGCTCTGCCCGAACCATCTGTTAAATAATTGAAATTCATTTCATCATAGTCCTCCTCACTATATTCTAAAGCTGTAACAGTACCAGCATCCCCCAATAGAAGATACATACTTCGATCTTCATAACTTGCGTATTCAGATTGAGTATTACCAACCATAACTAAAGCTTTTTTAATAGTACCATTCTGAAGTAGACTGCCGGCAGTTCCCATACCTAAAAGATATCCGGAACAACCCAATGTTATATCAAAAGCCAAACAATCTTTAGTTATTCCCATCTTATCTTGTAAAACACAAGCTGTCGCTGGTAAACGATAATCAGTAGTATGAGAAACAAACAACAAAAGCCCAATATCAGATTTAGACCAACCTAATTCATCAATTAATTTTTCTGCTGCTTTCTGGCATAAATCAGAGGTGCATATTGACCCATCATGTATAGCACAGTGTCTCCTTTCAACCCCTGTGGTCTGTATATATTTCTCTATTTCTTCATGAGAAAGTCTAGTATAATCACGATTTTCTTCTATGCGAGAAGGAACACATGCCGCGATCCCTCTCACTTTCACATTCTTTATATTTAAGAATGACATATTTATTTCGTCAAAATAAGATTATACAAATCTTCGATTGTATCCATACTTCTCAAGTCAGCCCCGGTCAATCTTTTGTCAAACTCTTCGTCAACCATAGAAATAATTGACAATGCAACTAATGAACTCCACTCATCCAATGATTTATAATTTGTTTTAGCCGTAAATACATCTTCTGCAGTATTATCAAATTCTGCAGCAAATAATTTAATAAATTCTTCTAATGTCATAATCAAATTTGTTTAAATGTTAATAACCGAAATCATTATTTTATAGTTTTATAATTCTTCACCTTACCTTTATAAGCACTAATATCCAATAGTGATTGAACATGCTTATCAGGATACATTCTTGCCACAATTTTTTCAAGCGTATCATCTGTACCAACCTCATAAAAATCAGACACTCCATTTCCAACCATATTGTGAACCATTTGTGTCCACAGCACTGGATGAGTGATATGTTGAATAAGATTATCCTTTATTTCACGAGGATTAATATGAGGCTTCGCATCAACGCATTGATATATTGGAATAGAAGGGGTTCTAAACTCTGTATCTTCAATAATCCCTCCTAACTCAATCCTTGCTTCTTCCATAAATGGAGAATGGAACGAACCTCCGATAGGCAACAATACCGCTTTTCTAGCACCCTCATTACGAAAAGTTTTTAATGCTATTTTTACACCTTGACGACTCCCTGTAATTACAACCTGACCAGGTCCATTATAGTTGGCAAAATAAATAGGTTCATTAGCTTCCTCTGATATTTCTTGTAGTCTCTTTTCGATATATTCATCAGAAAATCCAATAATTGCTCCCATTGCCGTTTCATACTTTTCGCATACTTTCTGCGCAATAAGAGCTCTATTTAACACTAAATTAAGACCATCTTCAAAAGATAGACAACCATTTACAACTAACGCTGCAAATTCACCCAAAGAATGACCTGCCACAACATCTGGTTTTATTTCTTCTTGACATAATGCCAGTGCTACTTCATACAAAAATACAGATGGTTGGGTGTTTTTTGTCTCCATTAGTTCTAATTCGGAACCATTAAACATCACATCTGTAATTTTACGTCCAAGATAGTCATTCGCTCTCTCAAATATTTCCTTTGCTTTGGGAGAAAGAGTGTATAAATCTTTCCCCATACCCTCTTTTTGACAGCCTTGTCCTGGAAAAATAAATGCATTCATAATACTTCTATTTTAAACATTTTGCAGGACTACCAAAAACCGTAGTCCCTGCCTTAACTCTCCTTATAACAAAACTTGCAGCACCCACGTGTGCATTTTCCTCAACAACAACATTGTGACTAAGAATAGCACCCGTATGCACCATAGCCCCAGTTTCAACTATCACTCCTCCTACACATACACAATGAGTATCAATTCTCACATAATCACCTATTATACAATCATGAGCTACTATAGCATATGATTGAACTAATGAATTACATCCAATTCTAGCATCTGCTCCTATTGAGGCATAATCAGCAATAATACATCCAGTATCTATCATTGCATTTTGACGAATTATGGCAGTACGATGAATTAATGAAAAGAATTGTCCACCTTTACTTTTAATTTTCTCACATAAAATACGTTTCAAAGATGAATTACCAATTGAACATACAAACACATCATCTTTTTCAATCACATAATCATCAATTGAAGATATTATGGGAGGATAATTACTGAATCCATCCAATGAATTTAAATTATCATCTATAAAACCTTTAATAATAAAATTTTCATCGTAACCAATACAACCCAAAGCAATACAATAGACTGAACGTCCCATTCCACCTGCGCCAATTATAACAAGTTTCTTCATTGTTTTATATATTTAGTAAAACCTAAATCGTCAGAATCTTTAGCAACATGATTCCCAATAGAGATATCTTTCCTAAATAAGACTCTATGAATTGATAGACATACAATCTTTAAATCAAGCATAAATGAGCAATGATCCACATACCATACATCCAATTCAAATCTTTTACTAAAAGGGAGAAAATTTCGTCCATTTACCTGCGCCCAGCCAGTAATCCCCGGACGCACTTCATGACGACGAGCCTGCTCTTTTGAATAGAGAGGCAGATATTCCGGTAATAAAGGTCTTGGACCAATCAATGCCATATCCCCTTTCAAAACATTAATTAATTGCGGAAGCTCATCAATACTAGTGGCACGAACAAATTTACCCACATGAGTCAATCGTTTAGCATCCGGCAATAATTTGCCTTCTGCATCCCGCTCATCCGTCATACTTTTAAACTTTATCACACGGAATATTTTTCCATCCTTTCCAGGACGCTCCTGAGTAAAGAATGCTCCTGCACCTTTATTGGCAAAATATAACCAAATAGTAATAAGTAATAAAATGGGCCAAATAAAAGCTAGTGTACACAAAGCTATGATGAAATCAATCAACCGTTTAAAGAAACATTTATACATAACATTTATTTTGATAAAATAGTTCCTATTTGAGAATATATAGCTTCCTTATCAAGGAGTTCATCCACCAATCTCTCATTATTCAACTTCCACTCCCTATAATCATCCCAAAATTCCAAACACTGTAGAAGCACCTTATCAAAAGTATTGTCCTTAAAATCAAAATTGAGTCCAACCTTATATCGGTCAATCATATCAGCTGTTTCTCCTGGCAAAGAATTTAAAATAAAACAATTTGTTGCTACATAATCATTGAATTTATAACTATGAACAACTTTCGTCTTATCACGAAAAATATTCACCGCAATATCGCAATTAGCTAAGTATTTCAACAAGTCTCCATATTCCATAAATCCCGTAATCTCTGCATTTACTGAATATTGACTTATAAGATTTTCTATTTTAGCACGGCATACTCCATCTCCTATAAAAAAAAGTTTATATTGATATTTTCCATTAAGAACAGCCACCCCTTTTATCAATGATTCAAAATCATAACTCGTACCTAAGCTACCAGCATAACCAATCCATCTCTCTTCATTTGGCTTATTTAGAGTAAGTTTACTTTCAGCTACAAGTTTCTTCACTTCCTTCTTATCGACTCCTAAATATAAAGGATATATAGGAGCCCTATGATTATAAAAAGCAGCTTCGTTAGCATATTGTTTTGACTCTCCTAATATCACATCTGCCATCTTATATGATTGTATCGTAATATACTTCCAAGGGAAAATAAAAAGATTCAAAAGCCTATTTTTTATTCCAACCACAATTGGCATTAAAGAATCAGGCCATAAGTCAATTACATCTATCACAAACTTCACACCATGTTTCTTGCAATATTTTCCACAAACATAAGCAGCAGTTGAAGTTGGCATGGCACAATAAATGGCCGTTGGAATTTCCTGAAGTGAATTCAAAAACTTTTTTAATCTATAAGCGAAAACAATATGACTATATATACGCTCAATAGAAATATTCTTTTTATATGCAGGAACATGAAGATAATGATTATTGATATTATCTATACATTCTTTATATCTTTTACTTCCATGATTAAAGTCAGAGGTTACAACATTTATTGCTAGATTTGATGTGTAGTGGAATATATTAGATATGCGTGAATTATTTGTATTAATACTCCCAAAAAGCGAAACTAATAGTATCATATTATATTTAACTTAATTTTCCAATCAATAAATCAATAAGCCTATCAATTTTATTAGACACCATAAGCCTTTGATCTATATCTATATATTCTCCATTTAAAAAATGTAACATACAGTCCGATATATCAGAAGAATCATAAGGATAGAAAGTTATAGGATTATGTACCACTTCAAAAGTATAAGGCAAGTTTGAAGCAATTACTGTAATTCCTTGTTGGAGTGCCTCTACTAAGGGTAGTCCAAACGATTCTTTTAATGAAGGGAATAATAAAGCCCGGGATTGCGAGAAAACCTCTAAAACCACATCGTGACTAATTGTTCCGAGATTATGTATTATTTCATATCCCGCACTTTGATTTATTTGCTTTATACGATTTTGTAAAATGGTATTTTTACATCCTATAGTTAGTGCGATGGTAAAATGGGCATGCCGAGATGCCTTTTCAATCGCATCTAACAACACATTGTTATTTTTATGAGTAGCACTTGATCCTGGATAAAAAAAATCATATTTCTTTTCAGCAACTTTTCTCTTTATATCTTCAAAAAAAGGAAGCACTAAAGGAGATATTCCAAATGTATTTTTCAACCGTATTGCCATTTCCGAAGTTTGACAAGCTACTATATCAACTTTTCGCATGAACAATTTTAATAAAATATAATATAAATATTTTCGCAAATTTAACCCAATGGTACTATCTATATTTGTCCATTTAGGTCTTTCTGCAAAAAAAAGATTATGGATATAGATGATTGAAGAAAGATTACGGCGAAATGGAGGCAAGTTACACAAAAAAAGAACCTTATTTCTACGACTAACGTATCTGACAAAAGTCTTGAATAGAGAAGTTCTCACAAGTCTGATATTTTTAGATTCTAAATATTTAAGTCTATTCAAAACATGCCCATAACCTATATAAATTATTGCATCTATATTTCTTTCTTTAATTCTTCGCAATAACAAATCCAATAACACTATCCCACCATTAGAATTAATTTGGGATGCTTCAATATATAGCATAAATAACTTATTGATTTATATAGTATAAATTCAAAAACTGATTTGCCACATTGACAATATTGAATTGCGATAAATCTATAGAGTCTAAATTATCATATATTCCATTATAGAATCTCAAAAAACGTTCAGAATCATAAAGTTTTGATGAAAAAGAAAAAATAGGACGATTTGCTAAGGTGTAATCTATTAATTTACTTGGGCTTTGATTATTTGAGGAATTTTTCACATTTATCAGAAAATCCATTTTACTGAGTTCCAAAATCAATTTATCACGTGGTATAGAATCAATTATCAACATACGTCCATCCAATTTATCAATATAGGGTCTAAGACACTTCATACTATCTTGAACATTAATATTTGTATAAATAACAAAACGAAAATCCAAAGTAAAGTCAGACAAAAAATCTAAAAATATTTGAGGATTCCGAATATCAGAATAGAATAAGCCAGCAAAAGCAAATGTAGGTACAGAATGTGGCGTATATGTCGATAATTTAATTCCGTTAAAATTGAATCCTTGAGGTATAACTTTTATATGATCATCATCCTTCAACCACCTATAGGAGTTGATTGCTATATCTGTTGGAATAGAAATAAAATCAAATCGATTTATACATTTTTTTTCTATGAACTGGAAATAGGGAGCAACTTTAGTTGCAATATTAAATTTAGAAAAAGGATCACCATAATCTGCAACATAACAATCGGCAATATTCCGACCTGCAATTTTATGTGCTACTGCCCAATGAATGGCAAAAGGAAGACCTATTGAGATTAATAAGTCGTATTTTTGTTCAAAAGTCAATAAATTCTTAACTTTTAGGTACAAATAAAACCATTTATTGGTAGAAATATAAAACAAAAACTTCCCGAGATATTGTTTAATATTTGAAAAGAATCCACTATTACTGTATTGTACTTTTTTGGAACTATCAATACACCATTTAAAGGCATGCAAATTTATCAGTTTAACATTAGGTGTTTTATCTATAGACAACAATACCCCATCGGAGTTTAATACTGTTATTGCATTTATAACCGTTACTTGATGTCCTCTTCTAGCAAATTCATGAGCCAATTCCGTTGCACGAAAAGCCCTTGGTACGTTTAATGGATAATAGTAAGCTGTTACAATTACAATTCTAAGATTTTCCATATTCTAATTGATAAATTGAAAATACAGATGACAAAGAAACCCAATACAATGGTAATGCTATGAATGAACGTGAAAACAATGAATAAGTCAACATCTGAATAAAAAAGAGTGCAAAAAATATATATCTACTGCGATTATTAATTAGCTTATAAGAACAAGTCACTCCCCAAAGAGTCATTATTATATATAGTATTCCTCCCAAAAGTCCCCCTGCCATTAAGCTTTCCAAAAAAGAATTATGAACATAATCCCCCTTTATATCACCTGAAGTGAGCAAAAAAGATTGTCCTAATAAGGGATTATCAGAAAAGATTGCCCAACCTTGGTTATAGTAAATATTTCTTCCAGACATACCATTTCCATCCCCTTTAAAAATTGTAAGAAAGCGATCTATAAATTGACTTTTAAAAACCTCTTGAAAAAAGATATTAATTTCATCAATATAGATAACAAACAAAGAAACTAAAATAGAAATAAGCAATAATAGTCTGAAACTAATACGATTACTGAAGATAATTATTAAGCATACTAATAAAGCCAACATTGGACTTCTTGAATTAGCAAGGATAATAGACAATGCCCCACATAATATTCCTAATCCTCCCAATATACCAATAATCAGTTTTTTATGATGACAAATAAGAAGAGAAAATGAAATGAGAACCAGTGTCAGTCCTAAATGTCCATAGCCAATCGTATCTAGCATAGCGTTAGCCTCAAACCGCCCCTCATTGCCAACATAAGTTTTCATCGCAATAGAAGTCATTACATTAGAAAACGAATAAATTAAAGCTAAAAAATAAAACACAAATAATATTACAAGAAGAGTTTCTATATGTATCTTGGAAAAAGGAATGCGCCTACATGCTTGATAAGGAAGAGCTGCAAGCAGAAAGAAATACACTATGTATGTTATATTATTCTCAAAAATTGTATTATAAATACCATCTATATATATATTTACATAAACTCTAGCACCATATATACATAAAAACAAAAATACTATTACATCGAAGAATCTAATATAAATTTTAGGATATAACACACATAAATACAAATAACACACAAGATAAAAGAATATTAATCCCGATGTTATGATTGATATTCCACTTCCAGTCACCAAATAAGTCCTCAAATCGAAAATAATGAGCAAACATAGAAATAAGTGCATTATCCAATTGCGAAAAGAAATTATATTAATCCGAAACAATTTCATAAATCAATCTAAAAAGAATTTTTCCATTGACTTGTAACTAGTTCGCAGAAATCGTTTTGCTCTCATAATTAGAATTTTATCCTTATTGATAGAATTAGATCTTCTGATTAATTGCAATATATCCTCTTCTGACAATTCTCTCACAAATTCAGCAGCATTAGTATTAGGTAAATGAATAGCAGCAAGTTTATTATAACAAATAATCTTAATGAACGAATTAAACATAACACTTTGGGATTTATAGCTCAATAATATATTTTTCTTATTTTCAATAAAATCAGTAATATCAATATATCTATTAGCATATAAATAAGTCAAAGGCGTTTGTACTTCATATAAACACATTCGACCTCTATAATGAATATTTTGGATAGCTGCAAATGATGCCAAGGCTGCATTGGTATGGTCTATATTAACATCTATAGGAGATAATACATAAATTATATCAGGATTGGAGTTTTGGATAGCATGAGCTATTTCAGATATAAGACTTTCAGAAACAGTAAATTCAAAGCTTATTTTATTTAGAAAAATTGTTTTTATTTTAGAAAAATAATTTGACAAATTAAGAGCTTCATATCTTCTCATAGCAACCATTTCTTGACGAGTAACAGATGGATTGAAACTTTTACATCCATCTGTTACATACAATATAGTAATATCATGATTCAATGTACTATGCTTTAAAAGAGTTCCTCCTAATCCTAATATCTCATCATCACTATGTGCAGCAATCACTAAAACTTTTTGAGAGGTAAGATCAAGAGGCAAGAAATTTGTTTTCTTCAGCCTAAAGAAAAAAACATAATCTATAATGAATAGTAATCTATCAACTATAAGATGAGCCAAAAACCAATATAGTTTAATGAAAAAACTTTTTATTTTATATAAAATCATAAAGTTGAGAATAAATCTATCCATTTATCTGTTACACTCTCAAGGGAAAAAGATTTTGTCATTTTTTTTGCTTCCTTTGCCAACTTAATCCGTAAATCAACATCCATCATCAACATCTCAAGTTTTGATATGTACTCTTCCTGTTTATAAGGAGTTATAGAAAACCCATTAACATTATTAATAATAAAATCATTGATTGACGAAAAACTTGCATAAGCAATAGGTATTGCACCGAAATACATTCCTTCTAACAATGACATACTTAATCCTTCTGATTCTGAAACGAGACATACAATACTAGCTTTTATGAGGTAAGGTACAACATTTTTTCTCCTCCCTATAAATGAAATATTCTGCAAATGCAATTTCTCAGCAATGTCCATATTATATGTTAAATCATCCCCATCTCCTATCAATTCTAGCCGCCAATCAGCATGTTTATACCATATTTTATCCCATATATACAACAACCGACTAACATGTTTATGGGACTCAACAATTCTTCCAACATAGACAATTTTCTTTTCTTTGTTAGCAAGGAACTCATCATCTATATTTATATCTTCAAAATTTACACAGTTGGGTATAACATAAATGGGCTTCACTATTTTGGGACAAAGTGCCTTAAAATCATTAATATGCGATGCAGAGAGTAATACAAATGCAGAAGAAAATGCTTCTGCAGCTTTTAGTCTATTAATATAAATGCTCTTAATCCTTTGTTTATACAATGATAAAAAAGTACGTTTTATTAATGGTTTGAAACCTTTTTGGGATATCTGATATTTCAAATCCTTAATTTCACCCAAAGGATCACTGTGTATAACAGACAGTACCTTATATTTTTTCTTATGCCTTAATGCAACATACAAAAATGTTGTAACATCGCGATATACCCCCTGATTAATGATGATATCAACTTTATCATCTTCCAATATCGTATGGAAATATTGAATATTAATATCACTCATCAAAACAGAAGATGGTAATGATAAATGATGAAAACGAAACGAATTCAAATTATCATATTCATTTAATGTCTGAATACAAGATAATACAGTAACGTTTAATCCTCTATCTAACAAAGATTCCGCTATTATCTTTGTAATAGATTGCACACCACCACAGGATGGGAAACTTCTTAATACAAATAAAACATTCATAAAATTATCTCTTCATTACCAATGACAATATTTGCTTCAAGAATTTACGTTCCACAAATAAGAAAATCAATAAAACTGAAACAGTAGAAAATAATTTCAATAGAAAAAGTCCAAACCGTGATTCAACACCAAGCCCCTCCAAACAATAATTTAAGAGTAACATTATTATTATAGAAATTAAAATGAAACGAACATTGTAAACAGATTGCTTAAATGAAATTCCTATTTTTTTATCAAGTAGATAAAAAATACCGGGATAATGTATATATAAAGCTAAACTCCTAACAACAACATAATAAAATAAACCATATTTAACAGAAAGCAATAAAAACGGTATTGCCACCAAAATACTTACACTTGTATTAACCGCAATTTCTTTAAAATATCCCTTAGACCTAACCCCCTCGATAAAAGCAGAATAAAAAGACTCAAGTCCCATAATCAGAAACATAATACCTAAAATTGATGATATTTCACTCCATGTGTTAGAAAAGAAGCAATCTGATATATAACTATTAAATATATATACAAATAATCCAAGACTTGCTCCCAATAAAAATACAACCTTTTGACTAAATAAAAGTGCCTCTCTTAACAGCTTTCCACTATTCTGGTAACGTGAGAAAGCACTGAATAACACAGGTAATATAGGAGTAAATAACAATCCGATTGCAGTATTAAACAAGGTTTTGGAAGTAGTATATAAGCCTAAATCATTTACAGATAAAAACTTTGATATCAAAAAAGTATCAAAGCATACTGGTATCCAAACACATATTTGCTCTATCGTATTCCATATTGATTTACCTATAACACGATAAATCATATGCCAATTAATGTATAATATCGGTTTCCATTTACTTTTAACCCATAATACCACAGTATTTAATAAAGAACCTGCAATAGTACTTAAAACTATGGCCCAATAGCCACCACCTGAAAAAGCGATAGGCAATGCTATCAATAATGGAGAACATATTGTTATAAGTCTTATATAAAATAAAAATCTAAAATCTAAATTTCTTTTTCTAATGGCATTTTGAACAGAACACAATGAGTACAACAATATTTGTACAGACATGACTTTTATCACAGAGTCTGATTGAGGCTGAGAATAAAATGATGCGAGTTCTTTTGAAAAAAGAAAAACCACCAAAAATAATATAATGCCAACAAATATATTTAGATAAAAAGCAGCATCATATAATTTTTGGATATTACCCTCATCATCTTCTGCTTGAATAAGAACTTTACTTGTCCCCATATCACTCACAACATAAATGAGTCCTAAAATTGTTGTAGCAACTGAAACAACTCCAAAATCCGATGGTGACAGTATATGAGTAAGTATTAAGAAAACAGCAGGGCTAATTATTTTTGCAATAATTTCAGCCAATACTGACCACAATGTCGCATTTAAAGTATCTTTCAAAAGTGGCATTACTCACATTATTTCAACGTATACACAATTCTACTACACGCCAGCCCATCCCCGTAAGGATTCACCGCCTTACTCATTCTTTCATAACATGCTTCATCATCCAACAAAACAGCAACTTCACCTATAATCTTATCATAATTTGTTCCTACTAATTTCACAGTTCCAGCTTCCAGCGCCTCTGGACGCTCTGTCGTATCACGCATCACAAGTACTGGCTTCCCAAGTCCGGGAGCTTCTTCCTGAATACCACCGCTATCTGTCAAAACTATAGCGGATTTCTCCATCAGATAAACAAAAGAAAGATACTCTAAAGCCTCTATGAAGAACATATTCCCTAAATTGGATAAATCTTTGCCAAATACCTCATGAATTGGTTTACGAACATTGGGATTTAAATGCATCGGATAGACAAAATCAACATTTGGATATTTCTTTGTAAGAGTCTGAATAGCCCGACACATAGAAACAAATCCGTCACCGAAATTTTCACGACGATGACCTGTTATCAAGACTAATTTTTTTCCATCTAACAAGCGGTTGATGTCATAACCGGCAGTTTTCAAAATGCCTTTCAGCTCTTCATCAAACCTCTTATCACTCTTTATCTTATCTACAACCATGTAAAGTGCATCTATTACTGTATTACCTGTCACTATTATAGCTGATTCCTTTACACCTTCATCCAACAGATTCTGACGACTCAAAGGAGTTGGAGAGAAATGATAACTGGCAATACGCCCTGTTATCACTCGATTCATCTCCTCCGGCCAAGGGCTATATATATTATGAGTCCGAAGTCCCGCCTCTACATGTCCCACTGGAATCTGCTGATAAAAAGCAGCCAATGCCGAAGCCGTAGAAGTGGTTGTATCACCATGAACCAAAACAACATCTGGCTGTACCTCTTTCAAAACATCACGCATACCTATCAAAACACGAGCTGTCACATCATACAAATCCTGTCCTGGTTTCATAATATTCAAATCATAATCAGGAATGATTTCAAATATATGCAATACCTGATCAAGCATTTCGCGATGCTGACCGGTAACACATACGATTGTCTTGAACTCCTCCGGATATTTTTGAAATTCTTTCACCAGAGGAGCCATCTTTATGGCTTCGGGACGAGTCCCGAAAACCAACATAATCTTCTTCATGCTATAAGGTATTTATTATTTCTTGTAAATTCCGCAAAAGTCAAGAATTACTTTCCGATCATTATATGGCAGGGATTTAAATACAGAATGAGCAACCAGAAAAACGACGATATCAGCCTTCTCATAGGCTTCTTTATAATCTGTAAGTTTAAATACGTTGTGTTCCTGCACATTAGGTTCCACTACTAAAATATCTGCATTATTACAGCTTTGCATCACTTTAGTAGTAATATACTTGGCAGGAGCTTCACGCAAATCATCAATATCGGGTTTAAAAGCCAGCCCCATCATAGCAATAGTAGGTTTACGATGATATTCCAATTCAAACTTCAACATAGCATTCCGCACTTTCTCTGCACACCAGAATGCTTTATAGTTATTGATTTCACGAGCGGTAGATATGATTTTAGATTCCATAGGAAATTCAGCCGTAATGAAATAAGGATCAACCGCTATACAGTGTCCTCCAACACCACAACCAGGTTGAAGGATATTCACACGGGGATGCTTGTTCGCCAAGTTAATCAATTCCCAGACATTGATTCCTGCTTTATCACAAATCAGAGAGAGTTCATTGGCAAAAGCTATCTGTACATCACGGGAGGAGTTTTCTGTCAGTTTACACATTTCTGCCGTTTTACAATTAGTGCGATGGAGCGTTCCTTGTACAAACTTACTATAAAACTCAATAGCCCTATCTGTAGAAGCTTCATTCAGACCGCCAATGACCCGGTCATTATGAACTAACTCATAAATGACGTTCCCAGGAAGAACACGCTCCGGACAATAAGCAATATAAATTTTATCTCTCAATTCCGGACGTAATCCAAATATCAAATCACACATTTTATCAGTAGTACCTACCGGTGATGTAGATTCTATGACATACAAATCTCCCTCTTTCAACAAAGGAATTACGGCACGGGTAGCAGCTTCCACGTAAGAAATATCAGGCTCATGATTTCCCTTAAAAGGAGTAGGTACCACCATAAAATAGGCATCACTCACTTCTGGAGTTGTTGAAGCCTTCAACTGACCGATAGTAACGACTTCTTGAAGAAGCTCCTGCATACCTGGTTCAATGATATGCAACTTACCCTGATTAGTCATTTCTACAACTTTGGGATTAATATCAACCCCGATAATCTGAATTCCGTGTTTAGCAGCAATAATCGCAGTAGGCAGGCCAATATAACCCAACCCCATAAAACATGCTTTCATATCAATAAAAGTTATCTATTTTTTATGATTTCCTTATCACACCCAAATCCTATTCCACTTCCTCAAACGGATATGGATTTTCTTCGATATTTTTCAATTCTTCGATGATTACAGTTTGTTCCGAAGTCAAATTATCTTTGTTCCAACCTTCAATAATCGCATAGGCTTCTTGAAACAAGACCTCTTCATAAACCTCCCCATATGTATAAGTCAGTAGTCGGACTTTAAGTAAAGAAGCAGGCAACTGCTCCAAAACAAGACAAATCCGATTCAATACCATTTGTTTCTTTTGCTCCTTATCCCCATCATCATAAATGGTAGCATTATACCCCATCAAAAGAGCCAGACACAAATTCGCCTCCTCTTCAACATCGGAACTTTGAGCAGAAAAAAGAGAATCGGACTTAACAAGCACTTCCTTATTCAACCGGCAAAAAGTGTCGGAATAGACCGGCTCACCGTCCATACCAAGATACATCAGCTCATGAGCTGCATGCTGAAGCTCAAGAGCACGGGAAGTTAAATCATTCATTATTATGATATATGATTAAAATATAAGATTATACTTATTTAGAAGTCACCCGATTATTTTCAGATAGGATTTGGGGACTTTGACACTTGCAGTCAAAAGGTCTTTAATGCGGATAACAACGTATGTTTTATTGGCTTCGATGGCAACCTCACCTTCAATACCGCTGAGTTCGCCTTTGATAACTTTTACTTTATGCCCAACAGTCAGAATTTCGCTATCAAGGCTGACACCGTCAGGATTCAAATCCATTACGAACATAAAGTCCTCCATTTGCTTATCCGGTACCACTAGCATGGAATGCGTGGAAAGGTCCTTCATATAAAAAAGGGGGACATTATAGATGTTGGAAATATCGCAGGCTGTCTGCTTGGTGGAATGAACAAATACCAGATTACGGATTACCGGAACTTCGCTACGCTTACGACGATACTTCAATTGAGAAATGACAAAACGCGTGGGAAGATAATAGTCAAGCTCCAAATGCTCTTCCGATTTAAGTCGGTCCAAAGATTTCCGGACTGTAAATTCCTGCTTGTCACGGGTGCGAGCCGCAAACCAATATTTCTGTTGTTCAGCCACTTAGGAATTTTCTTTCGAATAAATTAGCTCAATTCCGGGTGCGCTTCGCGGTTTGAACGAGACATTTTCCCACCCAAACCGTATTGTACACTTTTGCAATGATAATAAGCTATTAAAGAAGATATTAGACTCATAAAAGTGTCCAATAAACGTTCGTTTAATGAACG
>CANQPJ010000030.1 GCA_947625755.1 uncultured Lachnospiraceae bacterium | reverse complement strand
CCTTTTTTCAGCAAATGATATGAAAATAACTCAAAAACAATTTCAATTTACTCTTGACATATCACCGCTGGACTAATATGTGAATTTTACTTTTATTTGATAAATATAAGGGTGTATCACAAACCCTTTATAATAAAGTATATACTATACCAATGTACACTAACAAAGTATACCACAACTCTCTCATTTGTCCTAGTCAAAAATTTTGCCTTTTTCTGAAAGAATTTTGTCTATTTTTCTGGAAGCCTCATTCTTTGATAAGGTATCTATATCAAAATCAACCGGAATCTTATGGTATTTCATTAAATTCATTAAATATTTTTTCTGTTTGTCTGTAATTGCCTGCATTTTTTTCACTTTATATGAAAACTCATACGGCTGAAAAATTTCCGGATATTCTGCTCCAAACTGTTCCATTAATATCAGATACAATCGGGATGTGGCTCTTGCATCATTAAAGGCTCTGTGATGATTTTCATCTTTGATATGATAAAATGCACATAAATAATCCAGCGCTCTGCTCTCTAACCGGGGAAGCGTCTTTCGCGCAATCTTTAGCGTGTCCATTCCCCGTTTCTCAAATTCAATATTCAAATTCATGGCATTTTGCTTTAGAAAACTATAGTCAAATCTGATGTTATGCCCTAAAAGCAAGTCGTCTCCTATAAATTTCACAAATTCCGGCATTATGTCGTCGATTTTCGATTTTCCCTTCAGCATTTCATCTGTGATACCCGTCAGTTCGGTAATCCTCCACGGAACTTGTATGCCCGGATATATCAGTTCGGAAAAAGTATCCACTTCCTCTCCGTCTCTCACTTTTACTGCGCCTATCTCTATGATTCTGTCCCATTTGGGTCTTATTCCTGTTGTCTCAATATCGACACAAACATAATCTTTTATCATTCTGCCTCCTGCGGTGTAATGGATAAACACCATATCTTAATACTGTAAATAATCTGTCACATCTATCATTGCAGCTGACTTCGATAATACATCTCTGTTTTGATAGTCAAACAATATATATTTATCCTCCAATATTTCTATATGTGTCATATGTTCTATCTGTTTTGAAGAACAGCCTGCATATCCCTGTAATTTGCTGATTAATTGTGGATTTCTGTATATTTTTTTTATTTTTTCCCTATACGGAGTCAGGTCTTTTGAAAAGACCGGACGGGATTTGGCATTTTCCCGTAAGTAAAAATCTATCGTCAGCGCCTCTTCCCATTGTGAGCGTTCTTCCTGCGTCAAATCAAACTCCTGCTCTATGAAGTCACGAAGCAATACATATCTGCTGACTCTTGCGTGTTTTGCTCCATTGAGACTGTTTCTATGATAAAACTGCCCCAGCTTTTCATACATCTGAAAAGGGGAATCAAAATATTTTTCCAATTTATTTATAGTGACTGAAAACTGAAGACTGTTGTAGTAAATTTCCAACACCGCTTCTACTTCTTTTAGTTTCAGGATTTCATCAAAAGTAATCCACTTCGTTTTTAATACTTCATACGGCGCACGACTGCTGTAAACCATTTCATACTCTTTTGCTTCCTCTGATATGTCTGCGCCATGCAGCACTTTCAAAAAACCTAACTGCAGCTGGTCCGGTCTCATAGCATAAACCCTGTCAAAAGAGTGTCCAAAAGATGCATAGTCTTCATATGGCAGACCGGCTATCAAATCCAAATGCTGATGTATATTGTGATTTTTTCCAATCGTGCGTGTAACTTTTTCTATTTTATCAATATCTGTTTTCCGGTGAATTGCCTCCAGCGTTTTCTGATTTACAGACTGTACACCAATTTCCAGCTGGATAAGCCCCGGTCTCATATCAGATATTAGCTCCAATTCTTCCTTCGTCATCAAATCCGCTGCAATCTCAAAATGAAAGTTTGTAATGCCATTGTCATGCTCCTTTATATATTTCCAGATTTCCAATGCATGGTCCGGATTACAATTAAATGTTCTGTCGATAAATTTTACCTGCTCTACCCTGTTGTTGATAAAAAACTGCAATTCTTTTCTTACTAAATCTAAATCCCTGAATCTGATGTTTTTATCAATGGAAGACAAGCAGTAACTACACGAAAACGGACAGCCTCTGCTAGTCTCATAATATACAATTTTATGTTTAAAGTTGTCCATTGAGTCATAGACAAAAGGAATTTTTGAAAGGTCCACCGGCTGCATGACAGGATTTATTTTTATTCCTTCCGGAGATTTGTATGCAAGCCCGTTAATCTTCTGTTTTTGCAGACGACCATCCACATAATGATCCAAAAACTGTTTCCATATCTCTTCCCCTTCACCGTACATTACATAATCAATGTTGGAATGCCTCGCTAAAACTTCTTCCGGATTATAAGAGACCTCCGGTCCTCCCACAATAATCTGCAAATCAGAATTAATTGTTTTTAAATCATTGATAATCTGTATAATGTATTCTATATTCCATATATAACAGGAAAAGCCCAGTACATCTGCATGTTCCCTATAAATATCTGCAATCATTTCATCCACATACTGATTAATTGTATACTCTTTTATTACGATTTCATGTTCGTTGTTTCCATATTTTTCAGCATATTTTTTTAAACTGTATACAGCCAGATTGGAATGAATATATTTGGCATTTACTGCCGCCAGTACAACTTTCATGTCGATACAAACCCTTTCAATATCTGCACATTTCTCTACACTATAACAACAATAATTCAATATATTGTAATTGTCAAAAACTATCTTATATTTCTCTATGTAAAAATGTTTTTATATGTTAAAATCGAAAATAGATGAAGTAACGGAAAAAACGAACATTGCATGAGGGTAATATGACGCCGCCGGCTTTGGTGGCGAAATGGAGATATTTATGGATTTTAATCATTACAAATTAGTATGGGCAGATGACTTTGACTATGAGGGACAGCCTGACCCTGATAAATGGAATTTTGAAGTAGGAAATTTTCAATGGCCAAACAAGGAATTGCAGGCATACACCGACAGACCGGGTAATATATTCGTCAAAGACGGAAAACTTACCATTCGTTCTATGAAAGAAAAAGATGGGGAAAGAGAGTACACTTCTGCCAAAATTAATACGAACCAGAAAGCATGCTGGCAATATGGGTATTTTGACATCCGGGCAAAGTTTCCAAAAGGCGCAGGCTCATGGCCGGCAATTTGGCTGATGCCATACAAAGAAAAAAGAATCCTTCCGGACTGGGTGCCGAAAAGAAGTGACGGACGTCCGGATTTTGAAAATTTTACAAAAGAGGACTGGGAACGATTTCCAAAGATGCCAAAAAAGGACCGTTGGCCTTCATGTGGAGAAATCGACCTTGTAGAATACATCGGACGCAGACCGGATATGTTGCTTTTCAGTCTGCATTCGGGAATGTTTAATCATAAAACCGGCGCTCCTAATCCTTTTTCCAATTCTAAAGAATACGATTTCAATCCTTCGGAAGATTTTCATAATTATTCCATGGAATGGACTCCGGATTATTTTGAGTTTTTTCTGGATGGAAAAAGCCAGTTCCGATATGAGAGACCTCATGTTCCGGCAGAACAGATGTATGATGCGTGGCCTTTTGACAAACCATACTATCTGATTATAAACACTGCTGTTGGAGGCGGACTGGGCGGTCCTGTATCAGACGAGGATTTACCTTATGTTTTTGAAATTGAATATGTACATGTTTATCAGAAATAGAAAATAAGCCGCAAAAAAAGCGGGTGATGGGAATCGAACCCACATATCCAGCTTGGAAGGCTGGTGTTCTACCACTGAACTACACCCGCTTAATGTATGTCCGGTTTCGGAGTTGAAACCAGAGAACATTGATGATTTTATACCAATATCCTTTTTTTGTCAAGGAATAGCTTATGCCGATAATTTTTATGCCTGTGTTACTTTTCCATCTTCCTCTTTAAACAGTTTTCCATAATAGAAAATATATCTTATGAAAGCATAAAGCATAACCGCCATATTTATCCATATCAGTCCGGTCACAACTCTTCTATCCATATCCGGTACCAGCAGAATTGCAATAAGTATCAGATAAGTGACAAAAGTGCATACCTTACCGTAAAACTTTGCTCCTTCTATTTTATGTCCTTTTTTTATCAGCAGTGAGCCTGCCAGCGCCATATACCCTTCTTTTATCACATAAAGCAGAATCATGGGGAGAATCATTTTATACTTGAAAACAAGGCTTAAAATAATTGCCCCTATGGTAATTTTATCTGCAATGGGGTCCAGCATTTTGCCCCAATTCGTTACCATATGAAATTTTCTTGCTATTTTCCCATCCAGCAAATCTGTCAGTCCGGATACAATAATAATGACAATCACGGGCCAGTAAGGCGCTCCCTCCAGCGTCATATAATATACCCATATATACAACAGGGCTAATGCAATTCTAAAATACCCCATAATATTAGGAATAGAAAAATATTCCTTAAAAAAATCTTCCTTCATAACTTTCTCCTAATCAAAATATTAATGAGACTTTACTTTTGTCCAAAGTTCTGCACAATATTCCTTAATTTCCTTTTCCTGATACCTGAACTCTTCATTTTTCGGATTGGACGTATCCGGCGCACATCCTGCATTTCCGGCATACTCTTTATCTCTATAATATTCATATGCAGATTTTACTGCACTGTCATATCCGATATATCTTGTGTTTTGTATTGCTACATCTTCCTGTAAAAAGAAATCCATAAATTTGTATGCCAAATCCGTATTACTACAATACTTTGTTACCACCATAGCATCGGTCCACACGTTACTGCCCTGCGCCGGCACAAAAAAATCCATGTTCTTATTTTCAGCGATAACATAAGCTCCATCACCGGAATAAACCACTGCCATATCTTTATTTTCGGAAATCATATTGTCTATAACATCATCTCCGACATAGACAGGATTCATGGTTTCGTTCTGTTTCATCAGCCAGCGATATGCGGCCTGTAATTCTTTTTTATTATCTGTATTCATGGAGAAGCCCAGCGATTTCAGCGCAACCATAAAGGAATCTCTCTCCGAATCATACATATAAATTTTTCCTTTATATTTTTTATTTTTCAAAATATCCCAGCCCTGCTGCAAATCTTTTGCAGAAACTGTGTTTTTATTATACAGTATTCCTACCGTACCCCAATAGTACGGTATTGTATAGTTATTTCCTTTATCAAAATTATTATCTAACAATTCCGGAATTATTTTATCCCTATTTGAAATTTTCGTCCAGTTAATTTTTTTTAGATACTTTTCTTTCATCAGCCTTTCTATCATGTAATCTGATGTAACCAATACATCATACCGCGAGCCGCTCTGGAGTTTTGTGTACATGGTCTCGTTCGTATCAAAGGTCTCGTAAACCACACGGCAGTCATTTTCCTGTTCAAACCGTTCAATAAGTTCCATATCTACATATTCCCCACTATTATATACCCTTAATACTTTTTTATGGTTCAAATTCATAAAACTGTTAATACAGAAAAATACAACAATACATGTTGCAACGAAACCGCCTGCAATCACAGCCTTTTTCCTAATACCCGGTTTTACGTTTTCCATTACCATCTGTCTGCTGCGTTTCTTTCTAACCTGTTTTGGAATCACTTCCACTAAAATTAATATTACTACAACAATTAAAATCAGTATGGTAGATAAAGCATTGATGGTCGGATTGGTACGTTTTGTCATATTGTAAACAATAATGGATATGTTAGAGACTCCATTTCCCGTAACAAAATATGAAATAACAAAATCATCAATGGACATCGTAAATGCCAGAAGCATTCCCGCAAATATTCCCGGCTTTAACATGGGAAGAATCACCTTGATTAGCGCCTGATACGGTGTCGCGCCCAAATCCATGGCAACATCTGCCAAGTTGTGATCCATGGTTCTTACTTTTGGATATACACTGACAATCACATAAGGGGTACAAAATGCAATATGGGCAAGAAGCATTGTGATGTATCCTCTCTCCATTCTTGCAGATGTAAACAATATCATCATTCCGATTGCAGTAACAATCTCCGGATTCATAATCGGCACATTGTTTACATTTAACAGCCATTCCCGAATCACTCTTTTACTTTTTGACAGTCCAATAGACGTAAGGGTTCCCAATATGGTAGAAACGAGAGTGGCAATCAGGGCAATGCTGACAGACACATACACTGCGGACAGAATATTATTATCTGTCACCAGCTTCCGGTACCAACGAAAGGAAAATCCTGAAAATCCGGTTAAAGACTTGGAGGAATTAAAGGAAAAAAACATTGTTACCAGAATTGGCAAATAAAAAAATATAAACATTAATGCAATATATAATTTTGGTCCAATTAATAATTTTCTTTTCATTCTCTGCCCCCATTATCATCCGAATCTATTTTTTTAACAAATCCCATCATAATAATGATGATGACTGCGAGCAGGACGGAAATTGCACTGCCAAAATTCCAGTCCCCTACTGAAATAAACTGATTTTCTATTAAGTTTCCGATTAAGACAAACTGATGTCCGCCCAGCAGTACCGGTATGACAAATGTCGATATAGACAACAGAAATACCATTATAACGCCATTAACAACTCCCGGAAAAGACAATTTTAAGATGACTTTTGTAAATGTTTTGATTTTGTTAGCGCCCAAATCTCCGGCGGCTTCTACGAGCGAGTAATCCATCTTTGCCAATGATGTATAAATCGGAATAACCATAAATGGCAGCAAATCACATATCAGTCCTATGATAACTGAAAAATTTGTATACATCATGTTGACCGGATTTAATCCTATTGCCTTTAACAGAGAATTAATCATCCCATTATCGGATAACAGACTTATCCATGCATATGTACGAAGCAGGGTATTAATCCACATAGGAATTGTAACAAACAGAATCAATATGCTCTGTACCCCGTCATTAAACTTTGTAATAAAATATGCCATGGGATAAGCTAATATAAGACAGATAAGCGTAGTTAATAAACCCATCTCCAGTGATTTCACAAAAACTTTCACATAGATTGGGTCCAGAATTTTTTTAAAATTTTCCAAGGTAAAATGAATGGTAAGCAGTGAACTGTCCCCCGTTGTTACGGAGTATAAAACTATTAAGACCAATGGTAATGCAATCAACAAAAAGGACCAGATTACATACGGCTTTACCATACCTCTATAATGATGCATATGCCCTCCTAATGTTCCATTTTGTGCATTACCTGAATATCAAACGGGTCAATCGTCAGTCCTACAGATGTACCCATATCAATATTTTTTGTGGTATGTACTTTATATTTTCTTATATCAGTTTCTACTAAATATTCATAATGTACTCCCATGAATACTTTCGAAATAATAGTTCCTCTTACTTTTCCATTCTCCGGCGGTACGACTTTCATATCCTCCGGTCGGAGCACCACCTCTATTTCTTCATTCTCTTTAAAGCCCTTGTCAACACATTCCCACTGTACTTTATCAAAGATAACCACACAATCTTTTGGCATAACGCCTTCAATAATATTGGATTCTCCAATAAACTCTGCAACAAACCGGTTCCGGGGTTCATTATATACATCCATTGGCGTTCCTATCTGTTGTATCGTGCCATCATTCATAACAACAATGGTATCTGACATAGATAATGCTTCTTCCTGATCATGGGTTACAAAAATAAAAGTAATTCCCACTTCTTTTTGAATCTTCTTTAGTTCTGCCTGCATCCCTTTTCTAAGTTTTGCATCTAATGCGCCTAACGGTTCATCCAGCAGTAATACTTTTGGTTCATTAATCAAAGCTCTGGCAATCGCCACTCGCTGCTGCTGTCCGCCGGATAAACTGGTAACATCTCTTTTCTCGAACCCTTCCAGTCCTACCAGTGAGAGCATTTCTGTCACTTTTTTCTGAATTTCTTTTTTATCTTTCTTTTTGATATGTAAACCAAATGCGACATTGTCATACACATTAAAAAAAGGAAATAGCGCATACTTTTGAAACACCGTATTTACTTCCCTTTTATACGGTGGTACCTTCGCTATATCCTTTCCATAAAATAAAACCTGTCCCCGGCTTGGTTGTTCAAATCCTCCGATAATCCTGAGGATGGTAGTCTTGCCACATCCGCTGGGTCCCAAAAATGTCAAAAACTCATTCTCATAAATGTTTAAATCTATGCTTTTTAGTACCTGATTATCGCCAAAATTCTTTGACAGATTTTTTAATTCAATAATCTTTTTCCCCATGTCTTTCTCCGCCGATAAATATTCAGCATAAATATATAAAACATTGGGGCGATTGTCAACCGCTGCACCCTATTGGTTTTTTCTGATATTTCAACGTTTTCTGTTTTTCCTGTTCCACACAATTTCACAGCCTGCAAACAGCAGTGCGGCTATTATTGTAACAATAAATCCCATACGCAGAAACGGCGTCCGATATTTAATTTTTATTGAATGATTTCCTTTCGCTATTTTCACTCCTAAATATGCTACGCCGGATTGGAAACTGTCTGTTTTCTTTCCATCCACAAATACGGTATACCCTCTGCTGTATGGAACAGAAATCTGCAATATTTCATCTTTATCCGCCCTGATATTTCCTGTAATCAGATTGCGTTGCACTTTCACATCCTGCATTGTATTTTTTCTTAAATCATTAATATGGTTCAGGTATTCTGAAATCGGAACACAGACAGCATATGCCCCATCTAATATATATTTTCTCTTTTTATAAAATTTTAAAGTAAATTTTTTCTGCGGCTTTTTGGAATATCCAAGATTTAAAACATTTCCATCTTTATGAAAATATCTTGCCGAATAATCTCCAATGACACGCAGACGCCCATTTCCGTATTTCCCTTTAAAAGAGGCTGCTTTTCTGTCAAGATCCGAATCTTTCGAATGAATATTTTTAAACACAATGTAAGTCTGGCTGTCCGGCTCTCCATCAAAACCGTACTCTATGACTGCCCCTTTTCTGACTTTTATTTTGAAATTATTTATGTTGGCTTTCTTTTGTTCCCGGACACTGATTGGCATTATCTTAATACCGGTAACTTGATTGTTATTTTTTATTCCTTCTACTTTTTCATCAACCACTGCACTGGTGAGCAAAGCCTGCTCCCTGACTGCCGGATTTAATTTATCATATTGTTCCTTTGTCATATAAGAGGAATAAGTAACGCCTAGCGGCAGATAACAGGCATTTTGGTACAAATACATTTTTTTGCCGTCTATGGTTTGGTCTGCAATTTTGTAAAAACCAAATGGCGCATTTTTTTCATAATCTACACAATACTTTACACTGGCAAGGGACAACAGACCGGGGCGCTTTTCCAATCCTTTCATAAAATAAGTTGTGTAATAATCTGAAATACCGGTTGACACAAATAAATCTGTCATGCCGGAAGGAATGATACTCCAATAAAAACAGGTCTGATGAAAACCAAAAAATGTGGATTTATTTTTGAAATCCCTTTCCCGTTCCACTCTGTAAAAAGAGTCATCATGGATGGACTTTTTCATCATCTTTACAGAACGTGGACCCATAGCACTGGTAAGACCTCCTCTGTCAACATAATCATAGCAGAGATAATGTTGTCTGATGTCAAAAAATGAATAACAGCTAAACGCTATGCTTGCCACAGAAACCAGCGATATTGCATAAATAATATACTTTGAATATTTTCCGTTCCGAAAGGCAAGATAACAAATCATAATGACTATGCATACAAATCCAAGAACAGCGGTTACAGAAAATAATTGCTTTTTATATAAATGGTTTAAGTTAAGAATTAAATACCCATACATTCCCACAAACAAAAATCCTGTCAGCAGCATTGGAATGACTTGTACATCCTGCAAAGCATATATCGCATATACCAGCATAATTGCCAGCACCAATGTCATGGCATAGCTAAACCTCATGGTTACATAGGAAAAACCATTCATGATTTTGCCCACATATGGGAATACCAGCATAATAAATATAACTGCAAATCCCAACAACAGACGTCTGTCTTCTTTTTTCCAATGGGCAATCAGAACGCACAATGAAAAAATGCCTAAAATTCCAATTCCCGGCACTGCCCACTCATTTAAGGAAGGCGCCTGCGTCATAAATCCTGCAAATAATTTCTGATAATATTCTTCCGGGAAAAATAAAGGCGGATTTGCCAAATCAGTTCCGGTTCTTGCAATGTTTAAAAATGCGTAAACCGCCGGGAAGAATATAACAGCCGACAGGGCGATTCCCCAAATATATGATAGAATAATTTTTCCAATACGGATGCATAATTTTTTTATTCCTTCAATTCTGTATGTGCCAACCTGCCTGATAAAAAAGTAAACAGCAGCCATAATTGTGTTGATATACATAAAATAATAATTGCTGGCAAAAGACAATGCCACAACTACGGTCAGAGTTCCTATTCTTTTATCCCGAATTACTTTTTCTACACCTGCGATTAACAACGGAAGGTACATGATTCCACAGAAGAACATAGGATGTCTGATGCCGCCCAGTAATACAAATGTAGAAAATGCATACAAAAGTGATGCTGGCAGTACAGCGCTGATCCGTGTTTTTTTCAAGGTCTTACATAAATATGCCACACTGATTCCGCTAAGGTACATCCTTACAAATATCAGTATTTCGTACATTCTCTCTAATGATTTTTCCGGGAAAAAGACCGTAAGCAGAGTAATCGGGTCACCCAATCCATAATAATTTAATGTTCCGATTGCATCAAATCCCTGTCCGATTGTATAGTCCATCATCGTGAACTTTCCTGTAGTAAAAAATGTAATCAGTGCATTTCTGATATATTTCAATGCCACAACATGTTGTGCCAGACCATCAATACCCCATATAAACGTCTTATTTGCGGTAGCAAAAATACTGTCCAGCCACAAAGCAAGACAGCCAAATAATATCGAATAAACCCCTAAAAATATAATGGTTTTCTTATATTTCATCACCAGATTTTTCATACTGTTATCTCCTTTCATCACAATACTATCACAATCTTTCCTGTTGTCAATACATATATGATACGAACCGGCTTCTATTTTTATTGCATAAAAAATCCAATGCGTAACTTCTAAAAAAAACAGGCATTCCAAAATTTTGAAATACCTGTTTTTTATTATCCTCTATTCTGCGCATCTACCAGATTCTTACTATGATAAATCTCTCTCAGTTTTGGCTTTTCGATTTTTCCTGTGGCATTTCTTGGAACCGGTGCAAAAATAATTTTTCTAGGTCTTTTATATCTTGGCAGCTCCTTACAAAATTCATTAATTTCCTCTTCACTGCATTGTGTATCCGGATTTAATTCAATGATGGCTGCGGAGATTTCTCCAAGTCTTTCATCTGCCAGACCAATCACCGCCACATCCTTAATCTTTTTATATTTACTTAAAAAATTCTCAATCTGTACCGGATAAATGTTTTCGCCACCGCTAATGATAACATCCTTTTTTCTGTCTACCAGATAGATAAATCCATCCTCATCTTTTTGCGCCATATCTCCGGTATACAACCATCCGTCTTTCAGGCTTTCTGCTGTCGCCTTTTCATCATTGTAATAACAGGTCATAACGCCCGGTCCTTTGACAATCAGCTCCCCAACCGTCTCCTGTTCTACTTCCCTGCCATTGGAATCCACAATCTTTGCTTCCCATCCATAGCCCGGAATACCAATAGCTCCTACTTTATGTATATTTTCCACGCCTAAATGCACACAGCCGGGTCCGATGGATTCACTCAAGCCATAGTTGGTGTCATACTGATGATGAGGAAAATATTCCTTCCAGCGCTTAATCAGACTTTGCGGCACGGGCTGGGCTCCAATATGCATCAGCCTCCACTGTTCCAGATGGTAATCCTCCATTTTTATTTCACCCCTGTCAAGAGCAAGTAAAATATCCTGTGCCCATGGAACCAAAAGCCATACAATCGTACATTGTTCCTTGGATACTGTCTCCATAATGGTTTTTGGCGTAACGCCTTTTAGCAGCACTGCCTTTCCACCGGTAAGAAGACTGCCGAACCAATGCATTTTTGCCCCTGTATGATACAATGGCGGAATACATAGGAACACATCTTCCTTTGTCTGTCCATGATGTTTCTGCTCTACTATTGCTGAATGCATCAGGCTTTCATGATTGTGCAAAATAGCTTTTGGAAATCCCGTGGTTCCTGATGAGAAATAAATTGCTGCATCATCTTCATCCGTAAGTCTGATGTCGGGTGACAATGAAGAACAGTTGCTCACCAAATCATTGTAATTTTCCGCAAAAGTCGGACAATCCCCTCCCACATAAAAAAGGATTCTCTTTTCATCTATCTCATCCACAATCTCTTCCAGCCGTCCGATAAACTCCGGTCCGAAAAACAGCACATCTGTCTCTGACAGCTCCAGACAGTATTTGATTTCCTGTTCATCAAAGCGGAAATTCATAGGCACTGCAAGCGCTCCTGTCTTTAATATTCCAAAATAAATCGGTAGCCACTCCAAACAGTTCATCATCAGAATTGCTACTTTGTCACCTTTCTGAATTCCCCTGCCCAACAATAGATTTGCTACACGGTTTGCTTTTTCATTAAACACATGCCATGTAATTTCCCTTCGGTACTGCTGATGCAAATCCGGCTGAATCAACTCATATTCACGCCATGTAACTCTTTTCTTTTCCTGTATGTCCGGATTGATTTCTACCAAAGCTGTATCTTCACCAAACTCCCGGGCATTTTTCTCTAATATTTCTGTAATTGGCATTTTATTTTCCTTCTTCCTTGTACTTTCTCACTTTAAAGTTATAAAATATTATAAAAAAAATGTATTCATTCGTCAACAGATTAGAAAAAGTGAAATAATCTATTTGCGTTTTCTCCCAAAATCAGTCTTTTCTCCTCTCTGTTCAGTCCTGCATTTTCAAAATCCTCCAAGGACTGTATCTGGTCATACCATGGGCTGTCTGTTCCATATAAGATTTTGTCTGCACCATGATTTCTTACCATTCTTTGAAACTGCGCATTTTCTAACTTCACAGGGAATTTCCGATTGAGTACAACAGCGGTGTCCAAATATAAAGGAAGACCGACAATCTTTTCTTCTACCTCATCCCATAATCTCCAGCCACCCATATGCGCCAAAATCAGTTTTTCCGGCTGGATATGTTTCCACAAATTCAAAATCATATCCGGCGTACAGTGTATCGTATCCGGAAGTCCTACATCCTCTCCTGCATGTACAATAATTCCAAGTCCTTTTCCGGCAGCATAATCCACAATTCTGATATACTTTTCGTCATCAAAAAATGTATTCTGATAATCGGGGTGCAGCTTAATTCCCCTCAAATCCATTGCTGCAATTTCATCAATAATCTCCTTATAGTTTTCACAATCCGGATGAATTGCTCCAAAACTAAAGACTCTTGTCTCATCCATTTTCTCGTTGAGTTCTGCCGCAAGTCTGTTAATTTTCTCCGGCTGCCTTACATTGGTTGCCACCGGACAGACCACCGACAAATCCATTCCGGATTTTTTTGTGCTTTCTGATAATCCATCAAATGTAGGGACTCTTGCACATTTCACTTCAAAGCCCTGTCCTTTTACAATATCCTCTTCCATCTTGGTAATTGCACTGTCTGCAATTTTTTCCGGAAAAGTATGTGTATGAATATCTATAATCATTTTTAACTCCTCTTTATCAGACTGCTTTTACTTTATTACTTTAAAGTCATGAAATTATTATAGAAAAATATGAAAAACAAGTCAAATCAAAAAAGACTTTAAAATTATAATGGCACTGTTAAAAAAGTTTTTGTCAAGCTGCCAAGAATATATGTAAATTTTTTGGAAATCCATGATGGGTGAGGATTAGTTACATATATTATTTGCAAAACTAGTCAAGTTTATATGTAAAATTTGGGTTGCTCCATGATGGATTAAAATGGATTACATATATTATTTGCATAACTAGCCAAATATATATGTAAATTTCTGGGAAATTCATAGGCGGTGAGAATGGATTACATATATTATTTGCATAACTAGCCAAATATATATGTAAATTTCTGGGAAATTCATAGGCGGTGAGAATGGATTACATATATTTTTTGCAAAACAAACCAAGTTTATATGTAAATTCTTGGAATATTCATAATGGGTAAGAATGGATTACATATATTGTTTGCAAAACAAGATAAAAATATATGTAAAATTTGGAGAAATTCATAGGCTATGAGAATGGATTACATATATTTTGGGGAAACAAACCAAGTTTATATATAAATTCTTGGAAAATCCATAGCAAGCAAGAATCAATTACATATATTGTTTGCAAAACAAATCAAATATATATGTAAATTCTTGATATATCTATACCCGATGAGAATCAATTACATATATCTTTTACAAAACCAGCCAAATATATATGTAAATTATAAATATTGAAAAACAGAACCTACATCCACAAATGCAAATGCAGGTTCTGCTAACTAAAGACTTTTTTACAACCCATTATTTTTATCTGTTGCGTGTCAAAACAGAAAGAAACCAGAAAGAAACTTGTTAATATTTACTATGCCATTTCGTAACCACATTGAAAAGCGGCTACATTAATATCAACTGTTTTTGGTGGAACTGTATTCTTTATTACTTCAATCCACTGTTCTTTAGGAAAATCCATATGTTTTGCTGCAACTCCAAGAATTATTACATTAAATACTCTTGAATTGCCCAATGCAAGAGCTTGCGCCTGTGCATCCAGTGAAATAACCTTGTACTGTTCAGACAGCTTTTCTATGATTTTTGAAGGATATTCTGCTGTGCCCGTCACAACAGGCATTGGATCTATTCTCTGGTCATTAACAATTATCACGCCATCTTTTTTTAGAAAATGAGCATACCGTAATGCTTCGAGTCTCTCAAATGCAATCAGTACATCTGCCTGTCCTTCTTCCACAATAGGCTCTGCCACTTTTTCACCATACCTGACATAAGTAACCACACTGCCGCCACGCTGTGCCATACCGTGTACTTCAGACAACTTTACATCATATCCTGCCGCCACGGTAATTCCGCCTAATATTCTGCTTGTAAGGAGAGTTCCCTGACCGCCAACACCTACAATCATAATATTTTTTGTTTTCGTCATGATTATTCTCCTCTCTCTTTCAATTCAATTGCGCCAAACTTACAATTACTCATACACAGCCCGCAGCCATTACACATTGTCTGGTCAATCGTCACCGTTTTGTCCGCGTTCTTTGTTATTGCCGGGCATCCCGGAACCAGACACTGTCCGCATTTCACACATTTTTCAGGAATGGTGTAACATTTTCCCTTTGGTACAAACGATTTGAGCAATGCACATGGAGACTGGGAAATAATAACGGAAACCTCGTCTCTTGCCACTTCTTCACGGACTACTTTTGTCAATCTGTCCACATCAAAGGCGTCTACTACTTCTACATGTTTCACTCCCAGCGCCTTACACAAATCTACCAAATCTACCTGATATGCCGCCTCCCCTGATAATGTCTTACCGGTGGCAGGATGGTCCTGATGTCCTGTCATGCCTGTGGTTGAATTGTCAAGAATAATTACGGTGCCGGTTGATTTGTTATATACCATATTCATCAGGGAATTAACGCCTGTATGAAGGAATGTGCTATCTCCAATCACTGCCACCCAGTTTTTGATATATTCCTTTCCCTTCGCTTTTTCCATACCATGGAGTGTCGAAATACTGGAGCCCATACAAAGAGTAGTATCTACTACCCCCAGCGGATTCACTGCGCCCAGCGTATAACATCCAATGTCTCCTGCGGCATGGATTCTTAATTTCTTTAATACGGAATATGTACTTCTGTGAGGACAGCCCGGACACAAAATCGGCGGTCTTGCCGGCGCCTGCGCTGGCTGACCTGACTCTATCTTTTCACCGAGTATCTTTTCCCGCAGCATATTTGCACTGTATTCTCCCTGAATGGTAAATAAATTCTTACCCTCACATGCAATGCCCATTGCTTTTACCTGTTCTTCAATGACAGGCTCCAGTTCTTCTACAATAATCAGTCTGTCTACCCGGTCTGCAAACTCTTTTATCATACCTTTTGCCAAAGGATGCACCAGACCAAGTTTCAGGACAGATGCATTCGGCAAAACTTCCTTTACATACTGATACGGAATACCACTGGTAATAATTCCAATATGGGTATCATGATACTCTACTTTATTTATGTCCAGATGGTCGGCATCCTCCTCCATTTTCTTCATACGTGCTTCTACTTTTACATGTGCCTTGATGGCATTTGCCGGCATCATTACATTTTTTGCAATATTTCTCTCGTAAGGTTTATCCTCCACCAAAACCCTGTCTTCAAGATTCACAATTCCCTGTGAATGGGCAAGTCTCGTGGTAGTCCTTAAAATAACCGGAGTGTCATATTTTTCCGATAATTCATAAGCCTTTTTTGTAAATACACGTGCTTCCTCACTGTCTGACGGTTCTACAACCGGTATCATGGCTGCACGTCCTACCATTCTTGTGTCCTGCTCATTCTGCGAACTGTAAATTCCCGGATCATCCGCAACGACCACAACCATGCCTCCATTTACCCCAACATAAGCTCCGGAGTAAAGCGGGTCTGCCGCCACATTAAGTCCTACCATTTTCATCATACACATAGAACGGCATCCTGCCATAGAAGCGCCGATAGCTACCTCCGCCGCCACTTTTTCATTAGGCGCCCATTCTGCATAAACGCCATCATACTTTACTATATTCTCACTTACTTCTGTACTTGGAGTGCCGGGATAAGCTGATGTCACCCTGACTCCTGCTTCATAAGCTCCTCTGGCAATGGCTTCATTGCCCAGCATAATTGTCTTTTTGCTCACTTTTAATTTCCGCCTCTCCTGAATAATCATTCATCACTAATTCATCCATCATATTGATGCGACAAAACAAGTCTCTTTTCACGCAGATTTTATCGAAAATTAGTGTTTCTATGTTAGAACATATTATAGATTATTGTATGTTTTTAGTCAATAAAAGAGCACTGCCAGGATAGAGTAAATTTACTGTCAGTTGGGAAAGGTTGGAGAACCCCTAGATATAATAAATCCTTCCGATTTGTTTTCCC
>CANQPJ010000029.1 GCA_947625755.1 uncultured Lachnospiraceae bacterium | reverse complement strand
ATTCTTCATAACACAATACTTCAGGAAGCAGGAAGCAAGTATTACAGATATGATGCGAAAGAGTATGGCTGGAATGGCAGTCTTTATACACCACAGAACTCTATGTTTTCGTAGATAGTAAACGTCATAATGTCGTAATTCCATAAATAAATTTATACAAAACGGCTCACGTTTGTGAGTCGTTTTGTATTTTATAGAAAATTGCTTTGCGATTCCTAGTGATAATTGCATTGACAACTGTCTTGTCAGATGTCAAAACATATGTTATAATCCCATGTGATACTATGATTTGGCAGAAGTATTCTATTTTTTGGCAGAGGTATTGGGAGGCATATATGGATAAAATTCAAAAAATCAGAAGATTAAAAAAAGAAAAAGATGTAGTCATATTGGCACATTATTATGTAGATGGACAGGTGCAGGCACTGGCTGACTATGTGGGAGATTCTTTTGCGTTGAGTAAGCTGGCTGCAACGGTGGAACATCACAATATTTTGTTCTGCGGCGTCAGGTTCATGGGAGAGAGTGCAAAAATATTAAATCCGGAAAAAACGGTTATCATGCCGGATATCACAGCGGATTGTCCTATGGCGCATATGGTAGAGATAGAAAAGATAAAAGAAGTACGTCAGATGTTTCCTGATGTGGCAGTCGTGTGCTATGTCAATTCTACTGCAGAGATTAAATCTTATTCTGATGTATGTGTAACATCTTCTAATGCCATTCAGGTTGTAAAAAAACTGCCGAATAAAGATATATTTTTTATACCGGATAATCATTTGGCACAGTACGTGGCAAAGCAGGTTCCGGAAAAACATTTTATTTTTAATGACGGATTCTGTCCGATACATAAAGAAATAACAAAACAGCATATTGAAGATGCAAAAAAGAAACACCCGAAGGCGCTGCTTCTCACGCATCCGGAATGTATGCAGGAAGTTTTAGAAGCTTCAGATTTTATTGGAAGTACGTCAGAAATCATTGATTATGCTTCCACATCTGACTGCAAAGAATTTCTGATTGCAACAGAGACCGGAGTATTTTATGAACTTCAGCAGAAAAATCCTGAAAAAATATTTTATTCTGTCAGGGACAATCAAATCTGCCCTGACATGAAAAAAATTACAGTGGACAATGTATTGACCGCTTTGGAACGGTTTGAGCCGGAAGTCGTGATGGATGCAGAGATGATAGAAAAGGCAAACGCGCCTCTGGTACAGATGCTGGAATTGGCAAAATAAATCATCTCTCTGTAAAAAGAAGCAGAATTATGTAAGTAGATATATAATAGCAGTATGGTATTGTGGAAACAGATTTTTGCCGCGATACCGGAAAATGAGTGTAATATGAAAGCAGATATAGTAATTGTAGGAAGCGGGTGCGCAGGATTATATTGTGCGCTTCATCTTCCAAAAGACAAAAACATATTGATTGTCACAAAAGATATTGTGGAGCACAGTGATTCTTATTTGGCACAGGGGGGAATGTGCATGCTGAAAACCCCGGATGATTTTGACAGTTATTTTTATGATACCATGCGGGCAGGTCATTTTGAAAATGACACGTCAGCGGTAGAAGTTATGATAAAATCCTCCCCTGATGTGGTAAAAGACCTGTTAAGTTATGGCGTCGATTTTGCGCGGGATGAAAAGGGGAATCTTGCTTTTACAAAGGAGGGCGCCCATTCTAGAAACCGTATTCTTTACCACAAAGATATAACAGGCAGAGAGATAACCAGCCACATATACGAAGAATGTAAAAAGAGAAAAAACATTGTCATAAAAGAATATTGGACAATGGTTGATATTATATGCGAAGAGGAAAACCAATGCAGGGGGATTATTGTTAAGAAGGATGATGGCACATTGGATACAATTTTAGCGGACTATACGGTTTTAGCCAGTGGCGGAATCGGCGGAGTCTATCGGTATTCTACGAATTACCGTCATCTGACAGGGGATGCCATTGCTGTGGCAATCAGGCATGGCGTGGAAATCAAGGATATAGACTATGTTCAGATACATCCCACTACATTTTACTCTGAAAAAGAAGAAGACAGGAGTTTTCTGATTTCCGAGTCGGTGCGTGGCGAGGGCGCGCAGCTTTTTAACAAAGACCATCAGCGATTTACGGATGAGCTTCTTCCAAGAGATATTCTTACCCACAACATAAAAAAGCAGATGAAAAAGGACAATACAAATTATGTATGGCTGTCCATGCGCCCTATTGAACAGAAGCAGTTGGATTTGCATTTTCCAAATATTGTAAAACATTGCAAAGAGCATGGATATAATGTTCCAAAGGAAATGATTCCGGTAGTACCGGCACAGCATTATTTTATGGGAGGAATTAAGGTAAATCTCCAAAGCAAAACATCAATGGAAAGATTGTATGCAGTAGGAGAGACAGCGTGTAACGGAGTTCATGGGAAGAACCGGCTGGCAAGTAATTCTCTTTTAGAAAGCATGGTTTTTGCAAAACGGGCGGCAAAAGACATCATGGAACAATATAAGAAATTCCAAAATGAAAATGATGTTATAGAGAACGATACCAACACATTCCAAATTGAGTGGAGTTTATATGATGATTTGGACCGCTGGAATGACGATAACAGAAAACTGATATTACAATTAATCGAGGAGAGTAAAAAGAAAAGAACTTTAGATAAGGAGGACAAAAATGTTTGACCCAATTACATTGAAATTAACCGTTGACCCTTTCATAGAAAGCGCATTAAGAGAAGATGTCACCAGCGAGGATGTTACCACCAACGCTGTTATGCCGGAGGGGTGTATGGGACAGGTAGACTTAATCTGCAAGGAAGACGGTATTATTTGCGGACTTCAAGTATTCTCCAGAGCATTTGAATTACTGGATGAAAAGACAGAAATTGATTTGTTTGTAAAAGATGGAGACCGGGTAAAAGCGGGACAGTTGATGGGTACGGTTACCGGAGATATTAGAGTGCTTTTAGTTGGTGAGCGAACAGGTCTTAATTATTTACAGAGAATGAGTGGGATTGCCAGTTATACCAATTCCATTGTACAATTATTGGAAAACAGCAGTGTAAAATTGCTGGATACCCGAAAGACTACGCCGAACAACCGGATTTTTGAGAAGTATGCCGTAAAAGTCGGCGGAGGAAATAATCACAGATATAATCTGACGGATGGTGTATTGTTAAAAGATAATCACATTGGGGCTGCAGGCGGCGTGAAAAATGCAATTCAGATGGCAAAAGATTATGCTCCCTTTGTGAGAAAGATTGAAGTGGAAGTAGAAAATCTTGATATGGTAAAAGAGGCGGTTGAAGCCGGGGCGGACATTATTATGTTAGATAATATGGAGCATGATGTGATGAAAAAAGCAGTGGATATGATTGCAGGAAGGGCTGAAATTGAAATTTCGGGAAATGTGACAAGAGAAAATATCTCAAAACTGGTAGATTTGGGAGTGGATTATATTTCTAGTGGCGCCCTGACACATTCATCACCTATAATGGACATATCATTGAAGAATCTACATCGTATTTAAACCGGTCAGGAGGAAAAAATGAGCGGAGAAAAAAGAAGGGAAAATTTACTTAAAATTTTACAGAGCAGTAATGAGCCTGTATCGGGAACGAAGCTGGCAGAAAAGTTTCAGGTAAGCAGACAGGTTGTGGTACAGGATATTGCTTTGCTTCGTGCATCAAACCATGAAATCGTATCCACCCACAAGGGATATGTGCTGCGGGATAAAAATCATATCACCCGTGTTTTTAAAGTAAAGCATAGCGCAGAAAAGATGCTGGAGGAATTGAACCTGATTGTAGACTGCGGTGGAAAAGTAGAAGATGTGTTTGTTTATCATAAACTATATAATGTGGTAAGAGTTCCCATGAATATCAGATCCAGAATGGATGCGAAAAAATATGTGGAGAGCATTAAAGGCGGTGTATCTGTTCCGCTGGAACAGATTACTTCGGAATACCATTATCATACCGTAATAGCAGATTCCGAAGAGACGCTGGATATTATACAGCAGAAACTGCATGAAAAGGGTTATCTTGCTGCATTACGGGATTATGAACCGGTGGATTTCTGGGAGGAATAAAAAATAAAGATTATAACATAAGGAGGCAGAAATGAAAAAGTTATTATCAATTATGCTGTCATTCGTTATGGCGGCGGTGTTACTTACAGGATGTGGAGATAAGGACGCAGAAAAAAATAGTTCGTTCTTTAAAGAAATGGCTAAACTGCAGGATATACAGACCGGTACATCAGAGCTGGAACTGGCGGTTGATGTGAAAGGTTCAGCAGTTTCAAAGGATACGGATATTCCGGAGCAGTTAAAGAATGGTGATAATCTTGCACTAAAGATTAAGATGGAAGCTACAGCGGAGTCAGCTTCCAAAGTCGCTCTTAAAGTATCAGCGCAGTATGGCGGAAATGATAATGTTGAAATTACAACCATTGTTATTGATGGTACCAAGCTGTATGTAAACGTTGGCGCTATCGTTGATTTTATCAAATCAATAGACGAGAGCATGGCATCCCAGGTTGAATTATATTTGGGACAGCTGGGAATCAGCAATTATGTTTCTGTTGATTTAAAACAGTTCTATGAGAAAGCAGGCATGAAGAGTTTTGATATTAGCCCGCATGTAGATTCCATAAAGAAGATTATGAACAGTATCTTCACCCATCTGGATCAATCATTCGCAGATATTCAGGGACATGATGGAGACGACTACACATTAACTGTGGGAGTTGACAATGCGGATAAGACAGCAGACGCAGTCGTTCGCTTCTGCGACGTTGAATTTTTCAAGCAGCTTTATACGGATTTGATGGATTTGAATATCAGCATAGTCGGAGCTGACACGCAGCCCGGCAAACAGTTTGCTGAACAAAAGAAGGACACAACCCAGGTAGAAGATGCGGCTGCACAGGTAAAAGCCCACAAAGAGGACATTGCCAACACACTGAAGGATTTGAACATGAATATTGTTTCCAAAATTCATGTGACAGGCGATGAGGGAAGCAGAGAGGCAAAGCTTACGGTTGACACAGGTGAGTTTAAGAGTACAGAAGAAGATGTGACAGGAAAGATTACCTTGACAGGCACCATAAAAGAAGGAAAGGCTTCCATCAAAGACATTATACCGACGGAAGGCGTTGTAGACCTTACAGCGATGTTAAATGCTATGATGAATCAGGTAAATGTAACAGGAGCTGCCGGACAGGGAATACAATAGGAAAGAGATAAGATAAGGTATTTTATAAAAATCCCGATTTGTATCAGTGGTTTAGAATTTACTGCAAAAGAACACGAAGAAAATTCGGCTCTTTTGCAGTAAAAAACGAAAACCATTATGTTACAAATCGGGATTTATTTGTTGTTGATAGCAGCCTCCACAAATCCAAGGAATAATGGATGTGGTTTGTTTGGACGGCTCTTTAATTCCGGATGCGCCTGCGTGGCAACGAAGAATGGGTGAGACGGTATCTCAATCATTTCAACAATACGCCCGTCAGGAGAAATACCGGAAAGCTTCATGCCATTTTCCGTTAAGAATTTTCTAAAATCATTGTTGACTTCATATCTGTGGCGGTGGCGTTCGTGAATCAGCTCTTCTCCGTACAATGCATATGCCTTGCTGTCTTTGGCAAGGACACATGGATAAGAACCAAGCCGCAATGTTCCGCCAATATCTGTAATACCTTCCTGATCCGGCATCAGGCTGATAACCGGATGGGTGGTTGCAGGATTTAATTCTATGCTGTGTGCATCTCTGAAGCCGACCACGTTCCTTACAAACTCAACAATGGATAACTGCATTCCAAGACATAACCCAAGGAATGGAATATTGTTTTCCCTGGCGTATTTGATGGCTGCAATTTTACCGTCAATGCCGCGGGTTCCAAAACCGCCGGGTACAAGAATACCCGAAACGTCAGAAAACATTTCAGCAGCGTTTTCATCGGAGATTGTCTCTGAATCAATCCACTTGATATTGACAGTTGTATGTTTTGGATAACCGGCGTGTTTTAAAGATTCGACAACACTTATGTATGCATCATGGAGGGCAATGTATTTTCCCACTAATGCGACTGTCACCTCCTGCGTAGGATTTTTCGCGGACAAGACCATGGCTTTCCATTCGTCAAGGTCAGGCTTTGGACAGTCTAATTGCAGGCTTTCACAGACAATTTCTGCCAGATGTTCTTTTTCCATGGCAAGCGGAGCCTCATACAGCATGTCCACTGTAAGGTTTTGAACCACATGGCTGGAAGGAACATTACAAAACAGGCTGATTTTATCTTTCAGTCCGTCATTTAGTTCATGCTCTGTCCGGCATACAACAATATCGGGCTGGATACCAAGTCTTTGCAGCTCTTTGACGCTCATCTGGATTGGCTTTGTTTTCATTTCCTCGGAAGCCGGCAGATAAACCATCAGGGCAACATGGATGAGAATACAGTTCTCATGTCCGACATCATGCTGGAACTGGCGGATTGCCTCAATATACGGCTGGGATTCAATATCGCCTACGGTGCCGCCCACCTCGATAATCGCTATTTCCGTCTCGTCATTGAGACTTCTGTAAAAGCGGCTTTTAATCTCATTGGTAATATGTGGAATAACCTGAACGGTTCCCCCGCCAAAGTCTCCGTGTCTTTCTTTTTCAAGAACAGACCAGTACACTTTACCGGTGGTTACATTTGAATTTTTGGTCAGGTTCTCATCAATAAATCTTTCATAGTGTCCCAAATCCAAGTCAGTTTCAGCGCCGTCATCTGTTACATAAACTTCACCGTGCTGAACCGGATTCATGGTTCCCGGGTCGATGTTAATATAAGGGTCAAACTTCTGCATGGTTACTTTGTAGCCGCGGGATTTTAACAGTCTTCCCAAGGATGCGGCAGTGATGCCCTTTCCCAGACCGGAGACCACGCCACCTGTTACAAAAACGTATTTTACCGACATATTATTTTCCTCCTAAAGTGCGCTAACATATCATTCAATCATATAAAAGTAGTATAAACGTATTTTTTGTAGAAATAAATACTTTAATAGTTTACTACGTTAGACGTGCGAATACCAGTTTAAAATATAATTTTTTAAAATTTTATGAAATGTTCATTAAAATTTCACACGAAAAGAGCATGATATGTTATATTGTTAAGGTATAATATAAAAAACATTTTACATATTGTTAAAAGTGGAACACATTTTGATATAAAATATATGTAGACAGAAAGGAAAATCAATGGAAGACAACAGGAATAGAACCCCGGGAAACAATGGGGATCAGAACAATCAAAAGAGGAATCGGATTGCGGCTGTTTTAATTGCATTGGTAGCGGCATTGCTGTTTACCACAGCCAGTTCCTATTTATTCGATTCCATGACAAAACAGGAGATAACGTATAATCAGTTTATAACATTATTAGATAATAATCAGGTAGAAAGCGTTACCTTTGATTCTGATAAAATCATTATTGTACCAAAATCAGAGGACAATGTACTGGTCAAAAAGACTTACTGGACAACACAGTTAGAAGACCCGGAATTAATTAATGACTTGAAGAGCAAATATTCCGGTGTGACATTTAAGGCAGAACAGGCGAGCGCCTCTTCAAGTATATTACTTATTTTATTAGAATGGATATTGCCATTAGTAGTATTCTGGCTGCTGATGATGTTTATTATGAGAAAAGCCACCGGTGGAAAAGGCGGTGTATTCGGCGTAGGAAAGTCAAATGCAAAAGTCTATATCCAAAAAGAAACCGGCGTGACCTTCAAAGATGTAGCCGGACAGGAGGAGGCAAAAGAATCCGTTGTGGAAATGGTAGATTTTCTCCACAATCCCGGAAAGTATACAGCCATTGGTGCAAAACTTCCAAAAGGTGCTTTGCTGGTGGGACCTCCGGGTACCGGTAAGACGCTTCTGGCAAAGGCTGTAGCGGGAGAAGCAAAGGTTCCGTTTTTCTCTTTATCCGGTTCGGATTTTGTAGAAATGTTTGTGGGTGTGGGTGCATCCAGAGTAAGGGATTTGTTTAAACAGGCAGAGGAAAACGCGCCGTGTATTGTATTTATTGATGAGATTGATTCCATTGGCAAAAGCCGTGATTCCAGATATGGCGGAGGAAATGACGAGAGAGAGCAGACGCTCAATGCCCTTCTGGCAGAGATGGACGGATTTGATTCGTCAAAGGGTATTATGATACTGGCGGCAACCAACAGACCGGAAGTGCTGGACCCGGCATTGCTGCGTCCGGGACGTTTTGACAGAAGAGTTATTGTCGATACACCTGATTTGAAAGGCAGAGTAGATACTTTAAAAGTTCATTCCAAGGATGTGAAGCTGGATGAGACGGTAGACCTTGACGCGATTGCCAATATTACGAGTGGCGCAGTAGGTTCCGACCTTGCCAATATGGTCAATGAAGCTGCCATTAATGCAGTAAAATGCGGCAGAAACGCTATCTCACAGGATGATTTGATGGAAGCTGTGGAAGTGGTCATTGCAGGTAAGGAAAAGAAAGACAGGATTCTCAGCAAGGAAGAAAAGAAGATTGTGGCATTTCACGAGGTGGGTCATGCATTGGTAGCGGCAATCCAGAAAGATGCAGAGCCGGTACAGAAGATTACCATAGTACCAAGAACAATGGGAAGTCTTGGATATGTTATTCAGGCGCCGGAAAAAGAAAAATATCTGATGTCGCAAGACGAGTTAAATGCGGAGCTGGTAACTCTTCTGGCAGGTCGCGCATCGGAAGAAATTGTATTTGATTCTATTACTACCGGCGCATCAAATGATATGGAAAAGGCGACAAATATTGCCCGCTCCATGATTGCACAGTATGGAATGTCCGAGAAGTTTGGATTAATGAGTCTGGAACAGATTAACGACCCGTATTTAGGAAAACATTCACAGCTTAACTGCAGTGACAAGACCGCAACGCAGATAGAAGAGGAAGTAAAGATACTTTTGAAAGAAAAATACGAAGTGGCAAAACAGTTACTGCGTGATAACCGTGATAAACTGGATAAGATTGCAGGATTTCTCTATGAAAAGGAAACAATTACAGGAAAAGAGTTCATGGAGATATACCATCAATGTGAGGAAGAGGAAAATCAGGAAAAACAGGAAAATCAGGAATAGAAAAAACCGGGTAATGGAGTAGGGAAAACGTAATATTTGAAAATGAAAGGAGTCTGGAATGGTTTATTTGTTAAATTAACATTTTAGGCTCTTTTTCTGGTAAAATGAAAGTGATTGAGTATTAATATGGGTACATTTAATTTTTCAGAGGAACTAAAAAAAATACCGCAAAGCCCGGGCGTTTATTTAATGCATGACTCGCATGATGATGTGATATATGTGGGAAAGGCGGTCAATCTAAAAAGGCGCGTAAGCTCTTATTTTAGACAAAGCACCAAAAAGAGTTTGAAAATTCAGTCCATGGTTTCTAATGTGGCAGGATTTGAATATATTCTTACAGACTCGGAGCTTGAAGCCCTGATTTTAGAGTGCAATCTTATCAAAGAATACCGTCCGAAGTATAATACGATGCTGATGGATGATAAAACATATCCGTATGTTATGGTAACTACCAGTGAGGATTATCCACGGATTGTTATGGCGCGGCGGATGAAAAAAGACGGTAACAGATATTTTGGACCTTTTACCAGCGCAGGAGCAGTCAGAGATACGATAGAGCTGTTACAGAAGATGTTTCAGATAAGAAACTGCAGAAAATCCATAAAAGCAGGACAGAGTGAAGAGGAAAAGACGAGACCATGTCTTTATTATCACATGGGGCAGTGTAAAGGCGTCTGTCAGGGATATATCAGTAAAGAGGAATATGCAGGAAACGTGGCAAAAGCGCTTCGTTTTTTGGAAGGAAATTATCGGGAAACACTCAAAGAATTAGAAGAAAAAATGCAGACAGCTTCAGAGCAGATGGACTTTGAAAAGGCAATGGAGTATCGGGACCTGATAAACAGTATCAACCATGTGGCAGGCAATCAGAAGATTACAACGCATAAATTCGAGGATAGAGATATTATTGCTTACGCAGAGGAGGGAAATGATGCGGTTGTGCAGGTTTTCTTTGTGCGGAATGGAAAGCTGATTGGCAGGGAGCATTTCTACCTTGTGACAGCGCCGGGAGATACGGGAACGGATATTATTACGAGTTTTATTAAACAGTATTATATTGGAACTCCGTTTATACCGCATCAATTATTGGTGCAGGAGGAGGTAGAAGAGCCGGAGCTGCTTTCCCGGATGCTTAGCCGGAACCGGAATTATACGGTGAAAATTGTTCATCCGAAAAAAGGCAGTAAAGAAAAGCTGGTAGAGCTGGCTGCAAAAAATGCCAGAAACCTGTTAGAACAAAATAAAGAAAAGTACCGTCGTGAGCAAAAGAAAACGGTGGGAGCTGTACATGAGATTGAGGAACTTCTTGGGATTGAGGGCGTTGACAGGATGGAGTCTTACGATATTTCCAATACCAATGGATATGAGTCCGTGGCATCGATGATTGTATACGAAAAAGGGAAACCAAAGCGAAATAATTACCGGAAATTTAAGATTCAGACGGTACAGGGACCGGACGACTATGCCAGCATGGAAGAGGTTCTCACACGACGTTTCAAACATGGACTGGAGGAACGTCATAAGCTGGATATGGAAGATGGAGATTATGAACTGGGCAGTTTCAGCAAATTTCCGGATATTATTATGATGGATGGCGGTAAAGGTCAGGTCAATGTGGCGCTGAAGGTTCTCGAACAATTAGGAATTAATATTCCGGTTTGTGGTATGGTAAAAGATGAGCATCATAACACCAGAGGACTTTATTATAATAATGAAGAAATCCCTATAGATACCCATTCAGAGGGATTTAAGTTAATTACCAGAATACAGGATGAAACGCATAGATTTGCCATAGAATATCACAGAAGCCTCCGGGGGAAAAAAGAGGTAAAATCAATTCTGGATGAAATACCGGGAGTGGGTCCATCCAGAAGAAAAGCATTGATGAGATATTTTAAATCCATAGAGGCAATCAGAAAAGCAGATGTGAAGGAATTGGTTCAGGTGGATTCGGTTACGGAGAATGTGGCAAAAAATATATACAAATATTTTCACAGATGATAAAATAAAAAATAAAATGCAGAGAACGCGTTAAATAAGGAGGTAAAGCATGTCTGATATTTTTATTCCTTTTACAAAGATAGTGGATAATTATGGATTGGTGAACCATACGCCGGAAATTGATACAGATAAAGTAAAGATTACTATTCCGGAGGTCAACAGACCGGCATTACAGTTAGCAGGTTTTTTTGAGCATTTTGATAAGGAAAGGGTACAGATTATAGGAAATGTGGAATGTGCTTTCCTTCATAATATGCAAAGGAAAAACAGACAGTGGGTCTATGAAAAACTGATGAGCAGTGGAATCCCGTGTATGATTCTGTGTCGTGGAAATCAGCCGGATGAAGATATGATTAAGGCGGGGTTAAAATACGGAGTACCAATTATGACGACAGATATTGCCACTTCCAGATTTAATGCGGAATTGTCCCGCTGGCTGAATGTTGTGCTGGCGCCATGCATTACCAGACATGGCGTTTTGGTTGATGTATATGGTGAAGGCGTCCTGATTATGGGAGAGAGCGGCATTGGAAAGAGTGAGGCGGCTCTGGAACTGATTAAGCGCGGGCACCGGCTGGTTACGGATGATGTTGTCGAAATCAGACGTGTCAGTGATGAGACTTTAATCGGCTCATCGCCGGCAATTACAAAGCATTTTATCGAACTGCGTGGAATAGGAATTATTGATGTAAAAGCATTGTTTGGTGTTGAGAGTATTTTAGATTCTGCAAGCATAGATATGGTGATACAACTGGAGGAATGGAGCAGAGACAAGGAATATGACCGCATGGGACTGGAAGACCAGTATACGGAATTTTTGGGCAATAAGGTTATCTGCCATAAAATTCCTATCCGACCGGGGCGGAATCTTGCAGTGATTGTGGAATCAGCAGCAGTCAACCACAGACAGAAGCGTATGGGCTATAATGCGGCATTGGAATTGTATAGCAGGGTACAGAAGAATATGGAAAAAAATACCGACAGGTAATAAATAAATCAGAACGATAAGAATGGAGGATAATTGTGAAGAAATATTGTTTTGGAGTAGATGTTGGTGGAACGACCATTAAGATTGGATTTTTTAAGACAGATGGAACCCTGTTGGATAAATGGGAGATAAAGACCAATACAGAAAATTTTGGCGAAGGCATTTTAGGAGATATTTGCGAGGCGTTAGAGAGCAAACTGGTAAAAGAGGGAATTGGTCTGGATGAGCTGGAAGGAATCGGAATCGGACTTCCGGGACCGGTACTGGATGACGGAACAGTGCTTCAATGTGTTAATCTGGGATGGGGCACATTCAATGTTGAAGAAAAGTTATCAGCAATGTTCCATGATATAAAAGTAAAAGCAGGAAATGATGCAAATGTCGCAGCGTTAGGAGAAAACTGGAAAGGCGGAGGAAAAAACTATCATGACATTGTTATGATTACGCTTGGAACAGGTGTTGGCGGCGGCGTCATTATCAATAATAAAATTCTGACCGGGTATAATGGCGGAGCCGGAGAGATTGGGCATATGCATATGAATGACGAGGAGACCGAGCTTTGCGGATGCGGCAGAAAAGGATGTCTTGAGCAATATGCATCAGCTACCGGTGTGGTCAGACTGGCAAAAAGATATATGGCACAAAATAACGAGCCGACCAAAATGAAAGATTTTGGAGAAGATATTACGGCAAAAGATGTATTTGACCTTGCAAAAGAAGGAGATGCCGGAGCAGAGGCAGTAGTAAATCAGATGGGAAATTATCTTGGAAAGGCTATGTCACATATCGCAGTGACAGTGAATCCACAGGCATTTATTATCGGTGGTGGAGTAAGTAAAGCCGGGCAGTATCTGATTGATGCAATCAAAGTAATTTACAGAGAGACATGTTTTTCGGCATGCGGGGATGCGGCAGTACATCTGGCAGAGCTGGGGAATGATGCAGGTATGTATGGCGCTGCAGCTCTTGTCGTGAAATATTAAAAGCTGAAATTGATAAAAGAAAGTGGAGAATATTGTGTTTGAGAAGTTAAAGAGTATTGTTGGAGAAGAATATATAAAGCAGAATGAGTCCATGGCAAAACACTGCACATTCCGCTGCGGCGGCGAGGCAGAACTCTATGTTATGCCCGGTTCTATTGAAGAATTGGTGCAGGTAGTAAAAACATGCAAAGAAAATGATTATCCTTATATGGTAATTGGCAATGGAAGCAATATTTTGGTCAGAGACGAGGGCTATCAGGGTGTAGTCATTGAGATAAATAATAGAATCAACGGTATTGATGTGATTGGCGAAGAAATCGTGGCTGATGCAGGAGCAAAACTTTCGTCCGTGGCAATCGCAGCGTATGAAAATGATTTAGCAGGGTTTGAGTTTGCCCATGGTATTCCGGGAAATGTAGGCGGAGCAGTGATGATGAATGCCGGTGCCTACGGCGGAGAAATGAAAGATGTTATCAAGTGGGTGAAGGTGTTAAACAATGAGAACCAAATAGAGACCATTGATGCCAAAGATTTAGAACTGGGATATAGAAGCAGTGTCATTGCAAAGAAATCCATGATTGTGCTTCAGATGTGTATTCAGCTGCAGATTGGAATTGCCGGAGAGATTGGAGAAATCATGCAGATTCTTATGGAGAAGAGGAAATTCAGGCAGCCATTGGAATATCCCAGTGCCGGCAGTACGTTTAAGCGCCCGAAGGGATATTTTGCCGGAAAACTGATAGAGGACGCAGGGCTTCGGGGGTACAGAGTAGGTGGAGCAATGGTATCTGAAAAACATTGCGGTTTTGTCATCAATTATGATAATGCTACCGCTACGGATGTTTTGCAGTTAATGAATGATGTACAGGAAAAGGTCAGGGAACGGTTTGGCGTAGAACTCGAGCCGGAAGTAAAGATAATATAGGAGAAATGTATGCGCTTTGTTATTGTTACGGGAATGTCAGGAGCAGGAAAAATTACAGCACTAAAAATCTTTGAAGACAATGGATATTACTGCGTGGATAATCTTCCCATAGATTTAATTGAAAGTTTTGCAGAGCTTTTATTTACCCAGAGCAGTGAAAAAAATAAAGTTGCAATCGGGGTAGATATTCGAAGCGGTGAAAATTTAGACAGAATTGCTGATGTTCTTGCCCGTATGAAAGAAAAAGAACAGAATTATGAAATACTGTATTTAGATTGCTGCAATGCAACGCTGATAAAACGGTTTAAAGAAACGAGAAGAAGTCATCCTATGGGGGATACGGACAGTGTTGAAAACGAAATCGAAGAAGAAAGAACAAAGTTAAAGTATCTGTATTCCCATGCAGATTACATTATAGATACCAGCAACCTGTTAGTGCGTGAGCTGCGGGCAGAAATAGAAAAGATTTTTGTTATGAACCGTGACTACAAAAATCTGTTTGTCACGATTATGTCATTTGGATTTAAGTATGGTGTGCCGGCAGATTGTGATCTGGTATTTGATGTCCGGTTTCTGCCAAACCCATATTATGTTCCGGAGCTCAAGCATAAGACGGGAGAACAGCAGGAAGTCAGGGATTTTGTTCTAAAATCTCCTGTTTCCAAAGAATTTTTAACAAAATTGATTGACATGATAAAATTTCTGATTCCAAATTATATAGATGAAGGAAAAAATCAGTTGGTTATCGGAATAGGCTGTACAGGCGGTCATCACAGGTCGGTAACAGTGGCAAAGGAATTGTACGAACAATTAGACAATGCAGACGCTAATTATGGCATTAAAATTTCCCACAGAGATATTTTGAGATAGAAAGCAGAATGTATGAGTTTTTCAAGTAAGGTAAAAAAAGAACTGGAACAGCATATCAGTAATGCCGCCCATTGCAGAATTGCAGAGCTGGCGGCTCTTATTTCTATGTGCGGCAGTGTGATAATAGATGAAAATAATCACTATGCCATCCGATTAAGGACGGAAACAGAATCTACTGCACGAAAAGCCAAAACCCTCTTATGGAAAACATTTCATATTGCAACAGAAATTACCACGAGAAATAATGCATATTCACGTATTGGAAAGACATATACTTTAACCGTGAAGGACAATCAGGAAGCAATGAAGGTTTTGCAGGCAACGAAATTAATCAATGAGGCAGGGGAGATTGAGGAAAATTTTTCTATCACAAATAATATTGTTATTATGAAGGATTGCTGCAAGAGAGCTTTTATCCGGGGAGCATTTATGGCAGCCGGTTCTATCAGTGATCCGAATAAATCCTATCATTTTGAAATAAAATGTAATAGTAAAAAAAAGTCGGAACAACTAATAAAATTGCTAAAAAACTATAATATTGATGGAAAAATGGTTGCAAGGAAAGGTAATTATGTGGTATATATCAAAGAAGGCGAAGGCATCGTTGATGTTTTAAACGTTATGGAAGCCCACGTTTCCTTAATGGAAATGGAAAATGTTCGTATCTTAAAAGGTATGAGTAATTATTACAATAGACAAGTCAATTGTGAAACAGCAAATATCAAAAAGACGGTAGCTACTTCAGTAAGGCAGATAGAGGATATAAACTATATTATCAGCAATCGTGGGATTACTTATCTTCCGGAAAAGCTACAGGAAATTGCGTTGGTTCGCAAAGATAACCCGGATGCATCATTGCAGGAGCTGGGAGAGATGTTAGATCCACCTCTTGGAAAATCAGGTGTAAACCACAGGCTTAGAAAGATTTGTCAGATTGCAAAGGATTTAAGGGGATGACCCAAGGAGGAGAAGATTAAATGACAACAAGGGACGTAACAATTGAGATTAAGCAGGGAACTGAAACAAGTCCGGTGGCAAAATGCGTGCAGGTTGCAAGTCAGTTTGCAAGCAAAATTTATGTAGAGTTTGACACAAAGAAGGTAAACGCAAAGAGCATTATGGGAATGATGGCATTAGGAATTGTTCCAGGGCAGACTGTTAAAATTTCCGCCGACGGCGAGGATGAAATTCAGGCTGTAGACAGTATAGAAAAATATTTAGGCAATAAATAAAATACACATTTGTGTTATGAAAATGTAGAATAGGAATAAAAAGGGGCTGTAAAAAAGTCCCTGATTAGCAGAACCTGCATCCGCATTCGCGGATGCAGGTTCTGTTTTTTTGTCTTATTTATCATTTACATATAGATTTGGCTAGTTTTGTTGAAGATATATGTAATTGGTTTTGGCTTGCTATGGGTTTGTTATGAATTTACATATATATTTGGTTTGTTTTGTTGAAGACATATGTAATTGGTTCAGGCTTGCTATGGGTTTGTTTATGAATTTACATATGTATTTGGCTAGTTTTGTTGAAGACATATGTAATTGGTTTTGGCTTGCTATGGGTTTCTGAAGAATTTACATATGTATTTGGCTAGTTTTGTTGAAGACATATGTAATTGGTTCTCGCTTGCTATGGGTTTGTTTATGAGTTTACATATATATTTGGCTTGTTTTGTGAAAATATATGTAATTGGTTTTGACTTGCTATGGGTTTCTTTATGAGTTTACATATAGATTTGGCTAGTTTTGTGAAAATATATGTAATTGATTCTGACTTGCTATGGATTTTTTATGAATTTACATATGTATTTGGCTAGTTTTGTTGAAGATATATGTAAATCATTCTTGCTTGCTATGGATTTGTTTATGAGTTTACATATAGATTTGGCTTGTTTTGTGAAATATATATGTAAATCATTCTTACCTATTATGGATTTCTCAAGAATTTACATATGTATTTGGCTAGTTTTGTGAAAATATATGTAATTGATTCTGACTTGCTATAGATTTCTGAAGAATTTACATATAGACTTGGCTAGTTGTGCAAAAGATATATGTAGTCCATTCTCACCCATCATAGGTTTTCTCAAGATTTTACATATAGACTTGTCTTGTCTTGCAAAAGATATATGTAATCCATTCTCACCACTTATGAATTTCCCAAGATTTTACACGTGTATTTGACAGCTTGACAAAACCTTTTTATAGTCCCTTTTTGTCAAAAAACGAGACAAATATCAAAAAGTATTACACCTGTCCAACTCGAAAAAGAATTATTTAGCGAATAGTTGGATTTAACGAATAGTTTGGTTTTAACGAATAGTTTACGGAACGGC
>CANQPJ010000028.1 GCA_947625755.1 uncultured Lachnospiraceae bacterium | reverse complement strand
TTCCACCATTATCTTTGGAGATAGTTAATTCCATGTTTGATATCTCTGGGGTGGAATTTACTTTTACAAATGACTTTCTTTAGATATTTTATATAATTTCTTTACTCTTTACTTTGTTCTACAAAAAAAGTGTGGTATACTAAACAATACTAGGCAGAGAATGCCTTGGAGAGAGGAAGAAAAATGGTGAGTAATAAGCTGAAAATGAGAGGAAATTTGATACATTACATAAAATGGCCTCTGTATTTAAATATTATTTGGATGGTGTTTGTAGTTGTTGGATACATTGTTAATATAAAAGCCGGAGCAATTATGACTTTTGCCGAAGCAGTTTATCTGATAATTACGGTTTGTATTTATTTTCTGTTCCGACAGAATATTATGAAAAATCTGGTTGATTTTGGAGTGGAATACAGCCAAATGCAGCATCAGATGATACAGCAGATGGAAATTCCCTACTGCCTGTTGGATGAAAATGGGAAAATTATGTGGACCAACAATCAAATGGACGCAGTATGCAACGGTAAAACAATTAGAAATAAGCTGATTTACAGCGTATTTTCGGGAGTAGAAAAAGAAAACCTTGTTTTTGAAGAAGATGGAAGAAATGAATTTGAAATTAAATTTATGGACAAAGTTTATCGAATTATATTGAGAGCTTTTTCCATGGATGATATGGAAGATGTAGGTTCTGCCATGCTTATGGAAAATCTCAACAATGGTCTGATTTCCATGTATTTGATTGACGAAACGCAGATTCATCAGTTGACAAAGGAAAACCGGGACGAAAAAACAGTCACGGGACATATATATATTGATAATTATGATGAGGTTCTTCAAAGCGTGGAGGCAACGAGAAGAACTTTGCTGGTTGCGCTCATTGACAGAAAGATAAATAAGTATTTTGCACAGTATGACGGAATTGTCAGAAAACTTGAGAACGATAAGTATTTTGTAATTTTTAAGACAAAGTATATCCGCAAAATGCAGACGAATAAGTTCTCTATTTTAGATGAAGTAAAAACAGTTAATATTGGCAACGGACTGCCGGTTACATTGAGTATTGGAGTCGGTATGGGCGGAAATGGATTGATGGACAATTACGACTTGGCAACAGCCGCCATTGACATGGCATTGGGACGCGGCGGTGACCAGGCTGTATTAAAGGATGGCAACAAGCTGTATTTCTATGGAGGAAAATCCAAATCTGTAGAGAAGAATACCAAAGTAAAATCCAGAGTGATGGCAACTGCTTTTAGGGATTTAATTGAAACAAAAGAGACAATTTATATTATGGGACATCATATTGGCGATAATGATTCCTTTGGTGCGTCTGTGGGATTTTATAGAATTGCAAAGACGATTGGTAAGCAGGCGCATATTGTTTTGGGAAAAGTGAGCAGCAGTGTAACTCCTCTGGTTGAAATGTTTAGAAAATCGGAGCATTATGATAAAGATATGTTTATATCCGGCACATGGGCTGCAACAAATATTGGGAAGAATGATGCCGTTATTATTGTAGATTGCAGCAGGTCAGGATATACGGAGCATCCGGAACTGCTCAAAAAAGCACATTGCATCTTGGTATTTGACCATCATAGACAGGCGGAAGATGTCATAGATAATGCACAGTTATCCTATATTGAACCGGCATCATCTTCTACCTGTGAAATGGTAGTGGAGATTATGCAGTATATTCCGGAGACAGTTAAGATTAACAATTTAGAAGCGGAAGCAGTCTACGGCGGGATTATGATTGATACAAATAATTTTACCAATAGAACAGGAGTAAGGACGTTTGAGGCGGCGGCTTATCTGAAAAGAAATGGCGCGGATATTACAAAGGTGCGCAGGATGTTCAGAGATGATATTGAAGACTATAAGGCAAAGGCTACAGCAATTCAGAATACAGAGATTTATAAAGAAAAATATGCAATATCCATATGTGATGCAAAGGATGTATCGTCTCCAACTGTTGTGGGAGCGCAGGCAGCCAATGAATTGCTCAATGTAAAAGATGTAAAGGCATCTTTTGTCTGTACTCCTTATAACGACCAGATATATATCAGTGCAAGGTCTCTTGATAAGGTGAATGTGCAACTGATGATGGAAGAATTTGGCGGCGGTGGTCATATGAATCTGGCAGGAGCACAGATTAAAGATAAGCCACTGGATGAAGTGATACAGTTATTGAAAAATATTATCGACAAAAGGATAGAGGAAGGAGATATTTAATGAAAGTAATTTTGTTAGAGGATGTTAAAACGCTTGGAAAAAAAGGAGAAATCGTGACTGTCAATGACGGGTATGCCAGAAACTTTCTCTTAAAGAAAAAGATGGGACTGGAAGCCACAAGTAAAAATCTTAACGACTTAAAACTGCAGCAGAAGAATGCAGAGAAAGTGGCAAAAGAAAAACTGGAAGCAGCACAGGCTGTAGCAAAGGAATTGGCAGATAAATCTATTACCGTAAAAATGCAGGCAGGCGTAGAGGGTAAAGTTTTTGGTTCTATTTCCAGTAAAGAGATTGCTTTAGAAGCAAAGAGACAGCTGAATATGGAAATTGATAAAAAGAAAATTATTATTCCTGATCCTATCAAGTCTCTTGGAACATATAATGTAAACATAAAGCTGCATAAAGATGTAGTGGGAACATTGGAAGTAAAGGTCGTTGCTAAATAAGGGCGCAATGCGATAGAATTACATAAGAGTAAGTGGAGTAGTATTATGGATGATGCGGTTGTAAAAAGAATAATGCCCCATAGTAACGAGGCAGAACAGGCGGTTATCGGTTCCATGATTATGGATGCCGAAGCAATTCCGATTGCCATGGAAAAACTGTCAGATGCGGACTTCTACAATAAGCAGTATGCTTCTTTGTTCAAAGCAATGGTAGAGATATATAATGAGGGGCGGGATTGTGACCTTGTCACAATAAAAGCGAAGTTGGAAGAAATGGAAGTTCCTTCAGAAGTTATCAGTATTGATTTTGTCAGAAATATACTGGATATGGTTCCCACATCTGCCAATATTAAGCAGTATGCAGATATTGTATATGAAAAAGCAGTGATGCGGAATCTGATTCGCGCCAACGAGAATATAGCAAATACATGTTATGCGGGAAATAAATCACTTGACGTTGTTTTGGAAGAGACAGAAAAAAGTATTTTTGATTTGATTCAGTCGGGAAATACCAGTGATTATGTTCCTGTCAGACAGATTGTATTAAATTTATTTGATAAAATTGAACAGGCAGCGCAGACAAAGGGAAACATTACAGGTCTGGAAACAGGATTTAAAAAACTGGATACGCAGTTGTCCGGTCTTCAAGCATCAGATTTGATACTGATTGCCGCAAGACCTTCTGTAGGTAAGAGTGCCTTTGCATTAAACATTACAGAAAACATTGCAATTAAACACAATATTCCTGTAGCGATATTTAGTTTGGAAATGTCCAGTGAACAGTTGATTAACCGTATTCTTTCACAGAATTCCATGGTCAGTTCTCAAAAAATCCGTATTGGTGATTTGAGTGACAACGAGTGGGGGAATCTGGTAGAATCAGCCAATGTGATTGGAAATTCCAATATTATTATAGATGATACACCGGGTATTAGCATTGGTGAGATGCGTTCGAAATGCAGGAAGTTCAAATTGGAAAAAGATATTCGATTAATTATTGTAGATTATCTTCAGCTGGTGACGACCAATACGCCTCACGGAAGCCGTGAGCAGGAAATAGCTGAAATTTCCAGAACATTGAAGGGAATTGCGAGAGAGTTGAATATACCGGTGATTGCATTATCCCAGTTAAATCGTGCAGCGGAGACAAGAGAAGACAGAAAGCCGATTCTGGCAGACCTGCGTGAGTCGGGTTCGATTGAGCAGGACGCAGACGTGGTTATGCTGATGTCCAGATATTATGACCGCGAAAAGAAGGAAGAGGACAGAAACAGAATTATTTTAAATGTGGCAAAACAGAGGAACGGTCCTGTAGGTGAAGTGGAACTGGTCTGGCTGCCGCAATTTACGAAATTCGAAAATGCAGAGCTGCCGGGCAACCAGATTTAAGCCGGCAATGGCAGAAAAATTACTTGTTCGACATATACGCAAAAGGTTACAAAATTTGCAGTGTTAGAAGTGTTGAAACAGGCATATACTGGAATTATAATGGAGTTGTTCAAAGGGACAACTCTTTTTTTGCCTGCACAAGAACAATCGGGGCAGCAAAAAAGAAGAAGTGTTTTGCGGTAAATATAAGGAGGTTAAAATGGGGGAAAAGCGATATATTATATCAGACGCTTCAAAGATGCTGGGTGTGGAATCACATGTCTTAAGATATTGGGAGGAAGAGCTTAATGTAATTATACCAAGAAATGAAATGGGGCATAGATATTACACAGAGCATCACATTAATCTGCTAAAGAATGTGAGAGACTTAAAAAATCAGGGATACAGCCTTAGAACAATTAAGATGATGCTGACAGATCCTGATGAGGTAAAAGAGGAAAGAAGAAATGCCAGAGCAAATATGTCAATGCCTCTTACTGCAAGGGAAGTGAGCGCACCCATAATGCAACGGTCAGTGAATGTGGAAAATACGGGAATTGTAAGCGGATACGGTAATAGAACACAAGGTACGGTCGTTGAGCCTAATACACAAGGGAAAAAAATGGAACAGTTTCAGGCAATTATGGACAAGGTAGTGTGTAAAGCAATTAAGGCAAGCGCTTCTGAATTGGGAAAGGAAGTCAGTGGAAATGTCAGCGAGACTGTTTTGAAGGAAATGAATTATCTGATTAGAACGCAGGATGAGCGTGAAGAAGAACGCTTTAAAAAATTGGATGAGGCAATGCGTTCAAAACAAAAAATGAGTAAAAAGGATAAAAAGAAACAGGTTAAAGCAGAAAAAATGTTGTTGAAAAAAGCAAAACGACAGGAGCAAAAAGAACAACAGGAGAAACAAAGAGCGACAGCTGTAGAAAAGAAAAAACAGGATATACATATTGGGAAAAAAGTGGTAACACAATAAAGAAAAAAACCGTCCGTATGGACGGTTTTTTATCTAACTAAGCATCTAATTCAATAGAACCTGTTGGGCATGCGCCTGTACAAGCTCCACATTCAATACATGTTGCTTCATCAATAACGTATACGCCATCTTTTTCTGAAATAGCGCCAACCGGACATGCACCTGCACATGCACCACAACCAATGCAGCCATCATTAATTTTGTAAGCCATTTTGTAAGCCTCCTTTAAATTTTATAAAATAATAATAATACAATTGCCGACAGAATGCAACATATAATATTTTACATTTGTATCTTTCCTATCGGTTGTGCAGAAAATAGTCAAATATAAACGACGGTTACTTCATTAATAAAAATAAAAAACTATAATTAAAAAAAGTGCGAAAATATTTATTCAAGGAGGTGAAGGACAGGCAGGTTATTGAGAGATAAGAAAAATATAGAGTAAATTACAGAGAAAATAGGAGAAAAATATGGAAAAACTAACGTTATTAGTGGCAGACAGCCAGGTTGTTGTAAAACAACATCTGTTACAGGAATTAAAGAAAGACCGGCAGATTCAGGTTGTTGGAACGGCAGGAGACGGAAAAGAAGCTTATGAACTATTCGTGAGAGAACAACCCAAAGTCACAATTTTTGATTTACTGCTTCCTGTTTATGACGGATATACGCTGCTGAACAAAATGAATGAATATGGAGTAACAAATGAGCAGAAACTGATAATGACCACGCCGATTACAAGTGATTTACTCGTATGCGAAGCCTTTAATCAAGGAGTTGACTATGTACTTAGAAAACCTTACGATACAACGGTTATAGCAGATAAAATTAAAAAAATCTATAACAGAATGAACCGACCGGTTATAAAAGGCGGAATACAAGAAAAGAAAGACGTAGAAAGAATCTATTATAAACAGGAAAAAGTTATTGCAAAAAAACTTAATGAAATTGGAATTCCTGCACGGTTAAAGGGCTATCGATACATGATTACTGCAGTAGAAAGAGCGATAGAGAATAGCGAGGCTTTAGAATCAGTTACAAAAATCTTATATCCGGATGTGGCAAAGGAACATAATTCTACTGCACAACGCGTGGAAAAAGCAATACGTCATGCAATAGAAGTAGCATGGTCAGCCGGAGGGAACAGTCAGGCAAACAAGGAGTTTCAATATATTATCAGTCCGGGGAAAACCCGTCCGACAAATTCAGAATTTATAGCTAAAATTGCCCAAGATATAAAACTGACATAATTCAAAAATATTCATCTATTTCTTTACACGTTTTATGGAGAAAACAAATTCCGTTCCTACTCCTTCCGTGCTGATGACATCAATATTTTCATTATGCGCCAGAATAATTTCTTTCACGATAGCAAGACCGATACCGGAACCGGTTTTATCCCGCCCGCGTGACAAATCTGTTTTATAAAATCTTTGCCAAATCTTATCCAGACTGGAACTTGGAATACCCAGTCCGAAATCTTTTACGGAACAATAAACTTTATCCCCTTTATTATATAATTTAATAATGATTTTAGAGCCGACATTACTGAATTTGATTGCGTTGTCTAATAAATTATAAAGAACCTGCTCAATCTTTCCCCTGTCAGCGTACACGTTATAATGTTTTGGAGGAAACTGAATAATCAGTTCAATATGTTTCTTTTCACAGCTTCCCTGAAAAGTCTCTACTGCTTCAGCAACCACATTTTCCATGCTAAATTCTTCAAAAATTAATTGAGGACCGGTGGTGTTCCAACTGTTTAAATCTTTGAGACCGGTAGTAAGTTTTTCAAGTCTGTTGGCTTCCGAGAGAACAATAGAAAGATATTTATTATGCTCTTTGGGCGTAATGGTACCGTCTATCATTGCTTCCAAATACCCTTTAATAGAAGTTAAAGGAGAGCGAAAATCATGCGATATATTGGAGATAAAATTCTTTTGATATTCTCTGGAGTTATTTAACTGTTTTGACATATATTTCAGGGAATTGGCGACATCTCCGATTTCGTCATCATTATTCACTTTCAGACCGTCATATAAAAAATTACCCTTGGCATATTCCATGGCAGCCAGACGAATCTGTTTCAGCGGCAAATAAATAAACCACATGAAATTAAAAAATATCAGTAATGATAAAATCAGGATAATTATATAAGTTACATAAAAAATAAAAGTTACATCATAGCTGTTCTTTTTAATCAGGGAAGCAGGCATATGCGCAACAACATAACCATAAGCAGCATTATTTTTTTGAATACGGTGAACCACGCTTAATGTATTTGTTTTGTACATGTCATAAAATTTGTCAATCCTATATTTTTTACCCTGATAATCGTCCGGATTAAACTGCCGGATGACAATATTTTTAGAGCCATTGTTCAGGGACTCTGTCTTGTCTGTCATATAAATCACTTTATTGTGGTTGTCCATAATAAGAATATTACAGTCAAGAACTTCATTGAAATCGCTGAAAAAATCGTCAGGATTTTGAATGTCGTTCAGGGATGTTTCGGTTTTTTCTGTAATATTTCGGGCAACAATGGCAGAATATTCTTTTAGCTTTCCGGCGTCTTCCTGCAGCAGATGATTATAAATCAGACTGCTGGACCAATATGTAATCAGTAAAAAACCAAGGACAGCAAAAGAAAAATATCCGATAAAAAATTTAGTTAAAATTGAATTTTTCATTATTTGTTATGAACCTCAAATCTATATCCAACACTCCACACAGTACCGATAGACCATTCATCAGTATCTGCTATTTTTTCTCTGATTCTTTTAATGTGAACATCGACTGTTCTGGTATCTCCGGCATATTCATATCCCCAGATATGGTCTAATAACTGTTCCCGGGTAAACACCTGATTAGGAGAAGATGCAAGGAAAAACAATAATTCTATCTCCCTCGGAGTCATTTCCACCGGTTTACCTTTATAGAGAACTTCGTAATTGGACAGGTTAATAATTAAATCTTTGTATTCCACAAATTTGTCGGAAGACGGTTTCCTGACTTCGGAGGCAGGAGCCGTATATCGTCTAAGAACAGCCTTGACTCTGGCAACCAGTTCTTTGGAATCAAAAGGTTTAATTATGTAATCATCAGCCCCAAGTTCTAGTCCTAATACTTTATCAAAAACTTCTGTTTTGGCAGACAGCATGATAATGGGGATTTTGGAGTCTTTGCGAATCTCACGGCATACTTCATATCCGTCTATGCCGGGCAGCATAATATCAAGCAGCACAAGGTCCGGCTCATAATCCCGGAAGGCATCAAGCGCCGCCTGTCCGTCATGAACTGTTTTTGTCTCAAAACATTCCTTTGTTAAATAAAGAGAAATAAGATTTGCGATATTTTCATCATCATCTACAATTAATATTTTTTGTTTAATAGCCATTTATGTTTCCTCCCCTCTTTATATAATTCTATCATAATTTCTATACAAACTCTACCACAGTTGCGCCGGCGCCGCCTTCTCCATGTTCACCGTTTCTGTAAGATTTTACATATTTACATTTTTTCAGATGGTTTTGCACTGCGCTCCGAAGAGCCCCCGTCCCCTTGCCATGAATGATATATACTTGTGGCAAGTGCGCAAGATATGCATCATCCAAATATTTATCCAGTTCGCTCAAAGCATCATCCACAGTTTTTCCAATCAGATTCAGCTCCATTTTTACATTCATGGATTTATTCATTTTGATTTTACCGCTGCTTTGGGTAAATCCCGGCGCCTTAATGTCCGGCTCATCAATAATTTCTAAATCCTTAATATTTACTTTAGAATTTAAAATTCCCATTTTAACCGTCAGGTTTCCGTCCGCATTTGGAAGAGATGCCACGGTACCATTTAAATTCATACTTAAGACCTTGACACCGGTACCCAGTTTAAAATCAGACGGTTTATAATTTCTGCTGGGAGCAGCAGTCGGCATAGATGTCCGGTTCTGATTTTTCTTTATCATACTGCCTACGGCACTTCTTGATTGCTCTAATTCCCGGGTGTTGGCAGATTTTCCATATTTATTAATATTCTTAATAGCAGTATCAGCAGTCTCTTTGGCTTCCTTTAGAATGTCAAGAGCCTCTTCCCGTGCTTTATTTAATATTTTATTTTTCTTTTCGTTGAGCTCCCGGGTTTTATATTCATAATCTTTCTTTAAAGAAGCAATCTGGGATTTGTATACGGAAACGGTTTCTTTATCTTTATCTAATTGTTTCTTTTGACGTTCTAATTCTGCCAGAACATCCTCAAACTGTTCGTTCTCTGTATTAATACGCGACATGGCATCCTCAATAATAAATTTCGGAAGCCCCAGCTTTTGGGAAATGGCAAAGGCATTACTTTTTCCCGGAATACCAATCAGCAGTCTGTAAGTAGGTTTGAGCGTTGCGATATCAAACTCACAACTGGCATTTTGTACACCTTTTTCAGATAATGCAAATAGTTTCAATTCGCTGTAATGCGTTGTCGCCATAGTACGTGTTCCCATATTTTTCAAAAAAGTAAGTATGGAAATTCCAAGGGCGGCACCCTCCACCGGGTCTGTTCCGGCGCCTAGTTCATCAAACAGAACAAGGGAATCCTGATCTGCATTTTCTAAAATATTAACAGTGTTTACCATGTGTGCTGAAAAAGTGCTCAAACTTTGCTCAATGCTCTGTTCATCGCCAATATCGGCGAAAATTTCTTTAAACACAGCAAGGCAGCTGCCGTCCAGAGCCGGTATATGAAGCCCTGCCTGCCCCATAAGGGATAAAAGCCCGACAGTTTTTAGTGACACCGTTTTACCACCGGTATTGGGACCGGTCACAATAAGCAGGATAAAATCCGAACCCAGACTGACATCAATGGGAACTACTTTTTTCGGGTCTAACAATGGATGCCGACCTTCCTTTATATGAATATAGTGTCTGGTGTTAAACTCCGGCATAACGGCTTTCATTTTTTGTGCCAGACCTGCTTTAGCAAAGATAAAATCCAACTTCGAAAGAACATGGAGGTCCGTCTCTAATTGCTCCATATATTCACTGCATAGAACACTAAGGTTTGACAGTATAATTTGAATTTCCTCCGCTTCCTTCACAGACAGTTCATGAAGCTTGTTGTTTAACTCCACCACAGCAGCCGGTTCAATAAACAGGGTAGAACCCCGGGAGGACTGATCGTGCACAATTCCGGCAACGTTTCCGCGATATTCCTGCTTAACCGGGACACAATATCTGCCATCCCGCATTGTAATCAGAGTGTCCTGAAGATAGGTTTTCCCGCTTTGTGAATTGACCAGATTGTTTAACTGGCTGTGGATGCGGTCGTTTGTAAGTTTCATCTGCCTTCTGATATTTTTAAGATTGTATGAAGCATCATCTGCCATTTCCTCCTCGGAAATAATGCATTTTTCAATTTCCTTTTTTAAATTTGTAAGAGGTTCAATCGCCTCGAATAATTCCTGCAGACTATCTGTTTCATCCGTATCTTCCTGTCTGGAAAAGCTTTTAATGCGGTTAGCGGTTTTTAACAGTGAACAGATACGAAGTAATTCGCCCATTCCTAAAGAACTGCCTATTGCCAGACGCTTGAGTGATTCGCCAATATCGTGCAAACCCGAAAAAGAGGTGCTTCCTTTTTGCCGGATACGTGTGAGGGCATCCCTTGTCTGCTGCTGCATTTCTTTTATTTCCTGCAAATCCGTTGATGGAGTCAGTTCAGCACACATCTTTTTTCCAAGAGAGGAATCTGCTTCCTCTTCAAGCAGCTGAATTATCTTATGAAATTCTAATGTTTTTAGAACTTTGTCATTCATTCTTTCCGGTTTTTCCTTTCTTGTATTTACTATCATTATCAATTATAATAAAGTTTAGCCCAAATAATCCTAAAAGTAAATTGCTGATAGGAATTTTTTACAGGTTATCGAGCGGAAATTAAGAGAGAACGGGAGGTCAGCATGCGATATATAGAAACACTGCGTGAAGGAGAGAAAATACAGGAAGTATATTTGTGTAAACAGAAAACAAACGCAACAACGAAGACCGGCAAGGAATATGAGAATGTTATTCTGCAGGATAGGACGGGTCAGCTGGATGCAAAAATCTGGGAGCCGGGTTCGATGGCGATAGAAGATTTTGATGCTCTGGATTATGTGGAAGTCTATGGAGATGTAACAGTGTTTAATGGACAGATGCAGTTGAGCATTAAGAGAGCAAGAAAGGTGAGTGCGGATAGTATAGAGGCATCAGATTATCTGCCATGCACGGATAAAAACATGGATGAAATGATGGCAGAGTTATTAAAATTTATTGCCAGTGTGAATAATCCGTTTTACAAACAGGTTATGAGTGCGCTGTTCGTTGATGATAAAAATTTTGCTGAAGCATTTAAGAAACATTCGGCTGCAAAAAGTGTACATCATGGATTTATTGGAGGTCTTTTGGAACACACGCTGTCAGTAACCCGTCTGTGTGATTTTTATACAAAGCAGTATCCTGTCTTAAATAGAGATTTATTAATTACAGCGGCAATCTGCCACGATATTGGTAAAGTATATGAGCTGTCAGATTTTCCTGAAAATGACTATACAGACTCGGGACAACTGTTAGGGCATATTGTTATGGGTTCGGAAATGGTTTCAAAGATTGTGGCAGCGATTCCGGAATTTCCAGTGAAGCAGGCGAATGAACTAAAGCATTGTATTTTGGCACATCATGGCGAACTGGAATATGGCTCACCAAAAAAACCTGCATTAATTGAGGCATTAGCGCTGAATTTTGCAGATAATACGGATGCGAAGATAGAGACAATGAAAGAAATTCTGGAGAGCAATGGCAATGCAGGTTCCGATTGCTGGCTGGGCTACAACCGGCTGCTGGAAAGCAATGTGAGAAAAACAACATAGGGGCATATAGAAACAGGCGTGAAATACAGTATGGAATGTTTGAAAAAGCAGACAGGAAACCGAAATGGCATGGGAGGCTATTTACATAGAACATGTTTAAGAAAAATGATATTTTAGATATTGAAATTAAAGATCAGGGAACAGCAGGAGAGGGTATAGGCAAAATAGACGGCTATGCCCTTTTTGTTAAGGACGCGGTAATCGGTGATGTTGTGCGTGTAAAAATTATGAAAGCAAAAAAGAACTATGCATATGCCAGACTAATGGAAATTATTACGCCCTCCCCTTATCGTGTGAAACCTTTATGTCCTAAAGCGGGCAGTTGTGGCGGCTGTCAATTACAGGCAATGAACTATCAACAGCAATTAAAGTTTAAACAGGACAAGGTATATAATAATATCAAACGTATTGCCAAAATTACAGATTTTGAGATGAAGCCTATTATAGGAATGGAAGAATTATGTCTGGCGGGCAGAGAGGAAAACGGACCGTTTTATTATAGAAATAAGGCACAATACCCTGTTGGACGAAATAGTGCAGGGGAGATTGTCAGTGGATTTTATGCCGGAAGAACTCATTGTATTGTCGAGGTGGAAACGTGCGCATTGGGGATGCGGCAAGACAGTGCAGTATCTAATGGTATGGCACGCAATCAGGCAATAATGGAGGAGAAGTCATCGGATGTAAATGCACGGGTGATGAGAATCGTAAAAACTTTCATGAAAAAGCGAAGCATAGCTCCCTATGATGAGAAGAACCACCGGGGGCTGATAAGACATATATTAATCCGGCTTGGCGCAAAAACCGGACAGATAATAGTCTGCGTAGTGATTAACGGAGAAAAACTGCCTCATAAGGAAGAACTGGTAAAATATCTTTTGGAAATTCCCGGAATGTATAGTATTTCATTGAACATTAACCGGGAAAAAGGGAATGTAATTTTGGGGAAAGAGATTATTCATTTATATGGTCCCGGATATATTGAGGATTATATAGGCAGTGTAAAATTTCATATTTCTCCTTTATCATTTTTTCAGGTGAATCCCACACAGACAGAAAAGTTATATAAGAAAGCTCTGGAGTATGCCGGGCTGACCGGAAGGGAGACGGTATGGGATTTGTACTGCGGAATTGGAAGTATTTCTCTGTTTTTGGCAGGAGCGGCAAAAAAGGTAATCGGTGTCGAAATCGTACCGGAGGCAATAGAAGATGCAAGGAAGAATGCGAAAATAAACAAAATAGATAATGTACAATTCCTTGTGGGAGCAGCGGAGAAAGTTGTGCCGGAGTATTTTCAAAAATACAGGGAAAACCCGGAGTGCAAACCGGATGTTATTGTAGTTGACCCGCCACGTAAGGGATGCGCCCGGGAGCTTTTGGAAACGATGGTAATGATGAGACCAAAGAGAATTGTATATGTGAGCTGTGACAGCGCTACATTGGCGAGGGATTTGAAATGGTTAGAAGAAAATCAATATAAGCTGTTGGAAGTTACCCCATGTGATATGTTTGGGCAGACGGTGCATGTGGAGACGGTTGCTCTTCTTTCCAAGGGGAAGCATATCGACTAAAAAAGTTAAAGTTGATTTCTCACTAGAGGAACTTGATACATCAGGATTATCTAGTAAGGCTACATATTATGAAATTAAAGAGTATGCCTTGGACAGATTTAATCTTAAAGTGAGCAGTCTCAATATTACACAAATAAAAGATAAGTGCGGTATCAAGGAAAGAAAAAACTATAACATAGCCAAGAGTGAAAGTGCTGTGGAAAAAAGATGCACACAGGAAAAACAAGGTGCTTGTATTTACAAATGAGTATCTTGCAGAAGACAAAAAGGAGAAAAAATGAGTCAGGATTTATGTGTAAAAATGCAAGATGGAATTTTGAATATTCGTGTCGGAGCAATAATAATAAAAGATGGAAAGTTTCTAATGGTTGAAAATGATAGATTTGATTATATGTATTCAGTGGGAGGAAGATTGAAATTTGGTGAGACCACAGAAGAAGCAGTAGTTCGTGAGGTGTACGAGGAGACCGGAGTGAAAATGGAAATTGACCGATTAGGTTTCATACATGAGAATTTCTTCCCAGGTGATTCATTGGTTAAAAAGGGCAATGTTGTTCAGGAAATTTCCTTTTTTTATTATATGAAAGTTCCAAAAGACTTTGAACCAGAGTGTAACAGTTTTACTGAGGATGGGAATAAAGAGCATCTAGTATGGATTAGTCAGGACAACCCAAAGAAATATTATCCGGAGTTTTTTAAGACAGAATTATCTAATCCGTCAATGGAAGTAAAAAAGTTTGTAACGAGAAATGCATAAGAAGAAAAAGTATGTGTTTAATATGTGATAGAATTGAAATGGTCAGAAAGCCAACTTCAATAGTGGAAAACAAAAATATGAAAGATAGTATGGTAGAGAAAAGTATTCACTCTGATAGAGGTGATGTGTTTTATTGGATATCAAAAACAGAAAGTGTTCCAACTATTTTTTTCTTGCACGGAGTGACTGCAAATCATACGCTGTTTGAAAAACAGATTGAAGCATTTGGGGACAAGTATAATATTATAGTTTGGGATTGCCCATGTCATGGAAAATCCAGACCTTACGAGCAATTTACTTATACTAATGTTGCAACTGAAATAAAGAATATTTTGGATGCAGAGAATATAAATGAGGTTATTCTTGTAGGACAATCTCTTGGAGGAATGATTGCACAGTATTTTATTAGCTTGTACCCGGATATGGTCAGAGGACTTATTGCAATAGACAGTGCTCCGTTTGGGGATTACTATTCAAAGTCAGATATGTTTTGGCTTAGTCAATTGGAGTGGATGAGTAGATTGTTTCCGAATAAATTATTGAGAATATTAATGGCAAAGGCATGTGGAACAACAGAGTATGCACAAAGAAAAATGATAGATATGTTATCAGATTATGATAAAAAAGAATTATGTCATTTGCTGTATATTGGAGAGGCTGCGTTTATTCAGGAAAACAAGGTGATAGATATAAAGTGTCCTATTATATTGATTGTTGGAGAAAAAGATAGAGTTGGAAAGGTTTATTCGTACAATAAGGAATGGACAAAAAGAATAGGTTGTGATTTACATATTATCAAGGGAGCAGGACACAATGCGAATGAAGATTGTCCGGATGAAGTGAATGAAATTATTGAAAACTTTTTTCGTTCTTGAATGTTAAAGATGTAATCAGAGGAGGAAAGTTAATATGAAATTGTTTTTTGAAACAGAACATTTATTGATTAGACAATTTGAAATAGAAGATGCAAACAGACTTTACCAGAATCATATGGAGGAAAAAGTCAAAAAATGGTTTCCTAATGAGTGCTATGCTGATATTAATGAGACAAAGGGAGCAATTGAGTTTTATCGTGACTGTGTAGATAAGAACAGGTTACCTTTTGTGTTAGCTGTTTTGTTAAAAGAAACAGGAGAATTGATTGGTGATACCGGTGTAAGTGAAGTCGAAGGAAGAGAAAATGAGATTGAAATAGGATATCAGATCGGTGATAAATATTGCGGAAAAGGATACGCCACAGAAGTACTAAAAGCCATGACGGAGTTTTCTTTTAATGAGTTGAAGGCGAATGTGATTTATGGTCGAGTGGTTCATGGAAACGATGCATCCGCAAGAGTTTTACAGAAAGCTGGTTATTCTTTTGAAAATGAAGAATTCGATGCAGAGGATGATCCTTATGGTAACGGAATGTTAGTGTATAAGAAAGTTTAAAAATAAGGAAATGATAGTGCGACACAAGGATGGAAATTACTTGTTTATGCAAAGAGATAAAAGAAAACATCAAAGCGGTAAATGGGAGGCAACAGCAGGTGGCTCTGCAGTACAAGGTGAGAAACTGTGTTGCAAGATACGCTTTTGTGGCCACAAATGCATTCTAGTTAGGATAATCCTAAAACCTTATTCATACCTAAAGAGCTAAACGCTGCTGAGCAATCGGTAGCGTTTTCTTTTGCTAAAACCTCATTAAGAAGGTAAAAATTCGCTAAATTTTACACAACCAGTCTAGAGGCAAAGCAATTAAATGCAGTTATAATAACATTATAGAAAATGGCATTGTAAAAAACACTCGGATAGAGTGTGCATTGCCAATGCTCTTTTAGAAAAAGAGTTAAAGGTTAAGATGACTAACTTTGGAACTATTTTTGATGATCTTTATAAAGAGGATGATAAAACAGAATATATCAGAGCGTTGTGAGATGTGACTTGTTGATTATTACAACTAATCTTTCAGTAGAGGAGATGAAAACTGCTAAGAGAATTGATTATCAAAGAATCAATGACAGGATTTTGTATATGTGTACTCCGGTGAAAATGACAGGAGATAATCTTAGAATTAAAAAACGAAAAAATAAATATAGGGATACTGCAAAGCTTTTGAAAGAAGATGATGAAAATGGGGAAACTATTTAAGAGAGTACTGGAAAAAATCAAAGCGCGTTTCAAAAATACACGTTGCGTAAAAATATGCAATGTGTTAAAATGAACGCAAAGCGTATTACGAGGAGGTCGTGTAAATGGATAAAAAAAAGAAAATTAAAGAATTAAGAGAATTAACAGGGATGAAGCGTACAGCGTTTTGTAAATATTTTAATATTCCATATAGAACGGTTACAGATTGGGAGCGAGGAGAAAGACAGGCTCCCGATTATGTATTAAGATTGCTTGAATATTATATCAGGATGGAAAAGCTTGATTCAGGCAATATGGAGGATGTGATGAAGAGTATTGCTGAAAACGGCAAAGAAAGGGGGAGGATTGATGAAGAAAAATGTTAAAGATAAAATACATGCCAAAGGAATTGTAATTGATATTTATACAGAAGATTTTGAGAATGAATATATTTCGTTAACGGATATTGCTAAATATAGAAATGAAGATGACCCTAGATTTGTTATTCAAAACTGGATGAGAAATAGAAATACAGTTGAGTTTTTAGCAGTGTGGGAGTCATTACATAATCCGGATTTTAACCGTGTGCAATTCGAGGCGGTTAGAAGTGAAGCGGGATTTAATCGTTTTGTTATGACGCCGACTAAGTGGATTAGTCAGGTTAATGCTAAGGGGATAGTATCTAAAGCGGGAAGATATGGCGGTACATATGCTCATAGCGATATTGCTATGTCATTTGCAACATGGATTTCACCAGAGTTTCAATTATATATAATGCAAGATTACAGAAGACTTAAAGAAGATGAAAATAGTCGTCTTTCTCTTAATTGGAACCTCAATAGAGAATTAGCCAAACTAAATTATTCAATACATACTGATGCAATAAAGGACAATTTAATTTTGCCAGAGCTAACCAAAGAACAGATTTCTTATAAATATGCAAATGAAGCGGATTTACTAAATGTTGTTTTGTTTGGAAAAACTGCAAAACAGTGGAGAGAAGAAAATAAAAAAACTAATGAGAATATGAGAGATTATGCATCTTTAAATCAATTGCTGGTGTTGGCTAATATGGAAAGTTACAATGCAATACTAATTAGTCAAGGAAAAACGCAGGCTGAAAGAATTGTTCTTCTAAGAGACATTGCAAGACAGCAGTTAGAGACATTGAACAAAGTAAGTGTGGATGGAATAAAGGCACTCCCAGGAGGTGATCTTATTGAAAAGACAGACTAAATGCTACATATATACTCGTGTTTCAACAGCAATGCAAGTAGATGAATATAGCCTAGATGCTCAAAAAGATAAAATTAGAAAATATGCAGATTATCAAGATATGGAAGTGGTTGGAGAATATTCTGATGAAGGCTTATCCGGAAAGAATATTAAAGGCAGACAAAGTTTTAGCCAAATGTTTAGAAATATAGAAGCAGAAAGGATAACATACAATACGTTCTGGTTTTTAAATTATCGAGATTCGGAAGGAATGCGGCAGATGTACTCAATTCTTTGCAGTTAAAATACTTGGACATTAATGGCATACAATTATTTTAAATTTTTTTAGTAAAATATAATGGGATAGAAAATTTAGAAATAGAATGTGTGTAAATATAAAAAAGTATCTATATACCACACTCACCACAGCATATGTCGGCATTATACTACGCAGGAATATATACGAGGTTGAGCTGTCTGATCCGTGATGTCCTACTTTCAAAACATCGACGTGCAAATCGTATCCTGCGTATACTTTGCCGAGGATAAGGTCATAGTTTATAACCTTACGAGTGCTTATCCACCGGTCCAAAAGGTAGCCGGACAATGCGCAATACAAATGATGTCTGAAACCGCTGCTCTGCAGGTTTAGCTACAAACTGTATACTATTTAAGGCTTTTTGGAACAGGCATTATTGATGCCAAGAATGCGGCAGTGAGTATATAAATAAGATTGCTCACAGGGAAACATAGCAGCAGTAGCAGCGCAACCGCCAGCGGTTTTCGCATAATGGTGGTCATAACCGCTGCGGCTGATATTGAGACTGCGAAAACAGGGTCTATGCCGAACGCAGCCGAGCAGGCGTAGCCTAAGCAGACTCCGGCAAATATTGACGGGAAAAAGCTTCCGCCGCGCCAACCGAAACGTATACACATATTTATTAAAAAGACCTTTATAACAGGTATTATAAACAGCAGATACAACGGATATTGAGTGTATGTCTCGGTGAGCTTTTGAATCTCCTCCTCGCCGGAGAACATTGCAATTGGGAACGCAGTGCCGATTATTCCCAGAACAAGCGCCGCAATAACTGCCATTATAAAATATCTTCCTCCAAGTTTTTCCGCCGCTGCTTGTGTCAATTTGTCAAAAATCATGTACACATAGCCAAGGACAACACTGATTGCCAGCACAGGCACGGCAAACAACAGCTCACCTTTCTCTATCGACACTTTTTCAAAATGCGGCATTCCGGCACCTAAACCTAAAAATTTGCCCAACAGCATGAATATACCGAAACCCGCCAATACGGCGCAGAATATCGCGGTTGTTTTTGATGCTTTTGGGAGGACGAATTCATCATCATCATTCTCGATTGGTTCTATAAATCCAAAAAGCGGGGAACGGAACACAATACCAAGAGTTGCTGAAATTCCTATTTCCGGCAGCTCGGACATATACTTGCCTGCATATTTAAAATTATCTCCTGCCCAGCAGCACAGTCC
>CANQPJ010000027.1 GCA_947625755.1 uncultured Lachnospiraceae bacterium | reverse complement strand
TACTATATTCAGTTTTTAAAAGCACCGGCAATGATGCTTTATTTCTTATACACTTTTTTAGATATAAAATAGTCTAATTATTTTTGATTTTTGCTATTGACTATTCATAGTTGGTCTCCTAAATAAATAACAGGTCTCTAACGTTATGTATTCTAACACTAAAGACCTGCCATTCACAATAGTAAAATTATGATATTTATCCGTATTTTCAACATTGCAATAAACTTTCTTTAAAACTTTTTAACATTCTCCTTCCTATTTTTACTTCTCCATAATTATCTTTTAAAAGAATTGTACTATTGCAATAGTCTATAGATTGAATATAGTCGATGTTGACAATAATGCTTTTGTTGCATTTTAAAAACTTATTAGAATTGAGTTCCAGCAACAACTGTCTGCTGGATTTATATGGAGCTTTCGTTACTTCCCCATTGCTGCAATAAATACATAATGATGTAATTCTATTATCAATATATACAATTTCATTAATTTTTATCGGGAATACCATCTTTTCTATTTTAAAATAAACATATTCTTTTTCATACTTTTTTCTTTTGGTTTGCAGCGTTGTCAGAACTGCTTCTTTGAGTTTTTCAGCATCATACGGTTTTTCAAAATACTGATAGCAATGAAGATTCGTAAATGCATGCAGTTTGGGATCTTCTAGGGCTGTTGTAAAAATTATCGGCGTAAGAACATATCTGTTCATTTTACGAATGGTATCTGCAAATATTATCCCTGACAAATCCGCTTCTTTTTGAGGCTCTAAAATAATATCAATGATAAATAAATCAATATCATATTCGATAGCATATTTGTAGGCTTCCCCGCTATTTTTTGCTTTAATCACAATTATATTCTCAATTTCTTTTAAAACCGAGCATATTCTATTCATACTATATTTATTATCTTCTACTACTAAAACCTGCTTATATGTCAACTGCATTGGCTTCCCCCATTCTTTTGTATACCTCAAATAACAAATTTACATAATTATCTTTTTTATTTCCACATAATTTTAATATAATATTGATAAATTCCCTGACTTTATTATCAGGAGCCAGACTGTCAAAAAAGATTTCAAATTCTTTATTATCACAAACTTTACCTCTCAATATAAAATCCAATGTCACATCGAACTCATCACATATTTTAATATAGTGCTCTAATGACAACCGGTTTTTTCCTTTTTCTACATTCTGATAAAATGTAAGTGATTCCAGTCCTATTTTTGCCGCCATTTTTTCCTGCGATAATTTACTGGCTGACCTGATAGATTTAATTCTTAACCCAATTTGTCTGTCCAGTTTAGAAATCTTCTTTTTCTCCATAAAGTACGCTCCGAACCATTGATAATTAAATTTTATAATGTTTGGGATAAATTATCTACATGCCTTCGGAGTATATACCCACTCCCCGGGAATATAATATGAGATACAGCTATGAATGAAAAAGAAAAAAAACTGTAAAAAAAGTTTTGACAAGCTATCAGATATACGTGTAAAATCTATGGAAAATTCATGATGGGTGAGAATGAATTACATATATTCTTTGCAAAACTAACCAAATTTATATGTAAATTCTTGGAATATCCCTGGTAGGTGAGAATCAATTACATATATTCTTTGCAAAACTAGCCAAATTTATATGTAAATTCTTGGCAATTCCATGGTGAGTGAGAATGGATTACATATATTCTTTATAAAACAAGTCAAAGATATATGTAAATTCTTGTCAATTCCATGGTGAGTGAGAATGGATTACATATATTCTTTATAAAACAAGTCAAATATATATGTAAATTTTTGGAATATCCCTGGTAGGTGAGAATCAATTACATATACTTTTTGCAAAACTAGCCAAATTTATATGTAAATTCTTGGAAAATTCGTAGCAAGTGAAAATATATTACATATCTATATAAAATTACAAAATACTAATATATGTAAATTATAAATATAGAAAGTCAGAACCTGCGTCCATATTAGCGAATACATAGCTGTTAATAATTCATAATTATCTTCCATGCTTCAATTAATTTGTCTAATGTCCATGCTGCATTTGCAGGACTGGTTGATGGAAGGCAGACAGATACTATTCCGCTTTCAGGTAATATATGCTTTTTATACAATGCGTCCGCTTTTTTCCCATTTGTAAAGATTTTTTCTATATTACTCTCTTTCATTATTGTTGATATATCATTTGCCACAACATTTTTTATACTGCTGTCTGCAGAGCCTTCAATCCGGCAGGAATGTATGACATCCCATACAGCAATATGATGTTCTAACAATAATGCCTTTTTTTGTTCAATATTTTGAGGAATCTCCTGATTACATACAGCGGCAATAACTTTCCAAAACCTGTTTTGCGGATGACCGTAAAAAAATCCATTTTCTCTTGATTTAACAGAAGGAAAACTTCCCAAAATCAGAATTTTTGAGTCTTTATTATATACCGGTTCGATTGGATGAATAATAACGTTCATAACTTTCTATCTCTTTTTCACATGAGTTCCCCTTTGATTTCGGAGAAAAAACATTAGTTCTATTTTTGATTTATGATAGGAAATAAATATATCTTCTTCTATCATTTGTAAAATCTCTTCCTTGCTCGCCCACTTTACAGCCTGTACTTCTTCCTCCTGCAACACCAGCGTGTTGATATTCAAATCTCTTACAACCAGATAGCAATCATCAAATCCCTCGTCAAAGTCAATAGTAAATGCCGGTCTTTCATTATTTAAATCCAGCTTATATCCTATTTCTTCCAGTGTTTCACGCTCTGCTGCCTCTACACTGCTCTCTCCGGCAATCACGCTGCCGCCTACGGTCACATCCCAAAGATTTGGCCATAATTTTTTGTCCGTCTGCCTTTGCTGAATCAGCATTTCACCCTTGTTGTTAAATATTGCAACATGTACCACGGTTCGAAAATATCCTTCCGGTACTTTCTCACCTCTGCAAATAGTTTTTCCTGTTACAATTCTATCCTTTGTATATAAATCCCACTTTTCCAAAATATATCCGCTCCTATCCAATGCCACATAATAATTTGAGTATAGCAAATAATTTATTTTCAGTAAACTGCTCACTTAAATAACAACTGTCTCATATGAAAAAAAGCACTTTTTAAAGAAATAAGTCATTTTTAATACTTTTTTTCTGTAAAAATCTGTTTTTTTTTGTATAAAAGCAACGTATTTCATAATAATGAGTAAGAAATAATATCTTCTTTTATAATGTTTTCATCTATTTTATGAGGTATGGAATAATGAGCGAATTCATAAAAGAGCTGCAAAGTGAATATGGCTATAGTGATTATGACATAGCAAAAGTAAAATATGTACTCGCAAGTATTTTTTCTGAATCATCCAAATTAGTTCTGTTTGGTATTTTATTTGGTGTACTTGGATCTTTTTATCCATTCCTATTTTCTATTGTTCTACTCTTATTCCTCAGAATCAATATTGGTGGTTTACATTGTAAGCATTATATCAGCTGCTTGCTTCTTACATTTATTATTTTATATGGTTCAATTATTTTTTTCCCAAATTTATTATCCGTATCACCGATATTAATTATGTTTTTTAGTATGATTTGCATGATAATCAATTATTGTATTGGACCAATTTCTTCACCTTTCCGACCTACTCCCGACAGTGTTCTGATTCAAAGCTGCCGCAATATAGGATTTTTCGTAATATTTACTTTTATTATATTTGTTAGCATTTTCCAAAAAGTAAACTTCTTAAATGTATATTTTCAAGTTGGTTTTTGGACTATTGTAATACATACAATACAATTAATAATTGCTAAAGTTTTAAGAAAAGGAGGAATTTACTGATGAAAAGACTAAAACTGACTACTGTGAACAAAATATGTAATATATGTTTGGCTATGATGTTTTTTGTTCGCTTTTCAAAAATGAGTTTCTGTTTTTTTGGTGAGCCAAAATATCCAATTGCTGAAGATTATGAATAATAATCCAAAACCACCCTTTTAAAAGGGTGGTTTGCTCACATCTATGCTCTATTAATCATGATACTGAATTTTAACCAATTCATATCTTTTTCTACACAATTTTCAACCATAATATCAAATTTATATTTTTTCTGATGTTCTTTTATTTTAGATAAGCCGATTCCTCTATTTTCACCTTTTGTAGAATATCCTTTTTTGAAAAAGTTTATTATCTCTTCATTGGAATAATGTTTGCTGATGTTAAGTATTGCTACCTCCAGCTTTTCTTTTGATTCATTTACAAATAATTTAATCACTTTATCAAAGTCTTCTTTTTCTAATGCTTCTCTGGCATTATCTAACAATATTCCTATGATTTCAATTAAATCATATATTGAAATATACTCTATATTCGTCGATATGATATTTGCATCATATATGATTTTAATTTTCTGTCTTTCCAGTTCCATCAGTTTATGAAAAAGATAACCCGCTAACATCGGGTCATTAATTTTATATAATATCCTATTATATTTATTCTTCTCCATAATTTTTTCTTTGTATTCGGCTTGTCTTTCCGCCAGCTCATTATGAGAAGAGGTATCAGAATTTATACTCGTTAAAGCCAGCAGATGATTATCAAAATCATGTTGATTTTTTCTGACAAGCTCTACTAAAGATTGATACGACTCATTATACTTATGGAAACTTTCCAGTTGTTTATTCTTTAAGTCATTTTCATAGTCTGCATGCTGCCATCTGTAAATCGATATTGTAATAATAATCAGCGATAATAAACATGTCAGGTAGACATCTAAAGGCAAATGTTTATATGTTTTTATTTTATAGATATAATATACCAATATACCTATGGTAACCAAAATACAGGCTCCCGCCATTTTCCCATTATGTCTGCCGATATTATGTAAGATCCGATATATTTTCAATTTTCCGGTAAATATTACTGCAATACATGTCCATATATTAATAAATAACATCATGGCATCTTCATTTAAAAATATATGATATACAAAAATTGCCGGAAAATAAAAAACCATTTGAAATATGGATATAAGAAATAATGCTAATAAGCAATTATATATAGAATTCACCAGACTATCTCTAAATTCTACTAAAGTGTATAAAACAAATAAGAAATATACTGCCGGTACGGTTCCCGTTGGCATAATATTTCTATTTGCCAAATTAAAATATATTACTTCTATGCAAATGAATATCAGTGTATATATAGAAAAAATTTTATCCTTTGTATACAAATTATGTATGCAGATTATGACTGTAATAATTTCAACTAATAAAAATAAACACTCAACCATTCTTAAACCTATTTATAAATTCTTTTTTCATTCGCGGACCTATTTCCAACGTGCCAAAATCATTCATCAGAGTAATATACCGATTGACCGTATCCACATTTAATATGTATTTTCTGTTTACAATAGTATGTTTATTACATTGTATAAAATCCGGTGATTCCATTTCATCTATTATTTTTTTGCAGGGTTTATAAGGAGCTTTATGCACTCCATGTAAACAGTAATATTTTATAAACCTGTTACAATTTTCCACATAAATAATATCGTTTACATTAATTGAAAACAATAATCCATCTCTTTTATAATATATAATTTTTGTAGTTTCTTTTGGAGTTTTATATTTTAAAGCTTCAAGAATAGTATCTAGTAATTCGCCTGTATCGTATTTCTTTTCAAAATAACGATAGCAATGTAAGTAGCTGTAAGAATGGAGTTTTGGATCCTCTAAAGAGGTTGTTATTATAATTGGTGTGAACTTATATTTATCTATCGTCCGTATCCTTTCGATAAACTTAATGCCTGATACATCACCTAATACCGATGTATCTAATATAAGATCGACAATGAAGACATCTATTGTTATTTCCATTGCGTACTTATATGCTTCTGCACTATTGACGGCCTTATAGAAATTCACATCCGTAATTTGCTTTAGTACATTGCAAAGCAAGTTCATATAATACTCGTTGTCTTCAACAACGAGTATATTTTTCTTTAACCCTTTCATGATAACACAACCTTTATTCTTATTTATCTAATAAGTCAATAATTGCTTCTAGTGGTCCTCTGTATTTTTCATTGTCAACTTTACTCATATACATTAACAATCTAAGTAATAAATGTAATTTCTGATTGCCTTCCATCGTCTCGAAAGACAGTTCCATGTCGCGTTCTGTATTTGCTCTATCAAATAAAATATAATCCGGAGTAACATTTAATTTCTCACACAGTATAATTAGTGAACTGACTGTAAGCATATTTTCACCTGCTTCAATCTTCTGGACAGCCTGCGCTGTAATGCCTAACAAATCACCCAGATTTTCCTGTGTAAGATTGTTCATCATTCTGACAGAACGTACTCTTTTCCCTATATTTCTATTATATACGTGGTCTTTATTTTGCATAATATCTCTCCAAAAATAGATTATATTTACATATTATATAAACCTTATTATCTGCTATCCACGTATTATAAATACTATATGACGTATTATTAATTTAGATGATATAAAATAAAATATTTACATTATACAATTCATGTCTTTTTGTCATTTATTTTTTCTCTAAAAATACATCTAATATCTTACGTATTTTATTCTGGTCATCGGGAGATAATTGCCTGATTCTGGATTTATACATATCTTTCTCTTCTAAAAACAAATCGACTAAAATATCATTTGGCGTTGCATCCAGACAATCTACAATTCTTAAAAATGTCGACAGCCTTGGAATTTTCTCACCTCTTTCAATCATTCCTATGTATATTACGGATAAGTCAGCCTCATATGCTAATTCCTCCTGACTCCAAAGTTTTTCCTTTCTCTTTTCTTTAATTCTCCTTCCAATACATTTTAAATTCATCCTTTTTCCGTCCTAATCTAATTAAATAAAAATATAGCTTTTTCAAATAAGTTATATTATATAGTTATTATATCCTTTTAATAATTACTTCTGATAATATTTTAAAATAATATGATTTTTTCCAAAAAAAGTATGATTTTAACATAGATTTTGAATTTTTTTACTTTTTTGCAGTCTTATATTATAACCCAAAGCTAATTTATGATATTTCTTTTATCTTACCACAATCTATCAATGAAATCACTATTACACATAAAACTTTTGTTTTTTTATTAAATTATCTTTTCTTTGATAAAACCGGCAATGAATAAAAGGGAGAAAGTTTCATTCGTACAAACACGATTGAACCTTCTCCCTTTTCATATAAACTGCTCTGCTGAATGCTTCGCTTTATTTCATTTGAGCTGCAACTTCCTCTGCAAAATTTTCTTCTTTCTTTTCCAGACCTTCGCCTGTCTCAAAACGAACAAACTTCTTAAGTGTAATTGCAGAACCTACCTGCTTTGATACTTCTTCCAAATATTTTGCTACAGATTGTTTTCCATCTTCTGCCTTAACATATACCTGATCAAGAAGGCAGACTTCTTTAAACTGCTTGTTCAGACGTCCCATAACAATACCATTGATAACTTTCTCCGGTTTTTGGGATTCTTTCGGATCATTCTTAATCTGCTCTAAAAGAATCGCTTTTTCATGTTCTTTGTATTCTTCACTGATTTCATCCTGTGAAACAAATTTAGCATTAAGCGCAGCAACCTGCATTGCTATATTTCTCAAAGCCTCTTCTACTGCCGGATCCTGTGGTGCATCTGCTTCTACTAATACACCGATTCTTCCGCCTGCATGAATATAGGAAACAATCACACCATCTGATGTAATCTTTTCAAATCTTCTAATATTCATATTTTCACCAATAACAGCAATCTGTGATACCAGCTCATCTTTTACAGTCTTTGCGGTATCAAGCTTCCATGGTTCATTCATAAATGCATCTATATCTGTCGCATCAGAATCAATAATCTGATTTGCAACATTGGCAACAAAAGTCTGAAATTTTTCATTCTTTGCTACAAAGTCGGTCTCTGAATTAACTTCAACGATTGCTGCTTTGCCATCCTTTACTGTTGTAAATACAACGCCTTCTGCTGCAATTCTTCCTGATTTCTTTACAGCTGTAGCTTCACCTTTTTTTCTTAAAACTTCAATAGCTTCTTCCTGATTTCCATCCGTTTCTACCAAAGCATTCTTACAAGCCATAACACCTGCGCCTGTTAATTCTCTTAATTCTTTTACCATTGCTGCGGTAATTGTCATAATATTTTCCTCCTGATAATCTATTCAGCTTCTACTGCTGCCTCTTCCTGTTCCATCTCTTCTGTTTCTTCTTCTTCTGCTGCTTCAACCTCTTCTGCCACTTCTTCTACAGCTTCAGGAACAGCCATTTCCTCACCCTGATTTGCTTCGATTACAGCATCAGCCATTTTCGAAACAATAAGTTTTACTGCTCTGATAGCATCATCATTGCCCGGAATAACATAATCTAACTCTTCCGGATCACAGTTTGTATCCGCAATACCAATTAATGTAATGCCAAGTGAATGTGCTTCCTGAACACAAATCTTTTCTTTCTTAGGATCTACAACAAAAATAGCATCCGGGATTCTTTTCATCTCCTTGATTCCACCAAGGTTTTTCTCCAGCTTATCCCATTCTTTCTTTAGATGAACAACTTCTTTTTTCGGAAGAACATCAAATGTACCGTCTTCTGCCATTCTTTCAATGTCTTTTAATCTCTTAATTCTTGACTGGATGGTCTTAAAATTGGTAAGCATACCTCCTAACCATCTTTCATTAACATAGAACATACCACATCTTTGTGCTTCTTCTTTTACAGCATCCTGTGCCTGTTTCTTTGTTCCCACAAAAAGGATTGTGCCGCCATCAGCTGCAATATCAGATACTGCCTTGTAAGCCTCATCTACTTTACCTACAGATTTCTGTAAATCGATAATGTAAATACCATTTCTCTCTGTGTAGATATATGGAGCCATTTTAGGGTTCCATCTTCTTGTCTGATGTCCAAAGTGAACACCTGCTTCTAATAACTGTTTCATTGAAATAATGCTCATTTTCTCTACCTCCTGGTTTTTTAATTTTATCACTGGTACCGTTCCGGTTATAGAACCGGCAAATACCATCCTTCCATCTGCTTCATCAAATCAGACAACCCCGAGCAAGGGCACCGGTCTGCTTCTCCACAGATGTGTTTATTGCAACTTAAGTATCATAGCATAAAAGGAAAAAGGTTGCAATACTTTTAAGAGTATCCTGCGCATATTTTATTTTTTGCCTGCTCCGCTTTTTACTTCGCACACATATCCACATTCAACATCTGCACATGCCAGCTTATTCCCTTTTTCCACCATATATCCACCGCAACGCGGACATTTTTCTGTAGAAGGCTTCTGCCATGACATAAAATCACATTCCGGTCCGTTAATACATCCGTAATATCTGCGTCCTTTTTTTGTCATGCGGTATACAACGTCTTTCCCGCACTTTGGACAAGGTACTCCCACCTTTTCAAGATATGGCTTTGTATTTCTGCACTCCGGAAATCCCGGGCAGGCAAGAAATTTGCCATGAGGACCGTACTTGATTACCATTTTTCTTCCACATTCCTCACAAATCTCATCAGACTCCTCATCTGCAATGTGTATTTTTTCTAATTTCTGTTCTGCATCTTTTACCATTACGTCCAAGTCAGGGAAGAAGTTTCGGATAATAGTCTTCCATTCCACTTCTCCCTCTTCCACAGAATCGAGAAGTGATTCCATATTGGCTGTAAATTCTGTATCGACAATCACCTTAAAAGCTGTTTTCATCACATTATTAACAGCCTCACCCAATTCCGTGACATAAAGATTTTTCTTTTCTCTTGTCACATAGCGTCTGCCCACAATTGTACTAATGGTTGGCGCATAAGTGCTTGGGCGTCCGATGCCCTGTTCTTCCATAGCCTTTACCAGCGCAGCTTCCGTAAAATGTGCCGGAGGCTGGGTAAAATGCTGATTTTCTTCAAATCTGACAAATTCTAATTTTGAATCTTTTTCCAGTTTCGCAATCGTATTGTTGGTCACAACCTTTTCATTATCACTGTCTGTATATATTTTCATAAAACCGTCAAAATCGATTTTTGAAGTTGAAGCATTAAAAATATAATCTTTTGCACCAATTTTTACATTATATGTCTCATAGGTGGCATTTCTCATGCGGCTTGCAACAAATCTTCTCCATATTAATTGGTACAAACGGAACTGGTCCCTTGGAAGCTGTGCTTTTATCTGTTCCGGTGTCAGGGAAACATCCGTAGGTCGAATAGCTTCGTGCGCATCCTGTATTTTTTTGGAGGACTTATTCTTATTGACTTCTTTTGTCATATAGTCTTCGCCATAATTTTGTTCAATAAATTCTTTCACCTGTGCCTCTGCTGTTTCTGACACTCTGGTAGAATCTGTACGGAGATAAGTAATCAATCCGATGGTTCCATGTCCTTTAATGTCAACACCTTCATATAACTGCTGGGCAATCCGCATTGTTTTCTGTGTAGAAAAATTCAGTGATTTTGAAGCCTCCTGCTGCATTGTACTGGTCGTGAAAGGAACCGGAGCTTTTCTTGTTCGGCTTCCCTTTTTTATATCATTTATGCTAAATTCGCTTCCTTTTAAATCTTCTATAATCTTATCCAGCTGTTCTTTTCCGGAAATTTCCATTTTTCCTTTTTTATTGCCATAAAAACTTACTGCAAATTCTTTATTTTTACATTTTAGAACAGCTTCCATATCCCAATACTCTTTTGGGATAAACGCATTAATTTCCTCTTCTCTGTCACAAAGCATACGAAGCGCCACTGACTGAACCCGTCCGGCGCTCAATCCACGTTTTATCTTTATCCAAAGCAACGGACTGATACTATAACCAACCATTCTGTCAATAACACGTCTTGCCTGCTGCGCATTTACTAAATCCATATCTATCTCTCTCGGATTTTTTAATGATTCCTTGACAGCCTGCTTTGTTATTTCGTTAAATGTAATCCTTGCCATCTTTTTATCTTCTAATTTTAATGCCTTGGCAAGATGCCATGAAATCGCCTCCCCCTCACGGTCAGGGTCGGTTGCAAGATATACTTTGTCCGACTTTTTCACATAACGTCGAAGCTCTGCAAGTTTCTCTCCCTTTCCCCGGATAGTGATATACTTTGGCTCGTAATCATTTTCAAAATCTATTCCCATAGAACTTTTCGGCATATCCCTGACATGTCCGTTAGAAGCTACCACTTCGTAATTCTTCCCTAAAAATTTTTTAATTGTTTTTACTTTTGCTGGTGATTCCACAATCACAAGATACTTTGCCATAAACATCTCCTTTTTAAAGATATTAACTGAGCCTTGAATAATAATTATACGATGGCTGCTCAATTAAACCTTTCAACTGTAATTGTAACAACATCTCCACAAGTCGTTCATACTCCAGTCCTGTTGCGTCCATTAGCTCATATATATTTTTCGGCTGTAAACTTAACTCACTATACAACAACAAAAAATCTTTTTCAAGTATTTTTTCTTGATTTATAGTATCACTTCCCCGGTTAAATACTATGTATTTAAATTCTTCCAATACATCTTCCACTGATATTACAATCCCTGCTCCGGACTTAATCAGACGATTGCATCCACTGCTTAACCGATCTCCTACACGCCCGGGAACAGCCATAATATCTTTTCCCTGTTCCAAGGCCCATTCTACTGTTATCAGGGAACCGCTCTTTTCTTTTGCTTCTACCACCAGAATTTTATCTGATAACCCACTGATAATTCTGTTTCGCATAGGAAAATGCCATGCCAAGGGTCTGCTTGCCGGAGGGTATTCCGATAATATTCCTCCATTTTTCAAAATATCCTCATATATTTCTATATTTTCTGCGGGATAACAAATATCTACACCACATCCTAAAACCGCAAATGTAGGAGTTTTTCCTTCCAGCGCTCCTAACCCACTATATGTATCAATTCCTCTTGCCATTCCACTAATTATCTGCACACCGTTTTGGGATAATTCCCTTCCAAGTTTTTTTGCCATATTTCTTCCATAACCTGAACACGCTCTTGCTCCTACCATAGCCACTGCCGGGATTTCTTTATCCGGTAATTTTCCTTTATAAAATAAAAAATATGGTTTATGACTGTATGGTAATAACTTTTCCGGATAGATTTCATCCTCTATGCAGACAAAATTTATATTTTTCTTTGCCAGTTTTTCCAAATATTCATCCGGATAAAAACTCTTTTTGCTTTCCAAAAGCTCCCGGATTTCCTGATTGCTTAATTTTCCTTTTAACAAAAGTTCTTTTTCATCAGCATTATAGATATTTTTTACACTTCCAAAAATTTTTATTAATTTGTGAAGTTTTTCAAAATGCATATATTCTATAGTAGAAATCCATAACCAATATTCTCTGTCTTTCATGCTATTTTCCCCTTTTCCATCACCTTATAACTGATTGCCTCCGCCAGTTCTTTTACTGTGATATTTTCTTTTCCCTTTAAATCCGCTATTGTTCTTGAAACCTTTAATATTTTTTCGTAAGAGCGTACACTCAATTTCATTTTTTCATATACTTCCCGGATTAAATTTTCTTCCTCCTTTTCCAGCCTGCAGTATTTTTCAATATATTTCCCCTGCAGCTGACCATTATAACGAAATTTTTCATTTCTGTATCTGCTCCTTTGTATATGAACAGCCTGATTAACGCGCTCACGAATTTGAGCGGAACTCTCCTCCTGATGATTGCTTTTAATCTCCCAAAAAGATACCGGATTCATATGAATACACAAATCAATTCTGTCCAGAACAGGTCCACTGATTTTTTCCAAATAATTTTTTATATCTTTTTCCGTACAGTTACATTTATTTCTATCGGGATAATAGCCGCATCTGCAGGGATTCATTGCTGCAAGCAAAATAAAATCCGCCGGAAAACAAAAAGTTCCTCCTGCTCTTGATACAACCACCTGCCTGTCCTCTAAAGGCTGCCGCAGCGTCTCCATAACGCTTCTGGAAAACTCCGGAAACTCATCCATATAAAGAATTCCTCCATGAGCCAGTGTAAGCTCTCCCGGCTTTGGGATTACCCCTCCTCCTGTTAACGCCGTAACCGTTGTTGAATGATGCGGACTTCGAAATGGTCTTTTTTTTGTAAGACTTCCTTTTAAATTTCCCGCTATACTCTGTATTTTTGAAACTTCAATCATTTCATCTTTTGACATCTCCGGCAGGATGGTAGGCATGGCTTTTGCTATTGCGCTTTTCCCCGTTCCCGGTGCTCCCACCAGCAAAAGATTATGCATTCCTGCCGCCGCAATCTCTGCCCCTTTTCTCGCCTGTACCTGCCCTTTGATATATTTAAAATCTCTTCCTTCATCGTTTGTTTCCCCACTTTGATTATCTTCAGCACTTTTCATGGATTTCCATTCAGAAGAAACACACCTGCTTCTATCTTCTTCAAAATTTTGTGTGTTCAGCATCATAATTAATTGATTTAAATTTTCAACACCTATTACTTGAATCCCATTGATATTCTCACATTCGCCCACATTCTGCATGGGAACAAAACACTGTCTGATTCCCCTTTCAAAAGCATATAATACGATTGGAAAAATACCATTGACCGGAACAACTCTTCCATCCAGACTCAACTCTCCCACAAACATTTTATCATCCACAACACACTGTAATATTTCTAAAGAACATAAAATAGAAACTGCTACAGGCAAATCAAAATATGTACCTGTTTTTCGTATATTCCCCGGTGAAAAATTAATCGTGATTCTCTTTGGAGGAAGCAAAAATCCGGAGTTTCTAATTGCTGTTCGCACTCTCTGCCTTGATTCTCTAATATCAGATGATAAAAGACCTACCATATCAAAAGATGGCAGGCCATTACATATATCTGTTTCCACAACAACCGGCAACACATCCATACCGGTTATTGCCGCACAATTTATTCTACATACCATAGCATGCTCCTTCTATTATATTTTCAAAAGAGCAACTTATTGTATATAATAATATCATGTAATGTATGTGTTGTCAAAGACTTTTTAAATTTATTCTTTTTCTTTTCAAAATTGAAACCGCTAACCTATAAAACCTGATTCTCTTACAACCGGATTTTATGCGTCCAAATCGGATATTTTAACATCTTCCTCTACGGTTATTTTATACCCCGTTTTTGTTATGTAGACTTTTCCCTTATTCCTTGTAAAAAAACTTTGAAATATTCGTTCTCAAAAGCTTTTCTGCCGTTTTTCAGTCTTCCCTGATATGCAACAGTCACCCATATGTAATTTTCCTTCCAGTTTTTTTGCGTTGCATAACATTCTGTCTGGGTTATTTTTATTCCACCTTCCGAATCCCAGTTATCCTGAATATAATTATAGATTTTCCAGCCATATTCCTCATTGATTTTTAATTTATTAACCTCTCCACGTACACAGCTTTGAATAATCCCTTCAATCTGTTTGACCGTTCTTTCATGAAAATAATAAGTTATAGCGCCTGATAAGATGCATATTCCTATAATCAAACATATTACTGTTATTACCTTTTTTTTAGCTTCCTTTTTCACAGTCCTGCTCCTCTCTTTCAGTATATTTTTCCGTTCTACAAACCAAACGCATCAAACTTCTATTTCTGCTTCAGAAGCCTGATGCGCATATCAGCTTATTATGAATATATTATGTTAAATATGTGTTGTCAAAGGCTTTTTTTAATTTTTCCAAGGCTTTTTTCTCAATCCGGCTGACATAGCTTCTGGATATTCCCATATCTGTTCCAACTTTCTTTTGTGTAACAGGCGCTAACCCGTTCAGACCGTATCTGCGTACAATAATTTCTTTTTCCCGGTCTGTCAGCACTTTTTCAACATACTCCCGAACCCGTACAATATCCTCCTCTTTTTCCATTTTATCAAGAGTATCTATATCATCTGTCTCCACAACATCTATAAGGCTGATTGTATTTCCTTCCTTATCCATCCCGATAGGCTCGTTTAATGATATTTCTTTATTTCTCTTTCTCTCACTTCTCAACATCATCAGAAGTTCATTTGCAATCCCCTCGCTTTGGCTTCTTCGCCCTTTCTTCCCTTTTCATTCTCTTTCCTGTCTGCCCCGAATAAATAGATATGTATGTTCTCACCGTCCCATGTGACTTTATCAATAAAAACTCTCAAGGCTCTCCGCTTTTCTTCATAGCTCATTAAGTCAAAACTCTCTGAAAACTGAACCAGTATGGACTCTAAAATATCAAATTCATTTTCTGAAAGATTGTTTTGCTGTATCCGGCTATTCAAATCTGTCAGCGTATTTTTCAGTTGCTCATTTTTCTTATGCAATTCGTTTATCTCTTTGATAATGTAATCATAAGAGGGCGTGTTCTCTGCTTTTGTTAATGAAGCGACCAATGCTTCTATCTTTTTATCATTCTGACAGATTTTATTTTTTAACATTTGCAATTCTGTACTGTTGCCATTTTCTAGTTGCCCAATCATTTTTTTTGCGTTCTTCAAATACTGAAAGAACTCTGATTTGTCGCCGGCTAACTTTTTGATTTCATTGCATACTTTCCAGTCCAGTTCATTCCCGCTGGGGTTTTTCATATCGCAATGCTGTCTGTGGGTTTTCTCTTTTGTTTCACACAAATAACTGAAAGATTTTTCTCCATTCGGCAGAATCCGTCTGTTTACTTTCGGGCGCATATATGCCCCACAGTTTTCACAATATAAAAGTCCCGACAACAGGGCATAGACACTTTTCGGTTTCCGATAGGTTTTGGACTTGTTTTGGGATAACAGACTTTGTGCCTTTACCCAGTCTTCTCCACTGACAAGTGGCTTATGTTTTCCGATTGCAATGATCCACTCTGTAATCGCTCTGGTATCATGGGATTTGGCTGTATTCTGTTTTGTTTTGTTATATGCCATAATCCCATATTTACCATTAAAACATTCTTTCGGTGCAAATACCTCTACCCCTTGATTTTCAAAATACTCCCAAGCCTCCATATCTGCGCTCATGTAAACCGGATTTTCCAGTATTCCCCTGATAGAAAATCGTGAAAAATTTCTGTTATTTTTCGTTTTGATATTGTTCATGAGTAAATACTCGTCCACCTTTGTTAAAGAACCGGTTTCAAGAAATTTTTGAAAAATCAGCCGAACCAAATCTGCTTCCTCTTTAATGATTTCCAACTTGTGCATTTTCCTTGTCTTTCCGTCCAACGCAATCCTGCTGTTCATTTCCACGCTTTCATATCCTGTGGGCGTTGTTCCCCCTAACCACCTACCGGTCTTTGCCAGTTCGTGCATATTGTCCAGTATCCGCTCTGCAATCGTTTCACGCTCTAACTGCGCAAAAATGGAACAAATATACATCATGGCTTTTCCCATAGGATTGTCCGGTGTGAAATTTTCTTTCATTGAAATAAAATCAATTTCCATTTCTTCTAATTTTTCAATCAATCGGGAAAAGTCGCTGATATTACGGCTGATGCGGTCTAACCGATAACAGACAATCGCTTTCAGTTCTCCTGCTTCTGCCATCTGCATCATTTTCTGAAACTGTGGACGTTCGGTATTTTTTCCCGAAAATCCCTCATCTTCAAAAACCACAATATCTGCTTCTGATATATCGGGATATGTATCGTCAATGTACCTGTGGCATAACTCAATTTGATTTTCGATACTCTCTCCCTTTCCTGTGAATTTTGATTTGCGGGAATAAATTGCAATTTTGTTTTTTTTCATTTCTCTCTCCCCCTTTGTATAATATTATTTATATATCACTTTATGGCTTCATATATCTAAAAAAACAGGCAATTCTTTATTATCGCTTTTATAATAATGTTACCCCTACTATATTCATTTTTCAAAACATATTTAGATGTCAGAAAAGCAAAATTAGATAATAGAAAATTGAAAATATATTTTAGAAAAAGAAAAAGCTCCTATATATTTACATAATATATAGAAAGCCTTTCCCCTATGCTTTGTATAGCGCTACAAATGACTGTTGTTCTTCCGAATCTGTTGGCTATTTATACCCTATAACATCTACATTATCATCGCAATACAAGCTTCTTAATTCAAGATTCTGACTTACATCCAGAGTTGTCAAGCTGGTATACCTGCAATCCAAGTATGTTAATTTTGTATTCTGACTTACATCCAATTCTGCCAGGCTGGTATGCCTGCAATCCAAATCTGTTAATTTCAAATTCTGACTTACATCCAATTCTGTCAGTTCGTTACTACCACAATTCAAGTATGTTAATTCCGGATTACGTCTTACATCCAAATCTGTCAGGCTGTTATCACCGCAAGCCAAGAATGTTAATTCCGAATTCTGACTTACATCCAATTCTGTCAGTTCGTTACTACCACAATCCAAGCGTGTTAGTTCCAAATTCTGACTTACATCCAAAGTTATCAGGCTAACATGACAGCAATTCAAGTTTATTAATTCCGAATTTTGACTTACATCCAATTCTGTCAGACTGGTATTACTGCAATCCAAGTCCGTTAATTTTGTATTCTGACTTACATCCAGAGTTTTCAACCAGGCACTATTGCAACTCAAGGTTGTTAATTTCGGATTCTGACCCAAATCCAGAGTTGTCAATCTAGTACTACTGCAATCCAATTCCGTTAGTTTTGTATTCTGACTTAAATCCAGATTTGTCAGGTCGCTTACACTGCAATCCAAGTATGTTAATTCCGGATTCTGACTAATATCCAAATTTGTCAGGTTGTTCCAACCGCAATCCAAGGTTGTTAATTCAGGATTCTGACTTAAATCCAGATTTGTCAGGTCGCTCACACTGCAATCCAAGTATGTTAATTCCGGATTCTGACTAATATCCAAATTTGTCAGGCTGTTCCAACCGCAATCCAAGACCTTCAATTTTTCCAGACCTGCAAAGGAAATTTGATTATTTAATCCTATATCTTCCCAAAATATCTCTACTAATCGTTCTTCTCCGCTTTTACCCGTTTCCCATATGTACTGGTCAGAATCCAAATCTGTGTCGACCTCTGCACCAAGCGCCTTCTGTTCATTGATAATATTTGTGATTGCCTGCACATCTTCTTTATTTTTTTCTTTCGTTTCTTCAATCGGCTCTGTCGGCTGCTCTGTTGGTTTTGTTGTCGGCTGTTCCGTCGGCTTCGTCGTTGTCTGCTCTGTTGGTTTTGGTGTAGTCTGCTGTGGATTTTTTTTTGCCAGCTTTTTCTTTACCGTAATCTTACACTTATATTTTTTCTTTCCGACTTTTGCGGTAATCGTAGCCTTACCTGCTTTTTTGCCTTTTACCTTTCCCTTTTTTGTAACGGTTGCAACTTTCTTATTAGAAGTACTCCATTTTACTTTCTTCTTTGTGTTCTTCACTTTCAAAGTAACCGTTTTCCCAACATATATTGTTGCTTTCGTCTTATTCAGTTTCACTTTCTTTGATACCGCACTGACACCGGTTGCCGGCAGTAATGATATTGACAGTACTAATGCCAGCACTACTGCCAAAATTTTCTTCACTTGTTTCATAAAGTTATGCTCCTTTTTATGTATTAGCCAATTATGGCTAATGTTATTGTAGCCCGATTTTGGATAATATGCAAGTAAAAAGGAGAATAATAATGATTTCGTATGAACCTTTATGGAATACTTTAAAACGCAAAAACATATCTCAATATCAACTGATTAATAAATATGGAATTTCTGCAGGACAACTTTCACGACTGCGTGCAAACAGTCATGTCTCTACTCATACTCTCGACCGATTGTGTGAAATATTAGATTGTAATTTACAAGATATTGCCACCTATCAAAAAAATAATATAAAAACCGAAAATCTAAATAATACAGAAAAATAGTATTAATTTATCGGATATAAATATCATGCCTTAATCGAATTCCTGCTTATGAGCATCTTACACAAATCTTCTTGTACAATAAATATTGTACATGCACTGGCACATATATTATTTTGATAAGGTATCGGGGGGGACATTCATTTATGAATGCCATAGTTCACTATCCAACCGATAAGCAGGATTTCAAATTGCTACATAAAAAAGTAGCAATAGAACACGCAAAATTTGTAGTTAATTACATATCCAAACTAAATTGTTCCGAAAACAAAAAATTGGAACTATTGAAAAAAATCAGTACCCGATAAAGAAAAATGGTTTGGCATTAAGCCAAACCGTTTTTCTTATCCTTATTTATATTTCAATTATTATCTAAATATTGTTTGATTGCCTCAATAATACGCTGTGCCGATTCAAGTTGTTCCTCTGCCTCTGATTTTGATGCAATATAAAAGTCATCATAGTCACTAGTCTCTCTGACCCTTTTCAATCTACCGAGTCTTTTCCCAATCTCACGACTGAAAATACCAGTTGCAACATATTTCTGATTAAAATATCCCACAGCATCTTTATGTCTTTTAAAATCCACACCTTCTAATGCTAAAATTGCTTTAATTGCATAAAATGTTGCATAATAGCAACGATTAATAGAATCTTTATAACTATTATTTTCATATAATAATTTTGAAGTCTGCAATGTTGATAATGCATCCTTCATTCTGTATTCACTTAAATCTTTCCGCTTATCATCCAGCATATAATAATACCCCCTCATTTTGAATATTTTTATAATAAGGAAGTGTATCCATCCAATAATTATATTGTTCCTCGTTTTTTACCACAGGAGAAATATCTATACCGGTATCCATTTCAATATCGAATGCAAAATCATAAATTTCATTCATCTTTTCTTTAATGACATCATCTGATGCCCGTACAAGAACCATAATATCTATATCTGAATTTTCTCTGTTATCACCTCTGGCATATGAACCATACAGCACTACTTTTACCAAATCATCGCCATATAATTCCGACATCTTTTTTGCAAATATATTCAATATATTTTCAATTTCCGCTGTCATATTCTTCCTCCTTTCCTACTACAATATATTTATGGTTAATGTCCCTTACAGCCAGTAAGGAATTATCCATCTTGTTGCTTAAGCTGTTAGAA
>CANQPJ010000026.1 GCA_947625755.1 uncultured Lachnospiraceae bacterium | reverse complement strand
TCTCGCTGGAGATTGTCGCGCATTAACATATAATTACGAGCAACCTCCAGCTCGAATCCACTTCGTTACTTCTCGCTGGAGATTGTCGCGCATTAACATATAATTACGAGCAACCTCCAGCTCGAATCCACTTCGTTACTTCTCGCTGGAGATTGTCACAACATTAAAATAAAAAATGACGATAATTTCCGCAAGCGGTATTATCGTCATTTCTTATTTTAACGTTGCTCGTAATTACCCAAAGTATCTCTTTAACAGACCTTCAAATGCTTTTCCGTGTCTTGCCTCATCTCTTGCCATTTCATGTACGGTATCATGGATTGCATCCAAGCCCTGTTCTTTTGCTCTTTTTGCAAGATCAAATTTGCCTGCTGTTGCGCCATTTTCAGCTTCCACTCTCATTTCAAGATTTTTCTTTGTGCTGTCTGTTACAACTTCGCCCAGTAACTCTGCAAACTTCGCTGCATGTTCTGCTTCTTCATAAGCAGCTTTTTCCCAGTAAAGACCGATTTCAGGAAATCCTTCTCTGTGAGCAACTCTTGCCATAGCAAGATACATACCAACTTCTGAACATTCACCTTCAAAGTTTGCTCTCAAATCTTTGATAATATCTTCACTTACACCTTGTGCTACACCTACAACGTGTTCTGCAGCCCAAGTTTTTTCTCCTTCTTCAATTTTGTTAAATTTGTCAGCCGGCACACCACAAACTGGGCATTTATCCGGTGCAGAATCTCCTTCATGTACATAACCACATACTGAACATACAAATTTTGCCATTTAAAAATCCTCCTATAAAATAAATATTAAATAAATCATTTTACCATTAATGTTTCGGTTTACAATCTTTACAGAGACCGTAAAAGTAAGTGATATGACCTTGTATTTCGCCGGAACAATGTTTGGAAGCCTGCGAACAAATGGATAATTCGTCCATTTCAATATCCTCAACAGCACCACACTGACTGCAAATAAAATGGTAGTGAGGATGCACATGTCCATCAAAACGTTCCGGTCCGTCTCCTAACTTTAGGGAAACAGCATCCCCCTGTTCTACAAGAAAACGCAGATTGCGGTAGACTGTACCCAAACTTATATTAGGAAGTTTTTGTCTGATACTATGATAAACCATATCAGCTGTAGGATGGTCATACCTGGAAGTTAAATTATTTTTAATTAAATCTCTCTGTATGCTGCGCTTTGTCATATATCCTCCATAACAATAATAGTAACTATTACTAGTTTAACATAAAAAACCATTTTGTCAATAACATTATGGAAGAATTTGCATTTTTTTTTTGATAAAAATATACAAAACATAGGAATTATTTTTATCAAATATGTTTATTGATATAAAAACATTTTTTTATTATAACAGAAATTGAATAAGTGGGGTGGACAAAAATCAGAGGATACGAGGATTGTCCATCTTACTGTATGCGCTATTAGTTATTTATCAGCGAAAAATTTTTGAATTGTATAGGAGGAAAACATGAAACAAGTAAAAAAAGTGCTGGCGATTATTTTATCTCTGGCGATTATTGTTGCATTAATTCCTGCGACGAATGCAACAAAAGAAACGAAAGCAGCAGATGGTTTTGTTATTACAAATCCCACTGCAAATAAATTAATGGCAGCAGGTTACATTGATATTAAGTGGTCACAGGCAACAGCAGGTGATGTGAAAAATTATGAGCTTTATATTGATGATGAGGTAATAGCGACTACCACAAAAACGTCTTATGAGTTTTATACGACAAAGGTCAAGGCGTTTCATACATATGTGAAGGCAAATTATACAAATGGTACTTCAGAGACTACACAGACGATTACATTCGGGGTGAGCAAGAAAGGTCTTGGCTTGGACAACAAACCTAGCAGCAATATGGGTACAAATGTTGATTTAGCGGACATGGGATGTTCATGGTACTATAACTGGGGAGAATCTCCAAGTAAAGGAGAGCAGTATGAGGGAATCGAATTTGTCCCTATGCAGTGGGGAAATGATTCATATAATAATATTAATAACAGAATGAATAACTGGGCAGCAAAAGGATACAAATATGTATTGGCATTTAACGAGCCTGATTTATCCGGACAGGGTGTCACCTCTGTAGATGATGCAGTAAACAGATGGCCGGCATTCCAAAATCATGGTATCCGGGTGGGTTCACCGGCATCTTTTTTATGGCCTAGTATATCAGATTGGCTAAAGAGCTTTATGGTCAAAATAGATAATAATGTTGATTTTATTACGATACATTGCTATCCGGAAAACAATCCGGGTGGAAAAAGTATGGCAGACTGGTTTTTAAAAGATGTTGTAGACAGCGCATGGGATTTATATCATAAACCAATATGGATTACCGAATTTTCTACTTCAGATAAAAGCGAAAATCACAAAAATGTCACAGCAGAAGGAACCGCAGAATTTTGGAAATATGTGATGGAGGGGTTGGATGCAAGAGAATATGTAGAACGGTATGCAGCCTTCGGTTTTGATGCGGGAAAGCAGCCAGGTACAGGACTTTGGAATTATAATACAGGCGAATTAACATTAGGCGGAGAGGAATATAAAAATAATGGTAATCCTGAAAACTTTACTCCTGCCGGACCGGTAGATCCGGGGTATAAAATCAAACAATCCACGAGAAACAGCCTGTTAGACGATCATATCACCGTTAATAACGTAACCTGTGAGGATTATGTTAATGGAACAGGAGTTACGGCGTCCGCTTCATCTCAGGAAAATCAGAATAGTGGAGCAGAAAAAGCGATTGACAATGATATTACTTCCAGATGGGAATCAAAACAAAAGATAGACCCACAAAGTTTAATTATAGATTTAGGTACCAGCCATAATATTAAGCAGATAAGTATTATCTGGGAAAGTGCGGGTGCAGCCGACTATACAGTAGAGGTATCAGAGGATGGACAAAAATATACCACAGTTGCTTCTTTGAGCGAGATGAGCAGTGTCCAGAACCGATTGGATGAAATTGTGCTTTCTAAAATGGCAAAAGGTCGTTACATAAAAATTAACGGTACAACCAGAGCTACACAGTACGGATATTCCATTTTTGATGTGGCAGTATATGGTACAGATGATGTAAAGGTAGATGAGACAACGACAAAAACTCCTGCGACGACAAAACAGCCGGTTACAACAACAAAGCAGCAGGTTACAACCTCACAACAGGATAATACAAATACGAAACTGGATGCTTTAAACGGTGCAAAGTTTGTGGGATATGTTGGCAGTGACTGGGCAGATTCCAGTGGAACAGTTACTGCACAAAAAAACGGGGATGCCACAGTCAAAATAGAAAATTCCGGAAAGAATACATGGGATGGTGCAAAATGGGGAATACAGGCGCAGTACAATGAAGTTCCCGTTGTATCAGGAAATACATACAAATATACGGCAACTATTACATCTGACAAAGATAAGAAAGTAATTTTAAAAATTACGCCAAGCGGAGTGGACAGATCTTTAGTAGAAGAGATTATTGAGCTGAAAGCCGGTGTGCCATATGTATATGAAGCTGAATTTACAGCAGACAGTAATCTTGTAAATATTGTCTATGGATTAGGCTCTATGGCAGGTGAGGCAGTTGTCACTAATGCGACAGTTACGATTAAAGGAAATAATTTACTGCTTGTAAAAGAAGCGGAGACATTATCCAAGACAACAGACCCTGTTACGACGGAAAATGTACAGACAACAACCGGAGATGTATCTAAAGTAAAAGTTGCACGGACAAGAGTAAAAAAAGCGACAAAGAAGAAAGACTCAAAGAAAGTAAATATTAAATTAAAGAGAATTAAAGGTGCAGCCAAATATCAGGTACAAATCTCGAAATCAAGGAAATTTAAGAAAAAACTGGTTAGAAAGACAGTAAAGAAAATAAGATTTACAATAACCAGGAAAAAACTGAAAAATAAGAAAAAGCTTTACGTCCGTGCAAGGGCAATAAAGATAGTAAATAAAACCATATACTATGGAAAATGGAGTAAAGCAAAGAGAATTAAAAATAAAAAATAAGCAATAAATAAGAGGTGGTTCATAAATTCGGACCACCTCTTGTTTATTGCTTATAAATTTACCTGCTTAATTTTTTATGAATACTTTCAGCAGCCTGTTTACCGGCTCCCATTGCAAGAATGACCGTAGCGGCGCCGGTTACGGCATCACCGCCGGCATAAACGTTTTCTCTTGTTGTCTCAAGCGTATCTTCGTTTACTACCAGACATCCCCATTTGTTTGCTTCCAGACCTTCGGTAGTGGTTCGAAGAAGTGGATTTGGTGAAGTACCGATAGACATGATAACAGTATCAACATCTAATTCAAAATTGCTTCCCTCGATGGCAATAGGGCGGCGGCGGCCTGAAGCGTCAGGCTCTCCCAGCTCCATTTTGACACATTCCATCTTGCATACGCGACCTTCTTCATCTCCAATCAGTTTTACAGGATTATGCAATGTCTTAAAGATAATTCCTTCCTCTTCTGCATGCTCGATTTCTTCTTTACGGGCAGGAAGTTCTTCCATACCACGACGGTAAACAATATATACATTTTCGGCACCAAGTCTGAGTGCGGTTCTTGCAGCGTCCATAGCTACATTTCCACCACCGACTACGGCAACATTTTTACTTTTAATTACAGGTGTATCATATTCGTTTAAGTAAGCCTTCATTAAGTTGGCTCTTGTCAGATATTCATTGGCTGAATATACACCAATCAAGGCTTCTCCTTCAATTCCCATAAAGGATGGAAGACCGGCACCGGAGCCGATAAAGACAGCCTTGAAGCCCATTTCCATGATTTCGTCAACGGAAAGAACACGACCGATAACCATATTTGTTTCAATCCTGACACCAAGTTTTGTTAAGTTGTCAACTTCCTGTTGAACAATAGCCTTTGGAAGTCTGAATTCAGGAATACCATAAACCAATACACCGCCGGCTTTATGAAATGCCTCAAATATTGTAACTTCATAACCAAGTTTTGCAAGGTCGCCGGCACAGGTAAGACCTGCAGGACCGGCGCCGATAACAGCTACCTTAATACCATTGGATTCCGGTTTTATAACATCGTCATTGCTGTGTGCCATATGGTAATCCGCAACAAATCTTTCCAGACGTCCGATAGCGACTGGTTCGCCTTTAATTCCACGAATACATTTTCCCTCACACTGGCTTTCCTGTGGACATACACGTCCGCATACGGCAGGAAGTCCGTTGGTACTTGTGATAATCTTATATGCCTCTTCAAATTCACCGGAGGCTACCTTTTCGATAAATTCCGGAATACGAACGCATACAGGACAACCGCTCATACATGGTTTGTTTTTACAATGAATACATCTGGTTGCTTCTTCCATAGCCATTTCTTCTGTATATCCAAGAGCAACTTCATCAAAATTTTTATTTCTTTTATCAGGTTCCTGTGCAGGCATAGGTACCTTTGTTAAAGTCATATTCGGCATTATTTTGCACCTCCCATATCAGCTGCCTTAAACATACGGCAGTTTTCTCTGTCATGTGCTTCAAAATTTTTATAAGTAGAGTTTCGTTTCATTAACTCATCATAATCAACTTTATGACCGTCAAAATCAGGACCGTCAACACATGCAAATTTGATTTCGCCGCCAACAGTAACACGGCAGCCGCCACACATTCCTGTTCCGTCAATCATAATCGGGTTGAGTGAGACTAATGTTTTAATATTGTATGGCTCGGTAACTTTGGAAACGAATTTCATCATAGGAATTGGTCCAATGGCAATTACTAAATCGTAATGGTTACCTTCGTCAATTAATTGTTGCAGCTTATCAGTTACAAGACCTTTATCGCCATAACTTCCATCATCTGTGGTAATAAATAGTCTGTTACAAATAGATTTATATTCTTCTTCTAAAATAACAATATTTTTATCTCTGAATCCGGCGATAACATCTACTTTAGCGCCCGCTTTAAATAGAGCTTTTGCAGAAGGATATGCGATAGCATTGCCAACACCGCCGCCGATAACACAGACATTCTTTGCATCGCCAAAATCCGTGGCTGCACCAAGCGGTCCTACGAAGTCTAATATATAATCTCCTTCTTTCATCTGTGCAAGAAGCATGGTAGATTGTCCGACGATTTGGAAAATAATTGTGACCGTTCCCTTTTCAGGGTCTGTATCAGCAATTGTAAGCGGTATACGCTCACCCTGTTCGTCAATACGAAAAATAATAAACTGACCGGCTTTTGCCTTTTTTGCAATAAAAGGTGCGTCTACATCCAAGCGTACAACCGTATCATTTAACTGCTGTCTTTTTACAATTTTGTACATTTGTGGTCCTCCTAATATATTTTTCAATTACTTAATCTTACGTGTAAATCTATAAATATTGACATATAAAATACAGCCAGAATTTATTATAACATAAGAATAGAAAAAAAGGAAAGAAATTTGTTAAAAAAATAACAGGAACAAAATGGAGAAAAAAGAAAATAAAAGCAAAGGAAAATTTTAGTAGTAAATATTGACAGAAAGAAAAAGATAAAATATAGTCAAATGAGGAGAAAAAATGGAAAAATTAATTTTTTTAGGCTCGTCAGTAACTTATGGTTCGGCATCGGAAGGATACTCCTTTGCCGATATGCTGGCTGGGAAATATCGGCTTGATTATATAAAGGAAGCAGTTTCAGGCACTACATTAGTGGATTGCGGAAAAGATTCCTATATACAGCGCATGATACATAATCTGGATAAGGAAATATCATGCCGCCATTTTATATGCCAGTTATCAACCAATGACGCAGCACAAAATTTACCTCTCGGAAAGATTTCGGAGTCAAAAAATATAGAGGATTTTGATACTGCTGTCATTATTGGTGCGATGGAATATATAATCTGTTATGCAAAGAATACATGGAATTGTCCGGTGAGCTTTTATACAAATACATATTTTGAAAATAAAAATTATCAAAAAATGGTTGATGCATTATATCGATTAAAAGATAAATGGAAAATCGGAATTATTGATTTGTGGAATGACCGTAAGATGAGAAACATTCCAGAAGAAAAATATAAAAAATATATGGCGGATGCGATTCATCCTACAGAATTAGGGTATCGTGAATGGTGGCTGCCGAAATTTGAAAATTTTTTGCTTGACAAGTAAGAACTACTAGCATTTTTCTATCTTTGATAGTATAATGTTTAGTGGTTTATTGCGATAAAGCATGGACCGGGAGGAAAATCATTAAAACATTTAGGAGGAAACCACATGGTTAGAGCAATTGTAGGTGCCAACTGGGGTGACGAAGGAAAAGGTAAGATTACAGATATGCTTGGCGAAAAGTCAGATATTATCGTTCGATTTCAGGGCGGTAGTAATGCAGGTCACACTATTATTAATGAATATGGAAAGTTTGCCTTACATTTACTTCCTTCCGGAGTATTTTATCAGCATACAACGTGTATCATTGGTAATGGTGTAGCGCTGAATATTCCTTATCTTCAGAAGGAAATTGACGATATTGTATCACAGGGGGTACCAAAACCAAATATTCTGGTGTCAGACAGGGCACAGATTCTTATGCCTTATCATATCGATTTTGACGCATATGAAGAGGAAAGACTTGGCGGGAAGGCTTTTGGCTCAACAAAATCCGGTATTGCTCCTTTTTATTCAGATAAATACGCAAAGATTGGATTTCAGGTATCAGAGTTATTTGATGAGGATACATTAAAGGAAAAAGTAGCGCGTGTAGCGGAACAGAAAAATATTTTGTTGGAACACATGTACCATAAGCCAAAAATTAATCCGGAGGAGTTGTTGGAGACACTGCATGGTTACAGAGATGTTGTAAAGCCTTATGTTTGTGACGTTTCATTATATCTAAATAATGCCATCAAAGAAGGAAAAACAATTTTGTTGGAAGGACAGCTGGGTACGCTGAAAGACCCTGATTTTGGAATTTATCCTATGGTGACATCATCATCCACACTGGCATCTTATGGCGCTATTGGAGCAGGTATTCCATGTTATGAAATAAATGATATTATCGCAGTAGTAAAGGCTTATTCGTCAGCGGTAGGTGCAGGGGAATTTGTTAGTGAGATTTTTGGTCAGGAAGCAGATGAATTAAGAAAACGCGGCGGTGATGGCGGTGAATTCGGCGCCACAACAGGACGTCCACGGAGAATGGGCTGGTTTGACTGTGTTGCATCACGATATGGTGTAAGAATGCAGGGAGCGACAGAAGTTGCGTTGACTGTTCTTGATGTATTAGGATACCTTGATGAAATTCCGGTATGTGTCGGATACGAGATTGACGGACATATAACAAAAGATTTTCCGGTTACCACACAGTTGAAAAAAGCAAAACCGGTATATGAAACACTTCCGGGCTGGAAAGAAGACATCAGAGGAATTACGGAATATGATAAACTGCCGGAAAACTGCCGGAAGTATATTGAATTTATTGAGAAAGAGTTAGGCGTGCCGATAACAATGGTAAGCAACGGTCCAAAACGGGAAGAAATTATATACAGATAGTATTGAGTATTTGTAAAAGCAGAAGAATAGAAAGAGACGGACAAAAAGTACATATACATTTTGTCCGTCTCTTTCTATTATTAAATATTGGTTATTTGTTCCGGTTTCCCAATAATTTTGCAAGCCATATCATAACATAAAGCATGACTGGAATAATTACCATACAATATGCGCTTGCTTTCCATGCTGTTTCATATCCGATGAGTGCAAAAATTAATGTGAGCAACGCACAAACAATCAAAACTACAACTGCCAGTAAAGCAGCAATTCTTTTTAATTTTTCCATAATAAACTCCATTTCATTATCAATATCTTGTGTAACAGTTTTGCAGGCAGAAAGAAAAGGTATCAGTAATTTTCCTGTGCCATTTAAGCATATGTTTTATATTTCATACGATGAATTTATTATATCAAATAAAGAATATATTGCAATTCTTCTTTTATATCAGTATAATTTAACCTATCGTAAGAAAATATCTTTAAGAAACTTTTGGAGGATAATATGGCAAAGAAATATTTATTAGAATCGTGGAGAGAGATTGCATATAATCAGGAGCAGACAAAGAAACAGTACAATGATTTCTGGGAAGCGTATTTTGCCCAGGAAAAAGAAGTGTATAAAGATATTCTTTCAAATCATGGAACAGTTATTTCAGGAACAGTAGCTGAACTCGCTGAAAAATATAATATGAAAGTTCTCACAATGGTGGGATTCCTTGATGGTATTAATGACAGTTTGAAAAAACAGAATCCAATTGACAAATTGACAGAATCAACCAAGGTTCATCTTGATTATGATGATGAAAAGTTATATAGAAATATGGTTGCAGCAAAAGCTGACTGGTTATATGGATTAGAAGAATGGAATAATATTCTTTCTGAAGAAAGACAAAAAGAATTATATAAAGAAGAAAAACTTTCCGGAACAGTGGTAAAAGAGAAAAAAGTAGGAAGAAATGATCCGTGTCCATGCGGCAGTGGAAAGAAGTATAAACATTGCTGTGGAAGAAATCAGTAATAACAACATTGAGGTTAAAAAATACAAAGGTATATAAATAGAATACTTTTCCATTAGCGATAACAGCTTTTAATTTTTAAGTCTGAAAACTGTACAGATTAAGGAGAAAATTATAAAATGAACATAAAAGAAACAAAACAAATTCAGGCGGTAGCAATTTTTTTGATGATGTGGCATCATCTTTTTGGGTGTGGAAAATTTCTGATACTTGACACAAATTTATGGGGGGGGGAGAACGTTAAATCAATAATATCTTACTTTGGAGCCAGTGCAAAAATATGTGTTGGTATTTTTTTAGTCTGTTCAGGATATGGCTTATATAAAAGTTATATCAATCGTTCTATCACTTCTTCAAAGTGTCATATTACCAGGATTACACAGTTCCTTCTTAATTATTGGGTGGTTCTGTTTTTTGTTGCAATTCCATATTTAGCAATTTGTGGAAAATTTGAGGTCAAATATATATTTGTAAATTTATTTGCACTTTTGCATAATGATCAAATTCTATATGTTTCATTTAGTTGGTATGTAAAATTATATTTACTTATTTTATTGTTTGTTCCAATCATGAAACTATTGGAGAAAAGTCCCAGTATAAAAACGGTGGTGTTGGAGAGCATTTTGTACATAATTCTCCCTTGGGCATTCTATGGAATATTTCGGGAATATAATTATGAAGAAAATTATAATGGATTTCTGAATTTTGTATTAAGTTCATTACGCCTGCTGGCTGCATATTTGCCTATTTTTTATTCCGGTATCTTTCTTGCAAAATATAAGATAATTGAAAAAGTAAAAAAAAGACTGGAATTTATGAATAATTGGATAAAAATTATAGGGAGTTTGGCAGGAATGGTAATTATATTATTTTTGCGTGGACAGTTTGATAATCTTGGAGTGGAATTAATATATTCCACAGCATTTATAATATGTTGTTACATTCTGTTTGATAATATTAAAAATGTATATTTTCATCGTTTACTTCAATTTCTCGGGAAGTACAGTTTTTGGTATTGGATGTTAAGCGGTATGTTTTTCTTAAACACCTCTGAACTTCAGTGGATATTATTTATACCATATCATTGGTTAGTGATTATTATATGGACATTTATCATTCTAACTCCGATAGTTATAATTCTTGATAAACTTACAATCCTTATTTCAACGTTTGCGGGACACGCTTTTGAAAGAATTACTAAAAGATAAAAATTTGTTAACTGTAGAAAGAAAGGCAGTAGGAGTTGTAACTACTTCTACTGCCTCTTTTTTTCAATTTCATATTCCTTATATTCAGCTGTAATACGTTTTGCCTCCCTGCGTTTTGATTCCGAGTGACCAATAATAATCTCATATCCCGTTGCGCGGATTGCATTGATTAATTCCAAAGCTTCATCACTGGATTTGTGTTTTGCAGAAATTATGGAACCGCTTAAAATCATAAAGCAGATTGAAAATTCCGGCGCCGTATCCCTTGGATTAAGAGAAATTTCACCCATCCGATAACACCATACAATCTCATCTAATGGAATAATGGAAACTTTTGTTTTTCCTAAATCTATAAAATAATTTTCAGTGATAAACATATCGTTTATCTGAATATAGTTCTCGCTGTCTAATTCAAACTGTGCATCATCAATCAGAAGTTTCTGCTCCTGCTTTCCGATAAAAGTGCAGACCGGATAAATATATGGATTGGTAATGGCAAGGAAACAGCTGACTATTTTTTTTAGTGAAATAAGAAATATTACTAATATAATCCAGAAGAAAATTATAAAAAATACCGGATGATAATCTGCATTGCTTAATATAAACGGAGCATTTATTTTGGAAAACGAAGCGACATTCCAATTCAAGTCATTCATATAGGATTCCTGCATTTTTTTAAATGAGTGGTCCGGTTTTGCCACCTTGGCGGTAAATTCGTAATTTTTTATAACCTCCTGTGGAGTATCATCTGTAGGGATAATGGCAAATACGCTTTTTCCATCTTGAATAGAGTAGTAGTATCCATAAAGTTCTCCACCAAATTTTTCCAAATTATAGCCGGTATAATATAATTTTTTTGCCTTTACTTTTACATATTCATCTTTCGAGGTGACTTTATGTATATCGTTCACGGACGTTGGATGAAATACAGAGACAAAAGGGCAAATAATAAAAATAATTATCATCAACACACACAAACAAACAGGAATAGGTAGTTTGTTTCTGGCGACAGTTCTGATTTTACTGATAATATTAATCATTTTTTCATTTCCTTAAAATATAATTTTTTATTTTCCGTGTCAAAACATTCATAAAAATACTTTATTAGTATAAATGATGATTGTGTTTTAATCAAGGTTGCGTTTCGGAGGGATTGTTGATAAAATCACAGAAGAGATTTGGTTTGCGCTCAGGCGGATGTATTGACTTCAGGTGGAAATATCAGATGAAAATATTAGGAGAAAAATAATGGAAGCATATGTTGGATTTGCACAGGTTTATGATAAGTTTATGGACAATGTAGATTATCATCAATGGTGTGGCTATGCGATAAAACTGTTAAATAAGTATGGAGTAACCAGTGGGAAACTGGTGGATATTGGTTGTGGTACAGGAACAGGCACAATGCTGTTTGCCAAAGCAGGATTTGAAATGACTGGAATAGACATGGCGCAGGAGATGCTGGAGATTGCCGAGAGCAAAAAAGAATCAGAAGATATTGTGTATGTATTGCAGGATGCAGCAGAATTAGAACTTCCATATGCAGTCCCTGCAATGGTCAGTATCGGAGATTCCATGAATTATATTACGGACTATGACAATTTTATCAGGGTACTGAAAAAAGTTCAAAAATTTTTACTGCAAAACGGTATTTTTGTTTTTGACTTAAAGACAAAAAAATACTTTTCCGATATAGGCAAAGCTACCATTGCGGAGGACAGGGAGGATTGCAGTTTTATCTGGGAAAATTATTTTGATAAAGAGACAAATATTAATGAATATTATTTATCGGTTTTTGTTCGCGGCGATGACGGCAGGTATGATAAATATCAGGAGGAACATTTTCAAAGAGGTTATGCGCTGGATGAGGTAAAACAGGCTGCAGATGCCGCCGGATTAAAAATTGAAGGTATTTACGAGGCTTTTTCAGAGCATGAGGGAAGTGAAGAAAACGACAGAGTGTATGTGGTATTACGGAAAAGTGAGGCATAACGCATCATAGTGAAATATAAGTAAGGAGAAAATTATGGATTATATTGTTAGAGCAACAGCAGCAAACGGTCAGATTAGGGCATTTGCCATCTCATCAAGAGAAATGGTGGAAACTGCAAGAAAGAATCATAATACAAGTCCGGTTGCAACGGCGGCTTTGGGAAGACTGCTTACCGGCGGCGCTATGATGGGTATTATGATGAAAGGCGAAAAAGATATACTGACATTGATGATGAAAGGTGATGGTCCTATTCATGGTATTACAGTGACAGCTGATTCCAAGGGAAATGTAAAGGGATATGTCGGAAATCCCAATGTGCTGATTCCGGCAAATTATGCAGGTAAGTTAGATGTGGGAGCAGCGATTGGTTATGGAACCCTTACAGTGATTAAGGACATGGGATTAAAAGAACCATATTGTAGTCAGGTCCCATTGGGAACGAGTGAAGTGGCAGAGGATTTGACCTATTATTTTGCAGCTTCAGAGCAGATACCTTCGGCAGTGGGACTGGGTGTATTGATGTCAAAGGATAATACCGTAAAACAGGCAGGCGGATTTATTGTACAGTTAATGCCTTTTGCAGACGAGGAAGTTATCAGTAAATTAGAGGAGCGTGTAAACAATATCAGTTCTGTTACGGATATGTTGGAAAAGGGCATGACTCCGGAGGATATTTTGCAGGAAGTTATGGGAGATATGGAGGTGCAATTTACAGATAAGATACCTGCCGGATTTGTTTGCAACTGCAGCAAAGAAAAGATTTTGAAGGCTTTAGCGGGAATCAGCAAAAAGGATATGGATGATATTATTAATGATGGAAAAGAAATTGAAGTAAAATGCGATTTTTGTAACACAACTTATAAATTCGATATAGAGGAATTGAAAACATTAAGAAATATACAGAAAAATTAGGCTGATGGCAAAACTATTACAATAATTTTATGAATAATACTGGACTTTCAAACTTTAGAGTGCTAAAATGTGAAAATAGAAGGACCTGTGAGGTGAGAGGTGTATTATGAGTAAAAAAATCAGGACGACAGAAGTAGATCATTTATTTGATGCTATTTTAACTTTAAAGGATAAAGAAGAGTGTTATATTTTTTTTGAGGATGTATGTACGGTCAATGAGCTTTTGTCTATATCACAGAGATATGAAGTGGCAAAAATGCTCAGAGAAGGACATACATATCTGGATATTTCCAATGCCACGGGAGCATCAACTGCCACTATTAGCAGAGTGAACCGTTCCTTGAATTATGGAAATGATGGATACGACATGGTCTTGGAAAGAATAAAAAAAGGCGATGCATAGTAGAGTAAATATTAAAAAGCGTAGTGGGATATTTTGTATCCTGCTGCGCTTTTTTAATGAATAAAAATATAATTATAAATCATTCCTTGTTGTCAGTATCTACATCCGGCAGGAAATCAATTAATTTTTCAATCAGCATTTTTCTAACAAAAGTGTCATAGCTTAACATGGTAATAAGTCCTAATGTTTGCAGATAGTCTTTATCTTCTACATTCATTTTATCAAAAATCTTTGTCACTTCTTTTACTTCCTGTGTAATTGATTGGGATAAATCATATTTTTTTTCAAAGTTTAAAAAGTTGTTGATGACGTCTTCTAAAGGAATCTCCTCATTGTGAAAATAAGTATCTATCATTGGTGAAAGCAATTTTGTCACATCATTGATGGAAAGAACATTCTTAAAGAAAAATATCATAATCAGTATCATAATATGGTCTTTTGTATACTTCTTCTTTTCCGGAGATGGCAGCAGTCGGCTTTTTGCATAGTTGTTAATCATAGTTTTGGTCATTAATTTATCATCGTCATGCCTTTTTGTTGCCGCAAACTTATCATTCAGGTAGGTAGTCACCTGATCCATATATAGAGCAATATTTGGAACATCATCAATATTAAATGCCTTAACTTCATCAAGTATTTCTTTTATAAAATCTTCTGGAAACATAATTTATCACTCCTTCTTTATAGTATCAGTATAATATGTAGTAATAAAAACTACAAGATATAATTTTTATAATATATGATATGTATTTGATACAAGCACATGTAATCAGCATAGACAACATATAAAGGAGACAATGTACTTATTTCCAAATAAAAAATATCTTTTTGAAATAAATTGTGGTAAAATAAACATTACGTGAAGTGTCATAGGAGGCACTTTGTTCTTATATATAGGAAGAATAAAAGGGGAACTAATAATGAATAAAATTTATGAGACACTGAATGATATGCAGCAGATTGCCACATTTCATACGGATGGACCGCTTTTAATATTAGCCGGCGCAGGAAGTGGCAAAACCCGTGTTCTGACACACCGCATTGCATATCTTATTGAGGAAAAACATGTGGAACCATATAATATTATGGCGATTACTTTTACAAATAAGGCAGCAGCAGAGATGCGAAACCGTGTGAATCAAATTGTGGGTTTTGGTGCAGAGCAGGTGTGGGTCAGCACCTTTCATTCAGCATGTGTCAGAATTCTCCGCAGATATATTGACCAAATCGGATATAAGAACGATTTTACAATTTATGATACAGATGATCAAAAACGTCTGATAAAAAATATAATTAAAGATTTAAATCTTGATTCTAAAATGTATAAAGAAAGCAGCATGCTCAATAAGATTTCTGATTTTAAAAACAAGCTGCTTACCACCGGAGACGTGTCAGCGATGGCACAGAGCGATTTTAAACTTGTTAATGTTTCAAAGATTTACAATGATTATCAGGCCGCTTTAAAGAGTAATAACGCACTGGATTTTGATGATTTGATTATGAAAACGGTAGAGCTGTTCAAAAAATGTCCGAAAGTATTGGAGAGTTATCAGAACAGGTTGCAATACATTATGGTAGATGAGTATCAGGATACAAATGCTGCCCAATTTGCTTTTATAAAAATGCTGGCGGAGAAGAATCAGAACCTTTGCGTAGTAGGTGATGATGACCAGTCGATTTACAAATTCAGAGGTGCGGATATTACAAATATTCTCCAGTTTGAAAAATATTTTCCTACAGCGCGTGTAGTAAAGCTGGAGCAGAATTACCGTTCCACAAAAAATATTTTGGATGCGGCAAATGGCGTCATACATAATAATGCAGGAAGAAAGGATAAAACCCTTTGGAGTGAAAATGAACGGGGAGAAAAGATAGATATTTATCAGGCAGAGGATGGATATGCTGAAGCGGAAATGATAGCGGAAGAAATCAAAGAGGCTGTAGACTGGGGAAAGGCTGATTATAGTGATTATGCTATTTTATACCGTACCAATGCACAATCCCGTGCTTTGGAAGAAAAATTAATGATGAAAAATATTCCGTATAAGATTATTGGTGGCCAGAATTTTTATCAGAGAAGAGAAATTAAAGATATTATCGCCTATCTTCGTGTCATCAGTAATCCTACAGATGATATTGCTGTGGAGCGTATTATCAATGTTCCAAAGAGAGGAATCGGCGCAGCCACAGTAGAAAAGGTGAAGGATTTTGCTGCGGCATATGGGATGGATTTGTATGATGCTCTGCTGAAAATTGAAGAGATACCGGGGCTTTCCAGAGCTGTTTCAAAAATAAAAGGGTTTACCGATTTGATGGAAGGATATAAGACCGGGGAATATGAGGGCAATATCGAAAAGCTGACCAATGCAATCTTAAATGATACCGGATATATGGCAGAGCTGGCAGCTGAAAATACAGATGAGGCAAACGGACGTATTGAAAATATTGAGGAATTAATTAATAAAATTGTGGAATATGAAGATAATACAGATGAGCCGAATTTATCTGAATTTTTAGAGGAAGTAGCTCTGATTGCTGAAATAGACAATTTAGATGAAAAAAGCAGTTATGTAGTTCTTATGACGGTTCATAGTGCAAAGGGACTGGAATTTCCAAATGTGTTTTTGTGTGGTATGGAAGATGGACTCTTTCCGGGATACATGAGCATCATGGCAGATGATGATAAGGAATTAGAAGAAGAACGACGTTTGTGCTATGTGGCAATTACCCGCGCCATGAAAAAATTAACAATCAGTTATGCAAAAAAAAGAATGGTACGTGGAGAAATGCAATATAATATTGTATCCAGATTTGTAAAGGAAATCCCACCTATGCTTGTAAACAGCAAAAATGTGACAGACAGGGTGGCAGCAGGATATGAGAAGAAGCCTTCATTCAGTAGTTTTGGTGGATATGAAGGGTCTCTTAAATATGGAGGTTCAGATTATATGGGGAATGATAATTATGGCGGTGCAAGGTCTTACGCAGCCAGTCAGAGAAAAAATGCATACAAGGCAATGTCCAAAAAGCCGGCGTATGGCAGTTCCGGCAGCAAACCGGGATTCGGCAAGGAGTTTGTTGTGACAAAAGCCTCTATTGATTATGCAGTGGGAGACCGGGTAAAGCATATGAAATTCGGCGAGGGAACAGTCCTTGGAATAGAAGATGGCTCTAGAGATTATCAGGTGACTGTGAATTTTGATACAGCGGGACAAAAGGTAATGATGGCGTCCTTTGCAAAATTAAAAAAAGTGTAGTAAAACATAGGTAATAATGATATACTAATACCATAAGGAGGCAAAATATGGATGAATTAATGAAAGGTGTTAAAATTGGGAAAATAATCGGAAAAAATGAACAGAAGGATACCTGTAAAATAATTGCTATTGTTCTTGGTGTGATTGCAGCGATTGCAGCTATGGCTGGAGTAGTTTACGGTATTTATAGATTTGTAAACAGAGATTGCTATGATGATTTCGAAGACGATTTTGATGATTTATTCGATGAGGATGAAGACGAGGACGAAAGCGATTTTGAAGACTAATCAGTGATAATCTTGAAAGATTGAATTACGAAAATATATTTATTATATTTCGGAAAAAGAGGGTAACGTTGATGTGACCCTCTTTTTGCTATCATTCAAAATCAAAAGAGGACAATGTTTTGAGAATGAAAAAACATTATTATGAAAGGGCAGAAATATGAAGAAAGGCATTGAATATACAGGCAAAGTTGTTGAATTAAGTTTTCCAAACAAAGGAAAAGTGGATTGTGGCGAGGAAGGTACAGCGATTGTAAAAGGAACGATTCCCGGACAAACAGTCCGGTTTGTTGTATCAAAGAAAAGATCCGGAAATTCCATAGGAAGGTTAAAAAAAGTAATTGACAAATCCCGGCTGGAGGATGTGCAGCCTCAATGTCCGCATTTTCAGTTTTGTGGCGGCTGCGCTTATCAGACAATGAGTTATGTAAACCAGATAAAATTAAAAGAAAAAATGATAAAAGAAATTCTGGATTCTGCAGTTGTGGGTGATTATCAGTTCGAGGGGATATGGAAAAGTCCTATGCAGTGGGAGTATCGAAACAAAATGGAATTTTCCTTTGGAGATGAGGTTAAGGATGGACCATTGGCATTAGGTATGCATAAAAGAAACAGTTTCCATGATATTGTCACAGTAAATCAATGTCAGATTGTGGATGAAGATTATAGAAAAGTATTGGATTGCGTATTGGATTATTGCAGGGAAAAGGAATTACCTTTTTACAGGAAATTAAAGCATGAGGGATATTTAAGACATTTGCTTGTCAGAAGAACTACAATGACAAAACAGATGTTGGTAGCTATTGTTACCACATCCGATAAAGAGTACGAAGAGCAGGCACAGTGGGATAATCTTTTGAAGAAACTGCAGGCGCTCAATCTGAATGCAAAATTGTGTGGAGTTCTTCATATTATCAATGACGGTTTAGCTGATGTGGTGCAGAGTGATGAAACCCGGGTATTATTTGGGGAAGAATATATATATGAAGAATTGCTGGGACTTCGTTTTAAAATATCTGTATTTTCTTTTTTTCAGACCAATTCATCAGGAGCGGAAATATTATATTCCAAGGCACGTGAATATATTGGAGATACAAAAGATATGACTGTTTTTGATTTATACAGTGGAACAGGGACCATTGCACAAATTATTGCTCCGGTAGCACAAAAGGTAGTAGGTGTGGAAATTGTTGAGGAAGCAGTTCGGGCAGCCAGAGTTAATGCAGAATTAAACGGTTTACATAATTGCGAATTTATAGCCGGAGACGTATTGGAGGTAGTTGATGGTATCAAAGATAAACCGGATATAATTATATTAGACCCGCCAAGAGATGGTGTTAATCCAAAGGCATTGAAAAAGATTATTGATTTTGGAGTGGAGAAAATAGTTTACATAAGTTGCAAGCCGACCAGTCTGGCAAGGGATTTGGAAATGCTGCAGGCTCAAGGTTATCGGGTGGAAAAGGGCTGTGCTGTGGACATGTTTCCGAATACGGTGCACGTTGAAAGTATTGTTCTTTTGTCCCACAAGTCACCAGACAGCACTATAAATGTTAAGGTTGAATTTGGAGAAGGCAAGGGGAAAGTGCCGTTGGATGTTATAGCGGAGCGTGCAAAGAAATATTAACTGAAACCGAAAATTACATATAAAATCATACAGGAATATGTGGAGAAAAATGTGGATTTAAGGTGCATACTGCATATATTGCGGAGGTAAAGAGGTCATTAGGTCTGACGATGTATGACGCTCCGAATATGGTAGAGGAATTAAAACAGCCGAGGAAGCATCCGACGAAAGAAACGATGGAAGCAATAATGGATGCACTCAAACATTTTGAGGTGATCTAATGGATGAAATGATTTATCAGGTTGCCGAGCAGATAGCTCAATTACATCAAAAAGCCTATGAGATTTATTTATCATTGGTTGAAGATGTGTGTAGTAGAACTGTGTCAGAAGATGAATTATCACGTTTCCTTGATTATTTACTGGATTTTGCTTGTGATGAAAAAATACTGAAATTGTATAAAAGGGTGTGTAGAAGATATTTGTATGCATATCCTGGCTGCATTAAGTTTTACATGGAAGCATATCGGGAAATGTGGGAAGATGAGGAGAAATGTTTAGAAAATGATTTGTAAATAAATAGCAGATAAGCATTTTAAGAGACGTTCTGTAGGAACTTATGATGTGAGAACAGGAGAATGTATATGGCAAAAATTGTGAAAGAGACTATTCATGCTAAAGGTATTGACATTGGAATCTATACAACAAATTTTGAAAATGAGTTTATTTCATTAACGGATATTGCAAAATATAGAAATGAAGATGATCCAAGATTTGTGATTCAAAACTGGATGCGCAATCGTAACACAATCGAATTTTTAGGCGTTTGGGAAGAATTGCATAATCCAGATTTTAACCGTGTGCAATTCGAGGCGGTTAAAAATGAGGCGGGATTAAATCGTTTTGTGATGACACCGACTAAGTGGATACAGCAGATGAATGCGATCGGTATTACTTCAAAAGCAGGACGTTATGGCGGGACATATGCTCATAGTGATATTGCTATGTCTTTCGCTACTTGGATTTCTCCTGAATTCCAGTTATATATTATGAAAGACTACAGGAGGTTAAAGACAGATGAAAATAGTCGTTTGTCTTTGAATTGGAATCTAAACAGAGAAATTTCCAAACTGAATTATAGAGTACATACGGATGCAATTAAGGACAATTTGATTCCTCCAGAATTAACTCCTGCACAGGTGGCATATGCCTATGCTAATGAAGCAGACATGTTGAATGTTGTTTTGTTTGGAAAGACGGCGAAGCAATGGAAAGATGAAAATCCAACGGTGAAAGGGAATATGCGAGATGTAGCAACGCTGAATCAATTACTGATACGAAAATTTTGATTTTACAAATGCAGGAGATTTAGATAATCAGCAGAATATACTTCAGGATATAGCAGAGGGAATTTATCAAGCAGATGTAATTATCGCTGATTTGACAGGATTACATACCTGATTTTTATAAAAATGAGAGGTTAGTATCGCTAGATAGAGAATTGAAGGGAAGAGTTTCAGAAAGTGATGATGAAATTTACGGTACAGTTGAAGATGAGGGAGAAAAAGGGTTCTTGATTTTATTGCAGATATTGAGGAGAATTCCACAAAAATGACAGAAGAAATCTCTATTATGGGAAATGAAATGAGTACATCTATTAGTGCAGCTACAAGTGAAATTAACCGCGTGAAAGCTCAAAGTGGTAGTGTGGATGCAAGTTTTGTTAGGAATATTTGTCGAAAACTTTCTAATCCTGTAAATACATTTGCAGGGAATTTAAAAGTCCATGTAAGTGAAGTTTCCAGATATTGGAGTGTGGTTGAAAATAGTTATCTTTCGTTATTGGATAATCAATATGCTAAAAATATAGAGAACCTTGGCGAATTAAAAGCTTCAGTGAGTGTATTGAAGGGTATGCAAGGTGCAATATATGATTCTGATGGGAAAATAGAAGAATTTATTGTTGCCTTGCGTGGAAGTATGGGTATGGAAAGAAGATTGAATAAAGCAATTTCTTTACTTGTATCTGAATTGGAAGAATATTTACTAATGACACAAACTATTGCTTCTTCCATTGATAGGATAATATCCAAAGGAGAGATTGTTGTAGCAGTATTAGAAACGGAATGATGATATAGTCTATTTCTCGACGTTATAAAGTATATTTTGTGGGAAGTGGGTAATACCGTTGAGACGACGGTGACAGTATCGGCGGAAGGCGGCGGGGAGCGCACTTTACCGGACTCAACCAGCGGTAGAGTTGTAGGAAATTAACCTACGGTTCGTGTAAAAAT
>CANQPJ010000025.1 GCA_947625755.1 uncultured Lachnospiraceae bacterium | reverse complement strand
ACTTAAGCAAGCAGCTACAGCAGTAATAGGAAGTAATAACGAAGATGGCGTGGCTAAGTGGTTAGAGAGTTAAATTACAATTTGTACGAAAATGATTTAGCAAATGGAATAAACAAATGATAGGAAGGTAAAAAAATGAAAAAATTTATTAGTTTGATGTTATTAACCATTATGTTTTCTTTGACGGTTATGGGTCATACAGAAGTTCAGGCAATACAATATTCATGGGAAGAAGAGTTTTACGGTGATTTTAACGATGATTATGTTTCAATTTTTGTAAACAAAACATATAAAAATACATATAAAATTTACGATTATTATGATGATGAAAGCGCTTTATCAAATGTACAAAGTGTTACATATTCGTCCAGTAATCCGAGTGTTGCGGTGGTTGATTCATCTGGAAAAGTAACAGGAAAGAAGGCTGGTTCAGCTACAATCAAAGCTATATTTAAAATAAAATATTATGATTCATGGTATGATGAATACGCACTCGATACATTACAAATGAGTTATACTGTCTATGTATCAAATCCATATTTGAGTTATTCCACTTTATATTTATACAAAAAAGATACACATGTATTAAAGGTATATGGTGTCAATGGGAAAAAGAAATGGAAAAGCAGTAATAAAAAGGTAGCAACGGTTAGTGCATCAGGCAAAATCAAGGCAAAAAAGAAGGGTAAGGCTACAATCACCTGTTATGTAAATGGGCAGACCATGAAATGTAAAGTTGAGGTTTCCAATCCCCAGTTAAATTATAAATCAAAAACGGTAACAGTAGGCATAAAAGACCGGCTTTATATATGGGGACACTCGGGCAAGGGTAAATGGAAAGTAAAAAATTCAAAGATTTTATCCATTTCCAAGAACGGTGTCATAAAAGGGAAAAAAGTTGGAAAAACAGTTGTCTATTGTAAGACGGATGGAGTGAAGTTAAAATGCAAAGTAACAATAGCAAAAAATCAGGCGCATTTTAACCCATCATATACTTCTCTGGAACAAATACCCTACAGTACTGTTAAATTCCAACCGTTAAAAATATATTTTTCAGGGAAAAAGATGAAGGTAAAAGGATATATTTATAATAAAAAGCCAAAGGCAATCCATAAAATACCATATATAAAGTGCAGTTTATATGTAGGCGGGTCTTATATATTGTCGAAAGAACTATACAACACAAAAATTTATGTAAAAGATTTTTCAAGAAAGATGATTACCTTAACATTAGCGAATAATAACTATTACAGAACACATCTGGATTTCAGGACAAGCGGACTTACATTAAAATCACTATATATCTGTTGAATAATAAATATTTGGGTGGATAAATTTTTAGGAAAATTTAAAAGTGTATTGTGATTATGTGATTTTTGCATAAACGCAATACACTTTTTTCTGTAAAAAGGAAGAAAGACTCTCTAAATTCCTGCCTCCAACTGGTTGAAACTCTCCCCATTTTTTGATATAATTTTTTAAGTTTAGGCAAAAATCGAATACTCCGTTATATTGTATGGAGAATTTAACTCTCGGGGCAGTGGCAAAGGTAAGGAAATTTTATCTTGGAGCATTGCTGAAACAGACAAACAAACGAAAGGAAAACACATTTATGAACGCATTTCTTATCTTGGAAGACGGGACAGTTTTCGAAGGAAAATCCATTGGAACACAAAGAGAAGTTATCAGTGAGATTGTATTTAACACATCAATGTGGGGATATTTAGAAGTACTGACAGATCCATCTTATGCGGGACAGGCAGTATGCATGACATATCCGCTGCAGGGAAATTATGGTATATGCCATGAGGATATGGAATCATTGAAACCATGGCCCGATGCATATATCGTCAATGAATTAAGCCGTATACCTAGTAATTTCAGATGTGATGACACGATTCAGAATTTTTTAGAAGAAAATGATATACCGGGTATCGCAGGCATTGATACAAGGGCATTGACAAAAATACTCCGCGAAAAGGGTACTATGAACGGTATGATTACTACCGATGAGGAGTACAATCTTGACGAGATACTTCCGAAAATTAAGGAATACAGAGTTACAGGAGTGGTAAAAAAAGTTTCCTGTAAAGAAAAGAAAATATTACCGGGAGAGGGATTTAATGTTGCTCTTTTAGACATCGGAGCAAAGAATAATATTGCAAAATCCTTAAACAAGAGAGGTTGTAATGTAACCGTTTTTCCATGTGATACATCTGCAGAAGATATTATTGCTGCAAATCCGGATGGTATAATGCTATCAAACGGACCGGGTGATCCAAAGGAATGTGTTTATCAGATTGAACAGATAAAGAAATTATATGATACAGATATTCCAATTTTTGCTATCTGTCTCGGACATCAGCTGATGGCGCTCGCCACGGGAGCAGATACAAAGAAAATGAAATATGGACATAGAGGAGGAAATCATCCGGTAAAGGATCTGGATACCGGTCATGTTTATATTTCTTCACAAAACCATGGATATATGGTAGATGGGGACACAGTAAAATCTGATGTTGCCAATGTTGCTTTCATAAATGTTAATGATAAAACCGTAGAAGGTTTAAGATATAAAAATAAAAGTATATTCACTGTTCAGTTCCATCCGGAAGCCTGCCCGGGACCACAGGATTCCGACAGACTTTTTGATGAATTTATAAAAATGATGGAGGTGAAGAAGAATGCCTAGAGATTTAAGTATAAAAAAGGTTTTAGTTATCGGTTCAGGTCCGATTGTCATCGGACAGGCGGCAGAGTTTGATTATGCTGGCACTCAGGCATGTCGTTCCTTGAAAGAGGAAGGCATTGAAGTGGTACTTTTGAACTCAAATCCGGCAACAATTATGACGGATAAAGATATTGCCGATGAAGTTTATATTGAGCCTTTAACCGTTCCGGTATTAAAAAAGATTATTGAAAAAGAAAAGCCGGACAGCATTCTTCCGACACTTGGAGGTCAGGCGGGATTAAATCTTGCCATGGAAATTGCTGAAACAGGATTTTTAGAGAGTCATTCATGCAGACTGATTGGAACGACTCCGGAAACTATTAAGAAAGCAGAAGACCGTCTTGAGTTTAAAGAGACAATGGAGAAGATTCATGAGCCTTGCGCACCGTCTCTGGTTGTTGAGAATATAGAAGATGGTATTGCATTTACCAATAAGATTGGTTATCCGGTTGTTCTTCGTCCGGCTTACACACTTGGTGGCAGCGGCGGCGGTATTGCACATAATCAGACAGAATTAGTTGAGATTCTTGAAAATGGTTTAAGACTCAGCCGTGTCGGACAGGTTCTGGTTGAGCGGTGTATTGCAGGCTGGAAAGAAATCGAATATGAGGTAATGCGGGATTCTGCCGGAAACTGCATTACAGTTTGTAATATGGAAAATATTGACCCGGTAGGTGTTCATACAGGAGACAGTATTGTTGTTGCGCCATCCCAGACATTGGCAGACAAAGAACATCAGATGCTGCGTACATCAGCTCTCAATATTATTAATGAATTAAATATTACCGGTGGCTGTAACGTACAGTATGCGCTTCATCCGGAAAGTTTTGAGTATTGCGTTATTGAGGTAAATCCCCGGGTGAGCCGTTCATCGGCGCTTGCTTCCAAGGCAACCGGTTATCCTATTGCAAAGGTAGCGGCGAAGATTGCTCTTGGATATACATTAGATGAAATTAAAAATGCAATTACACAGAAGACGTATGCCAGTTTTGAGCCGACATTAGATTATTGTGTTGTAAAGATTCCACGGCTTCCGTTTGATAAATTTATTACAGCCAGCAGAAAATTAACGACACAGATGAAGGCAACCGGCGAGGTCATGAGTATCTGCAATAATTTTGAAGGTGCATTAATGAAGGCAATTCGTTCCTTGGAGCAGCATGTAGAATGTCTTCTTGATTATGATTTTTCAGGGCTGAATGATGAGGAATTAGAGGAAATGCTGCATAAAGTAGACGACAGACGTATCTGGGTTATTGCTGAAGCATTAAGACGCGGTGTAAGTTATGATCATATCCATGAAATAACAATGATTGACAAGTGGTTTATTGACAAACTTGCTATTATTGTTGAAATGGAAGAAACATTAAAAACAAAGCCATTGACAAAAGAATTGTTAAAGGAAGCGAAGAGAATTGAGTTTCCGGATACCGTGATTTCCAGATTAACCGGAAAAAATGTGGATGAAATTAAACAGATGAGATATGACCATGGCATTGTAGCTGCCTATAAGATGGTTGATACATGTGCTGCCGAGTTTGAGGCAGCAACCCCTTATTACTATTCTGTATATGGTGGTGAAAGTGAAGCGGCAGAAACCAATCCGCCGAAAAAGGTGTTGGTGCTTGGTTCCGGTCCAATCCGTATCGGTCAGGGAATTGAGTTTGATTTCTGTTCTGTGCATTGTACATGGGCATTCAAAGAAGAAGGCTATGAAACAATTATTGTAAACAACAATCCGGAGACTGTTTCTACGGACTTTGATATTGCCGACAAGTTGTACTTTGAACCTTTGACACCGGAAGATGTTGAAAATATTGTCAACGTAGAAAAGCCGGACGGAGCTGTGGTACAGTTTGGCGGACAGACCGCAATTAAATTAACAGAGGCTCTAATGAAGATGGGAGTTCCTATTCTTGGAACAGATGCGGCTGATGTAGATGCAGCTGAAGATAGAGAGTTATTTGATGAAATATTAGAAAAATGTGGTATTCCAAGACCGACAGGCGGAACGGTGTTTACTGCTGAAGAAGCAAAAAAGACAGCAAACCGGCTGGGTTATCCGGTTCTGGTACGTCCTTCATATGTTCTTGGAGGTCAGGGGATGCAGATTGCTACCTGTGATAAAGAAGTAGAAGAATTTATGGAAATTATCAACAGAATTGCACAGGACCATCCAATTCTTGTAGACAAATATCTGCAGGGAACCGAGGTGGAAGTTGATGCAATCTGTGATGGTACAGATATTTTGATTCCGGGCGTTATGGAGCATATTGAGAGAGCGGGTGTACACTCCGGAGACAGTATTTCCGTATATCCTGCATACACATTATCCCGGAATATCATTGATACCATTGAAGATTATACAAAAAAACTTGCCATGTCGCTTCATGTTAAGGGAATGATTAACATTCAGTTTATTGTATGTGACGGACAGGTATATGTAATAGAGGTTAATCCGCGTTCCTCAAGAACCGTACCGTATATCAGTAAAGTTACGGGGATTCCTATTGTAAAAATGGCTACAAAATGTATTATCGGCAAGAGCATTAGAGAACAGGGATATGAGCCGGGATTGCAGCCGAATGCTGATTACTATGCAATCAAGATGCCGGTATTCTCGTTTGAAAAGATTCATGGTGCAGAAACGAGTTTAGGACCGGAAATGAAGTCTACAGGTGAGTGCCTTGGGATTGCAAAGACATTTAATGAGGCGTTATATAAAGCGTTTCTGGGCGCAGGAGTTGTCCTTCCGAAGCACAAAAAGCTAATTATGTCCGTTAAGGATGCAGATAAGCAGGAAATTATACCTCTGGCACAACGTTTTGAAAAACTGGGATATGAGGTTTACGCCACAAGAAGTACCGCAGATGTTTTAAGAGAAAACGGAGTAAATGCCATCAAAGTAAATAAGATTAATCAGGAAGCTCCTACGGTTATGGATTTGTTACTTGAACATAAAATTGATATTGTTGTTGATACGCCGACACAGGGACGGGATAAGAGCCGGGATGGATTCCTTATCCGTAGAACATCCATTGAAACAGGAGTAAACTGCTTTACAAGTTTAGATACTGTCGATGCATTGCTGACCAGTCTGGAGAGCGATGCAAAAGACAATCTTACATTGATTGACATTGCAGAAATATAAGCAGAATAAAAGTTTTTGGTAAGGAGAGAAGCACATCGGGAAAGGTGTGTATATGAAAAATATTATTAATAACGTAGTTGGCGGGAGATATTATGTATTAGAGCAGATAGGTTCCGGTGGTTCTTCTGATGTCTATAAGGTCAGAGATGTCTATCAGGGAACGTTTTATGCGATGAAAAGATATATAACTTCTGATCCTGCCAACCAAGACAATTTATTGGAAGGAATGGAAAAGGAACTCAATGCATTAAGGCATTGTTCTCATCCGGTCCTTCCAAAAATTTTTAATCTGATTAAGGAAGAAGAAAATTTTTTCCTAATTATGGAGTATATTGAGGGGATTAATCTAAAAGAATATATAATGAAAAATGGCGCAGTGAAAAAGAAACTGCTTGTAAACATTATGGAACAGGTATGTAGCGGACTTTATTATCTGCATTCTTTAGAACCTCCGATAATCTATCGTGATTTAAAACCTTCCAATATTATTTTAAAGGATGATGGAAGCATAAAATTAATTGATTTTGGAATTGCTAAAAGATATAGCAGGGATGTTGCAGATGAATTTGCCTTGGGAAGCAAAGGATTTGCCGCTCCGGAACAATTTGGTAATGCCAATGGGAAAGGGCTATTTAATACGGATATTAGAACGGATATTTACGGAATTGGCACTACCATGTATTATTTATTAACAAAAAGAGTCTATCAAAAAGATGCCTTTTCGTTCCGGGTACGGGGGAAAATAAAGAAAATTATCCTGAAATGTACACAGATGAATCCTGATATGAGATTTCAGAACTGTATAGAAGTGTTATGTAGTATTAAGTCCTTGCATAATACCGGAAAATAAATTATTCTATAACTATATAATAATGGGTACTGCACATTTTCTTTTGAATGTGCTTATAACCCTGAAGTTACAATTCTATTTTGACAAATTAAGATGGAGGATTTTATATGAATTATGAGCAGGCTAAAGAGTTGTTGGAAAAGTATGGACAGACACAGCTTTTAAAATATTATGATGAACTGAATGACAGTCAGAAAGAGTCTTTGCTAAAACAGATTAGTGAAATTGATTTTGGGCTGTTGAATTATATTAAAGATGGAGATAGTCACAGTGAAAAAGGTGTGATAACACCGCTGGATGATGCTGTGTCTATTGAGGATATTGAAAAAAATAAAGAAAGATACACGGCAATCGGTGTTGATGCAATTAAGAATGGAAAGGTTGCAGCTCTTCTTCTGGCAGGCGGTATGGGGACAAGACTGGGTTCTGACCAGCCAAAAGGAATGTACAATATAGGCGAGAGTGGAGATTTATTTATTTTTGAGGTACTGATTCATAATTTATTGGATGTTGTGCACCAGACAGGAGTATGGGTTCCTCTATACATTATGACCAGTGAAAGAAATAATGATGATACTGTCAATTTCTTTAAAGAAAAGAATTACTTTGGCTATGATCCGGACTATGTAGAATTTTTTGTACAGGAAATGGCTCCGGCAGCTACGTTTGATGGAAAAATTTATTTAGAAGCAAAAGACAGGGTTTCTACATCACCAAATGGAAATGGAGGATGGTTTATTTCATTTGTCAAAGCAGGACTTTGTGAAAAAGCAAAGGCGCAGGGGGTAGAGTATATCAATATTTTTGCTGTGGACAATGTATGTCAGCGTATAGCAGATCCTTGTTTTGTAGGAGCTATGATTGACGGGGGTTATTGTTCTGCATCAAAGGTGGTATCAAAGAAAAACCCGGAAGAGAAAGTCGGCGTGCTTTGTTTGGAAGATGGAAGACCTTCCATTGTTGAATATTATGAATTGACAGAGGATATGAGATATGAGACAAAAGACGATGGAGAATTGGCTTATAAATATGGCGTAATTTTAAATTATCTGTTTACCATAGAAGCTTTAGAAAAGAATTTAAAAAACAATTTGTCTGTTCATGTTGTGAAAAAGAAAATTCCATATTTGGATGAAAATGGGAATACAGTGAAGCCGGAGACTGAAAACGGATATAAATTTGAAACATTAGTGCTGGATATGATTCATATGATGGATAACTGTCTGGCATATGAAGTTATCAGAGAAAAAGAATTTGCACCGATAAAAAATAAAACAGGTGTAGATTCCGTGGAGACGGCAAAAGAATTATTAAAACTCAATGGTGTAAAACTGTAATGTCTCTTCTTTCAGCACAGGGAATCAAAGTGATACAGATAGAATTGTTGACGGAATAAAAGAGTGGAGAGAAACAATGAAAAAGTTACTGGAATTAATTACAAAAGAGTTTGAAAGCGCATTTGAGAGGTGCGGTTATGATGCAAAACTAGGCAAAGTAGGTATTTCTAACCGCCCGGATCTCTGCCAGTATCAGTGTAACGGAGCCATGGCAGGCGCCAAGCTATATCATAAGGCACCTATTATGATAGCCAATGATGTGGTTGAGGCGGTTGGAGAAAATTCCATGTTCAGCTATGTAGAGGCAGTAAAGCCGGGATTTATTAATATCAATTTGAACGGTGGATTTTTGGCAGAATATCTGAATCAAATGAAATCATCCGAAAAACTTGGAACAGAAAATGATAAACCGGAGACCATTGTGGTAGATTATGGTGGGGCAAATGTGGCAAAACCACTTCATGTAGGACATCTCCGCCCGGCAATTATTGGAGAGAGTGTAAAACGAATTAAAAAATATATGGGAAACCAAGTGATTGGCGATGTTCATCTGGGAGACTGGGGATTGCAGATAGGACTGATTATTATGGAGCTCAAAGAGAGAAAACCGGAATTGGTCTATTTTGATGAAAACTATACAGGAAATTATCCGTCAGAGCCGCCTTTTACCATAGATGAATTTGCAGAGATTTATCCGGCTGCCAATGTAAAGGCAAAGAATGATGAAACTTTCAAAGCCAAAGCACAGGAGGCTACAGTTAAGTTTCAAAATGGGTATCCTCCTTATAAAGCAATTTGGAAGCATATCATGACGGTTTCCGGAGAGGATTTGAAAAAAAATTACGGAAATCTGAATGTTCATTTTGAACTTTGGAAAGGTGAAAGTGATGCAAAACCATACATCCCGGAATTGTTCGAAATATTAGAGAATAAGGGGCTGGTTCATGAAAGTCAGGGGGCTTTAGTTGTAGATATAGCTAAAGAGGAGGATAAGAAAGAGCTACCTCCATGTATTGTTAGAAAAGCAGATGGGGCAGACCTTTATGCTACTTCTGATTTGGGAACAATTCTTCAGCGCCAGAAAGATTACGCTCCGGATGAAATTATTTATCTGGCAGACAAACGTCAGGAGTTACATTTTACACAGGTATTCCGCGTAGCAAGACGGGCAGGCTTGGTTAATCCACAGACAAGGCTCATACATATCGGATTTGGTACTGTAAACGGTGAGGATGGAAAGCCGTTTAAGACCAGAGACGGTGGGGTAATGCAGTTGGATGCGCTCGTTTCAGAGATAAATGGTGCAGTCTATGATAAAATGATGGAAAATCGTACCATGGAGCCGGAGGAAGTGGAAAAGGTTTCTAAAATTATCGGTCTTGCGGCGTTAAAATATGGTGATTTGTCTAATCAGGCTGCAAAGGATTATATTTTTGACATCGACAAATTTACTTCTTTTGAAGGAAATACCGGTCCATATATCTTATATACTATTGTGCGTATCAAATCCATTATAGATAAATACAAAGAACAGGGTAATTCAACAGAAAATCTGTTGATTACGGATACGGAAAATGAAGAACAGCTGCAGTTAATGATAGAAATTGCCAAGGCAAATGAGGTCATTGAGAATGCTGCAAAAGAACTGGCGCCACATAAAATTTGTTCCTATATTTACGATTTGTCTAATGCATTTAATCGTTTTTACCATGGTACAAAGATTCTTGTGGAAGAAGATGAGGTAAAGAAAAAAGGATATATTGCTTTGATAGATATGACAAAGACGGTCTTGGAGACAGGAATTCATCTGCTTGGCTTTGAAGCACCGGATAGAATGTAACAAAAAAAGACATTGCATCGTAATGGATACAATGTCTTTTTGTTTATCATATTATTTTTTTGCTTGTGTTGAAGCTTCTGTTTTTTCCGGTGCAGCAGCTGTTGTTGTATTCTCTTTTGCAGCTGATGTGGTAATCTTTACATTTGTATCACCGTTTTGAATCAATACATTACGGATGCTTTCTTTTTCTGCATCAGAAAGTTCTCTATGAATCGTGGTAGTAGGCGGTGTATAGAGACCGGTAGCAATAGCTACAGAATAACCCAGATAACCGATAAATAAAACAACTACCAAGGTTGCAACAATGTAGGAAGCAATCTTTTTAAAATTTGATTTCTTTTTAGCATGCTTGCGGTTATATTTTTCCTGTTTGTACTTATCTACTTTTTCTTGACTCATTTTTATGTACCTCTCAAACTTTTTTTGCTTATTAAATTATAAAACAAAAGTCTCTGTAAAACAAGAGTCATTTGTGTTATAATATTGCTGATTATTTACACAAGAGAACGAATTGTTAAAACATGGAGCAACTGCAGCTGCAGATACAGTCGCGGAACTGTTAAAATATCTTGATTTATCTAAAAATATTGTATAAGGAGAATGCTTTGAATAAGTCAGATTTAGCAAAAAAAATATGGGGACTGATTTACCCGATGCTGATATATTTAGCTGTACAGATGCTTGTGGTGTATGCGATACAACTCTTATTTATGGTATATTGGCATATACAAGGTATTTCCTCCGCAGATATTTACCGTATGCTTACGAACACATTACAGGGCAGAAAATTATTGTTGACCATGCTGTCTGCGCTGATAACAATACCGATTATGGCATTGCTTATGAAAAAAGACATCAATGATAAAAAGAAAGCGCATACTTTAGTAAAATATAAGCCGGTTCATAAAGGATTATATCTTTTAATCCTTCCGTTTGCTTTTTTTAATATGAAATGGGCAAATATGTTTGTATCAATCCTGCAAATATTTATGCCGCAATTTATGATTGATTCATACAGAGGAGCACAGGCTGCAATATTTGAAAGTCCTATAGTCCTGCAATTCATTGCAGGTGGGATTGTCGCACCAATCGTAGAAGAAATGATATTTCGGGGATTAATATATAAAAGAACAAAGGAGCTTACGAATATAAAAATGGCAGCAGTTATCTCGGCAGTTTTGTTTGGCGTATTTCATGGCAACTGGGTGCAGGCTCCATATGCTGCTATTATTGGATTGGCTGCAGTTTTTGTATATGAAAAATATAAATCAATTATGGCGCCGATATTATTGCATATGTGGGCTAATATTTCTTCTGTAGGAATGTCTTATTTAGCGAAACAGATAGTACAGCAACAGACAGATACAGCCGGACAGTTTTCTGACTGGTATATGATACAGGCAATATCATCTTCCATGCTGATATTTTTAGGAATGGCAGTGGGGATGGGAATTATAATAAACAGTATAGTGCGACCAAAGGAGGTAGAGAATGAAGTTATTGACAGTGACGATACCATGCTATAATTCACAGGATTATATGGAAAAGAGTATCAGAAGCGCATTAAACGGAGGAGACAGAGTTGAGGTTATTATTGTGGATGATGGCTCAACAGATGATACACTAAAGATTGCAAATAAATACCATGAAAAATTTCCGGATATTATAAAGGTTATCCATCAGGAAAATGGAGGACATGGAGAGGCAGTAAATACAGGAATTAAAAATGCATCCGGTCTTTATTTTAAGGTGTTGGACAGTGATGACTGTCTTGGAAAGAAAGCCCTTGCCAAGGTTTTGGATTTGCTTGAAGATATGGTTTCAAAGGATGCAGGGCTTGATATGCTGATTTCAAACTTTATGTATGATAAGCAGGGAGTCAAGCATAAAAAAATAATGAAATACAAAAGAGCAATGCCGGTTGGTAAAATGTTTGGATGGGAAGATTTGCATTTTGGCAAAACCCAGTATCTGTTAATGCATTCGGTTATTTACAGAACGAAGGTGCTGCGGGAGTGCGGAATGGTTCTTCCAAAACATACATTTTATGTAGATAATATTTATGTCTTTCAACCATTGCCATTTGTAAAAAATATTTATTATCTGGATGTGTGTCTGTATAAATATTATATTGGAAGAGAAGATCAGTCTGTGAATGAGTCTATTATGATTAAGAGGCTGGACCAGCAATACCGTGTTACAAGATTAATGTTGGATATTTATAATAAATCACACATAGAAAATAAACAAACGGATGATGCCATGATACACTACTTTGATATGATGATGTGCGTATCGTCCATATTATCTATTTTAGAAGGCACAAAGCAGAGATTGAAAGATAAAGAAACCTTATGGAATGATTTAAAAGAGAGTAATCCGGAATTGTACAGAAGGGTTCGTAAGTCCATTCTTGGAAGAACAATGAATCTCCCGGGAAAAGCCGGAAGAAAATGTTCTGTTCTCGGATATCATATCACACAGAAGTTTTTTGGATTTAACTAAAAAAAGGTTGTTATTTTCAGTGGTGGTGTTTTGTCATATATCACGACCGGAAATAACAACCTTTTATTTTGTACGATGATTTAAGAAATACAATACCTGATGCTGTCTGGGGTCTTTTACTTTAGGCGCTGGAAATTCCACTTTTGCAAACCACCATTGGAATACAATAAAATACAGTCCAAAAGCTAAAATAACACCGGAAATCAGGTCAATTACTGAATGTTGTTTCAAAAAAACAGTGGACAGACATATTAAAACAGATAATACCAGTGAAAGTCTTTTGATATGCTGTCTTGTTTTTAACTCTTTCATATGAGGGCTTTTCACCAGACAAATATGTGCGCTGATTGTGGCAAATACATGTATGCTAGGGCAGACATTTGTTGGCGTGTCATTATTATATAGAAAATGAACCAGATTAACCAGTATGTTATCCCTTCCTATATCAGACAGTCTAAGATGCAGACCATTTGGATAAATTGTACATACGAGCAGAGCAATGGTCATTCCCGTAAATTCATAGGCACAAATACGATAAAATTCATTTTTTGAATGATAAAAAAGAAAGACAAATACTGCCGGAATATACAGAAACCATAAAAGATATGGGATAACAAACCATTCACAAAAAGGAATTATGTCATCCAGAGCACAGTGAATAAAATGAAGTCCCGGATAATCCGCCGGTATCAGTGTTTCTAATAGAATGAACCATGGCATGTAAATAAACACATAAAGCAGAGGCCATGCATGTTTGTACTTACGAAGCTCTTTTTTTATTTTGTTCATAAGTCACCTTCGTTAAATTCATACACAAATATAGAAAAATTTGGTACAATAATTTTATTTATAAAAAGTATAACATAGAAGAAATGAAAAATAAAATAAAATTCAAAGAAATGGAGACAGAAATGGAGATTTACAAAATAATTGCAGAAGAATTACAGGTAAAGTCATGGCAGGTGGAGGCTGCTGTGCAGTTAATCGATGAGGGAAATACAATTCCATTTATAGCAAGATATAGAAAGCCGGTGACAGGCGAATTAAATGATGAACAGTTAAGGACATTGGATGAACGATTAAAATATTTACGGAATTTGGAAGAAAAGAAACAGACAGTGACAGCCTCTATTGAAGAACAGGGGAAAATGACATCAGAACTTATGAAAAAAATTATGGAAGCAAAGACAATGGTTGCTGTTGACGATATTTACAGACCATTCCGACCAAAGAGAAAGACCAGGGCAACCGAGGCAAAGGCAAAGGGGTTAGAGCCTTTGGCAAATATTTTTATGATGCAGATTCGCGGCAAAACTCTGCAGAAGGAAGCAGAAAATTATGTAAATAAAGAAAAAGGCGTAAATTCTGTTGAAGAGGCTATACAGGGGGCAAAAGATATTATTGCTGAAATCGTATCTGATAATGCAGAATTCCGCAATGCCATAAGAAATACGGTGATGAAACATGGTGATATTGTATCAAAGGCAAAGGATGAAGAGGCACAGACACCGTATGAAAATTACTATAATTATACGGAATCCGTAAGTAAGATACCGGGACATCGGATTTTAGCCATTAACAGAGCAGAAAAAGAAAAAGTGATTACCGTAAAGGTAGAAATGCCGGATGAAAATATTATGATGGCTTTAAAGAAATCCGTTATAACCGGCAAATCGGATTTCTCACAGGTCTTATGCGAGGCATTGGAAGATGGATACCACCGATTGATAAAACCTGCTATCGAGAGGGAAATCAGAAATGAGTTAAGAGAAAAAGCAGAAAATGGCGCCATTGAAGTGTTTGGACAGAATTTAAAACAATTATTAATGCAGCCGCCGATTGCGGGAAAAACAGTTCTCGGGTGGGATCCTGCTTTCCGGACGGGCTGCAAACTGGCGGTGGTCGATGAAACCGGTAAGGTATTGTACACGACAGTTATTTTTCCGACTGCACCTCAAAATAAGGTGGAAGAGTCAAAGAAAACAGTACTTGATATAATTGAAAAATACAATGTCAGTCTGATTTCTTTGGGAAATGGCACCGCATCCAGAGAGTCTGAAGCAGTCATTGCAGATATTATTAAAGAATCTCCGTCAAAGGTGGAATATGTTATTGTAAACGAGGCAGGAGCTTCTGTGTACTCTGCCAGTAAACTTGCAACAGAAGAGTTTCCAAACTTTGATACCGGACAAAGAAGCGCCGCTTCTATGGCAAGAAGATTGCAGGATCCGCTGGCAGAACTGGTGAAGATTGAGCCAAAAGCTATTGGTGTGGGACAGTACCAACATGATATGAACCAAAAAAAATTAGACGAAACCTTGGGAAATGTGGTAGAAGACTGTGTAAATAATGTAGGAGTCGATTTGAACACAGCTTCTGTGTCGCTTTTGAAATATGTTTCCGGAATTAATAAAACACTGGCAAAAAATATTGTGGAATACCGTGAAAAAAACGGACAGTTTTCCAGCAGAAAAGAGTTATTAAAGGTATCTAAACTGGGACCGAAAGCGTTTGAACAGTGCGCAGGGTTTTTGAGGATTAGAGATGGAAAAGAAGCCTTGGATTACACCGGTGTACATCCGGAAAGTTATACATCTGCGAAAGCATTGCTGAAAAAATATGGATTTACAAGCAGGGATATTGTGTCCGGTGATGTAAAAATATCTCAAAAAGTGCAGGATTATAACGTAGTTGCAAAAGAAATCGGAACAGATGCAATCACACTGAAAGATATGATTTCAGAAATGGAAAAACCGGGACGTGACCCCAGAGATAAAATGCCCAAACCGATTCTAAAAAGTGATGTTTTGGATTTTGATGATTTGAAAGAAGGAATGGAATTAAAGGGTACTGTAAGAAATGTAATTGATTTTGGCGCATTTATTGATATTGGCGTACATCAGGATGGATTGGTACATATCTCGGAAATGAGTAATCAATTCATAAAACATCCATTGGACGTGGTATCTGTAGGAGATGTGGTAAATGTCAAAGTATTAAGTGTTGATAAAGACAGAAGGCGTATTAATCTGACAATGAAATAAAGAACCGGTTTAGAGATTTCTAAACCAGTTCTTTGTGAATTCCAAAAACTGCTGTGCCTGCGGACTGAATATTTTATTTTTATTCCATGCAATAACAAGTGTACGAAAGGTTTTTTCTTTTAGTTTAATAATTTTATATTGGTCTGAATTCTGGATGGTAAACAGACTTTCAGGCATAAGGGAAATTCCTTTGTTTTTTGCAATCATATATCTTATAGCCTGATAGTCGGCAGTTTCAAAAACCACACCGGGAGTAAATCCTCCCTCCCGTCTGCAATATTCATCTGTAAAATCTCTCAAGTTAATCGACTTGTAGTAAGCAATGTAAGGATAGTCAGACAAAGATTTGATGCTTACCTTATCATATCTGGATAACGGATTGGTTTTTGATACTACAAGGACAATTTCATCATCCATTAATTTTTCATAACGGTATTTTGACATATCATTTAATAACTGCATAAATGTAAAATCATAATTATTTGAATGATTATCACTAATCTGGGTGACAGTCGAGACAAAAATATCTTTCGTTGACGTAAGAAAATCTGCTGTCAACATGGAAATAAACCGGTTACCTGCCTGAATATAAATGGAAATGTTAGATTGCAGCGGTGTTTTAAAATGATTTATTCCCTCGTCAATATTTGTAAGTGCAGCATTTATTTTTTCATAAAAAAATTTCCCATTGGCATTTAAGGAAATCCTTTTGCCCTTCCGGTCAAACAGCTTCACGCCAAGTTCCTGTTCCAGTTTGCTTATAGTTTTACTGATTGAAGGCTGCGGCACATAATTTTTTTCGGCAACTTTAGAAAAGTTTTCCAATTCTGCCGCATCACAAAAATATCTTAACTGTAATATCTCCATAACCTTTCCTCCATGATATGCTCCAAACATTATGTTATATAAATAATAATATAAGGAAAAGAAGAAATCAATATCTTTCATGGCTTTAAAAATAAGGAAAAACAAAAATGAGACTTCAATATTATATACCTTATAGGGTATATAAATATATCATATTTTGTATTTGAGAATAAGAGGTAAATTAATTACAATACAAGTATATATAAAGTAAGAGAGGACAAATCAATGAATCAAAAAGTAAAAAAACTTGTGACATTAGTAATGAGTATCTGCCTGATGGTTTCCGGAATCAGCTTTATACCAAATACGGTAATAGCAGCAGACACACTTTTAAATGTTACAAACAACAGAAACAATTACACCTTTATGACGTCCAATGCAAATACTCCGGTAGAAGGATTTTTGCATGTAGGCAACGGATTTTCAGCAATTAATGTATGTAATGAAAATCTGGGAAATGGAAATAACCTTTTAGGAACTACAGCGACAACCGCTGAATCTGCAATTTATGTAGATTTAGGAAAAAATTATGATATTAGCAGTGCTTTAATTTATCAGGGTTCGACCAATGCTAATTTCTATGATTCCTATTGTACAAATTATAGTATTTATTATTCTACGGAACAGGTTAGCGCTGCCAATGCAGGGAATATTACATGGAACCTTGCGGGTACATGCACAAATGGTACAATTTACAGTGGGGCGAAAGTAAAAAATGCGGAGCATGTCAGCGACAGTGGTGACACAATCACATTTTCTGATACATATAATGCAAGAAGTGTAAAGATTGTATTTGATAAAGAGGCATGTATGGGTACAGGAACCAATGGAGGCAATACGGGTACAACCGGTACGGTCAGCATTCTTTCCATAAGAGTTTATGGTTCACAAAGCAGTGAGGAAGCGACAACAGAAAATAATACAGGAGGGGACCCTATGAAACCAGAAGATGGCGTAACAGATGTTTTATTTATAGGAAATTCCATGACATATTATAATAATCTCTGCAATGTAGTTCAGGGAATTGCAGCGCATAGGGGACATAATATAAGATGTAAGGCGGCGACAAATGGTGGAAAAAATCTTATTTTCCAATCAACTGCTGATAATGTAGTCAATGCGATTAAGGAAGGTGGCTATGAAATTGTCGTGTTACAGGATATTGTTGGAGGCTTTGACGGAGATAATCTGCAGATAGGAACTGAGGCAATTATTCCTACAATCAGGCAGTATAATCCGGATGCAAGAATTATTTTTTATGAGCCGTGGCCTACCAAAGATACAATTTTAGGTGTATCAGGCTTACTTCCATATTTTACTTACAGTTATATTCAGACAGCAAAATCTGTGGGAGCTGATTTAGCGCCGGCAGGAGAGGCTTTTTATGAATTATATGAACAAAATGGGCTGGATTATTATTGCGGAGACAACAAACATCCACAGCCGCTAGGAACTTTCACATCAGCGTCTTCTATTTATTATGCAATGTATTTTGAGGAAGAATATGCGCCATTTACCTCATCTGATCAGCAGTATTTAGATAATTTAATCAATACAAATGTGGCATATACAAGCGAAGGAAAGCAATCTACATACAACATTGACACGCTCAATCTGATTTTTTCTTTGGGCTATAAATATGCTCATGCAGTCATACCGGCAGTTACCGGAAAAGAAACCTATACATCGGTGGGAGGTTCTTATGAAGACCCGGATGAAGGTCTTAATCCGGATGGTCTTTCCGCTGTTCAGGGAGAAGAAGTAAATGCCAGTGTATTTACAAAGGCAAATGGTAATCTGGCAATCGGATGTAAGGCTTATGCTTCCAATGAAAAGCAGAGTGCAAATCTGGCAGTCGATGGAAACACAGGTACCAGATGGGAAACTATATACGAAGATCCACAGTGGTTATATGTAGATTTAGGAGCAAATAAAGACATTAATAAAGTAGGTTTTATGTGGGAAGGTGCATATGCTTCGAAGTATTACGTACAAATCTCTGATGATGCGAACGAGTGGAAAACTGTAGCATATGTACGGGCAACATCAAATAAAAACGTGCAGATTGATTTGGGAAAAGTATATAATACCAGATATGTAAGAATGTATGGAACAAAAAGAGGTACAGGTTATGGATATTCATTTTATGAGATGGGAGTCTGGTATGTTCCAGAAGCTGTTGAATCAAAAACTACCGTTGAGAATGTCACAACACAGCCGGAAGTGATAACAACACAGCCGGAAGTGATAACAACACAGCCGGAAGTGATAACAACGCAGGCGCCGGCTGCAACAATTCTGCCATCGGAAACAAATGCGGGCACTACAATGCCGGGAAAAGATGACAAACCAATACCAACAACCACAAAAAAAGTTAAAATAGCTAAGGCAGGAATTAAAAAACTTTCTAAAAAGAAAGATTCAAAAAAAGTAAAAGTCTTTTTGAAAAAATTAAAAAAAGTAACAGGATACCAGGTATATGTCCTGACGAAGAAAAAAGGAAAGAAAGTTTTAGTCAGAAGATTTTCCAAAAAAGCAAAATTCACAATAAAATCAAATAAACTTAAAAATAAGAAAAAATTATTTATAAAAGTAAGAGCTTATGTTATGGTTGGAAACAGAAAACAGTATGGTAAGTGGAGTAAGGTTAAACGGATAAGAATAAAAAAATAAAATAACCGCTCAAACTTTATTTTAAAAAAGTTATTGACAAGATTTGCCTAAACGTTTATATTAATAAGGCAGTTTAAATTCTGTATGGGATCTTAGCTCAGCTGGGAGAGCATCTGCCTTACAAGCAGGGGGTCACAGGTTCGAGCCCTGTAGGTCCCATTACAAAATTTAAAAGCACAATTTTATATTGATGCGTATAGGCATCTATTATGTGGCGAGATAGCTCAGTTGGCTAGAGCACACGGTTCATACCCGTGGTGTCGGGGGTTCAAATCCCTTTCTCGCTACTTTTTTATTGCAATAAAAAATCAATTTTTGTTAAAATGTGGTATAATAAATTGACTATATGAAAAAATATATAACACCGGGAGGATAATATGCGGATTGGAATGGGATATGATGTACACAAATTGGTAAAAAACAGAAAATTAATATTGGGGGGTGTAGATATTCCATATGATTTTGGATTATTAGGTCATTCCGATGCTGATGTGGTGGTGCATGCAATTATGGATGGACTTCTCGGGGCGGCAGGTCTTGGTGATATTGGAAAATATTTTCCTGATACAGACTCTCAATATAAAGATATATCCAGTATAAAATTGTTGCAGCAGGTAGGAAAATTGTTAGATGAACACCGTTACAGAATAGAAAATATTGATGCTACAATTATATGCCAGAATCCCAAGTTAGCCCCGTACAAAGATGAGATGATAAAAAATGTGGCAGATGCATTGAATATCGTGAAAAATCAGGTTTGTATCAAAGCAACAACCGAGGAAGGACTGGGATTTACCGGAAAAGGGCTGGGAATCGCATCCCAGGCAATTGTTCTTTTACAGGAGTTGTTTTAAGATACATAGTGAAAAAGGCAGTTTATAATCATGGAAGATAAGTTAAAGAAAGTACGGATAGAAGACTATAAAAAACTCAATGAATACTATAATTTAAGAAGACCGGAAACAGCAGACAGTAATTTATTAGACCTGTTTTTGTGGGAAAATAGTTATCCCACATGGTATTTTACTGATGATAGCGGACTGATGTGGGTGGCAAAAAGTAAGAAGGGACAGTATTACTCTACAGTACCCTGCTGCAGAGAGTCTGATTTGCAACATTGTTTCTTTAAAACGGAAAAATATTTTAATGAGGTCCTGAAGAAAAAACTTACGATGTATCTTGTAGATAAAAAGGCGGTTGAAATTCTTAATCTGCCACAAGATGACTACCTGATTATTCCCGACAGAACCTACTATGATTATGTATATGATGCAGAAAAATTAAGGACATTCAGTGGAAAAAAGTTTCATAAAAAGAAAAATAATCTGAATGCTTTTAAAAGAGAATATCAGGGAAGATATAAGTTTCGATTATTAGGCAGAGAGAATAAACAGGAAATCTTGGATTTTTTGGAAAAATGGAAGCAGAGTAAAACACATAGTGAAGAACATCAGTTTATAGAAAGCGAAGCAAAAGGAATTGAGTTTATTTTAGCCCATGATAAAATCTTTGACTACAAAATCGGCGGAGTATATATTGATGATAAACTGGAGGCTTTTTGCATTGGCAATTATTACGAACAGGAAGATATGGTTTATTTACCGGTAGAAAAGGCAAATGCCAATATTCGGGGATTGTATCAATATATTTGCAGCCAGTTTTTATCTACAGCATTTCCCAACGCAGGAAAAGAAAACCGTGAAGACGATATGGGGCTTGAAGGACTCAGGAAATCCAAGTTATCCTACAATCCGATTTACATGATAGAAAAGTATACTATAATCCAGAAATAGAGAGAATTGTTATGATTAGATTGCTTGAAAATCAGGAAAAACAAAAAACAAGACCTTTGTATGAGCATTGTTTTAAAGAAGATACAAAGGAGTATATCGATTATTATTATAATCAGCTTATCAGAGAAAATGAAGTGATGGTGAATGAGCAGGATGGAGAAATTGTATCAGCAGTTCATTTAATTCCAAAGCAGGTGATTACCGGCAATGTTAAGACCGGTATTATCTATATATATGCGGTAGGAACATGGGAAAAATACCGTAATCGGGGGTATATCACGGAAATATTTCAAACGATAATCAAAAGAATGTATGATAATATGGATACATTTACTTATCTTATTCCATCCAGTGAAGAAAATGCCGAGATTTACAGAAAATATGGATTTGAATATGTGATGGATAAGTATGAAATCGTGGAAGCAGAACATAGAAGAAAACCCAGTCATTCCATTATTACCAGAAAAGCAGAGAACTCTGATTTAGTCAAATTATCTATTTTTGCACAGCAGACGGTATACAACAATCATTCGGTTTCTTTATCTAAAGATGTAGAGTATTTTAGAAAGATAAAAAAGATAACGGAGATTGAAGGGGGAACCATTGATATTTTTGTGAATAATAAAGTTATTGTAGGATACAGAATTATTATTGATAATGATATTTTTGAGGAAGTATTGGATAGCAGTATACAGAATTTAAGCTGGCTGGGTAAAAAAAAGAAACCATATGCCATGGCAAGAATAATTAATATCAGGAAAATACTCAGGCAGTTTGCATTTAAAGATTTTAAAGAGAGAAAGATAAAAATAAAAGATTTGGTAATTAAAGAGAATGAAGGCTATTTTAAGATGAAATATTATCACGGAAGTGTTAAATTAGAAAAATGTAACAAAGATAATATTGGAAAAGTTGATTTTGATGTTACAATAGGAGAGTTAGGGGCGCATATATTTGGTTATAAAAAGATACCGGGATTTCCTACAGTGTGCAGGGAAGACAGTTTCTTTATTAATGATTATGTATAAAAGAAGAGAGTATACCTGTATGCCTGTTTTCTGTGGAACTACACAGTGAGCACGCATACGGATACCGGTAAAACGGTAAAACAAAAAATTATCATAGAGGAATAAGGAGAGAAGATGAAAATTTATAATACGTTAACAAAGAAAAAAGAAATATTTAAGCCAATTTCAGAAAAACAGGTTGGAATGTACACTTGTGGTCCAACCGTTTATCATTATGCACATATAGGAAATCTTCGTACATATATAATGGAAGATATTTTGGAAAAGGAACTACGCTATGAAGGGTATCATGTTAAACGTGTAATGAATATCACGGATGTGGGACATTTATCCAGTGATGCCGATACCGGTGAAGATAAAATGTTAAAAGGCGCCCGCCGGGAAAATAAAACAGTTATGGAAATAGCCCGGTTTTATACGGAGGCTTTCTTTTCCGATTGTGCCAAATTAAATATTAAGACTCCCGATGTGGTTGAGCCTGCCACGAATTGTATTGATGAGTTTATTGAGATGATTTCAAAATTATTAGAAAAGGGGTATGCATATATTGCAGGGGGAAATGTTTATTTTGATACATCAAAGTTAAAAGAGTATTATACATTGTCCAGTCATAATGAGGAGGAACTTATGGTTGGCGTAAGAGATGATGTAGATGAAGATAAAAATAAAAGAAACAAGACGGATTTTGTACTCTGGTTTACCAAATCCAAATTTGATAATCAGGAATTAAAATGGGATAGTCCGTGGGGTGTGGGGTATCCGGGATGGCATATTGAGTGTTCATGCATTAGCTTAAAGCATCTTGGTGAATATCTGGACCTTCATTGTGGAGGAATTGACAATATTTTTCCGCATCATACGAATGAGATTGCGCAGAGTGAGGCTTGTTTTGGACACAAATGGTGTAATTACTGGTTTCATGTCCATCACTTAAATGATAAAAGTGGAAAGATGAGTAAATCCAAAGGAGATTTTCTGACTGTTTCATTATTGGAAAAGAAGGGATACGATCCGATTGTCTATAGAATGTTTTGTCTTCAATCCCATTACAGAAAACCATTGGAATTCAGTTATGATATACTTGATTCCGTGGCAGCGGGATATAAAAAATTACGAAACCGTATTGCCAAATTAGATAAAAATGGCAGTGTGGATATGGAGCTGGCAGCAGAGTATAAGAAAAAATTTATTGAAGTGACAGGCAATGACCTGAATACTGCCTCCGGTATTACTTTGGTTTATGATGTGTTAAAAGCTGATACAAATGATGCAACAAAGCGATATATAATAAAAGATTTTGATTATGTATTATCTTTAAATCTTGATGCCGGGGAAATAGCCAATGAACAGCCATCAGTTGACAGTGAGACGGAAGCCTATATTATGGAAATGATTGCAAAGCGGGCGCAGGCAAAGAAAGACAGGGATTTTGAAACTGCTGATGCTATCCGGGATGAGCTGGCAGCAAAAGGAATTGTGTTAAAAGATACCAGAGAAGGAACAACATACGAAATAAAATAGTTAAGGGAAATAAAATGGATAAAGATTTGTTTAGCATAATCAGGCAGGGAATGGAGCTTGAGGAGATAAATATTTCAGATTATTCGCCATTGACACTGGCATATATTGGCGACAGTATTTATGAAATAATTATCCGGACCGTGATAGTTGACGAGGCAAACCGTCAGGTTAATAAGATACACAAAAAGGTATCAAATCTGGTAAAAGCCCCGACACAGGCAAAGATGATTTATTATATCATGGACGATTTGACAGATGATGAGTTAAAAATATATAAGCGTGGACGGAATGCCAAGGCTGTGACAAGAGCAAAAAATGCTTCCATGTCAGATTATAGAACTGCAACAGGATTTGAGGCACTGATGGGATGGCTTTATTTGACAAAACAGTCAGATAGAATGATGGAACTTATTAAGAAATGTCTGGTATCCTTTCATGAATAAATTGTCCCGAATACAGTGCGGCAAACATTTTATACGCCTGTTGATGGGCAGTGAAAAATAAAAAGAGAGTGGAGATAAAGAGGTAAGCTGTGAGATACAAGGAATTTGTGATAGAAGGAAGAAATGCTGTCATTGAGGCTTTTCGTGCAAACAGAACGGTGGATAAACTGTTTGTATTGGAGCATTGCAAAGAAGGCTCTATGAATACAGTGCTGCGTGAGGCAAAAAAACACGATACGGTGATTCAGTATGTGAAAAAAGAACGTCTGGAACAAATGTCGGAGACAGGAAAGCATCAGGGAGTCATTGCTTATATTGCAGCATATGAGTATGCATCCGTAGAAGATATATTAAAAAAAGCAGAGGAACAGGGAGAATCTCCGTTTGTTATTGTTTTAGACGATATTGAGGACCCACATAATCTGGGAGCCATTATCAGAACTGCAAATCTTGCCGGAGCTCATGGCGTCATCATTCCAAAACACAGGGCTGCAGGGCTGACCGCAACAGCAGTAAAAGCGTCTGCCGGAGCGATTAATTATACGCCGGTTGCAAAAGTTACAAACATTTCCAAGACAATAGAAGAATTGAAAGAAAAAGGATTGTGGTTTGTCTGTGCGGATATGAATGGAACAACCATGTATGATTTGGATCTGAAAGGTCCTATTGGACTGGTCATTGGAAATGAAGGGAAAGGCGTCAGCCGTCTGGTCAAAGAAAAATGTGATTTTACAGCATCCATTCCGATGCTTGGGGATATTGATTCGCTGAACGCTTCGGTGGCAGCCGGAGTGCTGGCATATGAAATAGTACGACAGAAAAGGGGCTGTAAAAAAAGTCTCTAAATAACAGAACTGCATTGGCCATTGCCAATGCAGTTCTGTTTCTCTATGTA
>CANQPJ010000024.1 GCA_947625755.1 uncultured Lachnospiraceae bacterium | reverse complement strand
TGAAAAACTCGAAAAAGAAAATAGAAAAAAACAGAAAAAGAAGAAAGCATAAAAAAGACCTTGCCGATATTCAGTTTTCTTGTTCTGAAAATCAGCAAGGTTTTCTTTCTGCCACTGATGTAATTATTTAGCGAGTGATGTCTGGAATGTTGCCAAACTGTTGCCAGCACTTAAACAAATTTGCTTGCAGTCCGCATAAATACTGGCTTTTTCAATCCCATTTCATCACTCAAACTCTATCGTCCCCGGCGGCTTGCTCGTCAAATCATAAAATACCCGGTTCACTCCTTTCACCTCATTAATGATTCGATTCATTACCTTATTCAGCACCTCATATGGTATTTCCGCCGATTCCGCCGTCATAAAATCTATGGTTTTCACTGCCCTTAACGCCACCGCATAATCATAGGTTCTCTCATCACCCATAACACCTACAGAACGCATATTCGTCAGAGCAGCAAAATACTGATTAATCTCCCGGTCTAACCCGGCATTCGCTATTTCTTCCCTGTAAATTGCATCCGCATCCTGCACAATGCGCACCTTTTCCGCCGTAACTTCCCCGATAATCCGAATACCAAGCCCCGGTCCCGGGAATGGCTGACGGAACACCAGATATTCCGGAATACCCAATTCCAATCCTGCCTTTCGCACCTCATCCTTAAACAAGTCCCGAAGGGGTTCAATGATTTCTTTAAAATCCACATACTCCGGCAGTCCACCTACATTATGGTGTGATTTGATTACTGCCGATTCACCGCCCAGACCGCTTTCAACAACATCCGGATAAATCGTCCCCTGTACTAGATAGTCAACAGCTCCGATTTTCTTTGCCTCTTCCTCAAATACACGGATAAACTCCTCACCGATAATCTTGCGCTTTTTTTCCGGCTCTGTGACACCCGCAAGTTTTTTATAGTATCTATCCTGTGCATTCACACGGATAAAATTCAAATCATACTGTCCGTTCGGGCCAAAAACCGCCTCGACTTCATCGCCCTCGTTCTTTCTTAAAAGTCCGTGATCCACAAACACACAGGTCAGTTGCTTTCCTACTGCCTTTGCCAAAAGAACTGCCGCAACAGACGAATCCACACCGCCGGACAATGCGCAAAGCACCTTACCGTCACCGACTTTTTCACGAATTGTCCGAATAGAATTCTCCACAAAAGAATCCATTTTCCAGTCGCCGGAACAATGACAGATATTATAGACGAAATTACTTAAAATTTCCTTTCCACGGATGGTATGCAGCACCTCCGGATGAAACTGAATTGCATAAAGATTTCTTGTAATATCCTCTGCCGTCGCTACCGGACAATCTTTGGTATAGGCAGTCACCTCAAATCCCGGCGCTGCTTTCGCAATATAATCAAAATGGCTCATCCACACAATCGTATTTTCTTCTACATTTTCAAACAACTTTGATTTTGTACTGACAAATGTTTCTGTTTTTCCATATTCGCGAACCGGTGCTTTTCCCACCTTTCCGCCCAAAATATGCTGCATTAACTGGGCTCCATAACACAGTCCCAGTACCGGTATCCCCAATTCAAACAATTCCTTTGTATATGTAGGAGAGTCTGCTTCATAACAACTGTTAGGACCGCCGGTCAAAATAATTCCTTTCGGATTCATATCCTTTATTTTTTCAATGTCTGTTTTGTAAGAATAAATTTCACAGTACACATTGCACTCACGTACACGACGTGCTACCAGCTGATTGTACTGCCCGCCAAAATCAATTACAATAACTAACTCTCTATTCATGCTTTTTCCTTCCCATTAATCTATAAATATTTCTCCGGTTACACTCATCGGATTTTATGACAAATAATATTTAATTTTACTCTATTTTGACATATTAAACAATATAAAATCAAAAGATTTTTAATTCAAGTTTTCTCTTTTCTTTCGGTTAAGATATATTCATCAAAATATTTAAAATAAAGAAGAAACAATACCAATTAATCAATATCAAAACAGATATTAAATCTCAAGTGCGGAAGCACAAGTACAGAATTAGAAAACGGTTGCAATTAATGTTGCAACAATAAATTCAAATAAAATTATTTATCACAAATTCGTTAATTGTACTTCTTTCTCAATGACAGAACAAATCGTTTGATTCATATTATCATAAGACAACCATATATCCTCTTTGACATCTGGCATTAAAAACATTAATAATTGTTTCATATACTCTAAAATTTCTTCACACTTTCTGCCTGTCCACTTTTTTATCATATCTTGAGAAATTGAAACCATTGTATGCGCAGCTTTATTTCTTGCCTTTTCTTCAATATCTCTCAAATTTTCAACTATCTTGTTTAACCGCTCGCTATGAGAAAGATTGACAATTAATTCTTTCAAATGTATCGAAGAAACATATTTATAATTAAAATTTAAAAAAGATTTATTTAAAATATCATCTATTTTTTTGCTTTCTTCATTTTCTTTTAGTTTTTCTTTATCCCACTGATTCTTATCCAAATCTTTACAATAATCTGTAATATTAATATGACATTGTTTTTTTAATACTCTTTCGAATAACATAACAATCACCGGTGTAATTGCCCTTATAAAATCATCATAATTACCTCTAGCCACTTTGATTTGTAACTGTAAAATATATTCAATTAGTTCTCTATCATTATTAGACCGAATTGGGATAGGCTGATATCCATTTTTTTTGGCAATATCAAATACTTTTATTTGATTAAGTTGCAATCTTTCTACAGCCTGTTCTAAATAAAGTTTACCGACCTCTGACATCTGATTTTTCATTGTGTCAGCCATTTTGTATGCAGCCACATAATCATAAGCCGTTACATATTTTTTTATCATGTTCACTTTAAACAAAGTTAATAAATTTTTGGTTTTCACTTCTTCACATCTGGAATGATTATTGTCAAATACTTCATTATCAACATTACAATCCCATTGAAGTTCCACATCGTATGTATCAATATCTTCATTCCCTTTTTCAAGAGGTGTAGATACCTGAATTGGCTTAAAAGAATATTCTGAAAATGTGGATAAAATTAATAAAGCGTTTTTCATAGCCGGAGTTCCAGAAGAAATATTAATCAACAACTCATCTTCTGACAACATGGTTTCTTCTATTTTATCAATGCATTTACGAAATTCTTCATAAAAAATTTCATAATCCTGTACATTTTTTAAATCTTCACGCTTAATAATTTCTACTTGAAAATTATGATTATATAATTTGCCCAATTTTTCTATACAATATAAATATCTATTATCTTTTTTATGATGTTCAAACATTTCATAAGTTAAATACAAATAAACTTTATCTGGTTTATAATAACGGCATATATGCAACATAGAACCATCGCTATAATGTTTAATAGGGTCTGAACTTCCAATTGGTGAAAATAAAATACGACTCATAATTCCTCCTAAATAATAATCACATCATTGTCTTCTAAAGTTTCCTGTTTCCCATAGCAAGTTATCTGACCTTTGCCATGGATTTTATAAATCCTAATGCTGTCTTCTTCTGATGCAAATTTTGATATTTCTTTTACAAGCTTATGGTACAGTTTTTCTGTAATTATTGCCTCAAACGCTGATTTCTGGATTCTAAATCCATATCCCCGCAAAAACTTTGACAATTTAACTCTTTTTCTATCATCTATAATATCATAAATAACAAGAACATATATTTTTTTCTCATGATTTTCTTCTTCAATTGTGGTAAAAAAATACTCTTTTCTAAATTGATTCAAAATTTACTCCTATCGAATCCATAGTGGCTGATACACATCTGGATTATTTTTTTCAATTGCTTTGGCAAGGGCATTTACCTGTAATTCTATAGCTCTTCTAAAAGATACCTTATATTCAATATCAGTTAGATAATGTTGAGTATTTCTCATTTTTCCCTCGATTTTTTTTATGAAAATATTCATTCCTTCTTTTTTTAAAAAAATACCACCTTGTTCCGAGTCACTATAAAAATGCGATTCTAAAATTTCATGTCCGTTAATCAGACTCATTACAAGTGAATCTACAATCACTGCTCTCCATTCCTCCATCAAGTCACTTGCCAAGGTGGGATGATTTTCTCTATCCTGATGAATGAATCCAAAATACGGATTTAACCCCTTGCTTTCTACTTTTCCATATATTTCATTCATTAATATAGAGTATCCTAAACTTAACATAGAGTTAAAAGCATCTTTAGGTGGACGTCTGCTACGCCTCTGAAAAGTAAAATTTTCATCTACTAGTTTCCCCAGCGTCTGAAAATATAGTCGGGCAACAATTCCTTCATATCCCATTATTTGATTTATGTCTTTACAATTTTGTATTTTATTCATAAGTATTTTCATCTGTTGAAAAATCAATGATGAATCAAAGTTTCGGCTCTTTGCATATCGCTGCATCACAACTATCTGGTTATGTACCTTGCTTCTTATTATTTTTTTTGCTAATTCCAACGCCAATTCACTACCCAGTAAATTTGCCTGCAATCGCTGTCTTTTTACATTTACATTTCCTGTTGAATGTAATCTTCCAAAATAACTTCCGCCTTTAGAATAATAAGAAATCCCAATCCCACGATATAAACAAACCTGTATACATGCCGTTGTAATTTGACATTTACCAAAAATACTAATTGATTCTAATGTTTCAATAGGAACATTCCTAATCATTCCATCCTTATATTTTACTGTAACATAATTTTCTTTGATACTAATTTGGGCACTATTATCAGTAACATATAAATAACTCATTTTTAACCTCATAAATTATTTTTAAAATATACTTCTATACTTTTATTTGAATGCTAAAGTAATTTCCGTCTCCTTCCGGAGCTTTCTCTATTCTTACAAGGATTTTCGTATATAACGGACAGCATAAAAGTGTTTCCGTCTCCTTCTGGAGTTTTCTCTATCCTTACTGCAATATGAAGGAAATATAAGTGAAGATGCTTTGTTTCCGTCTCCTTCCGGAGTTTTCTCTATTCTTACGCTAAAAATGATGAATATTTAAAACCTTGTTTCAGGTTTCCGTCTCCTTCCGGAGTTTTCTCTATTCTTACAAATGCTAGAGGGGTACGCAGAAGCTCAAAAATTGAGGTTTCCGTCTCCTTCCGGAGTTTTCTCTATTCTTACGTTTTTGTACGCAACGAATGACGGCGACCTTTACCGTGTTTCCGTCTCCTTCCGGAGTTTTCTCTATTCTTACCCTTCCCGAAAAACCAAGGTAAAGTATTTTTGTGTTTCCGTCTCCTTCCGGAGTTTTCTCTATTCTTACACTAAAAAAAACGCTTTAGCATTAGGAAGAGAAAAAAAGTTTCCGTCTCCTTCCGGAGTTTTCTCTATTCTTACCCGGAGCACATTGCGGATAAATTAAGTCCAGCGGAGTTTCCGTCTCCTTCCGGAGTTTTCTCTATTCTTACTAACAAGTGAAATTGGTGGATACTGTAGCATCCCTGTTTCCGTCTCCTTCCGGAGTTTTCTCTATTCTTACGGTAATGATATGGTTGTAAAGGTAATACGTTATCCAAGTTTCCGTCTCCTTCCGGAGTTTTCTCTATTCTTACTGCTTGACACCTCAAATTATAGAATATTTTCAGAGTTTCCGTCTCCTTCCGGAGTTTTCTCTATTCTTACGATATTTCCAATGCCTGATGTCCAACCAGTTGATATAGTTTCCGTCTCCTTCCGGAGTTTTCTCTATTCTTACCCATAAATCTTACATAACCGGAGCTAGAACGTCGTTTCCGTCTCCTTCCGGAGTTTTCTCTATTCTTACAGCTTCTTTAACTGTTACAAAATTTTTGCCATTATGTTTCCGTCTCCTTCCGGAGTTTTCTCTATTCTTACTGAACGAATATCACATATACACGGAAAATGAAATTAGAGTTTCCGTCTCCTTCCGGAGTTTTCTCTATTCTTACGAAGAATACTATAGGGAAGATGAGGTATCCTTGTTTCCGTCTCCTTCCGGAGTTTTCTCTATTCTTACTATTAAGCGAATCATATATGTAAACGCTAACGACGTTTCCGTCTCCTTCCGGAGTTTTCTCTATTCTTACCCTACCCCTTGTATCATGCATAAATACTAATGTTATTTTAAATTTTGCGTGGCAAAAAAAATTATTTATTTACTTTGAGCAAAATTATAAAAAAATCTTTGTTACTCTCGTTTATATCAGATGCGTGGCAAAATTATATATCTTTAGCTACAATAAGTCTGCACTCTCCCACCTGATATTTTTTCCCTTTATATTGTGTACATTTTAAAATATGTGGAGATATTCCTAGTCTATAATCATCACTATGTTTGTGCTCTTTAAATATCTTCCTTGATAATGTTTGAGATAATATATCAACTGTTGTTTTCACTCCCTGATTTTCACCTAAAAGTGGATAAGTAACGGTTTTAGTAAAGAATCCTGTGCCCCCACCCAGCCAGACAGTATTTTTTTCAGGAAATTCCACATTTTGAAACTTGGATAAAAATATTTCATAATAATTTTTTGCAAATAGATTCACAGCATCCATAATATCTTCTATAGAAAAAGGACATATATTTGTATCAATAGTCAATTTAAAATTTATATCTCTTTCCGGTTTAACGGACTCCTTGAGAATATTAAGTGAATGTTGCCTTCCTTCTATATTTTCATCTTTTTTTTGACATAATACCAAATCATTTAATTCCAAAGGTCTGCTATCACTCACAATCAGCCCTGACATACAGTCATTAACAGCACCTGAAACATGTTTTCCTTTTTCATCTGTTCGATTTAATGTATAAAACACTCTTTGCTCTAAATTGTTTATCTGATTGTTTAAGTAATGTGTTCTTTTATCAGAAAGTTTAGCTTGTCTTACTATTTCCTGCTGTATCTGATTTTTATTTTTGGAAGATTCTTTCAACAATTGTGAAGCCAACAAGATTGTTCTTAACATTCCCTTAATTGTAGTTCCCGGTACGTAAGGGTGTCCATAGTTGTCCTTTTGAAATTCACATATGGTAATCGTTCCTTTATTCTGCAAAAAATCCCCACAGTCTAGTTCATATCGAATCCATTTTTCATAATCGTTTATAGAAACCCTATTTTTCTCTAGCCATCGTCTCAAATCTAATCTTGATATTTCATTTTTATTCCCTGCCAGAAGATATTCTGTATACTTATTCTCAAGCCCTCTTTTTTGTAATTCCTGAAAAAATAAAGATTCATTTGGAATTAAAACTTTTCCCTTATCTCTCAAATAAATATATTCTTTTTTATTGAAAGTTCTTCCACTTCCAACAAATACCGGTCCCACGGTATGTAAAGTCATTTCATATGATTTTAAATAATCTGCCATTATAATACTACCCTCTTTCTAAACTCCAAAATATCGGTTTTGCATATCGATACACTGGATGATTGCCTTCGCCGGATACATCATATATATCTCCTTCAAACTTTGCTGGAAAACAAGAGCCCGACGAAAACATAAACATATCTTTTTTCTTCCTCTGTTCCGGAGCATAATTTGAAGAAAAAATAAATCCACTTCTCTTTTGCAGTTGATATTGTGCGCAATCCATACATTTTTCCAATTCATTCTCCTTCGGCAATCCGATGCTTAACGACATGTATGTATTACTATGCTGTTCAAAACAGTTACTATCTAATTCCATACACTCTTTTATTTCAAAACGTCCTAATCCTGAAGAGCGTTTTCCACCTATTCCGGAAAATGACAACGAATCAACTAAATCATATATCATATCCTCATCTTCATCATTCTGCAGAGCTACAATAAAATATAGTCCTGAGTTTTTATTAAAATAATATATTCCTACATGATATGGTTCTGTCTCTGGTTTTCCTGTAATTGCCACTGAAGTTTTTAATGCACTATGTCCCAGTTCTTCCGTAAATCTTTTTTCTTCTCTTTCTGCATCAAAATCTCCCTGTAAATATGTACTCATTTGATTCACCGGAATATAAGCTAATTTTTTAAATGCTTTCTTTATTACAGAGTTTCCCTCCTGTTCCGGTACTTCAACCCTCAACAATGGCTTTGGCAGATAATTGTCCTGACCAATATATGGAAATGCATCTGATAATAATATTTCATTATTTTGTATTTTATGAAGAAATTTTGCTGCCACATCATTGCATTGCTTTAATGCTTCTATATATAAAGCAGAAAATAACGTGTCTGCAAAAATTGTATATCTGCTCTCCTCAAGAGCTTGTCCTCCCAGATGTATTCCCACAGGAAATTTTAATCGGTACATTATATATTTCATAGATACTTCCTCCATCTATTCTGTACAGACAGCTTCCAATATTTGATTACACTGGTCAATAATCATACTATCTACATCTCCTATCACTGCATCGGCATGTAAATCATAAAATTTTACTTTTCCATAGCCTCTTGAGCCACTTCCTCCAATATAATCATACATCAATAATTTTAATCCTTGAGCTAACGTTTCAAAATCCTGTACTACTTTATCATCAGATGCCTCATACACTAAATCTAACTGGAATTTTGAACCACGAATTACCCTCTCTATCTGTCTTGGATTTGCTACTGCAGTAAGTCGGCTAATACTGTTTTCAAACTTTATTTCTGTCGGACTTTGCACTCCGTTTGCGTGTAATTCATCGATGTTGCTTAAAATCATATCAGAAAATAATAACCTTGCTGCAGGAATTCGATTATCCTCCATTTTTTTTGATGCACCAAACAATCGAATAATGCGTTCATCATCATCATTTGGTCCTTTATCCCATGTCTGATTATACTGCCTTGCCAAAAGAGTCCTCATTTTTCCCTTTAAAGAGCTTCCCGGAATCATTGGCCAATTGGTTTTTGAATCCGTTATTATCGGAGAATCCACAGCTCCGATGGCTGAAAAAGCAGTGCTTCCACCAATATGTGTTCCTGTAACGATTTCTAACGTTCCTGTAATTTGTATCTTTCCAAACATAATTTTCCTCCTAATCTCTTCCACCGTAAAATCTATGATACGCCACTAATGCCTCCATGTACTGGTTGAATAAAAGATATTCACTCTTTTTATCTCCAATCTGGTCTAAACATTCAATAATTTGCGCTTTTTTTACAAATGCTTTCATTTTTTTTGTATCTCTGCCTGCTTCATAAATAAAACGAACTTTTAAGTAATTGATTCTTCCCTTAATCTCTTCGCTTAAAGTTTCACTCATAGATGTCCGAACTTCATTGTAAATGTCTGCAGTCATCGCCAGTAAATTTCTAATCTGTGATGTTGTAATCATATCCGGTTTTCCCTTTTTGTCAGTGATTTTTGCCAACTCCTTAATTGCACTTTCTGCTTTCTGTACATAAGTACCTTGATTTAATATTTTCATTGTTCCTCCTTTTCTCTATGTAAATAAACATAGATATAAATTGCTGTAACTAACTGTCTCTGATCTTCTTTATCCTGTACCCATTGATACATTTTTTTTGAAAATTCACGATATAGCAGTTTCTCTTTTTGCATATTTTCTCCAACAGGTTCCAAGCGTGTCAAAACATATGCAAATCGGGCAAGGTTAATCCTTTCATTCATATTACGGATAAGCTCTAATAGACGATATAAAAACGCTTTCCCCCGTTCCCCTGAATTTGCAAAGAATTTTTCTAACTCATTTAATTTTTCGCCAATCACCTTCTCTGTAAAATCTTTCCACGAATATGTATCACTTAATAATGTAATCGCATTCTTATCCGGATATCCTTTAGATTGTTCTTCCATATCAGCAACCTCACTGGCACTGATATTTAACGGATATTTTGCCGGATAAATTCCTATTCCTGCAGATATTGTTAGGGCTCCAATAGAATATTCCTCCAAAGTCTGTTGAATATCTACAGCCAGTGCTATTACATCATCCCATGAGCCAACTATAAATAAGTCATCTCCTCCGGAATATACAACTGTTGCATTTCTTTCGGAACAATCTTTGCTCAATTTATAAACAGAATTTTTCAGAATATCATTGATATAATGTTTAAAAAACAGTGACAACTGTCGGGAAAGAGTAGCAGTCCTTGACAAAGTAGTATATTTTTCCGGAAAACCTGAAACAAACGCCTGACCTAAATTATCTACATCTGCCCGTAACACTGCAATTCTATCAATTCCTTCTGCTTCTTTTGCGTAGTTTTCTGTTGTTTTCCCCTTTTTTGTATAATCTGCAACCCATAATTTTGTCGTAACTGATTTTCCTGTATATAATTTGTTTTTACCGTAAGTACGAACAAAATAATCATCCGTCTCCATTGTCTTGCGCAGTTCCTCTTCTGTTTGCGCTATCAGATATCTGCCGTCTGGTAACGGAATACTATTGATTCTTTTTTCCTGAATTACCGTAAAGAAATCTTTATATAAAATATCGTTCGAAAATTCTGACATCAATTCACAAAATGTACATCTCCCATTTTCATTGGTTTCAGACGTTTTTTTACATACCTTACATTCTCTTTTACCATCACTTCCTCTTCTTCGATTTAAAAATTGAATTTGCTCTATTGAATATCGACGTGACTTCTGTTTTGCCAGTGATTGACTCAATGTTTTAAAAATCAAAGCATAAGTACCACTTGGTTGATTTTCTAAATCATTTGGGCTACATTCCACAGATGCCATTGCAACATATAACGAAATATCAAAAGTTTCCAAAAAATACTTATTAAATTTGTCTTGTAATAATCGAAGTTTTTTTTCTGTCTGTTCCGTATTTGCTAAAAGTATATAACAATGTCCGCCACCTGAATAAATTAAATTTGCTCTTGTAAGACTACAAGCTTCCAAAATTTCATCTATCATGTGTTCCATCAGAATCTCAAGATAAAAAGATCTTGAACGAAGCATGCGCAGAGCTCCCTCACTATGAATTGTATATATAAATTTTTGAATTCCTGATATATCCATAGAAAATAACCGAAACGCTTTTTTCTCATAAAAAGCGCGGCTGTCTTTAAATAAAACTTTTTTGTAATCAGATATTTGCAGACTCTCTAAATACTGATATATACAACTGCTATATGCCGCTGTCATTTTTACATGGTCATAAAGAGAAATATCTGTCAGTTCAGCCAACACTGTTGATGACGGTATGTAAGAAAGATACGCTTCCATAACGGACAATAATGAATTGACATAGTCCTGATGCCATGACTCAACCCCTTTTAAAGCATCTAGCATATCCGTTTTTATTCTCTGGTAAAAATGCCTGTCAAAATTTTTTTCCTCTGTTGTTGGCATATTAATACCTTCTTTATCATCCAAAGACTTTGGATAATAATGATACTGTTTCTGATTCCCGTTTAATATATTAAATATACTTTGAAGCGGCACTTCAGGATTAAATCCCTTCTCCTCCTGATCCGATTTTCTTCTGTCTGTTGCAGCAGCAATATTATCTGCAATATAGACAATATATGCTATTGCATTTTCATCAATAGACGCTGATTTCAAAGCATCTTGATGATGAAACCTTACAGAATCTAAAACGTCTGCATCTGTAATATGTGCTTCATCTTTTAAAAATTCATAGCCTGAAATACTATGTTTTCTTCCATCACCGGTACGAAATATAACTTTTCCTATATCATGAAGTAATGCACCGATAACAAGTTTTAATTCTTTGTCTGTCATTTCTACACCTACTCTCTCTTCTTTTTATCAATTAATTCTATAGCCCCCATTCCCATAGCTGTCTTGATTCCAATCCCGGAATATAAGCCATATTGAAATAATAAATGTACTAAATTTACTAAAGGCTGCGGTCCATGTATTTTTACTAGTATTCCACCTCGAAATGCAGGAATCTTTATCCCTTCCATATGAAACATTACGCTTTTCAAATTATATTTTACAATTTCGGAATAATCCACTAACTGATTCAAAATATCTTCTGTTCGTATTGCTTCATTCTCTGCAAACGAGTCAAATTTATTTATCAAACTATTATAAATTAAAGATATATCAGGATAATATACATAATCTCCAGCTCTTTTAAATGCTGTCGGTGAAACAAAAAGAATATTTACATATCGTGGGCATTCTCCAAAATAATAATTACTAATCAAATCCTGATAGCTTCTATTCTGAATCTGCTTATCAATTATTTTTAATTTTATATTATTATGTTCTATATGAATTTCCTTAAAATTCTCATCATAGAGAGGTACTATAATTTGTTCATACGCTTCCTGATTTAATGTTTTAATCTTCCAAAACAAACGTTCTCCACTCTGTACAAGGTTCTGACTATATGGGTGCAGTCCATCTTCATGCAGTTTTTTCCCATAATTGTCATCAATCTGTTCCATCAGAACTCCTTGAAATAAAGAAGATTTCTGCAATGAAATTTTTTCTTCTGAAGCTAATTCTATAACCAATTCACTTAACATTTCTTCTCCTATCTATTATTTTTTATTATTAAAGCATAAACCCTGTCCAATAAATAGTACTCTCAAAAATTTTTTCTAATTGTGTCGAATGCATTTACTATAAACATAATATTACATCTTCTATTTCCTTTCAAGAAAAACTGATTAAGAACAAAATATACAATTACCCTACAACACAACAAAGGCACCTGATATATATCTCCTACATACCAGGTGCCTCCTATCATAATACCCTGCTTTTACTTTCTCATTAACAACTACAGGCTTATTTACTCCTCTCCAGAAACTTCTCATTACTCTCGTCCGAGTCTCTAACTGTTTTCTCGGCTCTTTCGTTTCTCTCTTTTACTTACTCTGCCTGCTTACGGCTTTAGATACCTGCTTAAATGAAATATCATTGCTCATCAAACCTTCGTTTTGAATATTTCCCTCCTATCCTTTCCGGCTTTCTGTAATACTTCATCCAAAAACATGTCCTCATTACAGTCATTTTCGTTTCCACTGTACATAAGTCAGGTATCAGTTGGCAAACTCTACAGCTTACCTATATTAAGATACTTTTGGTAACAGGTCGACATCTGTTCCCACATGTTGTTAATGTATCCTGTAAAAGTTTTGGTATAAAAACTTTTTTGATATATAAAATTTACCACATTTTTCACACGTTTAAAATAGTTTTCACGTAACTTTTTTAACTTCATAAGTTTTGCCCAAGGTCACGCAATTTTAAACATTTTTATGAATCGTTTTTTTATATAAAATATACAAAGCTTTCCCCATTCCGTCACTTTGTCTCTTGTGAAGGCGTGGTATCCGTTCTCTCCAACATCTGTTTTACAAACTTTGCAGTGTAACTGGTCGGGTGTTTTGCTACCTGTTCCGGAGTTCCCGCTACTACTACGTTTCCTCCCCGGTCACCTCCATCCGGACCCATATCAATAATATAGTCTGCCGCCTTAATCACATCCAGATTATGCTCGATAACCAACACCGTATTTCCTTCACTGGTCAATCTCTGAAGTATCTCAACCAGTTTATGAACATCTGCAAAATGCAGCCCTGTGGTAGGTTCATCCAACACATAAATCGTTTTTCCTGTACTGCGGCGGCTCAATTCCGTTGCAAGTTTGATACGCTGTGCCTCTCCTCCGGATAATTGTGTGCTCGGCTGTCCCAGTTTAATATATCCAAGTCCCACGTCAAACAATGTCTTAACCTTGTTATAAACTCTTGGTACATTCTTAAAAAAGTCCATAGCCTCCTCAACAGTCATCTCAAGAACATCGTAAATACTTTTTCCTTTATATTTTACTTCCAATGTTTCACGATTGTATCTCTTACCCCCGCACACTTCACAGGGAACATAAACATCCGGCAGGAAATGCATTTCAACCTTTAAAATACCGTCACCGGAGCATGCCTCACAGCGACCGCCTTTTACATTAAAGCTAAACCGTCCCTTCTTATACCCCCGCTCTTTGGCATCCATTGTTGATGCAAACAAATCTCTAATCATATCAAACATTCCGGTATAGGTGGCAGGATTACTGCGGGGAGTTCTTCCAATCGGAGACTGGTCAATATTAATAATCTTATCTAGCTGCTCCACACCTTCTATCGTCTTATGTTTCCCCGGTATGGTTCTCGCTCTGTTTAACTGCCTTGCAAGACTTTTGTAAAGTATCTCGTTGACCAGAGAACTTTTTCCGGAACCGGACACACCTGTCACGCAGGTAAACACTCCCAGCGGAATCTTTACGTTAATATTTTTTAAGTTATTCTCCTGTGCCCCTTTTACCTGAATAAACCCTGATGGCTTACGGCGTATATCGGGAACCGGCACTTTCAGTTTTCCACTGAGGTACTGCCCCGTTATAGATTTTCTGTTCTTCATAATCTGATTTGCAGTTCCCGTGGCAACCACCTCGCCTCCATGTGCGCCGGCTCTGGGACCAATATCCACTACATAATCTGCCGCTAACATTGTATCCTCATCATGTTCCACTACAATCAGGGTATTTCCCAAATCTCTCAAATGCTTTAATGTCTTCAACAGTTTTTCATTATCATTCTGATGCAGTCCGATACTTGGTTCATCCATAATGTATGCCACACCTACCAAACCGGAACCAATCTGCGTGGCAAGCCGGATACGTTGTGCCTCTCCTCCCGACAGAGTGGCTGTTGCGCGGGACAGGCTTAAATAATCCAAACCTACATCAATTAAAAACTGCAATCTGCCCTTAATTTCCTTTAATATTTCCTTTCCAATCGCCAGTTGTGTTTCCGTTAGTTTTATCTCATCCAAAAATATTCTCATGTCCCGTACAGACATTTCCGTCATTTCGATAATATTTTTATCTCCCACCGTCACTGCCAGAGATTCCGGCTTCAGTCTATGTCCATGACAGCTGCTGCAGGGAGTAATTCTCATATAAGTCTCATACTCTGCTTTGCTAGACTCCGCACTGGTCTCCCGGTAACGTCTTTCCACATTACGTATTAAGCCTTCAAAGGCAATATCATATGTTCCTACACCTCTTTGTCCCCTGTAATGTACCGGCACACTTTCGCCATTTGTACCATAAATCAGAATATCCTGTATTTTTTTTGGATATTTATCAAAAGGAGTATCCAAATCAAATCCATAACGCTTACACAATGCCTGCAAAATGGCATTGGTAAAACTTTTTCCATCATTAGCGCTTTGCCAGCCCAATACAACAATAGCTCCTTCATTAATACTCAGGCTCTTGTCCGGTATCATCAGGTCTACATCAAACTCCATCTTGTAACCCAGTCCGAAACAATCCGGGCAGGCGCCAAAAGGATTATTAAAAGAAAAACTTCTGGGCTGTATTTCTTCAATACTGATTCCACAATCCGGACAGGCAAAATTCTGACTAAAAGTCATTGTTTCTCCACCAATCACATCCAGATTCATCAATCCCCCGCCCAGCTTCAACGCATTTTCAATAGAGTCCGTCAGTCTCTTCTCAATGCCCTGACGGATACTTAACCGGTCAATAACAATCTCAATGTTATGCTTGATATTTTTGTCCAGCTTAATCTCCTCCGTCAGCTCATACATATTGCCATCTACAATTACGCGGACATAACCACTCTTCTTTGCACTCTCAAATACCTTCTCGTGACGTCCTTTCTTTCCCCGAACAATAGGCGCAAGAATCTGAAATCTGGTCCGTTCCGGCAATAACAGTACCCTGTCCACCATCTCATCAATGGACTGTTTTTTAATCTCCTTGCCGCACTTCGGACAATGAGGTATTCCTGCTCTTGCATAAAGCAGTCTCATATAATCGTAAATCTCTGTAACAGTTCCCACTGTGGAACGTGGATTTCTGTTGGTAGACTTCTGGTCAATGGAGATTGCCGGTGGCAGACCTTCAATATTTTCCACCTGTGGTTTTTCCATCTGACCTAAAAACTGTCTGGCATAAGAAGACAGCGATTCCATATATCGCCTCTGCCCCTCTGCATAAATAGTATCAAAGGCAAGAGAAGACTTTCCTGAACCACTTAACCCTGTTATCACCGTAAATTTATCCCTTGGAATATCTATATCTATATTTTTAAGATTATGCTCACATGCTCCACGTATCTTAATGTACTTCTTTCCCGTCATTTTTTCTTTCCTTTCCCTGCAAACACGAACTAATACATATGCTTTAATTCAGCCAGGCGGTCACGCATTTCAATGGCAGTCTCAAAATCAAGCTCTGCCGCTGCCCTCTGCATACGTTTTTCCACCTTATCAATCAGTTTTTTCAGTTCTTTCCTGTCCATCGACTCCGGATCTTTCTCAATATCATGAATCTTTTTATCCACCTCTTTGGAAATACTAATCAATTCTCGTACTGCTTTCCTGATAGTGGTAGGCGTAATGCCATGTTCCTGATTATATTTTTTCTGAATCTCCCTGCGTCGGTTCGTTTCAGATATGGCTCTCTCCATAGACTCTGTTATCGTATCGGCATACATCACTACATGTCCTTCTGCATTTCTGGCGGCACGTCCGATAGTCTGTATCAGAGAAGTTTCTGAACGCAGAAATCCTTCTTTATCTGCATCCAGAATTGCAACCAGACTAATCTCCGGGATATCCAATCCTTCCCGCAAAAGATTAATTCCTACCAGCACATCAAAGACATCCAAACGCATATCCCTGATAATCTCCGTCCTCTCCAATGTATCTATATCGGAATGAAGGTACTTTACGCGGATGCCCACATCCCGCATATAATCAGTTAAATCCTCTGCCATTCTTTTCGTCAGTGTAGTAACCAGCACTTTATTTTTCTTTTCTACTTCTTTATTAATCTCTGAAATCAGATGATCAATCTGTCCCTGCACCGGCTTGACCGTAATTTCCGGGTCTAGCAATCCGGTTGGTCTGATAATCTGCTCTGTCCGGAGAAGTTCATGCTCTGTTTCATATACATTCGGCGTGGCAGATACAAAAAGCATCTGGTCTATCATTCCCTCAAACTCCTCAAACTTCAAAGGTCTGTTATCTTTCGCCGAAGGCAGTCTGAACCCGTATTCAACCAGCGTTGTCTTTCTGGATTGGTCGCCATTATACATCCCCCGTATCTGTGGAATCGTAATATGGCTTTCATCTATCATAATGAGAAATTCTTCTCCAAAATATTCCATCAATGTATGAGGTGTTGCCCCCGGTTCGAGACCTGCCATATGCCGGGAGTAATTTTCAATTCCGGAGCATATGCCCGTCTCCTTGAGCATCTCCATGTCAAAGTTGGTACGCTCTGCAATACGCTGCGCCTCTATCAGCTTGTCCTCTGATTTGAAATAAGCAATCTGTTCCGCCAGTTCTTTTTGAATGTTCTTAATGGCTCTCTCCATCTTTTCCGGCGCTACTACATAATGAGAATTTGGAAAAATCGCCACATGCTCCAACGCATGGCGTACCTCGCCTGTTAATGCATCTATTTCTGTAATGCGTTCTATTTCATCATCAAAAAACTCCACCCGCACAGCACTGTCATTGTAAGATGCGGGAAATACCTCCAGATTCTCGCCCCGCACTCTAAATGTACCGCGCTTAAAGTCCATGTCATTTCTGTCATACTGTATTTCTATTAATTTATGAATAATATCATCTCTGTCCCGAATGGTACCCGGTCGCAGTGACACAACCATATTTTTATAATCTATCGGGTCTCCCAACCCATAAATACAGGAGACCGAAGATACAATAATAACGTCCTTGCGTTCCATCAGCGCCATCGTGGCTGAATGACGCAGTTTGTCTATCTCATCATTAATTGCCGAATCTTTTTCAATATAAGTATCTGTACTTGGCACATATGCTTCCGGCTGGTAATAATCATAATACGACACAAAATATTCTACCGCATTATCCGGAAAAAACTCCTTAAATTCACTGTAAAGCTGTGCCGCCAATGTCTTATTATGCGCAATAATCAAAGTAGGCTTATTTAGTTGTTCAATCACATTTGCCATGGTGAAGGTCTTTCCTGAACCGGTTACGCCCAACAGGGTCTGAAACTGATTTCCTTTTTTAAAACCCTCTACCAGTTCCTGTATCGCCCGGGGCTGGTCGCCGGTAGGCTTATATTCTGAAACTAACTTAAAATGGTCCATGTGGATTCCTTTCTATCAATCAAATTCCCGACTTATTTTATTCTATCATATAACGATATAAATGTATAGCAGAAATAGAACAAATGTTCTATTTTTTAGATTATTTTTATAAAGTCAAAAAAATAGAGAGGCACCGCTGCATAGCATAGTGTCTCCCTGCAAATACCACCTTATACTTTTTCATTCGAAAATGTTATCCGAAAATAAGTGCCAGTTATTTACGCTTTTATTTCTCCAATCTTGACCAGCATTTTTTTTGTAAATATCGGTCCGATTAATTCATAAATAATCGTTCCACATATAACCACCGCAGTGATTTTGTCAGCATATTCAGGCACCACAGAACCACACATCATGGCAAGACCAATAGCCACTCCTGCCTGTGGAATCAATCCGATTCCTAAATACTTCTGCACCCTCACATCTGCATGGGATACCTTTCCTCCAACATAAGCCCCCAGCATTTTTCCAAGCACTCTTACAACAATATAGACAATGCCAAGCAATCCTACCTGAGGCAGAATAGATATATCCATGCCGGCTCCTGTTACAAAAAAGAATAACATAAATATCGGCGGCGTCATACGGTCCATCTGCTCAAACACCGGTTCCCAGTGGTGAGAAACATTTACTACCGTAATGCTCAATGCCATGCATGCCAGAAGCGGTGAAAAATTAAGCACCTCTATGTGGGAAACCGCCACACATAACGAAACCATTGCAATCGTAATTGCCAATCGGTTTCCCCTGCCTGTATAAAACTTTATTAACACCGTAAAAATAATTCCAAGGAAAATACCAAATGCCATGGAACCAAAAATTTCCTTTATCGGTTCAATAAAGGTCATAACCGTCACCTGCCCGGTCAGGGTTTTTGCCAATGCCACACATACACCATACGACATTAAGGCTGTGGCATCATCAATCGCCACTACCGGTATCAGTGTCTTTGTTACAATTCCTTCCGCTTTATACTGTCTCGCTACGAGAATAGTCGCCGCAGGATCTGTTGCCGCTGCAATAGCGCCCATAATCAATGCCAGCTGTACGTTTCCGGATACCAGATATATCCCCAGCACAACTAAAAGTACGGCGCCCACAGATTCACAGCAGGCTATTACCATCGGTGATTTTCCCAGCTTTTTTATATATTTAAATTCAAATTCAGTACCTATCGAAAACGCAATAAAACCTGTAGCCAAATCTTTGATAACATCAAATTTTTCTACCATCTCTTCTGCTACATTCTGCCCGAAAAGCTGTTCCATCCGGTGTGTTCCCAGAATCAGTCCTGCGACTAATCCCATAATAATGTACCCTGTTACATTGGGCAGTTTAAACTGCTTGACAATTTTTCCTGCTATCAGGCACAAAAATAAACCTACCGTCAGATATATCAATAGTAAATATTTCGCATCCATCTTATTCGCCAAGCCCTTCTGCAAAATCTATAGGAACAGTAAACATGACAGCGGTTTCCGGCTTGTTGATGTCACCAATCACCCGCTTAATTACGTCTTCTGCTTCCTGTAACAATTCATCTTTGAGAATAAACATAAGCATTTTACATTCTTCATTATACTCAAAGTTCTTGGCGCGTCTTAAAAATCCTCCAATAATAAAAGAATCATCTGACCATGCGCTTAATCCCTTTGTCATGCTTTTTGCATCAATAATAGTTCCATGATGGATTCCAATATTTTTCAACTCATCATTTAACTCACTAATTAAATCCGTCTGTTTTAATATTAATGTCAGTAACTTCATATCAACCCTCACTATATCGCTGTATCCTGCTGCACTTCATTTATTTCAATATATTTATCGCCTGTTCCAGTTGAATATCTTTCCGGCTGTCAGTTCCTGCCTCCACTTTTACATCTGGTGTAATTCCTTTTCCGTGAATATTTTTTCCATTAGGTGTATAGTATTTTTCTGTGGTGAGCTTAATGGCAGAACCATCTGTTAGTGGTACAATCTGCTGGACAATACCTTTTCCAAAAGACTGGGTACCTACAATTTTTCCTGCGCCAAAATCCTGAATTGCCCCTGCGAAAATTTCCGATGCGCTTGCGCTGTGCTCATTCTGCAATACCACCATTGGCATATTCAGACAAGCAGAATCCGATTTTTCCTCTTCGCCCTGCCCATACTTATTCTTTGTATAGACCAACGTTCCTTCCGGAAGGATTTCATCCAGAATCTTGCAAACGACAGAATAAGTACCTCCGGGATTGTCCCTTACGTCAAAAATAACTTTCTTCATTCCACGCTTTTTCAGCCCGGCTATCGCCTTCGTAAACTGTTCCACGGTTATATCATCAAATTCTGTAATCTGCACATATCCAATTTTTTTATCCAGCATTCTATACGCAACTGTTGGAAGTTTTACCTCGTCTCTGGTAATCATCAAATCTACATACTTTTTTTCTGATTGCCGGTATACTGTCACCTTGACTTTGGTCCCTTTTTCGCCTTTCATCAGGGACTCCACTTTGTCCACGTCTTTTCCTGAAATATCCTTATCATCTACTTTATAGATAATATCCTGCGCTTTCATTCCCGCTTTATCTGCCGGGGCATCCTTATACACTTTGGAAATCGTAATAATTCCGGTTTTCATGTTTTGGGAAATCACCGCGCCAATACCATTATATTTTCCGGATGTCGACTGCTGCAGTTCAGCAAATTCTTCCTTCGTGTAGTACATGGAATAGGGATCTCCTACCCCTGCAAACAACCCCTTATAGAGACTTTCTTCAAGCTTTTTTTTGTCGGTATCTTCCAGATAATACACATCTATTATCTTCTCCAACGCCTCTAATTTTTTCTCTGCCCTGCCGGTTGCTGTAGTGTCTTGTGAAGCATTCCAATCAATATCGGAAAAGTAAATACCTGCTCCGATTCCTATTACTACTGCAAGCATAGCAAGCATTCCCAGAAGAAATCCCTGAACAAATTTTGATTTATTTTTCACCTGTCTTCAATCCTTACCTTATAAATAATTCCATGGGTTTGCCCAATTACCAGGCAATGTGCCAATGGTCACTCCAAAATGTAAATGATTTCCTGTAGAGTATCCTGTGGAGCCTACTCCTCCAAGATACTGTCCTTTAGATACATGCTGTCCCGCTGACACTCCGATAGAGGACATATGCATATACACTGAAGTCACTCCGTTTGAATGTGTTACGCCAACCCAGTTACCTGCACTCGAGCTGTAATTTGCCCATGCAACAGTACCGGATGCCGCAGCACGAATAGGTGTTCCGGACGGTGCAGGAATATCAATTCCATTATGTCCCGAACTTCTTCCATCCGTGTCACCATAGTTGGAAGAAAGACTTGTGTAGCCCGGAAGAGGCCATGCCCATGAACCGTCGCCGCCTCCCCGTGGAGGTTCTACCTGCTGACCGCCTCCCTGCGGAGCGGAAGGCTGTGTCTGCTGCTGTCTCTGCTGTTCTTCCTGTCTCTGTTTTTCAGCTTCAATAGCTCTTTGAATGGCTGCCTGCTGTGCCGCAATTTCTTTGTTAATGCTTTCTGCGGAAGCCTCTGCTTCCTTAATCTGATCCTTATATTGAGACAATTCAGCCTGTTTACTGGAGGACAGATTTTCCAGATTATTCTTCTTCGTCTGCTGATCCTGCTGCAATGCCAAAAGATTCTTCTCATCGCTCTCCAGTTTGGTCTTTGTATCAGCTATTTTCTTTCTTGTGTTCTTAAATTTGCTGAGCATATTTCTGTCATATTTTGACACTTCTGATATGTATTCTGCTTTATTTAAAAAGTCTGTAACGCTGTCCGAATTAAACAGCAGGTCAAGTAACTGTGTATCTCCATTTTCATACATGTATGCAATTCTTAATTTCATGTTTGCATACTGTTCTTTTACACTCTCTTCAGCCTTTTTCAGTTCCTTTTTCGCCTGCTTAATATCTGTCTGCGTTTTTTCCAACTTAACCGTCGTATCATGAAGGCTCTCTGCCACACCGGTTATCTTGGAGTCTATTTCCTGAATATACGCTTCCGTCTTTGAAGCTTTCTGCTCTAATGCATCTTTCTTTTCTTCCTGTTCCTGCTTCTGTCTCTTTAAGTCATCAATCTTACTTGCATCTACATTCGTGTGTGCCACTGTCCCGACGCAGCAGATTGTCAAAACAAATGCTAATCCTAAACTTAAATACTTTTTCATATATTTTCCTCCATCAAACCTTTAAATGTTTTCTAATTGATAATACAGAGCCAATAAATCCAATGCCGGCTCCTATGCCCAATCCTAAAGGAATAAGAATCATAAATATCTCTCTGGCTGAAGCAAAAGAAAATGAACTTGCCATAAAGCCAAACTTTGTCATAACAAATGAAATAAATTTACTATATACGATTCGGATAAGGACAAGCGGTACTATCGAACCAACCAGTCCAATGATAACACCCTCAATAATAAATGGCGCGCGGACAAATCCGTTGGTAGAACCTATCAGCTTCATAATCTTTATCTCCCGCCGTCTTACCGAAATACCAATCATAACCGTATTGCTTATGAGGAATATGCCGACACCCAGCATGATAATTATGAGAGCAATGGACACGTACCATAACAGTCTGGATATTTTTGATAATGTCTCTTTCGCCTGCTGGAAATGTTTTACATCTCTGACGCCCTCCACCTTTTTCAGACTGGTAACAAAGGCATCCTGCTCCTCGATTGTTTTTAAAAATACTGTATACGAAGCCGAATTTGCGAGCGGATTGTCATTGGCGAATGCTTTTGCCACATCATCACCGGCATCTGCAAGATAATTTTCCTTAAAACTCTTCCATGCCTCTTCAGCAGAAGTGTACTCACATTTTTCCACTCTCTTGTCTGCTTTGATAATCTCACCTATCTCATCAATTCTCTCCTGACTCAATCCATTGTCAAAAAATACCGTAACTCCGAGATTCTGCTCCACCTGTTTTTCTATATAATTCACGTTAATGATAATTGAAAATATAACGCTGATTAAGAAAATACATGCGGCTATTGTACACATTGATGCGATTGAAAATAATTTGTTTCGTTTAATGTTGACCAGTCCCTGACCCACACAAAACTTTGCTGTCCTTGCGTTCATCTATTCCACCACCTTACTATCGCTGACTTTAACACCTTTTTTCATTGTAATTACACGTTTATGCATTGCTTCCACAATCTCCATGTTATGCGTAACGACAATAACGGTGGTACCCTGACTGTTTACTTTATTTAATAACTTCATAATCTCCCATGAATTTTCCGGATCCAGATTTCCGGTAGGCTCGTCAGCCAAAAGAATATCTGGTCGGTTGACCAAGGCTCTGGCGAGCGCCACTCTTTGCTGTTCGCCGCCGGATAATTCATTTGGATTAGAACGGTACTTTTCAGATAAGCCCACCAGAGAAAGCACCCTCGCAACATTTTTCTTGATTTCTCTCGGGGAGGCTCCAATGACACGCTGTGCAAAAGCAATGTTAGAATAAACATCTCTGTCCTGCAGCAGCCGGAAATCCTGGAATACCACACCAATATTTCTACGGTATTTTGCTATGCCCCTTGATTTTAGTTTTGACAGCTTTGTATCATTAACGATAATCGAACCTTCTGTAGGGTTTAACTCTTTTAGAAGCAGTTTGATAAATGTTGATTTGCCTGAGCCACTGGCTCCCACCACAAACACAAACTCTCCATCCTCTATTTCAAGGTTCAGGTTACTAAGGGCAGGCGCACCGTTTCCATATGATTTACTTACACCTCTGATACTAATCATTTGTTCACTCCTTAACACAACTAAAAGTGAAAAGTTTATAAAGACTTCTCACTTTTATTTTTCATTTAAAATTCTGTATTCTCCATATACTTCATATACTTTACAACCATGAGGGCAATCTTAAATGTAATTGCATCTTCAAAGACTCTCAAGTCAAGACCGGTACTTTTTTGCAGTTTATCCAATCTGTAAACCAGTGTATTTCTATGTATGTATAATTGTCTTGAAGTTTCAGAAACATTCAAGCTGTTTTCAAAAAATTTGTTAATTGTAGCAAGCGTTTCATCATCAAATTCATCCGGAGATTTTCCATCAAAAATTTCCTTGATAAACATCTTGCAAAGCGGTATCGGTAATTGATAAATCAAACGTCCAATACCTAAATTGTTATATGCAATAACTTTCTTTGTACTAAAGAAAATCTTGCCTACATCAAGTGCCATTCTGGCTTCTTTGTATGAGCGTGACACCTCTTTAATCTCTCTGACAATGGTTCCATAGGCAATATTAGCCTTGACCATTGCTTCTGTATTTAACATATCCACGATTGTATTGGAAATCCGCTCAACCTCTTCGTATCCCTGTTTTTCGTCTAATTCCTTAACAAGAATAATGCTTCTCTCGTCCACCGCAGTAATAAAATCTCTCTTTCTGCCGGCAAACAATGTACGAATTGTTTCTAATGCCACACTATCTTTTTGATTTTCAGTCTCAATAATGCAGACACATCTTCTTGCATCAACATCCACATGTAATTTTTTTGCTCTATTATATATGTCCACAAGGAGAAGGTTGTCCAAAAGAAGATTTTTAATAAAATTATCCTTATCATATCTTTCTTTGTATGCAGTCAACAGCCCCTGTATCTGAAATGCCGCCATCTTGCCAACCATAAAAACATCATCACTGGTTCCCTGCGCAATCAGTACAAGTTCCAGCTGATTTTCATCATATACTTTAAAAAACTGATATTCCTGCACAGACTGACTGTCCGCTGGAGAAGCCACAAATGACATGACTGCATGTCCAAACTGGTCACCCGCCTGCGATGTGGTTGCAATTATCTTTCCTTCTGTATCTGCCACGTGCAAATCAACCCGGGAAATACTTTTTATTCCTTCAATGGTATTCTGTAAAATTTGATTTGAAATCATATTTTTCTCCTTGTTCTAACCATTCGCGTTATGTAAACAATAACTCAACCTATATTTTAAACCAATTTAAATCAAAAAACAAGGGCAAAAGTTACAAAAAATAAAGCACCCCAAATAAGATGCTTTATTAAAACAGATTTCAGTTTTTCTTTACAAAATCATATGTTACCTTCACTTTTTTAACATTTTTTAATTTTGATTTTTTTAATTCAATCATATATGTGTTTGCTCCATATATAACTACGGTTGTCTTTGCTTGTCCTGCTTTTAATAAATCTCTTTTTTCGACATGCAAATTTATTGTTCCATCTTTTTTTGTGATGGAAAGAAGTTTATATTGCAAAAGATTTAAGTCAATATTTTCTGTTGCAAAAATCAATCCTTTTTTCTTAAAATATGATTTCTTGTATTTGTTAAGTTTTTTAATATATTTTTTGGGATGGTTATAATTTTTCTTGATATATTTTTTTAATTTTTCCAAGTCTTTATATGATTTTATGATTTTCTTATAACTGCTTTTATCCTTTGTATCTGAATACTTGCTGGATATACTAATTGTTTTACAAACATATCCATCTATTGTTGCAGCTTTAACATTTGCACAACAAATTGATAAAACCATCAATATCACCACAAGATATTTTAATCTTTTTTTCATATATTCTACCTCTTTCTTTTTCGTTTTCAAATAATATTTTTATTTAATAAATTTTACTATATAAGTATATCTTAAACTTTTTATAAAGACAATCCAAAGTGTTCTATTGGGACTGCCGGATTGTTGTCACAATATATACAAATTCCTTATTCATTGTATTCTTCTGCATTACACATAACCCTTAATTCATGGGAGTATATTTTTTAATTTTTTTGTGATAAACTGGAAATAAAGAGAAAGATTAAAACGAATCCTGCAAACTAAAAACACCATTGATTAAGTCAAAAGTTATTAGAAAGATAATATGAAGTGACCTCGCATTTGTAGTTTCGTGGATTTACCTGTAAACTGTTAATTGACAAGATTAATGG
>CANQPJ010000023.1 GCA_947625755.1 uncultured Lachnospiraceae bacterium | reverse complement strand
GAGCGAATGACAAAGGAGGACACAAATGGAAAGGACACTTGATTACAAAGGGCGGTGGCGCAATCATACAGTAGCGTCCCGGGTATCGAACGAGGAAGCAAAGCTGCTTAACGACTTAGTTGCATTGTCTGGCCTGACGAAACAGGACTATATCACAAGGCGGCTGCTGTGCCGGGATGTGGTGGTACAGGGCAATCCGAGGGTGTATAAGGCTTTGAAAAATCAAATGGGGGGGGGCGATCTATGAGGAATTGAAACGACTGGAAGCATTAAGCCCGGACAATGACGAATTGCTTTATACGTTGCAGGTAATCGCAATCACATTAGACGGTTTGAAAGGAGAAAATGAATGATAGAGAAAATGAAAACGACTGCTCCCGTATCATCTGTTGGCACAGATGGGGCGCAGCCGCAATTAAAAAATCACACTGAAATTATAGCAAATGAAACAGCACAAATCAATCTGCAAGCCGCAAATATCCCGGAGAAATCCGGGGGGGGCGGCGGGCTTCAAACCATTTCCATGACGGAACTGTATGATACAGTCTTCCCGCCGAGAACGCCGATTGTAGACGGGTTCCTCTATGGCGGCACTTATCTTTTTGTAGGTGCGCCGAAGGTTGGAAAATCGTTCTTTATGGGACAGCTTGCCTATCATGTGGCAATGGGACTTCCTCTGTGGGATTATCCCGTCCGAAAAGGGACGGTGCTGTATCTGGCATTGGAAGATGATTATGCCAGGCTTCAGCGGCGGCTCTCCGGTATGTTCGGTGTGGAATGTACGGGTAACCTGTACTTTGCGACACAGGCAAAGACCTTGAATGAGGGTTTAGACAGGCAATTAGAGGATTTCCTGAAAGAGCATACGGACGCAAGGCTGATTATCATTGACACGCTCCAGAAAGTGCGTGAGGTTGGCGGGGACAGATACAGCTATTCCAGCGATTATGAGATTGTGACAAGGTTAAAATCGTTCAGCGACAAATACGGTATCTGTCTGCTGGTGGTTCATCACACTCGCAAGCTGGAATCCGAGGACAGCTTTGATATGATTTCCGGCACAAACGGGCTTCTTGGAGCGGCAGATGGAGCGTTCATCATGCACAAGAAGAAGCGCACTGACAATGAGGCGGTTATGGATATAGTGGGACGCGACCAGCCGGATCAGGAGCTGACCATAGAGTTTGACCGGGAGCGCTGTGTATGGAAATTCAAAAAGGCGGAAACGGAACTGTGGAAACAGTCGCCGAATCCTCTGCTGGAAGCAATCAATAATTTTCTGACAGAAGATAAGCCGGAATGGGAGGGAACGGCAACAGAACTTGTGAGCCAGTTACCAGATATGCAGATACAGGCAAACGTGCTTTCCAGAAAACTGAATGTAGTCAATAGCCAGTTGCTTAATGACTATGGAATTTTCTATGACAATAAGCGGGGGCATGAAAGGAAGATTATTCTGAAACGGCTTGAGCCGAGAGAGTAAAGGCGACAATATGCGTCGGTTGCGACGGTATTTTTTACAGTGGGCTGGTATAGAAAATATCGACGCTATCGACGCAAACCGACGCAGAAACTCCTAAAGGGATACTTTGATGTCCGGCTCTGTCGGACAGGAATATGGAAAGGATTAAGTGATGAAGAACGTGCAAATCCCTTATGAATTATTTGTATCTCTGCTCCGCTATCATCTGCTGGAAGATGATAATTGTTTGAATGAAATCCGGCATGGGCTGGAACAAAAATTGGATTCGCTGGTGCGCCATGAGCTATATGAGAAATATAAGACTGCTCCCACACAAGAAGAACGGGAAAAAGCCAGACAGGAATATCTGGAAAAACGTGGAGTGTCGGACAGCTTCCGCTGGTAGTTTTCTCTTGATGACAACCGACAGGAGCGTGTCACGCTCCTGTGAATAGCAGACAACGAGAAAGGTGTGATTCGATGATTATTCAGCCGGAATGGGGAACACGGAATGTGAACGAATTTTTTTACGAAAGCGAAGCCCGGGGGATTGCCGCATTCAATGAAATCTTTGGAGAGGTAGAATTGACTGCGGCAGAAATGCGGACGCTGGTATGGTTGTGCGGGTGGGAGGAATGTACGGTGGAAAACGTACTCTCGGCTATCCGAAAAGCTATGGCGGCGGAAGCAAGGCGGCGAGAACAGCCGCCCCGTCCGTAGGACGGTATGCTGTCCAAAGGACAGCTTGCCCCCGGCAGGGCGCAAAGGCAGCTTTTGATGGACGGAACGGCTGTCAAAAGTGCTTTTGCGTTACTTTTGGAAAAAGTAACAAAACTTGCGCCGTATCCGGCGCTGATTACCCAAGTAGGGAGAAAGGATATTTTTTGGAGAGGACAATCAGCTTTATGACAGGAAAAGGCTCTGTCAACCATAACAGCAGAAAATTCCATGCAAAGAACACTGACCCTGAGCGGAGCTATCTGAATGTGGAATACTGCAATGAAAATGTTAAGGAAGTGTATCACGAATTGTTTGATGAAGCGCTCGCCCGTTACAATGAGAAGCAGACCAGAAGTGACCGCCGGATTGATGATTATTATGAGAAAATTCGTTCCGGCAAGCAGGAAAAACCATTCCATGAGATTATCCTGCAAATTGGGGATAAGGACAACATGGGAGCGAAAACGGAGAACGGGCAGCTTGCGGCAAAGGTGCTGGACAAATATATGCAGGATTTCCAGCGGCGGAATCCTACGTTGAGAGTATTCAGCGCCTATCTTCACATGGACGAGGCAACGCCCCACCTGCACATAGATTTTGTGCCGTATACGACAGGAAGCAAGCGGGGGCTTGACACAAGGGTATCATTAAAACAGGCGCTCTCTGCTCTCGGATTCAAAGGCGGCACAAGGCGGGAAACGGAGCTGAATCAGTGGGCGGCTTATGAGAAAGAACAGCTTGCCGCTGTCATGCTGGAGCATGGGATTGAATGGGAGAAGAAAGGTACGCATGAAAAGCACTTGTCCGTCCTGGATTTTGAGAAAAAGGAGCGGGCAAAGGAAGTCGCAGAACTGGAAGCGAAGAAAGAGGAATTGCAGGAAGATTTGCAGGAATCCCGGCAGGAAACAGAGAAAGCGCAGAAACAGGCGGATAAATACCAGAAGCGCATGAATGAACTTGCTCCTATGGTAAAGAACATGGAGAAACTGGCGGCAGATTTTTCCACAGACCCAGAGCAGATGCTTCCAGAAGTGGCGGTTATGGAATCGGCGAAGTCGTATCGGGAGAAGAAAGCAAAGCCGCTGGTAAAGAAAATCGTACAAGTCATGCGCTCTGTTTATTCGGCGTATCTGGATATTTCAAATAAATTTACAAAGCTGCAAGCGGCGTATAACAAGGAACGGAGTGGAAACGAGCGGCTGACGAACAGGCTGGAAGAAGTCTTAGAGGAAAACCGGGAACTGCGGATGGTAGCGGCAGATTTTGGGCGTATAAAGGCTGTGATCGGCTCTGAACAGGTAAACGCTGTGATTGACCGGGCGAAGCAACAGGAACAGATAGAAGCTGAGCAGAAACGGGCTGCAAAGAGAAAACACAATCGGGAAGCCCGATGACAGGCGGAGGGCTGCTTAAAGCCCTCTTAGCTGCCATGAGGCGAATCCCAGCCAATTAGTCAAGAGCGGCGTAGCCGTTCAGTTTACTCTTGACTGGCTGGTGAGGATTTGCTATCAAAATTTAAAGATTTTAGTGACAATAAAGAATGTTGGGACAGATGTTCTGATAGATTTTTTATGAAAAATACGGTATAGTATAGGTACGGCTATTTGAAAAAACAAAAAGAACATTTGTTCTAAAAACGTATTGAAAACAGAGCAGATATAGAGTATAATTGGTACACATAGATGGATATGGGGCGTGATAAAATGCTGGAAAAGATTATTGAACTCACGAATTTATATATAGATAGTATGCCAAAGAAAGAGCGAAAAAAATATGGGCAGTTTTTTACAAGTATGGAAACTGCAAGGTTTATGGCAAATTTGTATGAAACTCCGACCAATAAGCAGAGTGTAACTGTCTTGGATGCCGGGGCGGGGTCTGGCATATTATCATGTGCTTTTATTGAATGGTTAGAACAGTTTGACACAGTAAAAGAAATAGAATTGACTTGTTACGAGAATGACGATAATGTTTTGGGGCTTTTAAAGGATAATTTAGAGTATTGCAAAACTCATTCAAGTAAAATAATTAGGTATAATATTCAGAAAGAGAATTATATTATAAGTCAATATTTAGATTTTAATTATATGATAGGTGGAAATCCTAATCCGATGAAATATGATTATGTAATTGGGAATCCACCTTATATAAAAATACCGAAAGATGCGCCGGAAGCGACAGCTATGCCGGAAGTTTGTTATGGTGCGCCGAATATGTACTTTATTTTTGCGGCTATGGGGCTTTTTAACTTAAAAGATGATGGGGAAATGGTTTATATTATTCCTCGCTCATGGACATCGGGAGCATATTTCAAACGGTTTCGACAGTATTTTCTGACAGAAGGGAAATTGGAACATATTCACTTATTTGTAAGTCGGAATAAAGTTTTTGACAAAGAAGATGTATTGCAGGAAACTATCATTATAAAAGTTCGGAAAACATATGTAAATCCGACACAGGTAAAAATCACGTCATCTAAGTCAAATAAAGATTTTGATGAATTAACTTTTTTGACCGTACCATATGATCTTGTTGTTTCTGGCGAAGATTACTATGTGTATCTGGTAACAAATGATGAGGAAGTTACGGTATTAAAACGGCTGCATAAGTTTAATCAGACGTTGCCTGAAATTGGTGTGAAAATGAAAACGGGATTAACTGTAGATTTTAGAAACCGAGATATTCTTCGTGATGAGGAAGAGGAAGGTGCAATTCCTTTATTTTATTCGCAGCACATAAAACATGGTAAGGTGCAGTTCCCTATTCAGAAGGAACATGAGTATGTGGTAACAGACCAGCGTGGGCTTATGCAAGATAACAAAAACTATTTGTTTGTAAAGAGATTTACAGCAAAAGAAGAACCAAGGAGATTGCAATGCGGGATTTATTTGGCGAAGAATTATCCACAGTATACGAAAATTAGTACGCAGAATAAAATCAATTTTATTGACGGACTTTTGGGAGAGATGTCAGAGTGTTTGGTATATGGTTTGTATGTGCTTTTTAACTCTACATTATATGATGAGTATTACCGGATTTTAAACGGATCGACGCAGGTAAACTCTACAGAAGTAAATTCTATGCCTGTGCCAGATATGGAGAGTATACAGGAAATGGGAAGGAAGTTAATGAAATCAAAAGATTTGTCGGAGAGAAACTGTAATTTGATCTTGGAGGGATACTGTGGGTAAAGTTGAAGAAGCACGAGAATTTTTGAAGATGGTGGGTATGCCAAAAGCACAGCAGGCAGATATATGTTGTTATGTACTGTTGGCAATGGCAGATATGAAACCGGATATGTCATGGAAAGAAGCGAGTAACGAGTGGATTCGTATCCATGACATCATTCAGTTTTCTAATACTTTTTATGGGACTACTTATGCAGAAAACAGTCGAGAAACATTTCGTAAACAAGCGCTACATAGATTTCGTACCGCTGCTTTGGTAGAAGATAATGGAAAGGCAACGAACAGCCCCAACTATAGATACCGACTTACAGAAGAAACACTGAAAATGATGAAAACATTTCAATCTGTAGAATGGCAGAAATCGTTGAAGCGTTTTCTTATGTATCATGATAAGCTAATTGATATTTATGCTTCTAAAAAGAAAATGACAATGATGCCAGTGAAGATTAATGGGGCGGATTTTAAATTTTCAGTAGGGAAACACAATGAACTGCAGAAAGCAATTATTGAAGAATTTGCACCGAGATTCGCGCCAAATTCGGAATGCCTATATGTGGGTGATACGACAGAGAAAGATTTGGTAAAGAATGTTGATAAGCTGACAGAACTGGGATTTGAAATTACTTTACATGATAAGATGCCGGATGTCGTTCTGTATCGGGCAGATAAGAACTGGATTTATTTTGTGGAATCGGTTACTTCTGTGGGGCCAATGGATCCGAAACGGATTCTTGAGATTACAGAAATGACAAAGGGTGTTACGGCAGGAAAAATTTTTGTTACTGCTTTTCTGGATTTCAAGACGTATAAGAAATTTTCGGAAACGTTAGCATGGGAAACGGAAGTATGGATTGCTGAAATGCCGGAGCATATGATACACTTAAATGGAAATAGATTTATGGGACCGAGATAGAAGGGGGAACTGAAATGGCAAAACCTAAAATTTTTGTATCTTTTGATTTTGAAAATGACAGAAATTATAAGTACACATTGAATATGTGGAACGCAAATTCGAGTTTTGAATTTATATGCAATGATAAGTCGCCGAGTGAAATTCAAAGTTGGAATATACCAACGGTTAAGAGCGTTCTGTCAAGAAAAATCAATGAAGCAACACATGTTGTCGTAATTGTGGGAAAGGAAGCAAACAAATTACATAAAGACAGGGCGCTTATTGGTTATCGGAACTGGCAGAATTTCGAGGTTGCCAAGGCAAAAGAATTAAGGAAACATATAATTGCAGTACAATTAAACTCTTTATATGAGTACCCAGAGGAACTTAAAAATTGTGGTGCAACACGAGTTTACAGTTTCAACCATGATGATATTGTGAGGGCAGTAAGAGGGTGGTAATATGGATGCGCTTGAAATGCTGTATGATCATTATAAAGAAACTTTTAGCTTGAGCAAGGAAGCGCAAGCAAGAAGAAATAAAAGTTTTATTGTCCTTTGTATATTAGAAGCATTTTCATTTTTGCTTTTAATTAGACCGGAAAAAGCATTTGAACTTATTCTCGAAGGAATACATAAAGAGTTGAACATGACTTTACAGTTGAGCAATACGATTATTCAGACATTACTTTGGTTATTGATTGTATATGTTATGATACGGTATATTCAAGATATGTTATATGTTGAACGCCAATACATATATTTGGATAGTCTTGAAAAAGAAATATCTAATTTAGGATCGGTAAATATATTTGCACGTGAAGGAGCGAATTATCAAAAAGATTATCCTATGGTGTTAAATTTTATTGACTTATTTTATAAAATGTTGATGCCGATATTTTTTGCATTGATTAATGTGGTGCGAATTTATAAGGAATGGATTTTGTCGGATAAAATTACCATATCAATTATTTGTGATACGGTTCTATTTTTGTCGATATTTATTATTGATTGGTTTTATTTTTTTGAGATACATGCTAAGATTACAAAATTTTGTAAAAGACATATACCATTTATAGACGCGATTGCTAAAAGATTAAGAAAAATACTCAAGGAGGTTTAACAATGGCGAAGAAAAAGGTTTGTTGTTCGTTTGACTACGAACATGATCGACATTATTATAATTTATTGGAGGCATGGAATAAAAACAAAGACATAGATTTTTCAATCAAGGATTGTACGCCGAGTGAAATACAAAGCGAGTCGGTTGCGACCATCAAACAAGTTTTAAGCACAAAGATAGGGGACGCTAATTATATGATTGCCATAATTGGAAAACATTCTGATGATACGCATCCAGATAGTGCGGAAATTGGATATAAGAATTGGCAAGCATATGAGATAGCTAAAAATCATGAAAAAGGAAATGGGTTAGTAGTAGTCAAATTGGATAATTCATATAGTGCGCCAGTTGAAGCATACGGTATTGGTGCAAAATGGGTGTATTCGTTTAATTTGGAAGATATTTTATCGGCTTTAAATGAGTTAGCAAAGTAAATGCAGAATATTTTGAAAAGTAGTGGTGGAAGGATAATCATGGAAAGTACTAAATATCAGGTGTTCATTAGTTCTACATATTCGGATTTATTAAAAGAAAGAAGGCGGGTACTGGATATTTTGCTTATGGCAGATTGCATACCGGCCGGCATGGAAAATTTTGTAGCAACAGATGATGAACAATTTAGTGTAATAAAAAAAGTTATTGATTTATGTGATTATTATATTTTGATTTTAGGAAAACGTTATGGGTCTGTTAATGAAGCAACTGGAATTAGCTATACTGAAATGGAATATAATTATGCTATAGATAAGGGCATACCTGTCTTAGTATTTGTGTTAGATGATTCTGTAGAAGTTGATGATGATAAAATAGAAAAGGATGATATCAAAAAGGGCAAATTAGCTGAATTTAAGAGTAGAGCAATGAGAAATAGATTAGCCAGTGTTTGGAAAGATCAATCTGATTTAATGGGAAAAGTAGCAATTGCGATTATGCAAGCGAAGAATGAAATAAAACGACCAGGCTGGCATAGGGGTAATGATGAAGAGAAAGAACGAATGCTAAAACAAATCAAATTTTTGCAAGCAGAAAATGAGGACTTACGGAAGCAAATATCTTCTTTTGGAGTTGTAAAAAAAGATATAGACTTTGAAGAAGCATTTTATGGAAAGGAAATAGTATTACATTTTACCGAAAAGGTTTTTGTTTTTACGTCTAACACAGTAATAGATAAAAAAACGATTAAGACTACATTGGATAATTTGTTTAAATTTGTTTCATTAAGAATTACTGGTATAAAAAAGATTTCGGAATTTAAAGATGCTATAAGTAGTTTTCAGGGCGGATATTACGTTAACGAACAAGATGCTCTTATTGTAAGAAACAAATTTGAGCAATTAAACTTAATAGAAAGCTTTGTGGGTAAAGATGATGTTGAAATGATAAAGTTGACAGATTTTGGAAAAGGTATTATGAACGAATTGAATGAATAAATGTACTTTATCAAAAGAGTAGTGTATGGCAACATTTTGGCAACAGAAAATCAGCAAGCCAGAATAATTGATGTAATTGAAGTAAAAATTGGCATGTATTTGCATAAAACTTAAACAAATATAGTTAAGAGCAACAAAGGACACGCCGAGTTTGAATAATAAAGCATATTGCTACAAGCCCAATAAATGATATACTCCTCATATGATAGATTTTGGATATTTCCATTGTCTACCATGTGAGGAGCATTTCATTTATGCGGGTTCCGGCATTTGTTTTATCAAATGGATCTATTTGTGGAGAGAGTAATGGAATATCATGTACTTTGAGGAATGATAAATGTAAATTACGTTTATTTGATTTAGATGGAACATTATTACAGAGTGATAAAACTATATCTAAAAGAACTCTTTCTGTTTTAATGCAGTGTAGAGAAAAGGGTATTTTGATTCGTGTATCAACATCTAGAAGTGAACAGAATTCTTTGGTGTATTTATACAGATTTTTTGAATTTACAGAATGTTCCTTGAAAATGTGTGTTGAGATTTTGAACAAGACAAAGCTTACGAGTTAGTTGACAGACTGTCTGATTGCGATTGATTAAGTGAAAGATAAAGTTGATATAGTTATTGGCTCAAATGAAATGGTATTGCCGATTTTATTGAGAAAGAAATAGTATAGTTTTTTATAAGGAAAAATATGAATGCGTAATGGCTGTATTGCAGGGATAAAAGGAGATAAAAATGTACATTATTTTTGATATGGATGGATTGATGTTTGATACGGAAAAAGTATTTATTATGGCTTGGGATTATGCAGGTGAAAAGATTGGAATAGGTAAGGCTGGATATATGGTATATAAGACTTTGGGAATGAACATTGTTTCATCTTATAATGTATGGAGAGAAGAATTTGGAGATAGATATAACCAAGAAGAACTTAGAAAGTATACAAAAGAATTTTTGCACCAATATTATAATGAAAATAAAGTACCGGTAAAGAAGGGGTTATATAATTTGCTGAACTATTTACAAGAAAATAGTTGCAAAATGGTGGTTGCCTCATCATCTCCAAGATGGGAAGTAGAGAAGCATTTAAAAGATGCAAATATATACGAGTATTTTATCGGGATTGTTTGTGGTGATATGGTTCAAAACTCAAAGCCTAATCCGGAGATTTATTTAAAAGCATGTGAATTGCTGGAGGCAAATCCATCGGAATGTTACGCTTTGGAAGATTCAAAAAATGGTTTGTTGTCTGCGTATAGAGCGGGCTGTAAGCCAATAATGGTTCCAGATTTATGGCAACCAGATGATGAAATATTAAAAGTTATTGTGGGAAAATATGAAGATTTAGACGAAGTCAAAGTTGCTTTTGAGAATATAGATGTATAAAATATACAATAAGCTATCAAAGGAAAGTAAATATTTTTATAGAGTAAAGTATGGTCAGGTGATGTCTATTATATAGTAATATATAACCATGCTGGGGAAAGGATTCATATATGAACAGTCATAAAATTATTGAGAACAACAAGAATTATTGAAATGATCATGCTGATTTATGGTTTGGAACAACAGCTTTTCCAGAGTATGGGGTAAGATTTCCGACAGAAGATGACTTGCATTTGTTTGGTGATGTTACAGGGAAGAAAATGTTGGAGATATGTTGTGGTAGTGGACATTCTTTGAAGTATAATGCCCAAAAGGGAGCAGGAGAGTTGTGGGGAGTTGATTTATCACAAAAGCAGCTTGATAATGCAGCCAAACTTCTGAATGACAGTGGTTATTCGGCAAGACTAATATGTTCAAAGATGGAAGATGAACTTGATGGACCTAAAGATTATTTTGATTATGTGTATTCCATATATGGTATTGGCTGAACAACAGATTTGCAAGGCACATTTGATAAGATTGTTTCTTATCTAAAGAAAGATGGTATTTTTATTTTTAGTTGGCATCATACACTAAATTATTGTGTGGCATGGTCCTGTGATGAACGGAAAGAAGTATTTGAGAATGATAAATTGGTTCTATCCAAGAGCTATTATGATGAATTATATTTCAAAATGCCAGTACATGATAGTGAGATTATTTTATGTAACAGAAAAATGTCAACATATATAAATGCTTTGGCAAAAGCAGGATTTGCTATTGAGCAGTTTGTAGAAGAAACTGATAAAGAATCGTTATATGCAGCTGGAGAGGTTGATTCCAAAACAAGAAAGGCGAAAATGATGCCGATTTCGTTCTGCATAAAGGCAAGGAAACTATAACTGTTTTTCTTGCAGAAACATTAGAGATAATAAGTAGAATGACTTTTGGATTGCTTAGGGAGGAAAGGGTAGTGTATAATGAATGTATAAATTGAAATTTTTATAGAGGAGTAGAGGAAATACTATATGTATTATTATCATATGACAACATTAAATAATCTTTATTCAATTGCGAAACAGGGATTGATACCTAAAAACGAAAACAACGGTAAGCTAATTGGAGAAGAAAAAGTCAAGGTGTTTTTCTCTGAGGGGTTTGAAGGTGCAGTTGCACTATATGTGGACTTCGATATTGTATTCGATAGAATAAGAAAAGAACAGATGAAAGTAGTAGATGAGTTTGTAAGAAAAAAATTGATAAAGTCGAAAAATCTCTTCGATTTCTTGGGTGAAGGAGTCTATTTACGGTTTGATGGAACAGAAATCAAGAATGAAAGAAATTTTGAAAATGGCTGTACTGATATGACAATTTCTCCTGAAAAGTTAAGCGTATGTATTTTGCGAAGGGAATGTGATAATTCTATTATATTTTCAAGATTCGAGATCATTAAATACATGATGGCAAAAATCCAACCCGAACAGATAAAATATTATGGAGCAATCTATGAAGGATCTCCAAATTTTACAGAAGCAACAAGTCGAATACAAGAAAAAGTGAAAAAATATTATAAAGACCATCAAACGGAGATTACTGAATATGGTAATTGCGACTATATATTAGACTTTATCGAATTAAAAGACTTCGTTGATAAATTTTTATAAAGCGGTAATGTAAATTTGAATTTGTTTCATCTAAGAGACAGTATAAAGAGAATTACACACTTTACTGTAAGCAATGCTTCAGGGGGTGTATTCGTGTATGAAAGGGAGATAACATGATAGATGGTCATATTCATATTGAGCGTGGAGCGTATACGCTGGATTGGATAAATCAATTTGTTAACAGAGCGGTTGAAATGCAACTTGATGAAATTTGGTTGCTTGAACATTGTTATCGCTTTGAAGAATTTGTTCCTATGTATGATTCTGTATGCGCATACAGCGAATATGTAGATGAATGGTTCCATAGGCAGGCTGGTGTATTAAAGCTTCAGGATTATTTGAAACTTATCAAGCGAGTTAGAAATGAACAGTTTCCCATTAAGATAAAGTTTGGTCTTGAAATATGTTATTTCAAAGAGTTTGAAGATTTTACCGCAGAACTAACAAAAGACAAAGACTTTGACTTTTTACTGGGCAGTATCCATTTTGTCGATGATTTTGCCTTTGACCATAAGGCAGAACACTGGACTGGAATTGATGTAGACAAAATATATCGTAGATATTTTGAAGATTCTATTTCACTGGCAAAAAGCAAGATATTTGATGGTATAGGTCATCCAGACGCAATTAAGCTTTTTGGTCATAAACCATCGTATTCACTTATCGAATACTATAAGAGTTTGGCTACGGAACTTTCTAAAAGTAATATGTATGCAGATCAAAACAGTGGGGTAGCTAGAAGATGCCCTGCCACGGCTACGCTTGGCATGGATGAAGAGTTGCTTAGAATACTGAAAAAAAAGAATGTGAAAATTATTACTTCATCTGATGCGCATTGTCCTGAAGATGTTGGGTATAAAATTAAGGAACTACATAGTTGTATATTGAATTGTTAGGAACAAATCTGATTCAAGACAGGCGCATTTCTGAACTCGGCAAAAAACAGACAAATTCTGGTTTGTTAAACTGAGAAAAAAAGAAAATAAAATTATCAAAGAATAATGCTATGGAATATAAAGAAGAATAGTAGCTGATAGAAAGTTGTGGAGGTGTTTACATGACAATAAAAGAAATAAAAGAACTCATTAGCACAGGTGAGAAAATTGATGTTGAGTTTAAGATGTCACAGGATGAATTGAATAAAGATTTGTACGAGTCTGTGTGTTCTTTTAACAATCGGGATGGTGGACACATTTTTCTTGGTGTTGTAGATAAAACCAAAGAAATATGTGGGGTTAATCCGGATAAAATTGACAAACTGAAAAAGGATTTTACAACAGCTATTAATAATGCTAATAAAATCAACCCTCCGCTGTATCTTACTCCTGAGGATTACGAAATAGATGGAAAGAAAATTATATATATCCGAGTGCCAGAAGGCACACAATTGAGGCGTTTAAATGGACGTATATTAGATAGAACGTATGAAGGGGATATTGATATTACGGACAATGCCGAGCTGGTTTACAAAATGTATGCAAGAAAACAAAGCACATATTTTGTGAACAAAGTATATCCGAATCTGGGATTGGAATTTCTAGACTTCGATGTTATCAAAAGGGCAAAGAAGATGGCAATGGGCAGAGTAGACAACCATGCATGGGCTGATATGAATGAAGAGGAAATTCTTAGAAGTTCGGGTTTGATTTTGACTAATCCTGATACAGGACGAGAAGGAATTACTCTTGCAGCGATATTGCTTTTTGGCAAGGACAGCACGATTATGTCGGTGCTGCCACAATATAAGACAGATGCAATTTACAGAGTAAAGAATATGGATCGTTATGATGATAGAGAAGTTATTATCACGAATCTTATAGACAGTTTTCGTAGATTGATGGACTTTGGTAAGAAGCATTTGAATGACGTTTTTGTGACAGAAGGAGATCAAAGTATTAGTGCTAGGGATAAAATACTTAGAGAAGTAGTGTCAAATATATTGGCTCATAGAGATTATTCTAATGCGTATTCTGCAAAATTTGTTATAGAACAAAATGTCATGTATACGGAAAATAGTAATCTTCCTCATGGACATGGAGAACTGCAATTGAGTAAGTTTGAGGCATTTCCTAAAAATCCACCAATTTCAAAGGTATTTAGGGAGATTGGCTATGCAGATGAACTTGGATCTGGCATGAGAAATACAAATAAATATACAAAGCTGTATTCTGGTGGTACACCGACTTTTATCGAGGATAATATATTTCGAATTAATATTCCGATAGATAATGTTGCCAATCTTAAGGTGGGACCGGGAGCAGAGAGTTATCTGGATGGAGAATCGCTGGAACATTCTGCAATGAAGCTGAATATTGATTTGCTATTATATGCTAAACTGAGAGATTTTCTGCAAGTTCCTAAAACGCGTAAAGAAATTCAAGAGTTTTGTGGATATAAATCAAGAGATTATTTAAGCAAAATAATTCTAAAGCCATTAGTTAAGGTCGGAAAAATTAAGTTGACTATTCCAGATAAGCCACAAAGCTCAAAACAACAATATGTTTGGCATAATATAGATATAAAATAAAGAAGACTTGCATACTAGACTTGCATACTTAGTGTGCAAGTCTAGTATGCAAGTTAGAAAAAGAATGAATCAATTGATACAAATATAGAGGGTGAAAATGTATGAGAAGTAACAAAAGCATACCTATTGATTTGACGAGTACAAGATATGAAGAATAAAGTCGGAGTAATTATTTGAAGAGAACGAATAATATTAATGACAGAAACTACTCATCAAATAGCTAATTGATTAAAGAATAAATAATTCGAAATGCGGTACGACCGATTAGTATCACAAAATTTCTCATTGTCATATTTCACCGTCTAATCTACAATTTCCTTAGGTGAACTTGCAAACCACTGGACGATTATTTTTTGAATAGTCCACGACCTGCAAGCCACCGGAACTACATACAATAATGACAAAAAATGCTGGTACTGGATTGGTACTAAAAATGTACGGAACGAAAAATAATATGTAGAAAAATGATTAATTTCTAAATTTAAAAGTATAGAAAATATTGAAAATTGAAATAAAATCACATTAAACTTTGCGAGTTTGAGTGAGAGATAAAACCTCAGAAACCCTTTAAACAAAGGGCTTCTGAGGTTTCTTTATGCCGTTTGGCTCTAAAATGGCTCTAATTGTTGTTGCCAGCGTTATTCTCCGAGTAATAACGGAAGGCTTTTACAATATAGTCAGAGACTCCCTTTCCATATTTGCCATCAGTTATGTTTTTGATGTAATCGCCGGAATATATGTCCATAAGGACCTTGATCAATGGCTTATCTAAGTCTGCGCCGTCACTGTGCTTCTGTGAAAACTGCAATATTTCGTGCACGATGACTTGTACTTTAGGAGAAGAAACATCTTCCGACAAATCGGCGGACAGTCTGCCATACAGTAGATCAGACTGTTTGCCAAGCTTTTTTACATCTTTCGTTAATTGTGTTTCCATAAATTCGGAGAAATGCTCTAAATTATGCTCCATGGCTTCTGTGAACTTTTCAATGCTTCCGAATTGCTGAATGGCAAGTTTAGCGATATTTGCTTCATCATATAGGTGATAGCCGGATCCGGTCAATTTGCTTGGCTGTAACAATTCAATCTCGTCATAGTATTGTAATGTTCGTGTGCTTATGCCTGTTAATTTTGCAACTTGGCTTATGGTTCGCATTCTTATCAGCTCCTTAAATTTTTGAAGAAGCAAGACAGAGATTGCTGGCTTATATCTATTCTGCTTCTATGAGAAAAGAATACAGTATCATGTTACGTGGAAGTCAATACTTTTTACAAGAAAATTTTTTGTCAAAAATTATTGAAGTCAAAAGTTCTAATTGTAGACATAAAAGATAGATGATATAATTACTTTTGAAAAAAGGACTGTTTGGCGTGATAAATCGAATAAAAGAATATGTCAGAAAATCAGGTGAAATATCTTATAAGCCCCTATGGAAACTACTGATTGATAGGCATATTACGAAACAGAATTAAGAAAGAGAACGCAAATTGCACAGAGTACGTTTACGAAGTTGAATATCGAACAGTGCAGAATACGGTGTCATATATGGAATCTATGAAAGGATGCTTTTATTAGCTTATTTTGGTGAACCTGAATATTGAAAAGGTAATAAATGAAAAATTATCAGGAGAATATTATCAAAGAGAATTTGCCATGAATCAGATAAATAAACGGAGTGAGATAATTCGTCGATAGAAAGCAATAAATAAAGCAATGGAAAAAGATTCATAGTGAAGAGAGAAGGTGGTTTAGTGGCCGGTGTATTTGATATTATCCCAAATAATTTTTTTAATCCATTATCAAGTAATAGTAATTATAGAACTAATGCAGCTTTGCTCCGATTTATATATGAACAATATGATAATGAGATATCATATAGAATAAAGAGAAACATACTGCGAGACGAAGTAGCGTACTATATTTCGGAACATTCTGAAGAATTTTTATCAGACAATGATATGTCTAATAAGAGTTATCAAGATATATCAAGTGATTATTTAAGAAGATTCGCAAGTAAAGAAGTAGCATGGCTGGAAGAAGAGTTTGATGAGACAACATTTGAAAAGTATATCGTTATTACAGAACAAGGAGTTATGTTGGCAGAATTTCTAATACGTTTAGAAAGACCGGAAAGAGAAGAACTCTCAAGTTATATGTATAATATTTATAATACTTTACTGAATCAGGATCAGTGGAATGGTGATCCATATGTAGGTGCATTGAAAAACGTATATAAGAATGCAAAAGCACTGTCAAAATCTCTTAAGAAAATGTCTACTTATATTCGCAAAATAATTGAAAAGATAATGAAAGAAATTTCATATGAGAGTTTAACAGAAAATATTATTGCTTATTGTGATGGCGATTTCATCAAGGAGTATGCCAGACTTACGAAACCACAGAATAACATTCACATATATCGTGGTAAGATAATAACCATGTTAAATCAGATGCAAAATGATGATGATATGTATGAGCTAATTACAATTGGATGTGTTAATGAAGAAGATATTGAAGAATGGGAAGCGCAAGAAAAAATAGACTTAATGTTTGAAACAATTAAGAAGTTCTTGAAGGATGATTATTTGAGAATCATTGCAGATATAAAACATAAACTCAATCTTTACATAACAATGGCATTGGGAAGATTAAGATATTTAAAAAATCATGAAGTTGATATGCGGGGGCATGTTGAAAGAACATTGAAGTATATATTGGACATGATGACTGAAGCGGGATTGAAAGAAGAGTTACCAAATCAAATGAGTGAAATGATTCGAATAAACCAAAACAAATATATCGATGCACAATCAATTCGAATGCCGCAAAATAGAAAAAGAGTACGACAACAATCAGTAACGGAGATAGAAACTCTTACGGAGGAAGACTTATATAATCTTAAAAAAGTATATGAGAAAGAGGCTAAAAACCCATATTCCAAAAAAATAACAAGACAGTACATAAAAACATTGATTGGAAATAGACACGAGTTGTCAAGTGCTGAGGTTCCGCTTGAAACAAAAGAAGATTTGTTGATGATTTTATCAGCTGCAGCTTATGCAGAAGAAAATGGGTTTAAGATTGAAATAGAAGAAGGGTATTTTGAGGCTGGGGAAATGGTCTTAAGGTCATTCAGAATATTGGAGGTGTAATATGGATATTGTAGAAGCTTGGGATGATTTTACATCTTCGGAAAAGTTAATGTTTCAAAACTGTTGCAGGAAGATTTTAAGAAGGACATTTTTGGTTAGAGATAAGCAGGATGATAGAAAACATTATTTTTTTGTTGTTAATCATATAGATTCATTTTTAAATTATTTTTCTTTTATGGGATTTGAAGTTAAGTGTGATAAGGATAATGGTGTTGTCATGCTTGATAATTGTTCGGAAATAGGCGATAAAGATAAATTGCAATCCAATAGGTATCGTTTCACTAAAGAAGAAACAATTGTGTTGTGCTGTTTATGGCTGCTTTATGTGTCGAGAATAAAAGAGGGAACGTTGTCTTCAGTAATTGTAATTGGAGTGTCTGATTTAATTTACGAATTAGAAAAGTATGATGCAAGAGATATGGTAAATAAGACTGCTTTAGGCAATATTTTTAAAGTGTTCAAAAATTATAGTTTAATGGATGTTGATGGAAATGTTGGAGATATAGATTGTAAACTTATTTTATATCCTTCATTACAATTTGCTTTAGATACTAATGAGTTTGAAAGGTTTGTAAAAGAAGTTGTAGAGGTTGTACTGGAAGGAAAAGATAGTTTGGAGGAGGATGCGAATGAGCAAACCGATCATGTTGAGTGAAAACAGTAGAAAAAGTGCAACAAAACTCGTATTGGTTAATTGGTCTCGATTTTCTAATGTACCTATTGCATTGGAAGGATCAACTTTATTTACAGGAGTTAATGGAAGCGGTAAGTCTACGATATTGGATGCAATGACTTATATGCTTACCGGCAACACTCAGTTTAATAAGGCTGCATTAGATAGAGATAGAAATGTGGTTTCTTATGTTCGTGGAGATACAAAGAGTGAAGGGAAAAATAGATTTATTCGCGAAGGAGAAGTAACATCTTATATCGCAATGGAGTTTTGGGCACCTTTAGACAATCAATATTTGGTAGTAGGTGTTTGCATTGAATATGTTAATGAGACAAGTAACACAAAAAAATGGTTTGTTTTCAAAGATACTAGGATTGATGATTGTAGATTTTATACAGTAAAAGAGAAAGAAGTAACCGTATATCCCCGACATGAATTGACAGTAAAGGGAAAGAAGGTCCCGGCAGGTGAGTTTATGAATCGCGATAAAGGTACTGAACAAGTGTTGAGGGCTTTAGGTCTTCGTTGTGGAGTAGATAAATACAAAGCTAAAGTGGTGAAAATGATGGCTTTCAATCCAGAGAATAATATTGACAAATTTATTCAGGAATGCGTTTTGGACGAGCATCCGATTCAATCAATGAGTGATATTAGAGAACATCGTAATCACTATAATGAGGCAAAAAAGGTATATGAAGAATTGGCAAATGGAAAGGTTCAATTGGAGGTTGTGCAATTGAAAATAGCTGATTATGAAGCTTCGGAGCGAAAATATGAGGTGAGGCGAATTCTTTTGTTATATCAGGAAATGAAATGGCATCAGGAACATAGAGTACAGTTAGAAGAAAAAATTCATGTTGATAAGGCAAAGTTACATCAATTACAGAGTCGGTTAGAAGATTTGACTGAGAAGAGAAAGAATGCGCTAGATAGAAAAATAAATGCTGAAAAGAATGAATTATTATGTAGTATTGAAGAAATAACCAAGTCATTAGAGAGCAGTATTTCCACAATTGAAAAAGAAATAGAGAAATATGAAAAAGCTTTAGAAGAATTACAATTATTGGAAACAAGAATTCGAGACATTATGGTTTGGTTCGAAACAGATGGTGAATTGACAGAAAAAGACATTGCAGTGGTTGAAATGATTGCAGAGTCTTCCTTTAATGTTGATGAGAAAGTTGCAGCATTTATAAAGTTTAAAAATATAGTAAGTGAAAAAAAGGCGAATTATCAAACAGACAAAATACATATTTCAGACAGAATTGAGGAGATAAAGCAAGAACTGGAAGAAGTACAAGAAAAAATATCCAGGTTAGAGTCAGATGTACTTCCTTTTGAGAAGAAGTATGAAGGGGCGAAACAAATAATAAAGTCAGAACTTGCAAAACTAAATATTCAAACGGATGTACGGTTGTTTGCAGAGTTGGTTCAACATGTTGATAAAGATTGGCAGTTGGCAATTGAGACATTTTTAGGGAAAAAGAGGTTTGATATTGTAGTAGACGGGCAGTATTGTGAACAAGTAATGGAGATTGTTCACAAACGTCAATTAAGAGATATTAAAGTTGTAATTACTGACAAATTACCGGAAACAGATATAATGCAGGGCTCAGCAGCTGCAATGCTTGATATTCCTAATGAATATGGAAGAAGATATGCAAATTACCTTCTTAATGGTATCCATTTGTGTAATGATATTCAAGAATTACATCAGTATCCTAAAGGCGGCTTGATGATTGATGGTACATTGGCTAAGAGTTTTACAATGACTTGTATGAATTTGCAAAGAACTCAAATATTTATGGGGCATGATGCAATTAAACAGCAACTCAAAAAAGCAAAATCAGATAAAGTTGTTCTTGAGCAAGAAGAAAATAGGTTAATAAAGAATTCGAAGATATTAAGTCAATATATAGCTGATATTGATGCAGTAAATTGGGATGAGACAAGATATATATTTGACATTCAAAAGCGTATTGATGAGAAGAAAACGGAAGTCCGGAATAAAAAAGCGGAATTGACAAAAATAGAAAACACTCCGGGATTTGCTGCTGCATTACAGGAAAAGGAGAGTGCTGATAAAGAATACAAAGAAGTCGACGGACAATTCATTCATGTAAATAATTGTATCAGTACATATAAAGAAAAGATTCGGGATAATGAGGAGAAGTATAATGAATCTGAACAACAAATTGAAAAAGCTAAGCATGAATATGATAATGCCATTTTGCAAAGATTAGAATTGAGAAAAGAAATGGTTGAATTATATGACAAGCTCCGTATCAGGAGTGATAGTGCACGCGTGATGACGACTAATAATGTTGATAAGGTTCGTGGGGAAAAAGAGAGTGCTATCAGGATTTTAGAAAATGAACAACGTAAATATTGGCATATCATAGGTCAAAGTGACGAAAAATTTGGCATAGGATTCATTCCTTTGTTTAGAGAACAATATAGAGATATTGCCAATGTGAAAATTGAGGAAGCAAAACAGAAATTAGAGGAACAGCAACATGTACTAGAGAATGCTTTTATGGTTGATTTTGTTGCGGAAATTAATGAGGCAATTAGGGAAGCCAAAGAAGAGATTAATGAAATAAATAAAGCACTTAAAGATATTCCATTTGGAAAAGATACATATCAATTTAAGATGCTGGAAAAACCGGATAGGCTGGTATTTTTTAATCTTTGTAACAAACTTGAAAGTTATATGAATTCAATGGATTTGTATCGTGTTATGAACCAGGATGACGAAGAAATGGAATACAACATAAGACAATTCATGGATACTATATTAGAGGAAGAAAATGAGGAAGAGTACACAGATTATCGAAAGTATTTCAAGTATGATATGCGTATATTATCAAGACAGGATGGAGAAGAGGTACTTGCAGATTTATCGAAAAAACAAGGGTCTGCAAGTAATGGTGAAAAACAAACACCATATTTTATTATTCTTGCAGCCAGTTTGCTTCAATGTTACCCAAAGAATGTTTCATGTGCAAGATTGGCGTTTATTGATGAGGCATTTTCGGCTCTTTCAAGGGAAAGAATCGAGCAAATGGTTAAGTTTTTTGAGGATAACAAATTTCAGGTGATTTATGCGGCTCCGCCGGAAAAGATTGATAGTATCGGTTCTCATATCAACTCCACTATAAGCTTATGTATGAAAGGAAAATATACATGGGCTGTTGAAGGGATGGTGAAATTGGATGAGTTTAAGACTGAGTAAAATACAAAAAGATGCTTTGAATATGTTATTAGATGTATATGAAAATAGTGTTACATATAAAGGGCAAAATATTAAGAAGCAAAGCTTTGTGATTAAACCGGAAAAAATATTTTATGAATACAACGGAGATTATACAGATCAAGATGAAGTAAATCAGTTTAATAGGGAAATGAAATCTTTGATGGAATTCGAGTTTGTGATTTTGGATTATGAAAGAAGTATTCCGGTAATTTCTAAGATTAAACTTAATACAGATTCAATAAATGAGATATATTCAGTATTGAAGCGCGAAGATATTACAGTAAAACGTAATCGGGAAATTAAAATGTATACGCAATATATGGGTATTCATGATATTATGGATGCGTTTTGCAAGGGCCAGATAGAACGACTTAATGCTTATAAAGACGCTAAGTATATGTCTGATATTGCAATAAATATACTGGAATTGTTGAACTATGTGCTTGGAAATCATAGTGACATTATGGAACGGGAATTATCAGTAGCAGTGCTAGGAGATACAAAACTCTTTGAAAAAAGTTACAAGTCACGCGTTTGTAGCATAATTGAAGAGTATGGAGGATTAGAATTAGATTTATCCGCTTTGGACAAAAAAGAAAAAGAGAAAGCAATTCTGGAAGAATATCAAGTTTTTTCAAATCCTTCATATATTTTTTTCAAAGGAAATGTGGATATTCATTATGTTGATGGGAGTTCTGTTAGCGTTACACCAAATAATCCGATAGCTGTTTTATCAGAGGCAATCGCGCGGATAGAAATGATAAAAGTAAATTCAAATCGAATCGTGACGGTTGAAAATCTTACTTCATATAACAGAATTAATGATAATAAAATAACATTTATCTATTTAAGCGGATACCATAATACTGCTAAGCAAAGATTTTTAAAAAAGATAGCAGAAAATAATAGTGGTGTTTCCTGGTTTCATTTCGGGGATATTGACCCGGATGGATATTTTATTTTAAAGAATTTAATTGAAAAAACCGGAATTTCATTTGTTCCGTTGTATATGGATGTGCAGCAGTTAATAAATTATAAACAATATTGCAAGCCGCTTAAAAAGAATGATATGGTAAAGGCAAATTCACTGTTGAAAATTCATTTTTATGATGAAGTTATGGAATTTATGCTGGCAAACAATTGTAAATTGGAACAGGAAATTATTAGTTGGCTAATTGAAAAAGGGAATCAGACGGCATTTATTGAATGGATTGATATGTAAAATATGGAGAAAATTATGATATATGAATTAGCTAAAAATAGACGGAACAATCATAGGAACAGGTTGTTTTGTAAATAATCACATTACAAGAGTTTATGTCCTGCCGGAACACCAGAAAAAGGGATAGGGCACATTTATTATGAAAAATGTCGAAGCTCAGATTGGTAAAAAATCTGATAAGGCTTATTTCATTTTTCTTAGAAGCAGTATCAGCCGCAGCAAAGGATTCTTTGGTAACAATTGAAAAACTTTCCGAACTTCATGACAGAAATGTGGGAAAACTTCCAAGTACTGCAAGAAAAAATGATAATGTCAGAAGATTATTTGATTATGTTGAGCAGTATCCAATCATAGATATTAAGAGAACAGCTGAGGCACTTGGAATTAGTTATAATACTGCATCTGCGGCAGTCAATAAATTAGTCCAAATAGGAGTGCTTAAAGAGAGAACAAATGCTTCCAGAAACAGGGTATTTTCTTATGAAGAGTATCTTAACATATTGAGAAAAGATACGTAGGATTTAAAGATACACTTTATGATTGAGGATTGGAACAGCAGTGGTACAAATATCGCGATGATGCTTATGAGAGAATCGCAAAAGAATGGTGTACCCGGCACAAAATTGATGTTGTGGAATAAGAGATTTAAAGGAGAAATATTGTGGTTCAAACAGAAAATTTATTAGCAATCGTAAAAGAAACACTTACTACTTCAATCAGGTCTAATACGCACAAGGGATATATCGGTTGGAGTAGTTGCGATAATATTTGTATGGATATGCATGATTGTCTGGACTTGTGTGAGGATACTTTTAAATTAGGCAATTATAAAGAAGCCTTGGAAGTATCAACCTATATATTGGTATCCGGAGTCAAACTGGCTTCCCATGCAGATAGCAGTTCAGGGATGCTTACAGATGTTGTTATGCGGTCTTTTGAGCTGATAGGAAAGTATGCAAAGAGAATATCAACGCAGGACAAGCAAATCAGAGATGAGGCATTGACTTTCATAATAAAAGAGTCAAAAAAGAAAGCGTTTGACGGTTGGATTGAATGGCGTTATGAATTGTTAAGGTGTGGCATTTGTCTCTGCGACGGAGAGAGTGCAAAGAAAATGGAAAAAATACTGGACGTATTCTTGGAAAGTGCAGAACAGGATTACTATCCTGAATATGAAAAACAAAAAAATCTGGTTATAAGATATTTTTTACACAGAGAATTGCATGGAAAAGAAGCGGTAAAAGACGAACTATATAAAAATATCAATATTCAAGAGTTGCGTATTTTAGCTATTAACGATGCGCTGGAAGAAAAGGATTATGGAGAGGCGGAGAGACTTTGTGGTGATAAAGCAAAGAAAGAAGAAGGATGGCATTATCGAAGGAATGATCCGGAAGATTGGAATAATATTCTTTTTCGGATTTATGAGAAGTCAGGAAATGTTGATAAGCAAATAGCACAGGCAAAGAAGATTCTCTTCTTAGGAAACGAATCGTTTTGGGATGTTTTAAAAGAGATTTATAGCAAAGAAGGAATATGGGAAACGCAGAGAGTACAGCTTTTGGAGAAACTGAAAAATAGTGGTAAAGCAATATGTTATCGAAGTGTTCTTGTGAAAGAAAACGAAAAAAAGCGTTTACTGAATGATTTGACAGAAAATCCATTTGACATTTTTTATTATGGACAATTTCTGGTGATGGATTATCCGGAACAGATTTATGTGTTGTGTGTGAATGACGTTAAGAGAAGTTGCGCACAGGCAACAGACAGAAGAATGTATAGAAAAGTCTGCAAAGATATCAAACAGCTGATTAAATGGAAGGGCAGCGATTATGCCAGGGAGTTAATTGCTGAGTTAAAGCAAGCTTATCCAAGAAGACCAGCATTGATTGATGAATTGGAAAAAGTTGAGAGCAAGTTATAGATAAGGTGATTATTTGATATCAATAATTTATTAAGGAATTAAATTGTTTTCCGGACATGAAATCTCTTGTTGGCACAGATTTAATATATCTGCAATATTATTTTGAATTTTATGCCAGTTCTAAATCTAGGGACTTACATGAAATGTGAATATTTATATGCCAGTCAGAGAATAATAATTATATAACGATTTGAGTAAAAATACACACGAAATAAAACTGTGTGTATTTTTGCTTTACAAAATAGAGAATATTTGGTAAAATCAAGTAAAAGTTCACAAGAAACTATATTATGCGTATTTTTACTTAAATATGGAGAGCAAAATGATATTAACATATAAAGAATGTATTGAAAAATATGGATCTGATTATATGATGAAAAAAGAAATAGCGGCAGGAAGACTTTTTCAAAAAAGTAAAGGAATATATTCTGATGAATATAATTGCTCAGAATTAGATTTCATCGTAGCTAAATATCCCAGAGCAATTTTTACAGGTGAAAGTGCTTTCTATTATTATGGGCTGACAGATGCTATTCCGGAGAAGTATGTGCTGGCAACGAAACGTTCAGATTCCAGAGTGAAGAGTGCAAACATACATCAGGTATTTATAAAGGATGATATTTTTGAAATTGGAAAAAGTACAATGGAATATCGGGGAGTCATAATAAATATTTATAGTTTGGAAAGATTGCTTGTGGATATTATACGCCTAAAGAAAAAGATTCCATTTGATTATTACAAAGAAGTAATAGGCAATTATAGGGAGATTGCATATAAACTGGATTTTTTTGCTGTCGAAACTTATGCAAGCAAATTTAGAGCGAATAAGTCAATAATGAATGCGATACAACTGGAGGTACTATAATGAATTTACGGGAAGAGATAGAAAAAATCAAAGCTGAAGGATATAATGAGGCTAATGCAGAAGCAAGGCTTTGCCAAGACATTATTTTAAAATCGATAGCTGAAAGTAGTCTAAATAGAAATGTCACGATTAAGGGTGGCGTTATCATGAGAAACCTATCGAAAAGTGTTAGAAGAGCAACACAGGATATAGATTTGGATTTTATACGTTATTCCATTTCAGATGAGTCTATAAATATGTTTATTAGTAAACTCAATCAGATAGACGGAGTGACGATTCATTTGACCAAGCCAATTAAAGAACTAAGGCATCAAGACTACAAAGGTAGGAGAGTTTTAGTTGATATTGTAGATGAATATGGATATCAAATGGAAGGTAAAATTGATATCGGAATACATAAGGATTTGGATATCGAGCAAGAAGAATATTGCTTTGATATATGCTTTATAGAAGATGGAGTAAGCTTGCTCATGAATTCAAGAGAGCAGATAATAACGGAAAAGGTGAAATCGTTGTTACGTTTTATGAGTAGGAATACCAGATACAAGGATCTATTTGACATTTACTTTCTTAAAGAGTCAGCAGATGTGGAAAAACTTAAAGCTTGTATAAAGCAATACATATATGACGATGATACATTAGAGGTTAATAATATTGACGATGTGGTTAGTCGTCTCGAGATGATTTTTAAGAATCAATCTTATATTAGGGAAGTAAACAGATCAAATAAAAATTGGTTAGGAATTGAAACTGAAGAAGTGCTAGAAGGCAATTTATCATTTTTTAGGTCATTGAAATAATATTCTAGAATGAAATGAGTATTGTTAGTAGTTCATAAATAATGATAAAAAATGCTGGTACTGGATTGGTACTAAAAATGTATGGAACGAAAAATAATATGTAGAAAAACAGTGATTTTCTAAATTTAAAAGTTTAGAAAACGATAAAAATTGAATTAAAATCACATCAAACTTTGCGAGTTTGAATAATGGAAAATTGAGGAGATAAGTTGAATGTATGCATATCATGTTGTTACAGAAAGACCTATGCAAGTTGGACAGCAAATCATTTTTGATGAAGTAAATCATAATGGTGTTTATCAAAGGGTTTGTGACAAGATGGAGATTGTAAAAGATATATACAGTCATCCGGAAAACTATAATGCGGAAAAGTTAGAGCACCATACGTCAGTTGCGCTAAGAGAACTGGCATTGGAAGAAGTAAGAAAGAAAAAATATTCGAATTATCCATCAAGAATGGCATGTTTGTATGTTTCAAAGACATTTGAAGAAGCAGATAATTGGGCAAAGTTTTTTGCAAAAATTGGACGCCCTACATATCATATTGTAAAATTGCAGATAGAGGGGAATTGCTTTATTGGTGATGCTGCAAAGTGTTTTGAGGGACAAATAGAAAGGGAAGAAAATTTACGACTTGCAGAATTATATTGGAAGAATGAAACTAATGATACAGACAAGCCACCAGTTTTTGAAATGTTGGTTGATGGGAAGATAACGGTTGTTGAGATTGAGAAAGAAATAAATGAGAATATTTAGTAGAGTATTTTATAGAGTTTGAGTAACAGATAAAACCTCAGAAACCCTTTAAACAAAGGGCTTCTGAGGTTTCTTTATGCCGTTTGGCTCTAAAATGGCTCTATTTTTCGGGTATCATTCAGGTATCAGTATCCAATAAATAAAGGATTTGTCGCCGATTTTGATGACAACATTTTATTACTCATCTGCTAATGGATTTGTGACAACAATTCCATTCGTATCTTTTTTGACTATTTGATTACTGTCTAAAAGATGAATAAGCCTCTCCCCATGATTTCATGGCATCTAAAATTGGCTGGAGACTCTGTCCCAGATCTGAGAGCGCATATTCTACTCTTGGCGGCACTTCCGGGTAAACAGTACGAGTGATGATTCCGTCGGCTTCCATAGACCGCAGACTGTCGGTCAACACCTTCTGGCTGATGCCGTCCAGATTTTTCTGCAGCTCATTAAAGCGCCATGGGCGCACAAGCAGATTTCGTATAATCAGTAGTTTCCATTTGTTCCCGATCAGTTGTACGGTAGTTGCGACAGGACATTCGGGAATCAATTCAGCTTTTGTTTTCATAAGGAACCTCCATTACTTCAAATTCGAATGTTACAATCAAATTATAGTGTAGCATTACAGAAAAATCAATAGCTGTACCAAAAGTTACAAAAAGGTAACTATGTTATAAAAAAGTGCGTACTTGTGAAAGTAAAACGAGTTTGTATAATCAAAGATACAGAGATAAATTTTCCCTGAATAAAAGATAGGAGGATATGACAATGGCACTTTCAAATCTTGCCGGATGGGCTGAGGATAAGGCTGCTTCTGCTTGCGGAACTGCCTGTGGCGCATCGGATAAGCCGGAAGAGAAGCCTGCTGCCTGCGGTGCAGTTGACAAGCCGGAAGAAAAGTCAGCAGCCTGCGGGACTGCCTGTGGGGCTTCTGACAAATAATCCGGACAGTTGGAATTGTTCCCGGTTGGAGTTGCCAGCCGGGAATATACGATAAGGATTCGGGAAACCGATTTATATAAAGATAATATGAAGTGACCTCGCATTTGTAGTTTCGTGGATTTACCTGTAAACTGTTAATTGACAAGATTAATGGT
>CANQPJ010000022.1 GCA_947625755.1 uncultured Lachnospiraceae bacterium | reverse complement strand
TTCTTATACACTTTTTTAGATATAAAATAGTCTAAATATTTTTGATTTTTGCTATTGACTATTCATAGTTGGTCTCCTAAATAAAATGTATGAAAAACAGTTCACAGAATCCTGCAAACTGTTTTTTCATTAATTTTTTGTAAACCTGATTTGGGCGTGAATTTCTCCATCAGCACTTTCCATGCTGATTCCCAAACCGTTTTCTTCCTTATATTTTGTACAAATAATTGTTTCCCCTTCTAATGCTTCCTTATTATAAACAATTTCCAACTGATTATAAGTTTCATTTTTCGGAAGGTAATCATATATCATTCTCAAATAATTGGCATTATTGACATGACCGTTGGTGTCGATATCAATACTCTGCACTTCGACCTCTCCAATGCTTTCTTTCTGTCCTGAAAAGCTGATTTTGCGGGAAACTCCAATGCTGTCAAAAGCTGTTTCTTTCCTATATTTGTTCACATCATCATCTGTGATTCTCACAGGCATTCTCTTTTTAATATCAATCAGACTCCAGATGGATTCCGCTTTTACAATAAATTCTCCATCTTTGTCCTTAATAAAGAACTGCCTTGTTGCCATAATTTTACCAAAATCGGTCGGACAGGTTCCTACTTCTATCTCTTCACCCAGGCGCAATTCTCTCACAATCTGAATCTTGTATGCCAACAGCACCCATGCCCTGTTTTTCTTTTTCAGATACTCTACACCCACTCCCAATGACTGTGACTGAAATGTACTGCAATCCTGTAAATAATTTAAAATTTCGTGGCAGGGAACTTTTCCCTCACGATCCAGTCTGCTGAAACTTACCATTGTTTTGTACGTGTACATAATATGTCCCTCTTATCTTTTTCTATAAATTTCTGTCTGATACTAATTTATGTAGTCTCCTCCGGTAACGTTGACTCCGGCGGCGTTATCTCCTCCGGAGGTGTCGTCTCTGCTGGCGGTGTGGTCTCCTCCGGAATCTGATCTACTACCGGTGGCTGTGGCACCGGTTTTGGAACATCCTTGGCTTTTACCACAACTGTAAGTTTTTTGGTTACCGCAGTGTATTTCTGGTCTTTGTACTGTGCCTTGTATGTTACGACATATACTCCGGGCTTTGACATATCCACTTTTCCTTTATGTGTTACCGTATTTCGTATTTTTAATTTTTTCCCTTTATAGGATTTAACACTCTTTACATAGGCATTATAGTCAAATTGGCTTCCCTCTGTGAGAATTACTTTTGTTTTTGTCAACGCCAATTTTACAAGATGGCTTTTTACCCGGTAAGTAACTTTTTTGGTTGTCGTCTTACCGTTCTTTCCTTTCACTGTATATACAATTTTGTAGTTTCCTTTTTTAGCAAACTTCACAAAACCTTTTTTTACGGAAACTTTCTTTCCTTTATATTTTACGGAAACCTTGACCTTCGAAGTCAGATTTGCTCCGGTAGCCGTATGGGCTTTAATTTTTGACATTATATTTACTTTGCTTCCCATTGCCACATCTTTTTTTGATTTTGCGCCGGTAATTTTCGGTGGTTTTGTATCAACAACCTTAAATTTCAATGTCTTAACCGCTTTTTTCCCTAATGAGTCCTTTACGCTAAATGTGACTTTATATGTACCCAGTTTTTTGGTATTAATTTTTCCGCGTACTTTTATTTTTGATTTCGGAATATCATTTCCCGCACCGTCCTGTGCTGCCACTAATTCTTTCAGATTAATCTTTTTCCCATATTCTATGGTCGATGTCACTGCTTTAATTGTAGGTACTTTTTTCCGATACGGATTTTTCGGATCAGGATCGGTAGGGTCCCAGTCTGTGAACTTTCCATTACGGATAGGGGTAAACGATGGTCTCTGCAATGGGTCATTCTTCTTATTCCCCCAAAAGATTGATATTTTTGTCCCAATAGGACAATGATCATAAATCCATTTTGCATCTTTACACAGCAATCTTACACATCCATGAGATGCTTTCTGCCCCATTACGTTATAGGCTGAAACAGACATCGTGGATTTGTCGCCGTTTTTATAGTACCACACAGAATGGAACAATATTCCCTCTGTGATTCTGGAACAATATTGTGCGTAACAATTTCCAATCATCTCATGCCATCTGTATTTTACCGGTATGTAAAATGTCCCTGTCGGGGTCTCGCTGCTGGGAGAACAAATCATAGCCTTTATGGCTTTTCCATTTTTGTAAATCGTCGTACAATTCGTTCCCAGATTTACTTTGATAGTATACTTGCCACTTGCCTCTGTATTGGTCACACTGCCAACCGTAATGCAGCTGATAGCCATAATCACTGCAAGTATTAATGAAATGCCCTTTGTTCTTATTATTTTCACGTATACTCCTCCTTATTCTGTCACCCGTACACTTACTTACTTAAAGCATACAGCAAACTACTTTCATGAAATCTACTTCATTATACTACATTCTTTTTTTTTTACAATCTGTAAATCTTGCATTTCTTCCTATTTATCATATATAATAATATTGATTTTGTACAGTCACCGGGAGGTATTATGGAAAAATTAAAATTTAAATTATATTTTATTTTTTTAGCCATTGGTTTTGTTTTGCTTGCTCTTGACGTGGATGTAAGAACAAACATGGCATATCCACATCCATACAGTAATTCAGAAGATGTTATCGGAGAATTTCAATTTTACAACATTTCATCAAATTATGGTGCTAAATGTACATATAAATTTATTGATACCTCCGCTTCTAAAAATGACGCCAAAGAAACATCGATACAGTCTGAAACAGCCAAAGTCTCTACCGATGCGACACAGACAAAAGTAATTGACAAAGTTTTTTTTGACAATATTCATATAGATATTTTTAATGACCTCATTGGATTTGTGCTGATTTTCATAGCCTGTATTGGCTTGAGAAAATGTAACACAGTTTTTTCTTTTGCATCGCTCTGTGCATTTTGCGGATTATTTTTGCACATAATATTAAAGTCACTTCCGTTTATTTTTAACGGATTATTCTTATGCAATATTTCCATGGTTCTTGGCATCGCATATTTGGGCAGCATAATTCTGACTACATTTTTATTTACCAGAGGTCTGTTTTCAATGTGTTCTGATGTATGCTGCAGAGATGAAAGAAAGTGGGGCAAAATTGCCTGGTTTATTTCAATGGTTCTTCAAATTCTGGTAACCTTTGTCTTTTGGATTGGTTCTGATTTTGGGGCATTAAAAAAACTTGGATATGTGACAGAAGCATTTTTAGTTTTTGACATTATCATGCTATGGTTTATTTTGAAAAGAGCATATATATATTTGGAGAGAGCTTATATAAATTCTGCCTCAACCGGAAAGTAAGGTAAAATATGAAAAAATCATTTTCTTTTCTTAAAAATTTAATAATACTACTGCCTTTGCTATTGGTTGTCCTTATTTCAGTTTTTTTCATTCAGGCAAATGCGCAAAATGAAGAAATGACCTTTCATGCGATATATGTCGGTGCGGGAGATGCATTGGTTATCAGTAGTGGGGACCACTATATGATTGTCGATTCCGGTCCTCCTTCCAGTCAAAACCTTGTAATGAATTATCTGGAAAAATTAGACATTCCCGACCACAAGATAGATTATGTGGTAGCTACGCATCCGGATGGGGACCATGTAGGAAATTTTGATGAGATATTTCAAAAATATGAGGTTGGACAGGTTATCTATTCGCCATGCACAAAAGCAAACACGATTTATGCGGATTTTATTCAAAGCGTAAAAGCAAAAGGATGTCCTTACCGAAATCCTATTGAAGGCGAATCATGGTCTTTGGGCGATGCCAAAGTCACCGTTATTTACGATGGTTCACAGGGTTCCACCTATAATGAATGTAGTATTGTCCTGCGTGTGACATGTGGAGGAAAATCCCTCTTATTAACCGGCGACCTTCCTGCCACCACGGAATCTTTACTGTTGGCGCAGGGGTACAAATTCAAATCCGACGTCATAAAAATCGGGCACCATGGAGCCGGTTCTTCTTCAAGCGCGGCGTTTTTAGATGCTGTAAATGCAAAATATGCAGTGATTTCATCTTCCCGCGAACCGGATGCAACACTGCCGAGAGACTCCGTATTGAAAAAACTCGCCAGAAGATTTGTGAAGGTATACAGAACCACAGACGCGAACGTTGTTATTAAATTTAAAAACGGAAAAATTTCGACTTCTAACAAAGAAAATAAAAAATTTATTTCTATAAAAAAAGGAACAATTACATTATCCAACAATGTTTTTTATGCTTCCGGCAAGGCGCTTACACCGAAACCGGCACTGATTGTAGATGGACAGGTCATTCCATCCTATCAATATAAAACAAAATACTCTTCCAACAAAAGTACCGGATTTGGAAAAGTCAAACTGACCGGCACCGAGACCAAATATATTAGTACCTGCAGCACAACCTTTATGATACTTCCAAAAAAGGAAACGCTGAAAGGTGAGGCAGGAGTTCTGAATAGAATCAAATTATCATGGAGTACACAAAGTCATGCTACCGGTTACCAGATTCGATATTCAACTAACAAAAAATATAAAAAAAATGTAAAATATAAGACGTACAGAAAGGCAGAGACTACAAAGGCAACCCTTTCTAATCTGTCATTTCATAAGAAATATTATATTTCTGTACGCGCATATAAAAGCAATATTGGAAATGGAAAATGGAGCAGGACTCTTACAATCAGAACCAATAAAAAACCGCTTCCGAAAAAGCAGTCTATAAAGGATTTTGTAAAGAAAGATGACTCGGTCATAATCAAGTGGTTAAAGCAGTCCAAAAAATATGATGCAGGCTATAAGGTTCAATATTCAAAAGATAAAAAATTCAAAAAGAATGTAAAAGAAATAACCGTCAAGAAAGTTTCCTTAAATCGTATAAAACTGAAAAAACATAGCACGGTACAACCTTATTATTTCCGGGTAAAAGGATATAACAAATACGGTGAAGGAAAATGGAGTAAAAATTTAAAATTCTATTTCTAAAATGAAGAAATGCAAAATTATATTGCTGCATAAGAAAAAGCCTTTCCGGCTATTTCTTATGCAGCAATTCTATTACCTTTTCATAATTCTGTTTTTTATGCGGAAATGTACACAAAGTACAGTCCTTCACTCCGTTTTCCAGAAAAACCGGATTACCGCCACATTCTTTTCCCAATGCATACAAAGGGCAGTAGCAGAACAGACAATTAAACTCTTCTCCGTTCTCTAACCGGTGGCATGGAAAGAACTCACATTCCCTGTTTTCAAAAAATTTGTAACTCATTTGCTCATCTCTTTATTATTTATCTCTTAAAATGGCACTGACACCAATCCCCGCCGCTTCCGGTCCGGTATGTGTACCTACTACCAGTGAGAGCGGATCATAATATACATCTGTAACGTTTTCAAACCGCTCTTTTACCTGATTCAGCCACGCTTCTGCATCCTCCGCTTTTCTGAAAGAGCCTGCTGCACCTACACGGATTTTTTCTATGCTATACTGTGCAAGCAGCTTTTTCATAAAATCTTCAGAATAATCTAACAGCTTGGAAACGCTTTTCTTCATTCCGCGGACTTTTTCTACTGCATCAAATTTTCCACCTACGGTAGTCAGTACCGGCTTTATATTCAAAACCGTTGCCAGAGCTGCTGCGGTAGGCGTTACTCTTCCACCCTTTTTTAAATATTTTAAATCATCTACTGTTAAGAAAATAACGGAATTATAAGCATTCTCTTCCAGAGCCTCTTTGATTTCCTTCGCAGACTTTCCATTATCTGCCATCCATTTTGCATCCAGAGCCGACTGGCGCATGGTAACGGAAATACGGTGGTCATCGACTACCTGAACTTTTCCGTCATACTCTTCTGATAATTGTATCGCCGAATGGCAGGAATTACTAAGACCGCTGGATAGTGGAATATATACAACTTCATCATATCCTTCATCCAGAAGCCGATCCCACATATCCATTACGTCACCCGGCGATGGCATTGATGTTGTTATATCCTTTCCTTCTGCCAGTTGTCTATAAAATTCATCTTCTGTAATATTTTTGTCCTGAAAGAACACATTCTCTTCAATAATAATAGGAGTATAAATTAAATGGATTCCTAACGCTTTCGCTTCACTTGGTTTGAACCCCGCATTATTATCTGTCATTACTGCTACTTTCATATTACTCTCCATTCCCTTTATTTCTTTAGGCTTATGATTCAATAATAACTAGTCCACTCTTTCCTGTCCCCAAAAGAATAATGCAACTGTTCCGGGACCGGTATGGCTTCCTATCGTTGTCCCAATATCATTAATTTCTACCTTTCCCCTTACATTTGGAAACTTTTCTTCCACCAGAGCGGCGACTTCCTGTGCATCTTCCCTGCACGCGGAATGACTCATATATACCTTGTCCGCATAGTCCAATCCGTCATCGGCAAGCTCTTCCATTTTAGATACAATAGCCTTGTATACTTTTTTCTTTCCTTTAACTTTCATTCTCGGTATTAGTTTGCCCTCATAATCTACGTTTAATAACGGACATATGCCGAGAATTCCGCCAACAACTCCTGCTGTCTTTGAAACTCTGCCGCCTTTGATAAAAAAGGTAAGATCCGTTGAGAAAAACCAGTGATTTAATCTTTTTTTATTGGATTCAACCCATTGATACACCTCATCTATAGACATCCCTTCATCCCGCAAATCAGCCAGTTTATCAACTAATAATCCAAACCCTGATGATGCTGCCAGAGAATCTACCACATATAATTTTCTATCAGGAAATTCCTCCTGCAGATTTGCCTTTGCAACAAGTGCAGAATTAATTGTACCGGATATTCCCGAGGATAACGTTAAATGAATTATGTCTTTTCCCTGTTGCAAAAATTTCCTGAAATGTGCTTCATATTCCTGCGCATTAATCTGGGAAGTTTTTGTCTCTGCTCCATCTACCATTGCCTGATAAAAATCATTCAGCGACATTGTTTTTCCCAAATCATCCATATATGATTTCCCATCCAGTTCATAATGAAAGCACAAATATTCTATATTTCTTTCTTTAAAATGCTCCTCTGTCAGATCTGCTGTTGAACAACAGCTGATAACATATTCACCCATATTTTTTCCTTTCTTTTCACAGGTTTCCCCTGTGTTTTTATTATATTACGGTTTACATGGTTTCCTTAATTTTCATTATATCATTATACAAATTTTAACGCAAATAAAAGAAACCATTATGTATAATCCACACAATGGTTTCTTTTATTAATTTTTCGGCAATTATAAGGTTTTACTCCTGACGTTGTATTGCATCATACCCTGTCTCGCCTGTTCTGATTTTCTGGGCGCTTCTTACTTCATATGTAAAAATTTTTCCATCGCCATAATCTCCTGTATAGGCTGCCTTTCTGATAGCCTTTTCTGTAAGGTCTGCCCAGTCTTCTGATGAAACGACTACTTCGATTTTTACCTTCTGTTTCATCCTTTCTACCAGTTTCATTCCTTTTGTCCAATTATCGCTGCCCCTTTGGGCTCCATATCCTTCCACTCTGGAAACAGTCAGCCCGTTTACCTGAAGGTCTTCCAGCGCCTGCATAACTTCTTCACATTTTTCTTCTCTGATAATTGCCTCTACCTTAATAATCATTATTATTTCCTCCCTAATAATTATACGCGAAAAAAATAAGGACATGCGACAAAACAATGCCGAACGTCCTTGTTCTTTACGAAGTCTATCACTTATTGTTAAAAAAAGCAAGAGTAATCGGCTTAATCTTTATTATATTAAGTTTTCTCTTAATTTATTTAACTAATACTTTGGACAATTCCTTCATTTGTTCCTCGTTTTCCGGTTTCATGGCAGAACGAATTGTAATTGTCGGCTCTACAATTTCAATATTTTTCATTTTTTCTAATTCTGCTTTCATCACTCTGGCAGCTGTAGGTCCCCATGAGCCATTTTCCATAATGGCTACTGTTCTCTTCTGGAAATTCTTTATTTTTAAAATCTGAAGGAATTTTGCCATTGGCGGAAATACATCTGCATCATAGGAGGAGGCTGCCAGCACCAGTCTGTCATATCTGAATGCATCCTCCACTGCCTCGTGAATATCTTCACGACACAAATCCGCAATGGCTACTTTTTCTTCGCCTGCTTCTTCTAAAATCTCTTTTAATCTTTCTGCTGCTTTTGCAGTATGACCGTGGATGGAAGCATGTGCAATAAAAATTCCTTTATCTTCCGGCTCATAACTGCTCCATGTATTATATTTGTCAATATAGTATTCCAAATTTTCTGTCAAAACCGGTCCATGCAGCGGGCAGATTGTCTGAATGTCAAGCGCCGCTGCTTTCTTTAACAGCATCTGCACCTGCATACCATACTTTCCAACAATATTAAAGTAATATCTTCTTGCCTCACACGCCCAGTCCTCGTCTGCATCTCTTGTTCCGAACTTTCCAAAACCATCGGCACTGAACAAAACTTTTTCACAGTTCTCATATGTAACCATCACTTCAGGCCAGTGAACCATCGGCGCCATTAAAAATGTAAGCGTATGGCTTCCAAGCTCCAGTGTATCACCCTCTGCCACAACGACCTTCCTGTCTTCAATATCAATGTCAAAAAACTGCTGAAGCATTGGAAATGTCTTTGCATTTCCTACAATTTTCATTTGCGGATATTTTTCGACCAACTCCTTCAGGCTTCCGGAATGGTCAGGCTCCATATGCTGAACGACTACATAATCCACGTTCCTGCCATTCAGAGCTTCCTCCAGATTTTTCATCCATTCTTCTGTCACCGCACTATCTACAGAATCCATGACTGCTACCTTATCATCAAGAATAACATAGGAATTGTATGCCATTCCTTTCTCAAGCATATACTGGCTTTCAAATAATGTTGTATCATAATCATTAACACCTACATTAATTATTGTATCTGTTACCTTTTCCAAAGTGCACCTCCTAATACTATAAACAAGAGTTATCTCCTATTCTATTTTGTTATTTATTTCCACGAAGAATTATAGCACACTATTGCAGATTATCAAAATACTATATTTCTTAATTTAAAACCCCCAAATGCCAGCCTTAAAAAAGGTTCCGGCACTTGGGGTAATTTTTTGTTGATATTAATTATTTTACTTTGTATAGATTCCCATTTCCCACAATGAGTATCCGTATGGTAATGCTCTTGTTACGCCCTGCATTCTCACGTATCTTGCATCTGTTTTTTCAAATGTTAAGGTCTCTGTTCCGCCTTTTCCGTCCGTTACATTTTTTACTGTCTTCCAGTCAGCTCCATCCGTCGATGTCTGAATCTTGTACGCCTTACCATATGCGCCTTCCCAATTCAATACAACCTGGTTGATGGAATAGACTTTTCCGAGATCCGCTGTAATCCATGCATTATCGGCAAAGTTGGAGGACCAGCGTGTTCCTTCATCCCCATCTGCTGCCTTTGCTGCATTCATTACATCATTTTCTGAACCGGATGCCGTGATTTTTGCTGATTTTGCAACATTCGTTCCTGATGAAACAGTTATATCTGAATCTGCAGAACTGCCGCTATATACTTCCATTTCCCAGATAGAATATCCGTATGGTAATGCCCTTTCAACACCCTGCATTCTCACATATCTTGCTTTTGTTTCTGCAAATGTTATCGTCTCTATTCCGCCTTTTCCATCGGTTACATTTTTCACGGTCTTCCAGTCAGATCCATCCGTCGATGTCTGAATCTTGTATGCTTTTCCGTATGCGCCTTCCCACTTCAGAACTACTCTGCTGACTGTATAAATACTTCCGAGGTCTGCTGTAATCCACGCATCATCGGCAAAATCGGAGGACCAGCGTGTTCCTTCATTTCCGTCAACTGCTTTTGCTGCATCCGTACCATCATTTTCCGAACCGGATGCTGTAGCCGATACTACAAGGTTTTTGTCAGATGGTACTTCCTGATTATCGCTTCCACCTTGATTGCCTGCTCCATATACTTCCATTTCCCAAATAGAATATCCATATGGCAGTGCTCTTTCAACACCCTGCATTCTCACATATTTTGCTTTTGTTTCTGCAAATGTTATCGTTTCTGTTCCACCTTTGCCATCGGTTACATTTTTCACGGTCTTCCAGTCAAATCCATCTGTCGATGTCTGAATCTTGTATGCTTTTCCGTATGCGCCTTCCCACTTCAGAACTACTTTACTTACTGTATAGATTTTTCCTAAATCAACGCCAATCCATGCGTCATCAGCAAAATTGGAGGACCAGCGTGTTCCTATATTTCCGTCCACTGCTCTGGATGCTCCCATTGCATCATTTTCCGAACCGGAGGTGGAAACATTTTTATCCTTTGCAAGATTTTCTCCTGTCACATCTTCTCCCGGTACTTCTGTACTTCCGCCGTCAATCTTGTAAGTTGCAGTTGATATGCCGGAAGTTATCATGCCTTTTCTGTAAGCAATCGCCTTAATTGTTGTATCTTTTCTAATTTTTACCGTAGGAACATAAAGCTTTGAATTTTTGTCCGGTGTAGAGCCATCGGTTGTATATCTGATTTCTACTCCCTTTGTCTGGCTGGAAATGGTTAATTCCTGTGCTCCGTCATAGCTGCCGGATGGAAGGCTAAACTGCGGATCCTGTACCGTGGCAGCTTCATATACGCCCATTTCCCATAATGAATATCCGTAAGCCAGCGCTCTCTTAACGCCCTGCATTCTCACATATCTGCATGTTGTCGCATCAAAGACAATTTCTTCTTTTCCACCTTTACAGCTTGAGGTCTCGTAAACTGTATCCCAAGTATCTCCATTTGTTGATGTCTGTAATTTATATTCCTTTGCGTAGGAAGATTCCCAATTCAATGTTACCTTGTTAATTGTGTATGATTGTCCTAAATCAACTGTACACCACTCATCATCACTAAATTCAGATGACCATCTTGTCGTCGTATCATTATCGACAATCTTTGCGCCATCCACGGATGGATTCTCTGATGATGACACGGTTACATTTTTGCCAAGGGCAATATTGGTATCCAGTGATACCGGTGTTCCGTTGACTGTAATTGTGCTTGTCGCCATTGCAGATGTAATGCACTCATCTTTTATAGCGATTGCCTTTACAGTCGCTGTGCTGGACACTGCAAATGTTCCATCATATACCGGTGATGATTTTGTAGGCATTGTTCCGTCAACGGTGTAATGAATGGTTGCGCCTTCTGTGGCTGTCTTGATTGTTACATACTGTGTATCTTCATATTCCCCTGTTGGTACTGAAATTTCAGGTGTCTGTGCCTGAACGATATTAAAGTTTTTATCTTTGTATACTTCAAAACTTACTAACGCCTTTGCGCCAATAGTTGCTGTACCAATCTTTCCTGACTTGTTATTAAATGTTACAACCTTTGTTTCATTGGAAGGATTCCATACAGTCGCTGTATATTTGTTTGTCTTTTTATTATAATATACCGATGCTGACAAATCGCCTGTGGCAATTACATCTGTTGTCTTAACACCTAATTCTTTCATGGAATGAATAAACCAATATGTGTTCGCGGTATCTGTTTTTTGAACCTTTGTATCGTTTTCCATAAATTTATTTAATGCAAGATCCGGATTCGTCTGTGAAAGGAACGGCCATGTAATATGCTGCCAGCCTGTATCTGCCTGTGGATATTCCTTCAGCATCTTGTCAATTTCTTCCTGACTCTTTCCTTCTTTGTTTGCTGCCTTTACTGCCTTGTCCATGGCAATATCTGTATCATCTAAAAGTCCCTGATAAATTTCCGCACATCTCTCCTGATTCATGCCATAGTATGTCAGATATTCTGAAATCGGCAGCCATTGAATACCGTATACATATAATGGCTGTCCGCCGAAGAATGTTCCATAGAAGTTAATGCCACCGTATACCTGACCAACTGCCTCATATGGCCATGCATCAATCCAGTTATCTTTATCATAATCGAACCAATACTGTTTTACTGTTTCCATTTCATTGGTAAATCCGAAAACGCCTGCATCTCTATATGTATCGTTGTTTGTCAATACGCCCCACAGATACATGCTTACCCAGCTGAATAAAGATTCACTTGCTGACTCCTGATTGTTTCCGGAATCATTATCCGCATATCCTCCTGCCCATGAATGACCTTCATACAAATCATAGGCTCTGAATCTGCAATATTCACTGTCTTTATCTGACGGGTTCGCATAATCACGAATCATCATTTCTATCATACCCTTATAATCATTGTAAAATTCTTCATCATATGTGGCTAACACAGTTGCCGCAAACATAAAATACCCATATGTGAAATGGTGGTCGCAGATAGATGCATTGGCACCAAATTCACTTTGTTCATAGTATAATGTTCCCCAGTTTTGGTTGTAGATAAAATAACTAATGTCATCCTTTCCATCGTATGTGAACCAGTTTACTAAAATCTTCTTAATCCTCTTTAAGAAAGTGTCTCTTAAATCTGTAGCCCCTATCTGGTCTGCCATAAGAACACCCATTCCCAGAGGATGTAAGTTTTTCCCTTCCCAGTAAGCATCTGCTGCCGGGTTCAGATTCTTTGTAGCATCTTCTAATTCATTTAAATATCCTAAAAGTGCTTCTCCATCAAACTCTGAATTGGTCGGAAGAGAGAATGTCGGAACCAGTCCTGCAAAATCGGAAACCGTCTTAAATGAATTGCCTTCGATTGCTTTCATATCTCCTCTGACAGATGTATATGTTCCGAAAGAAGCATTGTCATCTGTAGAATTTTTCCACTGATGTGGTAACATGCAGAGGAATGTTTTATCGCTAAATCCATTTCTCTTTAATGTTGTTGTCACGCTATAATTTGATGTAATCTTTGCACTGCTGTCATTATAGTCATAAGTTACTTTTGTGTCTGTTACAAATGCATAACCATGACGATAAAATGTATCTATCTGTGCCTTGCCAAGCATTGTACCAATGGACATATATCCATTCTTGCCCGGAAATGTTACCTTGATATAACTTCCGACTTTCTTAAATGTTGTATTTTCAGGCACTGACAAGCAGTAATAGCTCTTTGAAGTCTTCGTCTTTTCCTTATTGTCGCTATCTGTTATCTCAAGACCAATATGGTCTGTCTTTAATGAAGTAAGATTTGCTTCTAATATTTCATTTCCATTACCGTCAAAGATGCTTGTAATAGCGGAGGATGAAATATAAACGGTCTCCGTATCACCATACTCTGTAAATACATATGGCGACCCTTTTACAAATGTGCTCTTCATTGCCATGTGACTGTTATCATACAATCCGGCTGTTACAGAATAATCACTGTAATCTACCACCTTGTCGCATGCGCTGGAGCTATCCAGATTCTCCGGCAATATGTAAAAGTCTGTCTCTGTCTCTGAATTTACAGATACATTTACATCGGTCTCGCCCATATCCGGAAGCCATCCTTCTGTGGCTGTCAGTACGCCGAGTCCCTTGGTAGAATACTTCATTTTAAGAGGCATTGTTGATAATAAGTTGCCAAATTTATTAATTAATATTGACTGCCACCAGTCGTTACTTGCAATCGGGCTCTTTACGGAATCATCTTTATACACCGGAAGTTTTGCCTTTTCATTGTACATTGAGTTTGAAAGGTATGTTCCCTTTCCGTTGTTTAATACATATGATTCCGGAAGATTTGGTATATCGTATGTCGGTTTTGTATCACCTGCTTTGTACTCATATACCTTAAATTCTTTTATACTGAATCCACTGCCGCTTTCCACTCTTGTATATCCATATACTCTCACATATCTGGCTGTGGCAAACATTGGAACATCTGCTGTTTCGTATCCGTAACCTTTTGTCTGTCTGTAAACAGTCTTCCAATCATTACCATCCGTTGATACCTGAATATCGTACATTTTTCCTGCATCGGAGTTCCAGTCAATAACCACACGTCCGATATCGTAATTTCTTTCCAGGTCTACCATAATCCATTGCTTATCGCTCTCACCGGAACACCAATATGTATTGTCTTTCCCATCTACCGCATTTTCTGCCAGAACAGAAGACTGGTCAATTACTCCATTGTCATCATACATCCACCATACATCCCTCAAGGATGATGCCTGTACCTTTTTGCTTTCTGCAATATTTGCTCCGTAATCTACAGGTCTTTTTGTTACTCCGTCTGTTCCGTAAACTTCAAATTCGTAGAGTGAACATCCATAAGCCTCTAATGCTTTTTTCGTCATGTATACTCTGACAAACCTTGCAGTTTTCTCTATCTTCAGTTCTTCATTTCCACCGGAACAGTTATTATTTGTATAAACCGTATCCCAGTTTTCTTCATCATTGGATGTCTGAATCATATATTCTTTTGCATATGCTCCCTCCCAGTAGAGGTGAATTCCCGTAAAGTCTGTTACTTTTCCTAAATCCACATAAATCCACTCGGTATCATTTCCCCATGCGCTTTCCCATCTGGTAGATTTGGATCCGTCAACAGCGTAAGCCGGATCACTGTTTGTTACCGATGAGCTGGCGTATACCATTCTCCCCTGTGAAATTACATAAGGTTCTTCATCTGCTGCCTTTACATTCTGCATTGGTACTGCGCCCAGCGCCATTACTGTGGTCAGGACGATTGCCACAGTCTTTTTGGCTTTGGTAAATAGGTTACCTTTTCTCATTTCTTTCTCCTCCATTACTGCGTTGCTATAATTTTTGCACAACATTTTTATCAGGGAAAAACTGCAAGAGAATTTTCCGCGTGACAAAAAAGATATTTTCAGAATATTTAATAAAAATATTTTTTGCAATATTGATGTAAATTTAAAATTGTTTTATTGCAATTTTTGTTTATTTTGCACAAAATAAGCCCTTGTTTTTGCAAATATAACCGATTTTATTCATCAATTTCATCAATTTTGTTTCACTTTTTTTCGAAAAATTGAAATTTCAAAAATATTTTTATATAAAAACATTTTTATTCGGCATCTAAATTAAAATACAAAATTAAAAAAGAAAACCGTGAAACTTGTAATCATATTTCACAGTTTTCTTTCTCTTACTTTATTATGTACTTATTTTTTAAAATCCAAATTTATTTGATTTAATCCGGCAGACGTTTTTAATTTGTATTTCACTTGTATTATCAGGATTACTACAATATAGTCCTGCTCCTGATTCAAATACCATATACAGATATTTTTTTTTGCCAAGTGCAATTCCCTCTAACATCGACGGTAATGTCAAAGTTTTCTTTGCCGCTCCTAACCCTCCGGATTTATTTATATTTTTTGTATATGCAATTAATGCCGAATTTTTTATTCTTCCATAGGATTGCGAAAAGACAAACCGCCTTTTTATCTTACCGAGCTTCTGTATCACCAGTCCCTGTACATTTGCAGGAATATAATAACTTTTTTTCCGGATAAAAACTAACTTTTTCTTTTTGACTTTTACCTTATAACCCTGCATTGTGGCATATGAAATGTTAGCGCTGCGTCCAGCCCAAAAATAAGTTCCGTCAAACGCTGAAAAGTCAGCGCTTCCAGGCAGCCAGAGCTTGTACGCCGGTTTTTGTACTTTTCCATTCTTTGCTTTTTTTATCTTGCTGTACTTATAAACTGCCAGATAGTCATTGACTGAAATATTATTCAGGCTCACCACCAATCTGCCTTTCACATTAGCCAAACCACCCACATGGTCATAATAAGGCAGCACGATTTTTTTAACAAAAACTCCCGTAGTTTTTCTATATACTGCCAAAATAGAACGCTTTGACAAATATTTATGGTACATAGATACAATCAGATATTTTCCGATGACACAACTGCCCTGTGGAACATAATTGGACAAATATTTTAATCGGAATTTCTTCTTGTCACCGGAGCTGATCTTGCTCATATAATCATTATATATCACCTGATTTTCCGCGCGTCTTTTCTTTTCTGAAGCTGTATAATCCCAATTTATTTTATTGGCTCTGGCATATGCTTTTCCCTTGGAATTTGCATATACTTTTAACGTCAATGCACTGTCTCCTGAAAATGCGCCGGTTCCGATGCTTTTAATATTTTTATATAGTGTCAATGATGTCAAGCCAGTGCATTTCTTAAAAACATAGTTTCCAATCGTGGTAATGTTTTTAGACATTGTTACTTTTGTCATTGATTTGCAATTATAAAATGCCGATGCGTTTAAGACGGTTACCGTGCTTGGAAAAGAAATTTTCTTTAATGATGTACAATTATAAAATGACCATTTTCCAATGGTTTTGACTTTTGACGGCAGATTTACGGTTGTAACACTGCCGGCATTTTTCAAAATATAATTTGGAATTGCTTTCATTTTATCCCCGAAGGTCACCGTTTTTACTGTCCCACTGGTTCCAAAAATCTGCCTTCCGGCTGTTACGGAATCCGGGATTTTAAACTTTTCCAATGATGTACATGCTCCAAATGCTCTATACTCAATGGTTTTGAGTGTGGATGGAAGAGAAATCGTTTCTAATGCCTTACAGGATTTGAAGGCATACATTCCTATTTTTGTAAGTTTACTTCCACTGGCAAATGTCACTTTTTTTATGTATTGACAGTCTTCAAAAACACTGTCATCAATCGTTGTTATTTTTGCCGGAATAATAAGACTGGTAACGGTTTTATCTTTTTTATTTCCCAGATACTCTATCAGTGTTCCTTTTTTGACTTTGTAGATACCATCAATAATCTCATAATCTACCGTGGTTGGTTCTTCTGTAACCGGCTCTGGCGTCGTTGTTTCTTCCGGAACAGGCTCGGAAGTAGTTTGCTCCTCCTCTGATGGTTCTGTCGTCATTGTTTCCTCTGCTTCGGTTTCACTGTTAATTTTTCCAGCTGTTTCCTCCTGGCTCACACTCTGTGCTGCTTTTGCTGTAATATCAAAGATTTTCAATCCGAATGCCATCTGTGCTGTAAGTGTTATTGCCAGCAATATCGAAATATTTCTAATATTTCTGCTTTTCATCTTTTGCCTCCATCCTGCGTTTGTATAAAAAAGAAGGAACTGTAAAAAAATCCTTTTTGTCAGGCTGCCAGATATATATGTAAATTATCAATATAGTTTATGGCAGGGGAACAAAACGTTTTTCCTTTATTTTTTTACAGACCCTTTTTTTCCCAATTCGTATTATATTTTACAAAAATGATAGAAATATATCGTTCTCGGTTTTTGTTTATTCTTGACCGTCCCAGCAATAGGTACACAATTTACATTTGTCAATGCCTACTGCCTCAAGCATATCATCCAACCTGTTATATTGAAGAGATGTAAAATTTAATTCCTTTCTTATCTCTTCTATCATATTTGCATACTTCTCTGTTTCCGGATTTGAATATTCCTGCAACACTTCTTCGGTTACATTTCCATTCTCTAACCGTTCTATCACACGCCGTGTAATCAAATCCATCTCTGATGAAGAACGTGAAAAATTCAGATATTTGCATCCGTACAATAATGGTGGACATGCCGGGCGGATATGCACCTCTTTTGCCCCGCTCTTATAAAGGAACTCGGTGGTTTCTCTCAACTGTGTACCTCGGACAATAGAATCGTCTATCAATAACAGACTTTTATCTTTAATTAACTCCTCTACTGCAAGCAGTTTCATTTTTGCAATGAGATTTCTTTTGCTTTGCACGGAAGGCATAAATGAACGGGGCCATGTAGGCGTATATTTAATAAACGGTCTTGAAAAAGGTATCCCTGCTTCATTGGCGTAACCGACTGCGTGCGCTGTTCCGGAATCCGGCACTCCCGCCACAATATCCGGCTTTACGTTGTCCCTCTGCGCCATTTTCTTTCCACAGTTATATCGCATCTGTTCCACATTTACCCCTTCATATGAGCTTGCAGGATAACCGTAATAAACCCAAAGAAAAGTACAGATTTTCATATTGCTGCCCGGATTCATTAAGGTAATACAGTTCTTTGGTGTCATAACAACAATTTCTCCCGGACCTAACTCTTTATAGTCCGAATATTCTAATTTCTTGTATGCAAAATTTTCAAAAGCTGCACAGAAAGAGCCTTCCTTCCGCCCTATGACAACCGGTGTACGTCCCTGTTTGTCACGGGCTGCATATATTCCATTCTCATTCATTAACAGTAATGATAAAGAACCCTCTATCTTTTCCAGTGCGTAATTAATTCCCTCAATCAGATTATCTTTCTGGTCAATTAATGTAGCAACCAATTCCGTGGCATTAATATCTCCCCCACTCATTTCCTGAAAATGTGTATGTCCATTCTTATACAATTCCTTTGTCAGCTGCTCCATGTTATTAATTTTACTAACCGTAGTCAGTGCATATGTACCATGGATGGAACGGATAATTAACGGCTGTGACTCATAGTCCGAAATACAGCCTATTCCAAAATTTCCCTCCATCTCCTGAAAATCCTTGTCAAATTTGGTTCTAAATGGAGAATTTTCAATATTATGAATGGCACGGTTAAATCCGTTTTCTCCTAAAACAGCCATTCCACCACGTCTGGTTCCCAAATGTGAATGATAATCAATTCCAAAAAACAAGTCAAATACACAATCTTCCTTTGATGCTACTCCAAAAAATCCGCCCATATCTTCCTCCTGTGTCTTACTTTATCTCTTTTACATTCCATACGAATCCCATAAATCATATGGTTTCATTGTCTCTCTGTTACGAAATTCATGCTTTTCATAATATCCTATCAGCTTTCCTTTCTTTCGCAATGCCACCATATAGACATCTTTATTTTGCTGTTCATTATGAAAGGTATAAACTATATTATGCTTATCCGAGGAAGAGAACCACTCTACCACCTGTTTTATTTTCTCTTTTGAAGCCGGATTATGGCAATCCAAAAGATTTTGACCTATCAGCTTTTCTCCTCCCCGTTTTGCATAATTTTTAATTGCCGCAGGATTCATGTAAACTATCTCATGTTTTAAATTACAAATAACTATCTGATTTGTATCCTGATCGATAATACTCTTAAAAAAGGATTCCTTCTTTTGAAACAACCGTCTGCTGTTTTTCATTATTTTTCCCGTCTGAATAATCATCGTGAAATTTTTCTCCTCTTTATTTTGCTCCATTTTCCGTATACACGTTTTCCAAGAGAATCAATCTTGTAAGCTCTTACCTTGACATATAAAATCTTTTTCTTCCATTTTTTCACAGTAAACTGATTCTTCTTGTTTTGCATCAATTTTTTGTTTTTTGTCAGTTTTCTGTTACTGCCAATCTTTATCTGATAGCCCACTATTCCTGATTTCTTCTTAACAGTGATTATCACTTTTTTCTTTTTTATTTTTATCTTGGAAACGAGAGTTTTTGGCACTTTTACTTTTTTCCATTTTGCGGTCAGCGTAATATCTTTTGTTACCACTTTGTCAAAGTTATATTTCTCATTTCCCAGATACCATCCACGGAAAATATATCGTCTCTTGCTGACTTTCAGGGCATCTGCTTTTTTACCCTGCTGCACAGTAGTTTTCTTTACGGTTTTTCCATTTACAAAGGTAACTGTATAAGAAAGCGGTTTCTCATCCGGTTTATCATTTCCCGTTTTTTGCTCTTCTTCCTGCTGTTTTTTCAAATCCACGTTAATCTGTGGATATGTCTTGGTAAAAGTAAGAATAATACCTGTGCCTGTATAACTGCATACATAAGCTTCCCGGTTTCCATAGACTGCGCCAATAGTATGCGCCCCATCGCTTAAATTGTCTATCTTTAACAGTCCGTCTTTGTCCGTCATGCCCTTGAACGTATTGGAACTCTCATCTACATAATAGGTAATTTCCTTTTCCGTCTCTAATGCTCCATTCATATCATGAACTTCCACATAGGCTGTATAATTCTTAGGTGTATAATCATCACTCTCAACAACAATTCTGTCATCTTTCACCGGAACCTTTAATGGCTTTGTTCCGTTTTCTGTCCTTTTAAGAATTGTATTTTCCAGCATGATGTCCAATGCCCCGCCTTCTGCAACCTGTGGTAAGCCATCCAGCATCGTGTAACCATTTCCACCGGAAATCAGGAAATCATTAGAACCAATGATTATCTGACGGTTCTCATCATCTCTTTGCAGAGGCTCTGTTTCTCCGGTAAGATAAACAGCCTTAACTTTAGAACCGTTTTCCTTGTTCGGATCATAGGTAAAGCGCATACCACCAATCTGTGGAAATCCACCGCTTGCCTGCGTTCCCGCCATGAGACCATCTTTTGTAAGCCCACTATTGGCGGACACGCCCTGCTCGAGTATTTCATATAATAATTTTGGCGTAACCGCCTTGAAAGATATCGTATTGCCAAACGGTAACACGTTAATAATATCGCCTTTGGTTATCGTTCCCTTTTGAATGGTAGCACGGATTCCTCCACCATTCTGCATAGTAACAATTGGCAGGTTTTTATATTCATCCGCTACGTTTCCATTACGGATAATTTCTTCTCCAGCATCCAGCATACTGTCTGCCACAAGATTTCCCAAGTTTGTCTCTGTCACACGTCCTTCTGCCACATTGTTAATTGTGCCGCCCCAAAGTGTTGTCTCGGTATCGGCAATTCTTTCCTTCATCAGCTCCTGATTTTTTTCTGTAATGTTTGCAAGAGCTGCTTCTATTTCAGCATCCGGCGTAATTTCGCTGTATGTTCCTTCTTGTGTAAATTCTGATTCCGGAATCAGTTCAGCCTGTATATCCACATCATCTGTTTCTTCATTATATGTAATGGACATTTTGCCCAAATTAGCAAGTGCAGTACCGGTCTGGCTGATCTGCACCCCATTGACAACCTTATTTTCTACCGCATGGCTGTGTGCATCAATAATCGCATCTAATTTTCCTTCATATGTATCGGTGAGACTTTCTGCCAGCTGTTCTGCCGTATGTGGCACTGTCTTCGTATCTCCCAAATGCGCCAGACAAATAATAATGTCTGCTCCCTGTGCTTCCAAAGTATCAATCATGCTCTTGGCTGTTTCTACTTCATCTTCAAAATCAATACCTATCAAGCCCGCAGGGTTGGAGGACGTCTTTGTCTCCTGCGTGGTTAATCCAAATACTCCCACATTAACACCGTTTTTCTCTATAAGAGTATACTGCCCATTGCCCTCTGTGCGTTCAGCTCCATAAATTCCTTTTAATAATGCTTCACCGTCTTTTTTTACATTGGCAGCAAGCATTGGATATTCCGCAAGCTCACGTATCTTTAACAACTGTTCCTGTCCATAATCATACTCATGATTACCGGTGCACATGGCATCGTAGCCTGCCAAATTCATCAACTTTACAACATCTTCTCCACTGCTGAGGGTTGCCATCGGGGCTCCCTGAATGGCATCTCCGCCATCAAAAAGCAGGGAGTTCGGCGTTGCTTTTTTCATTGCTGCCACCCTTGCAATCCCAATTCCTTCATCCATATGTCCATGCATATCATTGGTATGAAAAATTACAATTTCCTTTTGCGGTGACTCTGCCGCTTTTACTGTAGTAGTAACATATCCTCCGTTTACTACCATAACTGCCAGCATCAGCACTGCCAGTATCCGTTTTCCCATTCTTTTCATTGTCAAACATCTTCCTTTCTTTTATTTTTTAATTCATAGCTTCATACTATATTGAAATGTACCTGTCATTTCACATGTTTGCATTTCATTTCAACTATAACAATAGCATATCTCAATACTAAGTCAATAGATTTTCAATATCTCATTATTATTTATTTTTTTTACTTTAAAAATTTTTTAATCAATAAATATCAGAACCATAACCCTACCTTTTTCAGGTGCAATGTAGTATAATTTGACTTAATAAACCGCGCCTAAAATGGTAACACTATAAAAAAATAAAGGGAGATAAAACAAATGCAGGAAATTTATCAGCAGTCTAAACAAATGCAGGCGGAGCTTGTAGAAATCCGAAGACAACTGCACCGGAATCCGGAGGTTGGAACAGAACTTCCCCATACCCGGGATTTTGTCAAAGCTAAACTTAAAGAATACGGATACATTCCACAGGATATTGCCAACAGTTCCGTAACAACAGAAATTGCGGGCAATTCATCCGGTAAAACCATACTGTTGCGGGCAGATATGGATGCGCTTGCTGTACAGGAAGCAGCAGATGTTGATTTTAAAAGCCAAAATGGGGCAATGCATGGGTGCGGTCACGATATGCACACAACAATGCTCCTCGGTGCGGCGAAACTGTTGCAGCAGCACCGGGACAAATTACAGGGAACAGTGAAGCTATTGTTTCAGGAAGATGAAGAAGGTTTCACCGGCGCAAAGTCGGTAATCAGAGAAGGTGTATTAGAACATCCAAAGGTAGATGCGGCGATGGCTCTGCACGTAAATTCCGGCACACCAAGTCAAATGGTGCTCTGTGGGCTGGGGCATTTTATGGCAGGATGTACTTTGTTTAGAATTGAAGTAAATGGTACCGGTTGTCACGGTGCAATGCCCGAAACCGGGATTGATCCTATTAATATTGCCTCTCATATTTATCTTTCCCTACAGGAAATTATTGCACGGGAAGTAGCAGCGCAGGATCCCTGCGTACTTACTATCGGAAAATTTTCCGGTGGTCAGAAACCGAACATTATTCCTGAAAAAGTCGTGATGGAAGGCACAATCCGATATAAAAATAAAGAAACAGGTGATCGTGTCTATAGAAGAATTGAAGAAATTGCACAAAATACTGCACATGCTTTTGGCGGAACAGCACAGCTCTCGGAAATAGCAAGCGCACCTCCTCTCATTAATAATGATGAGATGGTACGTGAAATGAGCGAATATGTAAAGCAAATTGTTGACCCTTCACAGGTCGTACTGCTGCCGGAAGGCGGCATGGGCAGTGAGGATTTTTCCTCATTCAGTTATCAGGTACCAATTGCGTATCTGTTATTAGGTGCGGGGACAAGTAAAGAAAACCCGCTCTTTGGAAAACCTATGCATAATCCATGCGTAGTATTCAATGAAGAAATCCTGTCTCTGGGCAGTTCAATACTTGCCGGCTGTGCAATCAACTGGTTAAAACACCACTAAAAAGACTAACGACATATATGTCGTTAGTCTTTGTGTGTCAGGCTTAAATTATTTTACAGCCCACGGACATATAAACCAAATCAGATGAGACAGCCACGTCCGGCTCCCGTCCGGAGCTTTTGCTCCCCGTCGGACATCCAGTGTATTAATGACAACGGAATAAATACTTTTAAGGCTGTCTGATGTGTTTTCTACATCATAAACCGTTCCCAAATCACTGATTACATAATAATTTCCATTATCTTTTCCAATATACATCATAATATGTCCGCTAAACATCAGAAGCGTTCCTGCCGGCATTTTATCCAAAAGTTCTTTTTTCTCCTGCTGGCTCATCTTGGAAACATCGTAGTTTTGAGTCGGTATTGCTGTCTGCCATGTTGTGTTGCGTGGCAGTTCCAGACCACAACAACGATATATGCTCCGCGTGTATAATGAACAATCCATACTTTCCAGCATACCGCCCCAACCGTAACGGTTTCCAAGACATGAGAAAGCCACATTTAAAAGACTCCTTTCCGTTAGTGGAAGATACCCGATACTTACACTATAATGCTGGGAAATTAATGCTGCTTTTTTTACATAATTACCATTTTCATCTCTGGTAGGCAGATAAACAACATAGTTGTTCCATGTTCCCCGCTCACCAATATTGTCCGGCATCTCGGATTTTGGAACCAGATTGAGTCTGCATCCCAAGGAAAGTTCAACTTTAGATGTTGCGGATTCAATATAAGATGGTTCCAGCGTTATTTTGTCAGTTGTTACTACAAGAAAATCTTCTCCTTCGCTCTGCCATGCTTCAAGCCATTCTTCTTTGGATGCGCAGAACGCAAGACATTCCGTTTCGACCCATCCGGTGCAGTTGGAACTGACTGCATAGCTGAATTTACCATCTGCAGTAATAAGTTTTACAACGACCGGTTCATTGATAATGAGAGCGGAGCTCTGAAGCTCGTCATCCGTGTCGGAAGCACTGTTGCCGACACAATCGCTTGTCGGCCATGATTTATGGTTCGCCCGCTTAACGCACAGTGCATAGCGGATGGTATCATTTTCAGAGGCATCAGCATCCATGATATTTTTGCGCATTGCCTCATAATATGCTTCTTTATCGCTCATTTCCACGCCATTTACAAAATTGCATCCCGAAGGTGTGGAAGTCTTCGCCAAACTGTTCCTCAAAGAAACGGAATTAAATGTTGTATCCATGTTGGCAAGATCATACATATTGGTACCCGGAGTATCCAGTATATCCTGATTTAAGTTTTTAATTTCTGATTGTGATAACATCACTTTATCGGGATTGGTACTTTTATTAATCCAGTAGGATGCCTTGCACATCTCATGAGAAACACTTCCGGCATAAGTTAGATTCCCCTCATTTTCAGTCGGGGCTTCAGGTTGTTCAGGGACCGTCGGAGACTCTTCTGTCGAAGGTTCTGTCGTTGCTGTCCCTGAATTTGGAGTAGACGAGACCGGCGGTGCATTCGATTTGTCTGAATCCGGTTTCTTCGGCTTCTTTTTTGCCAGAACCTTTACTTTGCAAGTCAGCTTTTTCTTTCCGACTTTTACGGTAACTTTCACGGTTCCTTTTTTCAGACCTTTAATCGTAACGGAATGTTTTTTCTTTTTGGTAAGTTTAACAATCCCTTTTTTGCTTACTTTATAAGTTGCCTTCTTATTTGCATTTTTAATCTTGAGTTTAAAACTTTTTCCGGCTGTAATCGTTTTGTTTTTTACAGATAGTCTGACACCGGCTTTCGCCTCTACAGGCTGCTGTACAGATAACAGGCTGAATAACAGAAAAAGAATTATTATTATCACAGTAGATTTTGCCCTTTTCATAACAGTCAATCCTCCAACATAATTAAATGAATATATAAGTTCGATATTATAAACTATATATCAGTATAACATTATTTGGCGGGCAAATCAAAACGAGCTTTTCACAATATTATGCAAAATCATAAAAAGAACAATTTTATAAGAAAACGAATTATCCTATTTTACAATTACAATTTCCGAAACACTGATTTTTTGTCTGTCAGACACTTCCTTGAGTCTGCCGCTTTTCATGAGTCCGTCCTTTGCATATCTGATAAACATTCCGTCCATATGAAATAAAAATTGCAGTGTGTACTCCTGCTGGATTCTCACATTTTCAGGCAGATTGCTTTCGCTCAAAACCAGATTTTTATAATCCTCAAGCATTTGCCTGTTTTCCCTTAATACCTCCGACTTAATCTGTTTTGTAATCTCAAAAAGTTTCTGTTTTATTTCTCCTTCTTTCAGTCCCACAATCGCCAGTGCAAACCCGCTTTCCGTCTTTTGGATGTATCCTTTTTCCAACATAAAAGTGTATTCGTCAATACTTAAAGATTGTCCATCAATAAAACGTTTTAGAAGTCTCAAATCCCGTTCGATATTTTTTCCGCCATAGTTTGGCGTAACTCTCTTTTCTGTCCATGTTCCGTCCGTCAGCCACAACAGAATGTCTTCATTTTCATTCCAACATGCGCCGCAGAAAAATTCTGTCAGAAGTTCCGGTTTTTGAACGTCTTCTTTTTCAACCGATGCTGTAATGATATTTTCACCACCGTCTGCGCGAATGGTCCTTGCCTGTTCAGACGAAATTTTTTCTTTAAAGGAATCACTCTCTACCATTGTCAACAAGTAAAGAAGGATTGCCCACATTCTAAAATTATTGTCTTTCGGGCCAAGAATATCTTTGCTTTCCAGATAACCCCCATTAATAATTTCATCATACAACCGGTTTACAATCTGCGGCGAAACAATCCGGTAGAGCGTATCAAGCGCGTCGACACTCTCCTGCGTTACTTCCTCAATTAAAATATTACACACATAGCGGTTTTTTCTTCGGACGACAAGCTGATATTCTTCTAAATAATCCAACTCGCTTTCCACATAAACCGGAGACACGCCTAAAAAATCTGCGATTTCCTCGATTGTTTTGTATTCTGTTCTGATACAATACAAAATATTTTGAGACAGTGCGCTTCTAACGAAGTTATGCGGGTCTCCTATCGTTCCCGTTCCTCCATTGAGTCCAACCATGCAAAACGTAATCGGATTAAATTTTAAATCTTTATAATTTCTCATCTTATTCATTCCTTTCTTCAATTCTACTTTTGCCATATTTAAATGCCATTTCACTGTACCAAGTGGAATATTTAGAAGTTCTGCAATTTCTGACTGCTTTTTTTCTTCATAATAATACATGATGAGAATTTTCCGTTGCATTTTAGAAAGATATGCAATTTCACGACGGATTTTTTCATAATTTTCTTTTTTAATAAATGTTTCCAACACGCCGTCTTTTTCGTCAGTAAATTTCTGCTCCATTGTTTTAATAGGCATATTCGATTTTACCTTCTGCTGCCCACGGTAATAATTTACCAAAGTATTTTTTGCCACTGTCCAGACAAATCCATCTATATTTTCTATTTTTTTTACGCACAATGCCTGATATAGTTTAAACGCTGTTTCCTGTGAGACATCTTCTACATCTGCCTGATTGGAAATCCGCTTTCGCATGTAGGCATAAATTCTCTCAACATATCTGTTTACAATCTCATTTGCTTGTTCCTGTTTCATTCCTTCCACCTTTCTCTTGAACATGTTCATTTATTAAGACGTTAATATTGAAAAAAGGTTGGTAAAATTTTTTAAAGTTTTTAAGTACTGCACTTCCTGCATAGTTCACATTCACCTGCAATCGTTTTATCGTTTACCTGAAGATATTATAGAATAGCGGAGCTGATTTGAAAATAGAAAGCTGATAAGCGAAGCAGGCTATTAAGCACTTCTTCTAAGCGTAGCATAAACTGCACCTCATCCAAAAACAACTAATATCTGTGTTCATCTTTTATTGCATCTCTTTTAATCTCCACAATAAGACTCCTCTTTTTTGTTTATTGCACATTTTCTAATAAATATATAAATCAAATATTGATATTTTCAAAAAATCGACTATAATAAAATTAGGGTTTAGATTAGTCGGAGGTATGATTTGATGGCATATATAGAAAGAGCAATTACAAATGTTTTAAAAAAGAGAGTTCAGTCAAGCAAATGCGTACTCTTAACCGGGGCGCGTCAGGTTGGTAAATCAACAGTTATCAGACATGAATTTCCCGAATACAACAAAGCGAGTTTTGATGACAGATTGACCAGGCTTCAAGCTAAAGAAGAACCCAAATTATTTTTCTTGAATCATCCTTGTCCTTTATTTATTGATGGAGTCCAAAAAGAAAGTGCGGTTTTAGAAGAAATCAAAATGATTGTCGATGAATCAGAAGAAAAAGGTCGTTTCATTTTATCGGGTTCGCAGAAACTGGAACTTATGAAAGGCATGAGCGAATCACTCGCAGGAAGGGTATCCGTTTCAGAACTTTTGGGACTTTCTTTGCGGGAAATATATGGAATTAAGTTTAATCAGCATTTTATTCCAACAAATGCTTATATACAAAGCAGAGAGCGGGAGTTGAAACCATATCCGGATATTTGGGAAATCATTCACAAAGGTTCTTATCCTGAATTATATAATGTAGAGAGAGACTGGCAGGAATATTATTCTTCCTATGTATCTACCTATCTTGAAAGAGACGTAAATGAAATGATTTCAAGCGACGGACTTATTTTCACCAAATTTCTTACAGCAGTTGCGGCAAGAACTGGAGAGATATTAAATTATGCAAATATAGCTGGCGAAATAGGCGTAAGCGAACCAACTGTCAAAAACTGGATTTCAATTTTGGAAAGAACCGGAATTATCTATATTTTACAGCCTTACAGTCAAAGTCCATTAAAACGTGCGATTAAAACTCCTAAAGTTTATTTCCGGGATACCGGTCTTGCCTGCTATCTCACCAGATGGCTGACTGCAGATGCTTTAAAATGCTCTGCGGTTGCCGGTCAGATGTTTGAAACCTTTGTTGTTTCAGAGATACTGAAATCCTATGCAAATGAGGGGAAAGATTATAAGTTCAATATTTTTTATTATCGGGGAAAGGATAAAAACAAAACAACTGAAAACGAGATTGACTTGATTATTGACGAAGATGGTGTTTTGTATCCGGTTGAAATCAAGATGACCGGAAATCCAAAGTCGTCCATGGCAGCGACAAATACCATACTGGATAAAATTCCTAATAAGACCAGAGGCATAGGAGTCATTCTCTGCCTGATTGACCGGAAAACTTATTTGAGAGAAAATTTGCTGGCATTACCAATAGAGTATATATAGGCTACCCTTAAAAGGAGTTATCGCATTTATAATTTTTCAACACGATAACTTCTTTTGCATCTGGTTCTGTTGTTGTTTCTTTTTCCGTCCTGTCAATATAATCATGCGTTTTCATCACAGTACCTGAATTTTCCCAGACAATAGATATTCTTGAACGGTAAACGCATACATATTATCAGCATTGTTTTTTCATATTCATTTCCTTTCAAACATTGACATCAGTTTTCTAAAAGTGTCCTGTCCATCAAGACAGGTGTCTGTCAAATACCCTTTTTCGTGTTTCCATTCAGAAAGTCCCCGATAATAAAACATCTTTTTGGAATCCTCAATAATGAAAGGGACAATCGAAAAACGTAGACACTCTTTAAGGGCAATCAGTCTGCCAACCCTTCCATTGCCATCCTGAAACGGATGAATGCTTTCAAATTCATAATGAAACCAAATAATATCATCTATCGTGACACAACCCAAAGCCTCATATGCAGAAATCAATTCTTTCATATGACGGGAGACCTCTTTTGGTGTTACTGTTTCATGACCGCCGACCATATTGGCTCTTTTCTTATACTCTCCCACAGAAAACCATTCGAGGGTCGAATCTTTTGTACCCTGTTTCAAAATAAAATGTATTTTTTTAATCATGTCCTCTGTGAGCGGTTCTTCCGCAATATCAATGACATAATCAATTGCCCGGAAATGATTGACGGTTTCGATAATGTCATCCACCGCAACGCTTTCCCCTGCGCCCACGGTATTTGTTTCGAAAATCATCCGGGTTTGATCTTCGCTAAGTCTGCTTCCTTCCATGTGATTCGAATTGTATGTCATCCGTACCTGAAGTTCATGGTACAGTCCGCCCGGCATACGAATATTTTTCTCATCACGAAGCGTTTGAAGCAAAATATTGTCTGAAACAACCCGATAGAGTTCATCCGTTGAACATTCAAGAAATTCAGCAATTTTATGAAGAACATAATCTGCAATTTTCTCTCCCTTGTTTATTTTTGCAATCGTGCGTGAAGAAATGCCCAGGGTTTTCGTAAGCGACGTTTTTGTAAGTCCTTTTTCTTTCAGCTTTCGTAAAAGTCCTGTATATATGACCATCTGTACCACCTTCTTTCTTTACTTATTTTCTCATAAAAGCATGAAAAAGTAAAGGTTTTGTGGTCTTAAAAGAGACATTCTTTTAATTTTTATTTTATCATCTAACTTTCCTCTATCAAGTCTTCAATACTATAGCACACGTATGTCGCCGCATCATCTGCCTGTTCTTCTTGCGATAATACTATATAAGTAAAAGAATCCTCCCACGATGACATGACATAAGACAGTATAATCAATAATTTTATGGCAAACTACCCACAAGCAGAAAGGTGCTTTGCGTGCCGCTAAATTCATCAATATAGGACTGCTTTGAACGATAGTCAAAAGCGGTATCGCCGCTTTCAAATTTTTCATCGGTAAAATTTGTCCGGGTGTATTTTTTAAATCCCCATAATAGCAGAAAAAATCAGCGGCAGTGCCGCTGATTTTTTGGGTTACGTGAAGTCGTTTTTCCGGGTGGTGTAAGAAAAAGAATCACGCGTTTCATATTTTTTTATTCGACTTATGCGCGCCGTTAGTCTTTTCGAACTTCTTTACACGCTCCGAAAGCTCTGCAAGCTCCTCTTGCGAAAGCTCCGGAAGCCTCTCCAGCTTTTCAAGGAACTGCGATATGGTCTCATTTTCCTTTGTTTTCATAAACTCCATATAGTAGCTTACGACAACGCCGGGTATCATGGCCGTGACGACTATCGCATAAATCGCCGTAAGAACCGTGATAACGCGCCCGATATGACTTACGACGACAATATCGCCGAAGCCTATCGTGGTACACGATACAAAACAGTACCAAAAACCGTCTCCCATAGTTTTTATCGACGGCTCAATCAGCCACAGGACGATGGAAGCCGCGCAGTAAAACATAATGAAGCTCGTAAGCATTTTAAGCGTGCCGGTATATTTTAAAACCCTTATTATTCTTCTGAACCTTTTCATAATTTCATCTACCGCATCCGTACTCGTAAAGCATATTAGTTATTCGCGTCCTGCGACGACAGAAAAATCATATTTATTCCGCTTACGATGAAATACACACCGATAAGTATTCCTGTTGTTAATGCGAGAAGTACCGGGTGGAATATTGAGTAAAGACCGAGTATTATTCCGAGTATCCCCAGAACAAGTCCCCAAATCCATTTCTTTCCGCCGTCCGTGCCCTTGAAGTTCATCGAAAGCACAATGGACACGATACCCTGAAGAATAAACCAACCGGCCATCATATAGATGAATATACCGTCTGCCATAAGCTGGAGTCCCGGCATAAATACCATAACCAATCCTGCGATAACGCTGATTATGCTGAACGCGAAATTGACTCCGTATTTCTTCGTCGCGATTGACTTTACTATGCCCGCAACTCCGTAAACGAGAAGAAGCACCATAAGCGCATATCCCGACGCTAAAAACGTACGCAGCGGCGTAAACATGCACGAGCCTCCGCAAAGCACCATAAGTATCCCCAAGATCATAATTAATACATTCATTTTTTATTCCTTTCCGCTGCCCGCATTCCGTGCGGCAGCCATTAAAATAATTTTAAACGGGTTCTGACGAAAATGTCTATGTCACCCTTCCCCCGCAAAAACCTCTGTTTATCTCCGTTCGCGCGCCCGACTGCTCGGACGCAGTTTATGTATTTTTATAATATATACAATCATTATATCATGTTCACCTATGGACAAGTCAATAGTTAGAGATAATTTTTGAAAAATTTTTAAAATTCCCCAATCACCGCTTTTTACGTCAATCTGCACGGGTTTTAACAGCCCCTTTTCCTCCAAACGAAGAATTGTAGCGCAGGATAACCCACAGCTTTGTACCACTTGTCCTATAGTAAAAAATTTTTTCAAAAAAATCACCTCCGGTCATTATATTGCCGTTCGATTTTATACTTGAAGTTTCTGTAGTTTTTTTATTGTTTCACATCAATATTGACCAAAGCGGAAAATATTAATAAAATAATACTATAGGAAATGAACCGGCAGAACATATAAAAATATGGGTATTAGAGAAGGAGACAAAAAATGAAAACAAAGAACAATAATGAGATTGTTTTTATATTGCTCGGCGCTGCGGCAGGTGCGGTTATCGGCGGAATAATCTGGGCGTTCATGCGCGTTATGCACCTGCTCATTGAATTGCTTTGGGACTATATTCCGGGTGTTGTGCATATTCCGGGCTACACGGTACTGATGTGCTTGCTGGGCGGCATTGTAATCGGAATTATACAGAAGAAGTACGGTCCGTGTCCCGATGACCTTCATCAGGTCATGGCGAAGTACAAACGAGACGGCAGGTATCCGTATCATAACGTTTTGATTATGCTGATTGCTGCACTGATGCCACTGATATTCGGCGGAGCAATAGGCCCTGAGGCAGGTCTTACGGGAGTTATTGTGGGACTGTGCTGCTGGGCAGGAGATAATTTTAAATATGCAGGCAAGTATATGTCCGAGCTGCCGGAAATAGGAATTTC
>CANQPJ010000021.1 GCA_947625755.1 uncultured Lachnospiraceae bacterium | reverse complement strand
AATTTAGAAATTTCAACTGTTTTTTTAACGTAAGTGGAATTTAATCTTTCACACGGAATTTACTTTTACAAGTCAGCCAGATAAAGTAAATTTATTCCGGTATTATGTCCAACTCAACAATCTCCGGACAGTTAAAAATTCTCAACGGTAAAATACTATTTCCTATCCCTCTGCTGACAATCATCGTTGTGTTGCCATCGACATATTGACCGGCAGTGTATTTCGGAAAAAATCCCTGATTCGGTGCTATGAGTCCTATATTCGTAAACGGAATTCGCACCTGTCCACCGTGTGCATGTCCACACAAAGCAATATCTACATCTGAATCTGCATAACTTTCCAGATATTGTGGTTCATGCGCCAATAACAGATGCAGTTTATCTTCCGGTAATTTCTTTGAAATCTTTTCCAACGTATGATTATTCAAATCCAGCTCATCTAAACCGATAAGCGCAATTCCATTGGAAAGTACAACACTTTTATTCACCATAACATGAACGCCTGCATCACTTAAATCGGCTTGAAAAGGATATAGTTTCTCTACATCAACTTCATATTCATGATTTCCCATAACATAATATACAGGTGCAATTTTAATTAACTGCTTTGCCAGATTTAAAGCAATATCCGTATTTGTAAAATATGAATCAATGAAATCGCCCGTAATTGCAATCATATCCGGTTTTTCATTCCTGATAATGCTGACAAGATGTTGATTGTTCCTGGCAAACCTCTTATTATGAAAGTCTGAAATTTGTATAATTCTGTAACTTTTATTATCTTTTAACATATTTGTTTTGTATTGATATTTTGTCAGTCCGATATGATTATTTTCATAATAGCAGAAGCAAACCACTATAATAATTATCAGCGTTATAATCAGTCCGCGTTTTAAAAATTTTTTCTTTTTCATTTCGATTCTCCTTCGAAGTATTGTTGTCATTTTACTATTTGTTTGTTCCTAATACGGAAATAATTATACTCAAATTACATTTTATTTCAAATATTTTTACATTAATCTGCATACAACCTATTATTTACACAATAAAAGAACAGCATCTCTGCTGTTCTTTTATACTTTTATTTCTGTTATATTTTCTTTCACCAATTTTCTAATACTGTCCTATTTCAAATACATTTTTTCTTTTGGCAGCAGATTTACAGCAATTTCCGTCATTTCCTCCGGTGTCTCCAACATGCCGGCGTTTGCCCATTTTTCTACCACCGCAATACATCCAAAAACAATATAATATCTGTAATATTCATACTGTTTTAAATTTTTTTCTAACACCTTATCTTTCCATCTGAGCATATATCTGTTATGCAATTCATGCCCTATTTTTTCGTACCCTTTTTTATTACGGACAGAAAAGGATAAGATTTCTGTTTTTTCTTTATCCTGATAGAAATAATCAAACAGCAGGCAAAAAAATCCTCTGGCATCTCCACCTTCTGTCTGTTGCACAATTTGGTCCAAATCTATTGCAATTTGATACTGAAGTCTCTCCAACATTTCTACCGGGTCGCGATAATACTGATAAAATGTTGCTCTTGTGACATCTGCTTTTTTTGCCAGCTCACTCACTGTGACATTTTCAATATTCTTGTTCTTTAATATTTCAATCAATGCGGAGGTCAGCATCTTTTTTGTTCTTCTTATTCTTCTATCAATCTTTTCTTTGTTTTCCACTTCTTCTCCTTTGTCAAAAATAATATTTCTGCCTCAAAACAATTATACTATTTTCGCTGAAAAAAGTACATTACATTCTCCTGAATCTCTCGTATCTGCTTTCCAAAATTTCTTCTTTTGTCAGTTTTGTTTTTTCATTAATAAAAGCAGCAATTCCTATGTCTAATTGCCCGATGACATACTGCATATTTTTTACGGAATAGTCGTCAGGTTCATTTATAATTTTTTCAATTATATGCAGTTCCTTCAAATCATCTGCTGTCAATTTCATCGCCTCTGCTGCCTTGTCTGCCATTTTCCCATTTTTCCACAAAATACTTGCATAGCCTTCCGGAGATAAAATTGAATAAACGGAATTTTCCAACATCCATACTTCATCAGCCACTGCCAGAGCTAAAGCGCCGCCGCTTCCTCCCTCGCCAACGACAACAGATAATATAGGTACGCTGACAGATGACATTTCAAACAGATTTCTCGCAATCGCTTCTCCCTGTCCCCTTTCTTCTGCTTCCAGACCGCAAAAAGCCCCCGGCGTATCCACAAAACATATAATCGGTCTGTGAAATTTTTCCGCCTGCTTCATTAACCGAAGCGCTTTTCTATATCCTTCCGGCGACGGCATACCAAATTTTTTTTCTATATTTTCTTTTGTGCTATGTCCTTTTACCTGCGCAATAACAGTGACCGGAGTTCCCCGGAATACGGCAATTCCTCCCATTACAGCGCTGTCGTCGCCATAATATCTGTCTCCGTGCATTTCTATAAATCCATTAAATAAGTTATGAATATAATCTTCACCGGATGGTCTTTTCATATCCCTTGCGATTTGAACTTTATTCCAAGGAGAAAGATTATTTTTTTTCACATAAGGACTACAGGCTTCTCCGTGTGCAGACTCCGTCTTTTTTTCATCGGCATAATGCATGGATATGATTTCGCTTAACTTTTCTTTCATATGCTCTCTTTCCAAAATAAAATCTACAAAACCATGCTCCAGTAAAAATTCCGCTCTCTGAAATCCTTTGGGCAGTTTCTGCCCGATTGTCTGCTCTATGACCCGTGGACCTGCAAATCCGATTAACGCTTTTGGTTCCGCTATGATAATATCACCCAGCATGGCAAAACTAGCTGTGACACCGCCTGTAGTAGGATCTGTCAAAACAGATATGTACAGATTTCCGCTGTCACTATGACGTTTTAATGCGGCTGCCGTCTTTGCCATCTGCATTAAAGAGACAATACCCTCCTGCATTCTGGCGCCGCCGGAACAGGAAAAAATAATTACAGGAAGATTGTTCTTCGTCGCTTTTTCCACAGTTTGTGTAATTTTTTCTCCCACTGCTCTTCCCATACTTGCCATAAAAAATCTTCCATCCATAACAGCTATTGCCGCCGGATTTCCGTTGATTTTTATTTTTCCCGTAATAACAGCCTCATCTAATTTCGTTTTTTCTTTTACATCTTTTAGTTTCTTTTCATATTCCACATCTTTTAAAGGATTGCTTATTTCCATACCCTCAAACCACGGTTCAAAACTGCCCTTGTCAGCAATCATCTGAATCCTTCTTTTTGCATGTACCCTAAAATAACTCCCGCATTTAGGGCAAATATATCCCTTCGTCTTTACCTCTTCTGAAAGAACCGTTGCGCCACATTTTCTACATTTTCGAAACAAACCTTTCGGAACATCAGGTTTGGGGATTTTTATCGTCACATATTCATTTCTCTGTTTTTTGATTCGTTTCTGTAACTTCACCCTTATGCACTCCTGTCTCTGTTAAACTTTTCAATAAAATCAACATCGAAATTTCCCGCAATAAACTCACTGTTGTTAATAATTTCATACTCGTAATCTACATTGGTTTCAACTCCCTCAATGACCACTTCGCCCAGCGCACTGCGCATTTTATCAATCGCTTCTTTTCGATTGTCTGCATAAACAATCAGCTTTGCCAGCATGGAATCATAATACGGCGTCACCTCACATCCTGAAAATATAGCAGAATCCACACGCACGCCATTTCCACCGGGGAAGTGTATATCTGTTATTTTTCCCGAACATGGCAGAAAATTTTTGTCAGGATTTTCAGCATTAATTCTGCACTCAATAGAATGTCCTTTTATTTTTATATCCCGCTGTTCAAATGGAAGTCTCTCTCCCTCGGCTATTCTTATCTGCTCTTTTACAATATCAATACCGGTAATATTTTCTGTAATGGGATGCTCTACCTGTATTCTGGTGTTCATTTCCATAAAATAATAATTTCCGTTTTTGTCCAACAGAAATTCAATAGTGCCTGCATTCTCATATCCTGCTGCAACTGCCGCTTTTACAGCTTCTCTTCCCATTTCATTACGCAACTCATCGGAGAGAACACTCGATGGCGCCTCCTCAATTATTTTTTGGTGATTTCGCTGAAGAGAACAGTCTCTTTCTCCCAAATGTACTACATTCCCATATTTGTCTGCCAAAATTTGAAACTCAATATGCCTTGGGTGTTCAACAAAATGTTCTATGTACATGGTATCATCTCCGAAAGCCATTTCGCTCTCTTTTTGCGCCGCTTGAAAAGAGTGGGAGAATTCCTCTGCACTGTAGGCAACTCTCATTCCTTTTCCTCCACCACCGGATGCAGCTTTTATCATCACCGGATACCCTACTTTCTCTGCGATGCTTTTTCCCGTCCGGCAATCTTTTATTCCATCATTATTGCCGGGAATAACCGGCACTCCCGCACGAACCATTGTGTTTCTTGCCTCTACTTTATTTCCCATCTTTTCTATTACACAGGACTTTGGTCCTACATATGTAATATTGCATTTTTCACACAGTTGTGCAAAAACAGGATTTTCAGATAAAAAACCAAATCCCGGATGTATGGCATCTGCCCCTGATGTAATAGCAGCGCTAATAATGCTTTCCATATTCAGGTAGCTTTCACTGGATTTGGTCTCGCCGATACAAATTGCCTCATCTGCCAGCTGTGTATGTAATGCCTCTCTGTCTGCGACAGAATATACTGCAACTGTACGGATTCCCATTTCCCTGCATACTCTTATGATTCTTACAGCAATTTCTCCTCTGTTTGCAATTAACATTTTTTGTATCACAAAACTCACCTCTAGCTATCTCAATCTACTCGACCATAAATAAAATTTCGGCATCAGCAACTTTCTTTCCATCTACGCTTGCCACTGCTTTCCCAATTCCCATAGGTCCTTTTTGCTTTATAATTTCTGTTTCCAGTCTTAATTTATCTCCCGGGACTACCTTTCCCCGGAAACGGCATTTATTAATTCCTGCAAAGAAAGCTGTCTTTCCTTTGTTTTCTTTCAGACTCAATATGGCTACTGCTCCTACCTGCGCCAGCGCCTCAACTGTCAACACTCCCGGCATTACAGGCATTTGCGGAAAATGCCCCGCAAAAAAATCTTCTTTGTATGTTACACATTTATATCCTATGGCATACTTTCCCGGCTGATAATCTTCAATGTAATCAATCAATAAAAAAGGATGCCTGTGGGGAATAATCTCCTGAATTTCTTTTATATTTAACATACCTTCCTCCTAAAAACGTTTCTTCGCCCAAACCATTCATGCAAATAAAATACTACTCAATGACAAACAGCGTCTGACCAAATTCCACCGCTGTTTCATTGTCAACGCAGATTTCTTTTATAACGCCATCATATTCGCACTCGATTTCATTCATGAGTTTCATTGCTTCCACAATCGCCAGTGTCTGCCCTTTCTTAACACTATCTCCAACAGAAACAAACGGTTCTTCCCCTTCCGCCGGCGCCATATATACGGTTCCTACAAGAGGCGATTTTACAACTTTTCCTTGTGGGGAATCTTCCAAATCACTTTCTTCTCCATCTGTATCTATATTGTTTTCTTCTTTTTCTGCGATTTGTTTTTTCTCCACAACTTCTTTTACAGCACTGTATTTTCCTTTTGAAAGAAACAGCTTTACGCCATCCTGTTCATAATTCAGTTCGCAGACTTCTGAATTGGACAACGCTTTTATTAACTCTTTTATATCATTAATATTCATTTTCTTTGTCCTTTCCGGTCCGGATAAATTTATTCGCCATTATATTTCTTAATCGCTAATGTGGCATTGTGCCCTCCAAATCCCAAAGAATTTGTCAAAACATGGCTCACATCCATAGGAACGCCCTCTTTCATAACATAGTCCAAATCACATTGCTCGTCAGGATTTACAAGTCCAACATTCGGATGAATGTAACCGTCCCTGATACTTTGGATACATGTAATAAATTCCACGCCTCCTGCCGCGCCTAAAAGATGACCAATCATTGACTTTGTAGAACTTATCTTTACTTTTTCTGCACACTTGCCCAATGCGAGCCTGATTGCTCTTGTTTCAAATAAATCATTATGATGGGTACCGGTTCCATGCGCATTGATATAATCCACATCCTCTGGCAAAAACCCTGCTTCCTTCATCGCCAGTTCCATGGCTTTTGCCGCTCCGCTTCCATCCTCTGCCGGCGAGGTAACATGATATGCATCACATGTGGCGCCATACCCTGCTACTTCTGCCAATATTTCTGCTCCACGTTTTTTTGCATGCTCCAGTTCCTCTAAAATGACAATTCCTGCGCCCTCTCCCATAACAAATCCGCTTCTGTCTCTGTCAAATGGTATGGATGCCCGCAATCTGTCCGGTTCTTCTGATAAGGCTGTAAGACTGGTAAATCCTGCAACGCCCAAAGGCGTAATTGCACTCTCACTTCCACCGGCAATCATAATGTCAGCCTCGCCACACTGAATTGAACGATATGCCTCGCCAATGGAATGTGTTCCTGTCGCACATGCTGTAACCACGTTGATACATTTTCCTTTAGCGCCAAAAACGATTGCCACATTTCCCGCAGCCATATTTGTAATCATCATTGGTATTAACAATGGTTTTACTCTGTCATTTCCTTTTTCCAGAAGTCTTTTATGTTCTTCTTCCATATCCTTCATTCCGCCGATACCGGAACCCACGCTCACCCCTACGCGATATGGGTCTTCCTTGGACATATCGATACCGGACTGTTCCATTGCTTCTTTTGCTGCGCAGACTGCAAATTGAGAAAATGGCGACATCCTCTTTGCCTGCTTAAACTCCATTTTTTCTCTCGGATTAAATCCTTTTACCTCTGCTGCCAGTTTTACCGCATAGTCTGTTGTGTCAAACTTTGTAATTTTATCAATGCCTACCTTATTTTCTTTTACGCTTTTCCAAAAATCTTCTACCGTATTCCCAATGGGAGTAATCGCCCCCATTCCCGTTACTACAACTCTTTTCATCTTCCACCTCACATTATCATTCCGCCGTCTATATGAAATACCTGTCCTGTTATATAATCGCTGTTGTCACCTGCCAGAAAAGCAACGAGTTCAGCCACCTCTTCTGCCCTGCCAAACCTGCCAAGAGGAATTTGTGATTTTGCCTGTTCTTTTACTTTTTCAGACAATGCATTCGTCATATCCGTTTCAATAAATCCCGGCGCTATGGCGTTCACATTAATATTTCTTGCAGCAAGCTCTCTCGCCATGGATTTTGTGATTCCTACAATTCCCGCCTTTGCAGCAGAATAATTGACCTGCCCTGCATTGCCTGCCACTCCGGAAACAGATGACATGTTGATGATTTTTCCATGCCGCTGTTTCATCATAATTCTGGAAACAAACCGGATGCAGTTAAATGTGCCTTTTAAATTAACTGCAATGACATCATCAAAATCTTTTTCTTTCATTGCCATTGCCAGACCATCTCTTGTAATTCCTGCATTATTTACTAAAATATCAATTCTCCCAAATTGCTTGTGCACACTCATAATAAATTTCTCACACTGGGAAAAATCAGATACATCGCATGGAAACGCCTCTGCATTTCCTCCCGCATCTCTGATTTTTTTTACCACATCTTCTGCTTTTTCTTTAGAACCGACATAATTTACAATGACCGTGGCATGCAAAGATGCCAGCTTCATTGCAACCGCCTTACCAATACCTCTGGATGCTCCAGTGACCACCGCTACTTTTCCTTTTAACATATACACCTCTTATTTTTTTGGATTATATTATTGGGTTATTTGTTCCAATTTCTCCAAATCTTCATATTTGCTGATATTGATACAGTTGACTGTTTTATCCGTTTTTCTTAAAAATCCTGCAATCGTCTTTCCCGGACCAATCTCTACAAATGTTTTTATACCATTTTTTATCATGTTTCTCATACTCTGTTCCCATCTTACCGGGGAATACACCTGTTTTATCAGTAATTCCTTGGTTTCATGGATGTCACTGATATACTTTGCATTAACATTGGTTACATATGGAATTTTTAAAGGATGAAATTCTATATCTTCCAAAATTTCTCCCAGCTGTTCCCCTGCCTTCTTCAAAAATTCAGAGTGAAAAGGTCCGCTCACATTTAATTCAATGGTTCTTTTCGCACCGGCTTTTTCCAATGCCTTCATTGCTTTTTGTGCGGGCTGTTTTTTCCCTGTGATGACAATCTGTCCCGGACAGTTATAATTTGCCACCGACACACCGTCTATTTCAGAGAGGACATAATCTATTTCTTCAGCATTCAGCCCCATAATTGCAGCCATGATACCTTCTCCCTGCGGCACGGCGCGGTTCATAAAGATACCTCTCTTCCTTACGGTCCGGATGGCGTCTTCCGGAGACATTCCTCCTGCCGCTGAAATTGCGGCATACTCACCAAGACTCAATCCGGCAGTTACATCCGGAAAAACTCCCCTTTGCTCTATTTCAGCAGTTATTGCAAGATATGTAGTGACAAGAGCAGACTGGGTATACTCTGTATTATTTATTTCTTCATTTTCCAAAAAACAGATTTTATTAATGTCAAAATCCAGAACGTTCTGTGCCTTTTGAAAGATTTCTCTGGAAACCATACTGTTGTCATAGAAATCTTTTCCCATTCCGACAACCTGTACTCCCTGTCCCGGATAAACAAATGCAATGTTACTCATTTTTCAGACCTCCCTTTAAAAGGCTCTCTGCCTTACCGACAATTTCTGTAATTAACTCACTACAGCTGTATTCTTTTTTTATCAGACCGGCAATTTGTCCTGCCATGACGCTTCCCTGTACGACATCGCCTTCCACAACAGCCTTGCGGAGACCACCTAATGTAAGGAGTTCTAATTCTTCAAATGTCGCTCCCGCCTGTTCCTTTTTTATGTACTCGCCGGACATCTTATTTCTCAATACCCTTACCGGATGTCCCGTAGTCCTTCCTGTGACTTTGGAATCAATATCCTTTGCCTTGATAATTTTGTTTTTATAGTTTTCATGTACCACACATTCCCGGGTGACGATAAAATGTGTTCCCATCTGTACCGCCTGCGCTCCCAGCATAAAAGCAGCCGCAACGCCTCGCCCATCTGCGATTCCGCCTGCCGCTATCACCGGAATATTGACAGCATCCACTACCTGGGGAACCAAAGACATTGTTGTAATTTCCCCAATATGTCCTCCTGCCTCACATCCTTCGGCAATTACAGCGTCTGCACCACATCTTTCCATCATTTTAGCCAAGGCACAGCTGGCTACCACGGGAATTACTTTTATTCCGCATTTCTTCCACCCGTTTATGTACTTTGCCGGGCTTCCTGCACCTGTGGTGACTACTTCTACACCTTCTTCCTGCACGATTTTGGCAATTTCATCCGCCTCCGGATTCATCAGCATAATATTGACGCCAAAAGGTTTTTTTGTCAGCTTCTTGGTCTCTCTTATCTGATTTCTTACCCATTCTGCCGGCGCTCCTCCTGCTCCAATAATTCCTAATCCTCCTGCGTTAGAAACAGCTGCTGCAAGATGAAAATCTGCCACCCATGCCATTCCACCCTGTATAATGGGATATTCAATTTTCAACATTTTGGTTATTTCTGTCTTCATTGCAAACCCTGCCCTACTTCTTGTGAGATTCAATGTATTTTACTACATCGCCTACCGTACTGATTTTTTCCAAATCCTCTGCCGGAATTTTTACATCAAATTCATCTTCAAATGACATAACCAGCTCAAACAGGTCCAATGAATCTGCTCCCAAATCCTCGTCAAATGCAGCGCTCTCCACTACTGCGCTTTCTTCCACTCCAAGTTCTTCTACAATTAGTTCCTTAATTCTCTCAAACATTTTATTTTCTCCTTTTTATTTTTTTATCCGGTAAAACCGGCAGTTAACCTTTATATTTCTAAATATGTCGCCGACAGCGTAAGCCCGCCTCCAAATCCTGACATAATAATTTTATCTCCTTTTTTTATCTTTTTCTTTTGAAAAAGTTCATCCAATAATATAGGAATACAGGCGGATGAGGTATTTCCGTATTCTGTAACATTGACCGGTATTTTTTTCATCGGCACCTGTAATCTTTTTGAAATACTCTCAAGGATTCTCAAATTTGCCTGATGCAAAACAAACATATCAATTTCGTCCACGGTGGCATTTATTTTATCCAATAACTCATTGATGCATTTCGGCACCTGCTTTACTGCGAATCGAAATATTTCCTGCCCATCCATCTGCACAAACGTACTGCTTTTATCTTCCTGCTCTTCTTTCCCTGTAAATGGTATCCGGCTTGCAAATTCATTCCTGCATGTTAATGTATGTCCCTTTCTTCCGTCTGATTTCATAATTGTGTCAAATACTGCATTTTTATCTTTTTGTACAACTGCCGCGCCTGCGCCATCTCCAAACAAAATACATGTTGTCCTGTCACTCCAATTTACAATCCTGGACAATCCTTCTGCCCCAATAAGCAGTGCTGTGTCCGCCAGCCCTGCATTGATGTAACTTTGCACCGTATTGTATGCCATGATAAATCCCGTACATGCCGCATTTACATCCAGACAGAACGCGTTGCCGGCACCTATCTGCTCCTGCACAAAACAGGCAGTATTAGGGAGAATTAAATTTGAAGATACCGAAGAGACAATAATCATATCAATTTGATCCGCCAAAATACCGGCACTCTCCAATGCTTTTTCTGCTGCCTTTACTGCCATATCTGCTGTCGTCTCTAAACCCATGATATGTCGTTTTCTGACTCCTGTTCTAAGGCTCACCCATTGGTCGCTTGTGTCAACGTACCGTGAAAGCTCATCATTGGTTACTATTTTTTCGGGAACATATGAACCTGTTCCAATTATCCTGCCAAACATATTTCTCTCCTTGCTCTCCTGTGTACTGCCGGAACGCATAAAGTATAATTACAAAAAATTAACTTTTCAATAGATTTTTAAAATGCTTTACAACACTAAAAAAAGATGTCCGTTATCATACATTATAATGTATTTTGTGCGATAACAGACATCTTTCTTTATATTTGTTTATTGAATTTTATTTCAAATGCTCTTTTGCTGTTGCTTCTGTCTTCTCTTCATAACATTCAAATAATTGGTCAAGTTCCTTTTCATCCTGCTTCTTTGTAAACAGACTGACAATCGGAACAATAATCAACCCACCTACCATGGCAACAACGCCGGAATTGATAGATGATTTGAAAATGTAACCAAGAACCGGTCCCCATCCGGAAACATTAACGCCTCCAAGGGTAATAATTAACTGAATTATTGCAATGCCACAGCCCCATACAAAACATACTACAGTTGCAGCCTTGGTAACACCTTTCCAATACAATCCGTAAAGAAATGGTGCAAGGAACGCTCCTGCCAATGCGCCCCATGAAACTCCCATCATCTGCGCAATAAATGTAACCTCCGGATGTGCGTCCTTAAAGATAGCAATGACTGCTGATACAAGAATGAAAAATACGATAAATAATCTCATGATAGAAACCTGTCTCTTGTCTGTCATTTCTTTCTTTGTGGACGGTTTGATTACATCTAATGTAAACGTTGAACTGGACGTAAGTACCAGAGAGGAAAGTGTGGACATCGATGCGGAAAGCACTAACACGATAACCACTGCAATTACCAGAGCCGGAAGGGTGGAAAGCATCGCCGGTACAATGGAATCAAACAAAGGCTGTCCGGTCTGCGCATTAAACTTAATACCGTCTTCTGCGCTATACAATCTTCCAAAACCGCCTAAGAAATAGCATCCGCCTGCTACGATAATGGCAAAAACAGTAGATATTACAGTTCCTTTATGTATATCGTTCTCACTGGTAATGGCATAAAATTTTCCAACCATCTGCGGAAGTCCCCATGTACCAAGAGATGTAAGTAAAACTACAAATAATAATGCCAACGGGTCAGGTCCAAGAAATGCCGTGTATGCTCCCTGCCAGCCTGCATCGCCGGTCACGGATGCAAGTGTTTTAGACGCCTCTACAAGACCTCCGTTATCTGCAAGCACTGCACCAATTACTGCGCAGATACCAAATAACATAATAATTCCCTGAATAAAATCATTCACAGCTGTAGCCATATATCCGCCAAAAATTACATATACGCCTGTGAGTGCAGCCATAACAATAATAACCACCCAGTATGGTATATCAAATACAAGACCAAACAAACTGGAAAGTCCGTTATAAAGAGAGGCTGTATATGGAATCAGGAAAATAAATACAATAAGCGATGCCGCTACTTTTAATGGTGTGGATTTAAATCTCTTTCCAAAAAAGTCGGGCATGGTTTTTGCATCCATATGCTGTGTCATAACTCTGGTTCTTCTTCCCAGCACATTCCATGCCAAAAGTGAACCGATGAAAGCATTTCCCAGTCCTGCCCACGTAGATGCAAGACCAAAATTCCATCCAAACTGTCCGGCATATCCTACAAATATAACCGCTGAAAAATAAGATGTTCCGAAAGCAAAAGCCGTAAGCCACGGACCTACAGAACGTCCGCCCAGAACAAATCCGTTAACATCTGTTGCATGCTTTCTTGTATAGAAGCCTACTGAAACCATAACTACAAAAAAAGCAACAATCAAAATTGAACATATTGTTACTGTCATAATGTTCCCTCCATTTTTATTATTTTTTAAAGTGTAACACTTTAAACCGTTGCACTTTAAAGCAATAAAGCAATTGTACTATATTTTACCATATCCGTCAACACTAATTCATCCTCGTCTGTAACACAAAAAAGGATTAGCACAAAAGCTAATCCAATTCTTTTATCCAGCACCTTCTTCGTCTGTGCTGTATTTTATCAAATCTTTTCCACAGGGAATGTACTTTAATATTTTCTTCCAGCATCGGTCCGGTCTCTGCATATTTCATTCCATCTTTGATTGCCGCCCGCATAATCTCTGTTATCAGTATTGCAGGAAGTCCTTTATTTTTGTATTCATCCAGCACTCCCACCAGATACAGCTCCAATGTTTCCGGTTTGGAATATGGTGCATAGAGAAGTCTTGCCCAGCCAAAAGGAAAAAGTCTTCCATGGGATTTTCTGGATGCTTTTCCCATGGATGGAACCGTGATACCGATTGCTACCATTCTGTCATTTTCATCCACAATCAGGGAGATAAAACGGACGTTTACCATCAGAATAAATTGTCCCACATATTTCTTTATCATCTCATCAGATAAATCTACTTCTCCGTACAATACTTTTGCGGTATCATTTATGACACGAAATACACTGTCAATATATTTCCTGAGTTGAAAACGATTGCTTACCCTTATAACTCTTAAATTATTTTCCATCAGAACCCGTTGTTCCATTTTTTCAAAAACTTTTGGAATTTCTTTTGGAATATTGATTCTGTTTTCAATCCAATCTACGGATTTTACATACCCCAGACGTTCCATATGTTTCCTGTAATACGGAGCATTATTAATTGTAATAAAGATACCGTCATATTCAAATCCTTCTATCAGCATACCTTCCTGATCTAAATCACAAAAGCCCATAGGTCCGTGAACAGCATCCATTCCCCGTTCTTTTCCCCAGTTTTCTACCTGTTTAAAAAGCGCTTCCGACACTTCATAGTCGTCGATAAAGTCCACCCGGGTAAACCTGATTCTTTTTCTTTTCCATTTTCCATTGGCTTTGTGACTGATAATTGCTCCAATTCTTCCTACGCATTTGCCATCTTTATAGGCAAGCCACTGTCTGGATTCCGCATAGGAATAAGCCGGATTTTTCTTTGGATTGAAATTCGCCATTTCATCTGAAATCAAATCCGGCATCGCCTGTGGCACGTCTCTATACATTTTTTCATTAAAGCCCGCAAATATACGGCAGTCTTTTCTCGTCTTTACTTCTTTGATTTCTACCATTTGTTTATCCTATTATAATTTTATTTTTTACTGTTTCGGCGTTCTATATCAGAAATCATATCCACCCTTCTCTGATGTCTTCCGCCCTCAAAATCTGCACTTAAAAATTCATCCAGAATCATCTTTGCCAGTTCTGTACCCACTACCCGTGCGCCAAAGGCAATAATATTTGCATTATTGTGCTGTCTGGTAAGTCTGGCGGAGTATGGTTCGCTGCAAACTGCCGCAATAACGCCCGGTACTTTATTTGCAGAAACAGATATGCCGATACCTGTTCCACACATAAGCACGCCATAATCTATCTCGCCGGATGCCACAGCCCTGCCGACCTCCTCGCCTTTTGCCGGATAGTCGCATTTGATAATCTCACCGTTTTCATCATAATTTGTGCCATAATCTATACACTCATATCCTTTTTCTTTTACATATGCAACCATCTCGTTTTTTAAATCTATGGCTGCATGATCGCATCCAAATCCAATCTTCATAATTCATTTCCTCTTTTTCCCATCAAACGGATATTTATTTGCCTTTTTTATTGTAGCTAAAATAAAAAGCAATGTCAAAATTTTGATATAAATTAAAAAAAGAAATTCCTCATGGAAATTTCTTTTTTATTCGTGCCGGCGACCGGAATCGAACCGGTACTGTATTGCTACAACAGGATTTTAAGTCCTGCGCGTCTGCCAGTTCCGCCACGCCGGCATATAACAAACTGGGCAGAGAAGGATTCGAACCTTCGAAGGCGGTGCCAGCAGATTTACAGTCTGTCCCCTTTGGCCACTCGGGAATCTGCCCATAACAATCCCAGAAAGGATTTATGTATTTAACAGTATACATTTATACCACACTCAAGGGGAAAGTGCAATTATATTTTTTTATTTTTCTATGAAAACTTTTTGACATCTCTCTTCATTAATTATATACTATTACTTAACATCAAATTTTTATATAAATGAAAAAGGTACGTTATGAAACAAAAAAAATTAATTTGGGGTACAACTTTTTTAATTGCCTTTATAATTTGTATGATTTGTGGTTATAAGATTATTTCAAATCTGTTAAATAACGATGATGATCTTTCCCGATACCGGAAAGTTGTTGTCACTGACACTACTCTCCAGGGATTTGTGGATAATCACAATCTGAACTGGAAAAAACTAAAAAAAGATAACAAAGATATTTATTCATGGATTTATATTCCAAACACAAATGTGGACTACCCGGTAGTACAGGCATCAGCGGATAAGCCGGATGATTTTTATTTAAATCATAATATTCATAAGCAATCAGAGTTTGCCGGTTCCATATACAGCGAAAAGCATAATGCCAAAGATTATTCTGACCCGGTCACTGTATTGTACGGTCATAATATGAATAATGGTTCCATGTTTAAAACACTTCATAATTTTGAAGATCCGTTATTTTTCAGGAAAAACAAGTATATTTATGTTTATATGCCAAAAAGGAAACTGACTTTTAAAGTTTATTCCGCATATGTATATGATGACAGACACATATTAAATTCATTCGATTTCAATAAGAAAAAAATATTAAAAAAATATCAGAAATATACTTTAAACCCTGAATCAATGACCAGGAACACCAGAAAAGTTGCTTTAAATAAAGACAGTAAAATTTTAACATTAAGCACCTGCACAAGTGGTGCGGAAAATACCAGATACTTAGTACAGGGGGTTCTCATAGCAAATGAGCAGACAAACTAAAAAGGATAATAAAATAAATAATCGTGAATTAATTCCGGATGATGCCATTAAGGATACAGAGGATTCCCAAGGCTTTGAGGTTGACTGGGAACTTGTTGAAAAAAAATACAGGCAGAAATATATGCAGGAATCTCATCATCATCATTCGAAAAGCAGGCATTCGAGTCATCACCATTCCGTATCCTCTAATAGCAATTCTAAAAAAAAGAAAAGAAAAATATCAAAGAAAAAAAAGGTCCTGATTGGTATACTGATCTTCTTTTTATGCTTAATTGTCGGACTGATTTCTACTTTTTTTATTTTAAAATATTTAGGAAAACGGGCATTGCTGGATTATGATAATATTAACATTACCGTTCCGGATGGTGTTGACTATGCAGATAACGGACGTATTGTTTATTACAAAGGACATACCTATCAGTTTAACGAAAATATTGCAAGTGTTCTGTTTATGGGTATTGATAACAGAAAGCTGAAAGACAATGCTATTGCCGGTACAGCCGGTCAGGCAGATGCTCTGTATTTATTTACCTATAATTCATTAAATGGCAAAATCAAGGTTCTCTGCTTAAATCGTGATACAATGACAGATATTGGAAGATATGATGAAGGCGGAAATTATCATGACACAACAACCAGCCAGCTGTGTCTTGCTTATGCATATGGGGACGGAAAAACACTCAGTGCCGAAAATCAGGTTACTGCTGTAGAGCGTTTGTTATATAACATTCCTATTCATGCTTATTATGCGATTAATTTAGATGCTATTAAAATATTAAATGATGATATTGGCGGTGTCACACTTACGCCGGAATATACCTTTAAAAGTTTTGTCAAAGGTCAGCAGGTAACTTTGAAGGGTGATATGACTGAAGAGTTTGTCAGATACCGTGATACCCGCTTATTGGATGACAATTTAAGACGTATGGCATGCCAGAGATTATACATTAATTCTTTTACAAGCCAGATTGTTCCGGCAGTAAAACAGGATATGCAGGTTCCGTTAAAATTGTATCAGCATTCATCGGACTACACCGTAACAAACATAAAGCTGCCGATTCTAACTTACCTTGCTTCATCCCTTGCCACCAATTTTACGGGGCTTAATATGACCACTACAAGCGGTAAGTATGTTGAGGCTGCAGGTGATGTGTCTGCTGAATTTATTGTAAAGAAGAATAAGTTATTTGAAACCGTACTGGATTTCTATTACACAAGGATTGATTAATTAATACCATAAATTTTAAAATAAAAGAAAAATGTTGCTTTTTTTTGTCATTGCTGTATAATGGTAAAAGAGTATTTATAAATATCAATGGAGGTTATAATAATTATGAAGAAAAATATTTTAGTTCTTTTAGCTGCTTTCATATTAACATTTGCATTAAGCACTACATGTTTTGCAAAATCAAGCCCTACAGGAGATATTCTTCCTACTGAAGAGCAGACAACAGAATCGGGGTCACCGGAACCAAATACACCAAATGGCTCTGATAAATCACCACAGACAGGTGTTGATGCTGTAGAGACAGGTGTTCAGGCAATGATTCCATTTGTTGTATTAATTACAGCAGCAGGCATTATGTTAGTAGCAAAAAAAGGATTTTCAGAATCAAAATAATATTTAATAAAAAAAAGGACTGTTAAAAAGTCCCTGATTAGCAGAAACTGCATCCGCATTAGCGGATGCAGTTTCTGTCTTTCTATATTTATTAGATAATTATTGTTTTCAGTTTAAGTTCTAAAATTACACCTTTTATTTTTTGGATAGTCTTTTGTGAACTCTATTCTCGTGCTATATTTATAATTTACATATATATTTAGCTTGTTTTGTAAAGAATATATGTAATTCGTTCTCACTTGCTATGGATTTCCCAAGATTTTACATATATATTTGGCTTGTTTTCCCAAAAATATATGTAATTCATTCTCACCCATCATGCATTTCCCAAGATTTTACATACATATTTGGCTTGTTTTCCCCAAAAAATATGTAATTCATTCTCACCCATCATGGGTTTTTCAAGATTTTACATATATATTTAGTTTGTTTTCCCAAAAAATATATGTAATTCATTCTCACTTGCTATGGATTTTTCAAGATTTTACATACATATTTGGCTTGTTTTCCCAAAAATATATGTAATTCATTCTCACCCATCATGGATTTCCCAAGATTTTACATATATATTTGGCTTGTTTTCCCAAAAATATATGTAATTGATTCTCACCTGCTATGGATTTCCCAAGATTTTACATATATATTTAGCTTGTTTTCCCAAAAATATATGCAATTCATTCTCACCCATCATGGATTTCTCAAGATTTTACACGTATACCTGACAACTTAACAAAAAACTTTTTTACCTACCTTTATTCTAATGAACAATTTTGATAAATCACGGAACTATTGGCTTTTACTACAATAGAGATATTTCCATTATCCACATTCACCGCCATTTTTCCACAATTATATAATTCTCTGTTTGTCTCCAAAATTCTTTCCCATTTCTTACTTTCACTGCCCAGCATCCATACCGGAATCTGCATTTCTTTATCCTGTTGAGATGTGTTCACTGCTGTTATTACAGCATCCTTTCCCAAAAATCTTCCATAACAGACATAATCTTCACCGGCGGACAGAGGCATATAAGAACCTTTCTTCAATACTTCGTTTTGTTTATGTATACATATTGCCTCACGATAAAACTCTAATATCTCTATATCTTCGTTTCCCCATGGATATGTTCTTCTATTATCCGGGTCCGTCCAGCCGCAGACACCTGCTTCGTCACCATAATATAATGTAGGTGCCCCCGGCAATGTCATCTGCATAACGACTCCCTGTTTAAATATCGCCTTATCAATATTCTCTTCCGCAGCTTTTGATCCAACAGTTCCGACCCTTCCTACCATTTTATTTGTTCTGGTCATAAATCTGGAATGGTCATGATTCGACAATTCGTTCATGGCTGTCAGCAGCGACTGATTCTGCATTCTGGACATCTGATACTGCATCGTATTTACAAACTGTTCTCCATCACCACATGCTGCCGGATTTGCATGGTCAGAATGTTTATCTACCCCTGTTAAGAACCATGTCACCGGGTCCATGAAAGCATCATAATTCATGACGGTATCCCATTCATCTCCCATCAGCCATGCATGTGCGTCACCGTAATGTTCTGCCAATATCAGGGCATTCGGGTTTTCTTTTTTTACAGCTTTTCTAAACCTTTTCCAAAATTGATGATTAAATTCCGGACTGTGGGACAAATCTGCCGCCACATCTAATCTCCATCCGTCTGCATTAAACGGAGGTGATACCCATTTCTTTGCAACTTCTATAATATACCTGCACAATTCTTCGCTCTCTTCATAATTTAATTTTGGAAGCGTATCAAATCCCCACCAGCCCTCATATTTTTCATTATCAGGCCAGTTTTCTTCTGTAAATTTAAAATAAGAATTATAAGGACTTTCCTTGGCTTCATACGCGCCTACCTGATAATCACTGTTTCCTTTATATATTGCTTCTCTATCCATCCATTTGTTAAAAGAACCACAGTGATTAAACACCCCGTCTATAATAATCTTTATTCCGCGTGCATGGGCTTTTTCAACCAACTCCGCAAAGAGCTGATTGCCTGCCTCCAGATTTTCCTTATCCGTTGTTCTGATTTTATATTTTGTGGCATTTCTGTTGTCTGTTTCATCAGCTCCAACCACCGCCCCTCCATCTTTTACTATCTTTCCAAAATGCGGGTCTATATAATCGTAATCCTGTATGTCATATTTGTGATTGGAAGGCGAAACAAAAATAGGATTCATATATATAACATCAATTCCTAATTTTTCCAGATAATCCAGTTTGTCTATTACTCCTTTTAAATCACCGCCATAAAACTGTCTCGTACCATCTGCCGCAGGACATTCATTCCAATCCTGCACTTTTGATACGCCCTTTCCGATATAAACATATTCATTATCTACAACATCATTTGTAGTGTCCCCATTACAGAATCTGTCTACCATAATCTGATACATTACTGCACCCTTTGCCCATTCCGGCGTTTCAAATCCGGGCATCAGTTCAAATTCTCCGCCTTCGGGGATTTCCTGATGAATACCAAACATATTGTAATAAATTACACCATCCAAAGTTACAGCCTTAAAGTAATAAGAATACATTGTATCGGAAGTATCAAGCACTGCCTCATAGTATTCAAAATAAGTATCTGCCTTTTGGCGTTTCATTCTTTTTTCTTCTCCATTAACGCATAAAAAGGCACTTGCAATAGTGCCTTTATTTGCTCTGAGAATTATATTGTATGATTGTTGTCTGCTATTCAAGCAACAAAACTGACTTGTTCCATCATGAAATAATATATCCTGATTTATCATCATCTGCCTCCTAATACTCTCATCAGATATTATTCTAATCAAACAGTGCTTCAAACTCTTTTTGCCCGATTTTTTCTTTTTCTAACAATAATGCCGCCGAAGCATGTAATTGTTCTATATGTTTTTCAATAATGGCTTTCGCTTTGCTATAGCACTCGTCCACAATACTCCGCACTTCTTCGTCTATTGCAGAGGCTGTGTTCTCGCCATATCCTTTTGAGTGTGCTAAATCCCTTCCGATAAACACATCTTCGGAATCGTCATCATAATTAATAAGCCCTAGCCGTTCTGAAAATCCATATTTTGTAACCATAGCCTTGGCAGCTGCCGTAGCCTGCTTAATATCCTGAGACGCGCCGGTTGTAATATCATCTAATATTAACTCTTCTGCAATACGTCCACCCAGACTCACCATAATATCCTGCAGCATTTTCCCTCTTGTAAGGAACATCTCATCCTTTTCCGGAAGAGGCATTGTATAGCCTGCTGCTCCTAGTCCGGTTGGAATAACAGATACCGTATGAACCGGTCCCACATCCGGCAGTACATGAAATAAAATCGCATGCCCGGATTCATGGTAAGCTGTGATACGTTTTTCCTTTTCCGATATAATTTTGCTCCTCTTTTCCTTGCCAATACCCACCTTAATCATTGCCTGATTAATTTCTTCCTGGGTAATATATACTTTTTCTGCTTTTGCCGCTAAAATTGCAGCCTCATTTAAAAGATTCTCAAGATCTGCGCCTGTAAATCCGGCAGTGATTCTTGCAATCTGTTCCAAATCAACATCATCGCCAATCGGTTTATTTTTTGCATGAACCTCAAGAATTTCTGTCCTTCCCTTGACGTCCGGTCTGCCTACCACAACTTTTCTGTCAAAACGTCCCGGTCTCAAAATAGCCGGATCAAGAATATCTACACGGTTGGTAGCTGCCATAACAATAATTCCTTCATTGACACCGAATCCATCCATTTCCACAAGCATCTGATTCAATGTCTGTTCTCGTTCATCATGTCCGCCGCCCATGCCGGTTCCTCTTCTTCTTGCAACTGCATCTATCTCGTCAATAAACACAATACATGGGGCGTTCTTCTTCGCCTGTGCGAACAAATCTCTTACACGGGATGCGCCAACACCAACAAACATTTCTACAAAATCCGAACCGGAGATTGTAAAGAACGGAACTCCTGCCTCTCCTGCGGTAGCTTTTGCCAGCAATGTCTTACCTGTTCCCGGAGGGCCCTCTAACAGGATACCCTTTGGAATGCGGGCACCCAGATTAATATATTTTTTAGGAGCTTTCAGGAAATCCACAATCTCCTCAAGTTCCTCTTTTTCCTCGTCTAATCCGGCAACCTTTGAAAAATCCATATTTTTAATCTCAATTACCATTCTTGCACGGCTTTTTCCAAAGTTTGCCATTTTGCCGGCGCCTCCTCCGGCATTTGCATTCATCATCATAAGCACTACAACCACTACAACACCCAACAGTAACATTGGAAGAATTGTGGTTAGAAAAATGCTGTCTCTATCTACATCCGGTACACGAACCTTCAGTGTTATTTTATAATCCTTCTTAACCTGCTCAACCTCTTCGATAACTTTGTTGACATCCGTCACATAAACAACTTTTGACTCATTATTTTTCAGTTGTACAATCAATTTACCTGTAGGTACTTCTTTATTTTGATTGACTGTCAGTTCTGTTACCTGTCCTGCTTTTAAATCTGTTATAAAATCACTGTATACATAATCATTTTTTACAAAACCTTTGCTAAAACTATAAAGAAAATATACTAACAATAAAACTAAAATAATTAAATATATTCTTGATAGTCTGCTTCTACCCTTACTATTCAAAACTGCCTCCTCAAATGCAAAAATTATAATTCTACAATTCCAATATATGGTAAATCTCTATAGCTTTGGTCATAATCCAGACCATATCCCACTACAAATTTATCTTCTATTTCAAATCCAACATAATCTACCTGAACATCCTTTGCCTCTCTGCGGTCCGTCTTATCCAGTAAAGTTGTAATTTTCAGGCTTGCCGGATTTCTTTTCTGCAACATTGGAATTAGCTTGCTTAATGTATTTCCTGAGTCAATAATATCTTCCACAATAATCACATCCCGCCCCTCAATGCTCTCATCTAAGTCTTTTTTTATTATAATATCTCCTGAACTTTGTGTCTGTGAACCATAACTGGAAACGCTCATAAAATCAAGAGTAATTGGAACGGTAATTCTCTTGGCTAACTCGCATGTGTAAAAAACGCTTCCCTTTAATATACATATTAATCTGATTTCCTTTTCCGCATAATCCTTGCTGATTTGAGCTGCAAGCTCTCTGATTCTAGCATCTAATTTTTCTTCGCTGATATACTCCGTAATCTTATGTATCATAATTTTACTCCTTATCATACGTTAATTTTAATATATGTTTTGTCTCATTCGTCACCTTAAAAAATTCGCTTATCCTATAGCCGATAATCCACGCAACATGACTTCCATCAGCAGCTACCAGAATTTCATCACGTTTTTCTCTTGGAACTTTTATGTCTATAAAATAATCTTTTAACTTTTTCTTTCCTCCTTTGTCGTTTACTATAATGTAATCCCCCGGCATTCTATTTCTTAATACCAATCTATTTATTTTATCATAATCAAGCCATTTCGTATACAGCAAATCCGGGATATTTTCTTTGTTCTCTCCTGCTTTTTCAATGGAAAGCGAGAATTTTTCTACCGGATGCAGCTGCCCATTCTCCAATATTACCTGATTTATTTTTTCTTTCGGCTGGGACTTTTTTTCAAATTCAATTTCCCTGTATCCTTTTTTTATTGTAATAGAATACGGTAATTTGACTTTTTTTGAAACAGTATTATTCAGCAATTCCACTACCATATCGATATGTTTTCCTGTAATATCTTTCAGGTTTCCTGTGTTATGGAATATCCACTGTCTGATTACCTCCTTTAATATAAGCGGCGGCAGTTCCTTTGCAGAATCTGACAGGATATTATCTGATACATATTTTTTGTAGGCATTATTGGACTGACATTCTATATAGTCATATACTTCTTTAAGACTTTCTGCAGCGCTTACAATATTATATTCTGCCTTGCTGTTAATATTATCTTTTATATAAGGTAATACCTCCATTCGCAGCTTATTCCTGCTGTATGAAGTCTCCTGATTCGTACTGTCCATACAATATGTCAAATGATTTTCTTCCAGATATTCTTCTATTTCTGCTCTGCTGAAACACAGCATCGGTCTGACAATTTTTCCCCTTTTTACCGGGATGCCCGTAAGCCCCTTTAATTTACTTCCCCGGAACAAATTGAACAGCACCGTCTCGCTGTTGTCATTTAAATTATGTGCCACTGCAATTTTATCAGCCTTCAATTCCTCTGCCATTTTTTCGAAAATCTCATATCTTGCCTGTCTGCCCGCTTCCTCTTCGGACATTTTTTTCTGCCTTGCTATGGCAGGTATGTTAAGGTGAAAAATTTTGCATGGCACATCCAGACTTTCACAAATCTGTCTGACAAATTCTGCATCTCTGTCCGCCTCTTGCGCTCTGATTCCATGATGCACGTGCACCACGTACAATTTCAACCCCAATTCTTTTTTGATGGAATTGAGTAAATGTAACATACAGATAGAATCAGCGCCCCCGGAAACTCCCAGAATGACACTGTTCCCATATTCAAATATTCTGTTTTTATTTACAAAATCTAACATTTTTTTAATCATATCCATATGATACTTTATGCTTGTTTTTCTGTCAAATTTCTTATACTTTTTCCCATATTCCCGTACATATTACTGTCATATCATCTGTCGGAATTCCTTTACATTTTACCAACGCCTGACTCAAAATATTAATTGCCATCTGTTTTGGATTGGCAGTATTAATATCCATAATAATTCTTCCCATCGCTTCCTCCTTATCCGGACTGTCCAATGCATCTACGATTCCATCTGATACCATAATTACAAAGTCACCATCATATAATTTCTTTGTAATCGTCTCCATATCAACTTCCTCCAAAACTCCCATAGGAAGGGATGTTGACTTTATGCACTCTACCCAGTTTCCTCTTTTGATATAAGTACATGCCGCGCCCAGTTTTAAAAACTGGCATATTCCGGAATACTGGTCAATCAATGCCATATCTACAGCTGCCGGCTCCTGCCACTGATTTCCTGTCAACATAATGGAGTTGGCTAATTTGAGTATGGTACTCTCTTCCAATCCGCTGTCAATCATTTTTTCCAGCAAATCAATAATCATTTCGCTGTACCCTTTTGCTCTTTTTCCTGAACCCATTCCATCGCATATACTCATAAATGTCTGACCGCTGTCCAGAGTCATGACAGCAAAGTTATCTCCGGAGTAACTTTCATTGCCCTTTGTCTGCCTTGCCGTGCCACTGATTGTCATAAAGTTTACTTCCTCAAACAGAACATATTCATTATATTCATCCGTTACATCAATTATGCATCCCTCGGACAGTCTGACTTTTTTCCCAACTGCCTCTGAAATTACACTTTTTATAACTTCAGCGCTAATATCTGTTTTTCTCTTTTTTTTGGCAAACAATCGTATTTCCAGCATTCCCTTACTGTTTTCATGGATAAATATTTTTCTTGCAATAATTTTTTGCTCCCGCAATTTATGCTTGATATAATCATCCAGACCAAACAGTGTCTTTTTCTCATCATATACCGGCTTTGTATAATTCTCCATGACTTTTGCCATTTCATTAAACTGTATTGCCATTGCCTCTCTGGTTTCCAGCATTTTGTTGTACCATAAATAATTGATTTTTGCCCTCTCTAAATACTGTATTTGTCCATTTTCACATCCGCTGCATGCACCTTTGGCAATTTCTTTGGAAACAACACCTTCCATAGATACGCTGTAATCGTCATCGATTCCTGACATTTTTTTGATTTCATCCGCCAGATTTCGAAAAGCCTTGGACGTCCGCATAATATATTCATTTTTTACGAGCTGTTGTTTGTCAATTTCTTCCTGTAATGTTTTTTTCGTAGGTACATAATCCACAATTTTATTAATAAAATAAGAAAATATCACTGTCATGGACCATGTCAGCATAGTAATTGGAGCAAGCCCATACAACTCCGTTTTCACCATCCCGTTCAGATACCAGTCCAAGGTCTCCATCGACACAGTGATTATAGTTGCTATCAACGCAGTTATATAAGGATTATATTGTAAAGCCAGTCTCCTGTATTGCACAGCACATATCCCCGTAGTCACCATAATCGTTCCATATTTCATGGCCGCAAGCCAGCCGCCATTATAAAATATCGTATATATCATCATTGGTAACGCAATGACAGGCAGTCCTTTTATCTGGCACAATGCCCCATACCAGCTTTCTCCCATTGAATAATATCCAAGCATTGGTAATGAACACAATACAATTCCTATAATTAATAACAAGCTTGATTTCAATATCTTCTGCATTCCTTACACCCTCCTTACTTTTTTTATGCAAGGTAGTATACAGGTTGCTTTTTAATTTTTTTGTCAAAATAACGTATAAGAATGATTAAACATTTCGACATGAAGATTGTAACGTTTTTTCGATGTTCTGATGAACTGCCTGATAATTGTCTGGATAAACTTCATAATCCGGCTGTCGCCTGATGGTATATAATAGCAAAAAGCGGTTGTACAAATTTCTGAAATTTCAGATATTTGTACAACCGCTTTTTCTATTTGCTGCCGGTATAGATTATTCCTCCGGTTTAAATATAACTTCGTTTGGATAAAGAAGACCTAGATTTCTAGCCATTTCCTCAACATAATCATCTGTCTTTACATACTCTTCCTGCTCTTTTAATTCTTCTGATAATTGAAGTTCATTTTTATACTGTGTCTGCAGCTTTTTTTCCTGACTCTGTAATTCTTTCAGTGTATTATATTTTTTTAACATCTGCGCGCCCATCACGATACAAAACGCCATAACCACAAAAGAAATTGTAATAATCATCCGTTTGCTGTGTATACGCCTTCTGCGTACGGTACTTAATCGTCTGGTTGCTGTTTTTCTTTTTTGAGCCGCCATTTCCTTATTCCTTTTTTTAAATTATTACTTACACCTGTCTTTAGTTTAATCCGTTTCAATATTTTTTTCAATGGCTTTAATATCTTTATGGCAATTTTTTTTATCTTTAAAGCCACAATATCAATTATTTTTCTTCCTATCAACCATTCATAGGCAAACATTGTTCCAATCGTCAGGATAATGGAGAAGAATCTCGGGCGACCGTAATTATACTTTAAATATATGTTAAACATAAATATTGCCGCCACTGTCCAAAAAATAATATCTTCGATAATAATACGCACCCATCCTACCGAAAATATTCTTCTGAATACCCGAATGACGTCATAGCATAAAACCAGCACCAAACCACCATAAACACTCATGACAATGAGCATTGCCTCTTCACTGATTTGCAGACTCATTACCTGAACATCCTTTTAATGAAAGATTTTCCCTTTTCTCCATATGCTTTCACATCAGAGTAAACAATGCTGTCTATGTTTCCACCTATATTCACTTCACCCTTTTCTATGCTCAGTTTGGTAACCTTTAAGTCATTCCCTTTAATATGTATCATTCCGAGCGCAGACTCCAGCAATACCTGATTTAAATCAAATGCAACAACATCTTTTATTCCGGTGAGATTCATTTGTTTCCGGTTGTCCAGTGACAGTTTATGTGTTTTTGCAATATTATTCTGCTCCATATGTTCCTCAAAATAATTTAATATAAAATAATATATTTTTATATTTAATATTTTATTCCATATTTGCTATATTTCTTTGTACATGTCTGCCGCTTCTTCTTTTTTCACCGTTTCTTTTACGTTTAAGACTTCTATCCTGACCGTTCGCTGCCCGAACTGTATCTCTATCCTATCCCCTACTTTAATATTCCGGGAGGCTTTTACCGGCTGACCGTTTACCAGAACCCTGCCTGCATCACACGCCTCATTCGCTACTGTCCTTCTCTTGATAATTCTTGAAACTTTTAAAAACTTATCAATGCGCATGCCATCTTCCTCCTTAACCGGTTCATTTAAAATGAGAAAGGACTGTTACCAAAGTAACAGTCCTGACTATTTCAACTTCAAATTAGTTAAGTTCTTTCTTTAAAGCTGCTCCGGCTTTGAATTTAGGGACGTTAGCTGCTGCAATTGTGATTTTTTCCTTTGTTGCAGGATTGATTCCCTGACGTGCAGGTCTCTTTGTTGCTTCAAAAGTACCAAATCCAACTAACTGTACTTTATCTCCATCCTTCATTGCTTTTACTACTACATCTGTGAATGCCTTAACTGCTTTTGCTGCGTCTGACTTTGTTAAGCCGGCTTCATTGGCAATAGCTTCTACAAACTCTGTCTTGTTCATCGTAATTCCTCCTTGAAAATTTATACGATACCTTTTCTTTACGTATCTATAACTTATATACTCCATTTTGTGCGTTTTGTCAAGGAAAACCGTGGTATTTAAAGGTATTTTAGGCATATTTATACATATTTTAAACTATCCCGGTACCGTTATTATGCCTCCATCTGCCGTCCTAAAAATGCGGCTGCAACTCCTGCCAGTTTTTGTTCTGTAATACTTACATCCTGACTTTCATCTTTTGCCATTATAATCACACTGCCTATGATGTCACCTTCACATATAATAGGATATATTACTTGTCCTGCCTGAGGGGCGCTCTCACCCTCCACAATTGGAATACCTTTTTCTATTCCGCCTTCTGTTGTCAGATTGTCTCTTTCATTAATAAGTTTTTCCAATTGGGAACTGATATTTTTGCCTAAAAAATCTTTTTTAGCCCCACCGGCAACCGCTATAATCTGATCTCTGTCACTAATCAGAATTTTATAGCCGGATACTTGTGCAAGACTGTCTGCATACTGCTTTGCAAAACTGTCAATTTCACCTATAGGAGAATATTTTTTAAGTATGATTTCGCCATCCCTGTTTGTAAATATCTCCATCGGGTCGCCTTCTCTTATACGCAGTGTTCTCCTTATTTCCTTGGGAACAACAACTCTTCCCAAATCGTCTATTCTTCTTACAATTCCCGTTGCTTTCATTTTGTTTCCTCCATTTACATCTTGTAGGTGATACAGTTCTAGTATTCGTAAAGGGAAGATTATTATTCATATTTTTTCTATATTTCCATAGCTATACTACTTCCGTTAATTCTATCCTTTGTTACCACAATTTTCCTGTCAATTCTTTCTTTTAATTCCCCCACATGAGAAATAATCCCAATCAGCTTCTGACCTTCTGTTGCTTCTAAAAGTGTATTCATTGCCTGATTTAACGATTCCTCATCCAAAGAGCCAAATCCTTCGTCAACGAATAATGCATCTATTTTGATTCCACCGGCGTCCGCCTGAATTTCATCTGACAGTCCCAGTGCCAGTGCCAGAGATGCCTTAAAAGCCTCTCCTCCGGATAATGTCTTAACACTGCGCTCGCTTCCATTATAATGGTCTATAACGTTTAAATCCAATCCGCTTTGTCCTTTTAAATTATCAGTACTCTCGGCTCTTTTTAATTCATATTGTCCGGATGACATAGACATAAATCTAATATTGGCTCTTCTGATAATTGCATCAAAATAGTGCATCTGAACGTAAGTTTCTAATAATATTCTTTCTTTACCCGGAAGGTTTCCATTTGCGGTATCAGATAAGTTCTTAACCATGCTCCAATGCTCTTCCACCTCTTTGAGCAATTTATACTGCCTGCGAATTTCACTTTCCGATTTTTCATTTACACTCATTCTGGAATTTGCCTGACTTGTCTTATCCAGACATACCTGTCTTTTGGCAGTCAGATGTTCCTTTTCTTCCTTTAGTTTATCCAGCGGATCAGGCTTCGCATTTTTTAACTGCTTATCTATTGTCTTAATCGTATTATTTGCAGTATCTATCTTTTTCTTACAATCTTCATATTGTTTTTTTGCACGCTCAAAGCTGTCTTCCAGCGTCTGATACTCTTTCTTTAACTGTTCAATATGCGCCTTCGCCTGTTTCTTTCCGGAAAACTGTAATTTACTTTTGAGTTCTTCTAATCTGCTCTCTAAAGATTTAATGTCCATTTTATATTTTTCAATAGCATCATCATAATTTTTCTCTTCACAGTCTATATCAATCTTTGGGGTATCCTTTTTAACCGGATTTTGTTCTAAAATAAGATTTATTTCTTCCTGCGCTTTTTGTATCGTTATATCTCCAAATACTTTTTTCACATGCAATGCCGCTTCTTTTTCTGCCACCTGCACCTTGGTGTTTTGCTCATATGCCATCATGCTGAGTTTTTCCGTCTCTTTTTCACATTGCTCAACTTCTTTTTTCACCTGTTCTATCTGTTCTTTTGATGGCGCCATTTCCTTCAGCTTTGCCGGATGAGGATGGGTAATGGAACCGCACACAGGACAAGGAATACCCTCTTCTAGTTGTTCTGCCATAATTCCTGCCTGCTCGTCCATAAACATTTGCTCCATATGAATATGCTTTCGTTTTTGTTCAAGCAGCTCCTGCTTTCTCTCTTGATATTTTTGCTGCAGATTTTTTAAATTTTTTTCTTCCTGTTCCCATCGGTCAATATCATTTTTTAATGAAACTATCCTTTGCAATGTTATATTTTCCAACTGATTCTGTTTCATTTCCAACTCTGCTGCATAATTCTCCAGTTTATCATATTGATTCAGACTTTCTGTCAGTTTTTGCACCTCAAATAAAAGCTCATTTCTTTCCGGCTCCATTTGTTCTTGTTGTTTGAAATTTTTTTCCAGATAAACCAGCTCCTCTTCATTTTGAATAAGTGATTTCTTTGCTTCTTCTTTTTGCTTTATCATCCGGATAATCGTATCTGCTTTTCCGATTTTTTCATCAATTACAGATATTTCCTTATCAAGTTCTTTTGTTTCTTTTCTGTTCTTTAAAATCACTTCCTTATCCCATTGAATCATATCAGAAAGAATATGAAGAGCTTCCTCAATTCCGGCATCAGACTTATTGGCTGTAACCTCCTCCCACAAAGCTGCAAACGAGCTTTCTTCATCACACCTTACTCCATTAATATATTGAGCAATACTTTTATTTTTATCGTCATACCGGTCATGAAGTTTTTTCAATTCTTCTTTTAATCTGTCCTGAAGATTTTTATAAGGCATGGTGTTGAAGATTTTTCTGAAAATTTCCCTTCGCTCCTCTGTTTTTGCCAACAATAATTTGAGAAAATCCCCTTGTGCTATCATGACAATCCGGGTGAACTGATTTTTATCCAGCCCAATAATTTCACTGACTGCCAGCGTTACTTCTTTCATTTTTGTAACAGGTGTTTTTTCATCATAAAATGTAAGCACAGCATCCGCATTTTCTTTGGTCTCTCCGCCTCCTCTTTTGGCAGGACGCATATATTCAGGATTTCGTTTTACCTTATATTTTTTCCCACGGTTTTCAAATTCCAACTCTACGAAAGTTGGTGTTTCCGGTTGCGCATATTTGCTGCGAAACATATTTTTATCCCGATTGCTTCCACTTGCTTCGCCATATAATGCAAAAACAATGGCATCAAAAATAGATGTCTTTCCTGCGCCGGTATCACCGGTAATCAGATAAAGCCCCTTCTCTCCTAACCTGTCAAAATCAATATCTGCCACACCGGCATAAGGTCCAAATGCTGACATCACCAATCTGGTAGGTCTCACTTAATCCACCTCCCATATTTTTTCCATCAAATCTTTTACATATTCTTTCTGTGTATCGCTCATTGGAGCATTATTTTGCACTTCATAAAACTCCTCGAACAAATTCATCGGAGATTTTTGATTAATATTATCATCTGCCAGCTGCACATCCTGATTGTTTCTCGTTCTCTGGTTATCATAATCTAACTTCATAATATTAGGATAAATCGTGCGCAATAATGCCAGTGCATTCATCTTATCTTCCTCATCTGTCAATGTTACATGAAAATAGTCATCCGTTGCCATTCCTTCATAAAACGACTTCGAAGTCAACTCATCATATGTACCCTTTATCTCCCTCATATCATGTAACGGTCTGATATTTATCTTTTTAAAATGAATATTACCCTTTTCTTCTATATCTATAATTAAAGCGCTCTTATGATGGTTTATTTCAGAAAACGAATATTTTAGTAATGTTCCCGCGTATCGGATATTTGGGGAATGTACGTGTTGTGGTCCATGCAGATGTCCCAGCGCCACATAGTCAAAATCTTTAAAATTTTCTGCAGACACCTCGTCCATTCCACCAATGGACATATTTTCCGATTCACATCTTTGCGCACCCCTTACATATTGATGTGCTATCAAAATATTGCGTTGGGACGTATCAATGAACTGGGATTTCATGACTGCGGAAACAGCATCATCATATGTGTTTATCTCTTCTTCTTTGTGGAAATGCCTGACGACAGACGGTTTTACAAAAGGCAGCATATAAATATTAATGTCCCCCATCTCATCCTGTACCGTAAACTTTTCCACATTTCCTGCATATGGTTTTGCCATATGAATTCCTGCCATGCTCATAATATCGGAACCATAACCGATACGCTCTGCACTATCATGATTTCCACTAATGACAAATGTCTGAATTTCTCTCTCTGATAATTGTGTCAGAAAATCGTCCAGTAAAAGAACAGCCTCTGCCGATGGCACAGGCTTATCATATATATCCCCTGCTATCAGCACAGACTGTATATTATGTTCAGCGATAATATTTAATATCTGTTTTAAAACATATTTCTGATCTTCTATCATGGAAAACTCATTCACACGCTTTCCAAGATGAAGATCTGCTAAATGTAAAAATCTCATAAATCTGCTCCAAGCGTTGCTGCCATCACAGCCTTAATTGTGTGCATTCTGTTTTCTGCTTCGTCAAATACTACGGAATAGTCAGATTCAAATACTTCATCTGTCACTTCCATACAATCCAGCCCAAACTTGTCATGGATTTCTTTTCCAATCTTTGTATTTAAGTCATGGAACGCCGGCAAACAATGCATAAATACTACATTATCATTTGCCTGATTTATTAAATCCATTGTTACTCTGTATGGAAGAAGGTCATGAATACGCTCTTCCCACACCTCGTCAGGCTCTCCCATTGATACCCAGACATCTGTGTAAATTACGTCAGCATTCTTTACTGCTGCCACAGGGTCTTCTTCAAATTCAATGACAGCTCCCGTCTCTTTCGCAATTTTCTGACACTGTTCTACCAATTCCCTATTTGACTGATATTTCTTCGGGGCGCATCCGACAAAATGCATTCCCATTTTTGCGCATCCTACCATCAATGAATTTCCCATATTATAACGCGCATCCCCCATATATACGAACTTTAATCCTTCTAATGCTCCAAACTTCTCTTTTAAAGTAAGAAAATCTGCAAGAATCTGGGTAGGATGAAATTCATTGGTCAGTCCGTTCCACACAGGAACGTTTGCATACCGTGCCAATTCTTCTACTAAATCCTGCCCGAATCCACGGTATTCAATACCATCAAACATACGTCCCAATACTCTTGCTGTATCTGCAATACTTTCCTTTTTTCCAATCTGTGAACCTGCAGGGTCCAGATATGTAACTCCCATGCCCAAATCGTGAGCGGCAACTTCAAAAGAACATCTGGTCCGCGTACTGGTTTTTTCAAAAATTACAGCAATATTTTTGCCTTTTAATACGTCCGTAGGTTGTCCTGCTTTTTTCTTCTTTTTTAATTTTGCCGCCAAATCAATCAATGCACGAATCTCCTCCGGCGTAAAATCTAACAGCTTTAAAAAATGTTTTCCTTTCAAATCCATATGTGCCTCCTGTATGATATCAGAAATCTTCTTTCGATTCCTTCTTCAGATCTTTTAAATACTCTAATATTTTAATACTCTTTCCTGATTTATTCAACGTAACCCTGGAATTTCGTATATATTTTACACTTTTGTACACTCTGTTCATATATTGTGTACGTCTCTTTTCCAGCTCTTCCCGATGTGTCTGCAATTTTCTGCTTTGTTCCATTGCCACCGTTTCTACCTTATCTGCCACGCCTTTGGCAGAATTTCCTACTACATCTTTTAACTGGTCGCCAATGCCATGTAAATCCATGGCAATTTTGTCTAATTGTCCCAAACTCTTCTTTATTCCAATTAAATTTTTTAATGTCACAATCATATCAATAACAAACACAATTCCAAAAATTACAATAAGAATTATTTGTATAACATATGGTATCTTTCCCACCACGGTCATGATAGGAGCATGTACAAATTTTACCGCAAAAACTACAGCAAATCCCCACATAATACTAAACGACAGACAAATATATCCTCCCAGGTTAAATGGTCTGTCAGAATAGTCCCACCATCTCATGTGAAATATTTTATCTAAAATCCAGCCGCCAAACAGTTCCATGCAGGAACATATCACCATACCCCCTAAAAACAGCAAAAATACATTCTGTTTTACAGGCAGCAGCGCCATTAAAACTCCTAACATTCCGCAGCCGTATATCGGGCAGACCGGTCCGTTTAAAAATCCTCTGTTTAAAACCTTTCCCAAGGTAATTGCCACAAATGCTACTTCAACGCACCACCCTAGAAAAGAATAAATAAAAAACAATAATACGATTTCATTCCATGAAAAAAACATAAAAGTTTACTCCTTTTATCTTTTGTAAGAAACATATACAGACTACTATATATTTTCCATGCCAGATATTATACCACACTTTCCCGGGAACTGACAGCTGTCCTGAAAGATTGCACAATATTCCAAAATTAAAATTTTAAATTCCACTCTCCCATCCTACAGTGGAATTTAGTTTTACATAAGCGGAATTTACCCT
>CANQPJ010000020.1 GCA_947625755.1 uncultured Lachnospiraceae bacterium | reverse complement strand
TTGTTTTACGCCCAAAACACGAAAAATAATCTTAATTATTATTTTTTCTATCTTGACATATCACCGCTGGACTTAATTAACCTACTAATCTTCCTTATAATATTTTTTTACGCCTTTATCAAAGTGAAAATCTGATCCTCCCCGATATTGCAGGTATGCTACTTTTAATCTAGGGTTGTGCTTTGCATATATACGCTCTACATATGTATGATATAGATTTATCTTTTTCAGCTTATTATATTGGCAGGACAAATCATTGAACTCCTTCAGTTTTTTGCTGGCATATATTTCTTTTATTTTATTATGATCACAATTAAAGTTCCATAAGCTGCTCATATCTGAAAGGTTAAGGGTTCCTTTAATACGGTTATGGATGATTTCCACATTCTCCAGTTTTTTATTATTTTTAAACAGCATTGTCTCACATTTACTGTAACGCCATGCTAAATATATTAACTGCTTAAGATTCCTTAAATCTGCTTTTTTTAGTCCGCAATGATATGCATACAAAATCTTTAGTTTTTTCAGGCTGTTTAAATTCACTTTCTTTATGTTCATTCCTGACATTCTTAAATCTTTTACATTTGGTGTATTTGTAAACTGTATTTGTCTTAAACTTTTTCCAAATTCAATATAGACATTTTTTAATCTTTTCATTTGCTTAAAATTTAATGTATGAAGTTTTCCTTTTCCCTCTATTACAATATTTTTTAATTTTGGGCAGTTGGATACCGTAAATTTTCTTACATTATCCTTGTTTTCAAAATCCATCTCCAGCCGTTTCAGATTTTTTAAATTCTTTATTGTCTGTTTCCGGCTTGTCTGTTTTACCCTCATATGTATTTTCTTTACATGATTTTTTTTGGAGAATATCATTTTTGAATAATTTATATTTAATTCCAGTTTTTCCAGTCTGTTGTTTTTGGAAAAATCCAGTTTTGATTTCTTCTTGGACAGGCTTGACAGCTCTACTTCCTTCAGTTTTTTGTTTTTCTTAAGGTCCAGCTTCAGCCTCCTCTGCGATACATTACCTATATATAAAACTTCAAGGTTTCTCAATTTACTTATATTAATTTTCTGCATGTCTCCGGCTCGAAGGGACAGGGTTTTCAAACTGCTTATTTTGGGAATATCAAAAATCCCCTCTTTATTTCCTTCCAGAATTAAATCCTTTAATTTTTTATTCTGTTCAACCAGCGACAAATGATAAATCCGGTCTGCATATACTGATAGCTGTTCCAGATTTGTAAAGTACTGAATTCCCTGCAAATCGATTTTTTCATGTGGTTTAAATCTGGTATAATATGCTTTAGGTGCCAGCTCATCTAATATGTATATAGGACCATACATCATTATTTTTTTCACGTTTTCTCGTTCCTGCTGTGACAGCACTCCGTTTTTATCCTTGTCAATGTTTTCCGTTATGTATTTTCTGAAAATCTCATCCGGAAAATGTGCCTCATCTACTGCGACTGTCGTTTCCTCTGCCTTACAGTTGATATAAGATGCAACCATCAGCAGTACAAGCATAAACATTAACATTATTTTACCTGCTCTTTTCATTTTGCTTCTCTCCTGTTTTCTTATCAAAAAATTTAACTATATATAGAACGCCTCTAATTATATTTTTATCCCAAAATAAAATGAAGATATTATAACTTACCTTAATCCGATATTTTTTACTTATATTTTACTATATTTTCTGTTATATTTATATACATTTGTTTTATAGTTTACTAAAGCAGGAATGATAGTATTTTAATAGTACTAATACAAAAAAATAAAAACTTCTCACAGTAATAAAATTATTACTGCAAGAAGCTTTCCGATTAAAAATACTATTTTGAATGGGAGTTTATCTTACAACCTTAAATACCTTCCCATTATAAAACACTGTTCTTGGTATCTTTTTTCCTTTAATGCATTTTACTTTATTTCCTTTTTTATTCGACTGAATAACCTTATACTTTTTCCCATAACGTTTAAAAATGGTTCCTTTTTTTTCATACTTTTTATACCATACGGCTTTAATAACCACTTTATTAGAATAATCATCCGCAATGGCATTAATTTTTGTTTTTCTAGTAACCATTTTTCCATTACACTTCCAACCCACGAAAATGTATTTTTTTCTCTTTGGTTTCTTTTGGGGAATAAGTTTTTTACTTCCCCATGCAATACCCTTACGATTTTTGAATTTTGTACCGCCGGAGGTTTTATAAACAATAACAAATTTTCTTTTAACAAATCTGGCATACACTGTTGGAATATTGGAGGTGGAATCTCCCTGAAACTGTGCTTTATAGATGTCATGATACATTATCTCTTCACTAATTTCTTTTCCGCCTTTTTTCGCTGTATACCAACCAATAAAATCATATCCGCTTACGCTTGGATATTCATATGCCACATCAATTTTTTTATTCCAATTAATATTGCCAGATAAATCATTTTTTGGCATATCTTGTACCTTTTTTGCAGATAAATTGGTGGCGTACTTTAATTTGTATCCTCTCTTTTCAACCCATTGGGCAGTCAATACAGTATAATCCTTATTGTCATTTTTTACACTTTCTCCATAGGTAATACGATTTTTATTCGATGAATTAATAATTATCCCCGACTCTGTCTTCCAACCATTTAGCGTATAACCTATGCGCTTGGCAGTATCGGATGCTTCCGGGATTAAATCTGTTGTATCCCACTGTACCGGTGCGCCTTTTTCCTTTTGGGTAATTGTTCCTCCATTTGCATTATACTTTACTATATAGTTCTTTTTTTCCCATTTTGCATAAAGAGTAATATTTTCTGTTAATACATTACCAAATTCATATTTACTATCTTCAGACATATTTGGGTTACTGTACCATCCTACAAACCTATATCCGTTCTTTTTAGGAATTTCAGGAGCAATGTCTTTTTCTCCTGCTAATACATAACCGGGAAGGACTCCATATCCTCCATTTAAATCAAATTTTTCTCTATATGCTGTCTGCAAAGATAATGTAACTGTCAATTTATCCTGCACATTTTCTATGTTTCCGGAGCATCCATTCGCATATTCAAAAGAGACTTCTTTCATTTCATCAGAACAATATACAACACCATTTTGTGCATCATAGCCTGAATTTATATTATCTCCATATGCACCATCTATTTTTACATTTGAAACTTTATCCGGTTTGAAATTTTCATCCAAGTCTTTCAGCGAAACTTTATATTGAGAATCTTCTATGTATTCATATGTGTCTCTTGTCTGATAATCACATCTTACATTCGTCAGCTGCTTATTGCCTGACAAGTCTAAACATGCTATATGACACCCCGATATTCTTAAATCAGACAGGATGCTGCATTCACTTAAATTCAGCCTTTGTAATTTACTGTCGGAACAGGCTAAAGTTTGTAACCTTACATTTTTTGTCAAATCTAACTCTGTAATATTAGCACCTGTCGCATATAATTCTCTTAATTTTGTAAATGCTTCAATTCCTTTGAGACTATGTATATTATCTAATCCGGTAATATTAATAATTCTTACCAATTCACACTCTTCTTTTGACAGATATCCATCTTCGTCCAGATCAAACTCATATCCATTGTACGCTCCTGAACGAAATTTTTCTGTTTGGATATATTTAAAGAATTGCTCATCTTCAAAAACCAGCTTTCCCGTTGCATCTGTCGCTGTTTTTAAAGATATAGGATACGTTATTCCATTATCTACCACCAGTTCCGGTGTAAATGCATAAGTATCTTTTGAAACCAATGGAAGACTCGTCAATATAACTACCACTGCCATTAGAAGTAAGCTCCATCTTTTTTTTAACATTTTTGTTTCATCCTCCTCTATTGTTTTTTATTTTTTTACCGTTATTTTTACTTTTGTTTTTTTCTTTCCATCCGAAAACATGTTATACTGATATTGTATTATTTTCGGTAATCTTTTTCTTTTTACTACAATTCCTTTTACGGTGATTTTTCCTCTGGAAATTTTTCTAATAACATTGGTTTTTTTCACACCCTTTATTGGTATTAGATATCCGCTTTTTATTTTATCAGCCTGAATTGTAGCTTTTTGAGGAGACACTACAACATCATCCAATTGAAGACTCCCTAAACGGACATTTCCTGCAATCAATTGATTTCTCTGACAATATAGATATTGCAGTTTTCTGTTCTTTGAAAGATTAAGTTTTGAAATCTTATTGTCTGCGCATGACAATAAATTTAATCTCTTATTTTTTGACAGATTTAGTCTTTCAATTCTGTTAGCATAACAGTATAGCTCTCTTAACTTTTTATTATGCTTTAACCTTAATTTGCTTAAATTATTATTATCACATTTTAATGTAACAAGATTTTTAAACACACCTACATCAAGAGTTGTAAGATTTGATTCATTAATGGAAAATGTTTTTAATTTTTTTAATTTTTTTGCACCTTTTATTTTAATGTTCCTGTTTTCTCCACAATCTAAATTTTCAAGTTGTTTATTATTGGATAGATTTAACTTTTTCAAATAATTATCCGAACAGGATAAGGTGACCAATTGCTTATTCTTTTTTAAATTTAATTTACTTATGGCATTATTATAACATTTTAGCACTTGAAGTTTTTTATTTTTTGTTACATTCAAGTGTTGAAGTTTTGCAGCAGAGCAGTCCAACTGTATCAGATTAGGAAAATATTCTATTCCTTTCATTGTAGTAACCATAGGAAATTCATATTCCATCCGGTATATGGAATATTCCCCTACATCAATTGACGTGACTGCCTTTCTTTCCTTCATGCTTAAATATCCATCAGAATCTTTATCATACTCCATTCCCACATAATATCTAAAGTATGTATTTGGAAAATGATTCTTATCAATTTTTACTTTTGATTCTGTAGCATCAACTATACTTACCGTACAAAATATTGTCAATGCAATTATCATTATTGATACTGCTCTTTTCATTTTGTTTTTCTCCTTAATCAATCTACCATTTTTCCTTATAATGTTTCTTTACGCCTTTATCAAAGTGATACAGTACTCCTCCCCAAGCATTCAGGTATGCTACTTTTAATCTAGGATTGTGCTTTGCATATATACGCTCTACATATGTATGATACAGATTTATCTTTTTCAGCTTATTATACTCACAGGATAAATTATTGAAATCCTTCAGTTTTTTGCTGGCATATATTTCTGTTATTTTATTATGGTCACAATAAAAATTCCATAAGCTGCTCATATCTGAAAGGTTAAGGGTTCCTTTAATCCGGTTATGGGTAATTTCCACTTGTTCCAGTTTTTTATTGTTTTTAAACAGCATTGTCTCACATTTACTGTAATTCCACATCAATTCTTCTAATTGCTTAAGATTCCTTAAATCCACTTTTTTTAGTCCGCAATGATCTACATCAATATAATCCAGTTTTTTCAGGCTGTTTATATTCATTTTTTTAATGTTTATTCCTGATATTCCAATATCTTTTACATTTGGTGTTTTACTAAAGTGTATTTGTCTTAAACTTTTTCCAAATTCAACATAGACACTTTGCAATTTTTTCATTTGCGTAAAATTTAATGTATGAAGCTTTCCTTTTCCCTTTACGATAATAGTTTTCAATTTTGGACAGTTTGATATTTTTAGCTTTCTTATTTTATCCTTATTATCAAACTTTAATCTTAATGTTTTTAGTCTTTTCAGCCCTTTTATCTGCATTTTTTGATTTAATTGTCGCATATTTATATTAAGATTTTCTATATCGTTTTTTTGAGGATAAATAATCTTTGAATAGCAAATATTCAATTCTATTTTCATTAGGTCTTTGTTATTGGAAAAATCCAATCTTGTTTTTTTCTTGGCTCCACTATTTATACTGATTTCTATGAGTTTTTTATTTTTTTTACAGTTTATATGAAGTACACGGTTCGATTTACTTGATAAAGTTAAAAAACATAAATTACTGTATTTACTTAAATCTATTGCTTCCATATCATCTGCATATATTTCCAGTTGCCTTAAACTTTTTATCGGAGGCAATTCAGCAAAATTAATTTTTCCACAATAAATTCGAATCCAGTTTAAACGTTTGTTTTGTACAATAGAATTAAGATTATTTATTTTTTTTGAACAAATCAGTACATCATGTAAATTGGTAAAATATTCAATTCCCTTTATGTTTATCTCACTGTATAATTTATACTTATTAGGTTTAAGATAGTTTTCGTTTGTTTCATTTAATATATCAATACTTTTAACTTTTGAAATTTCTTTCGAAGACAGTACTCCGTTTTTATCCTTGTCGATGTTTTCCGTTATGTATTTTCTAAAATTCTCATCCGGAAAATGTGCCTCATCTACTGCGACTGTTGTCTCTTCTGCCTTACAGTTGATATAAGCACAGCATATCAGAATCAAAATCCATGCCATCTCCATAAATATTTTTTTAACTTTCATAATTATTTCTTCTCTCCTACTTTTATTTTTACTTTAAATGTTTTCATTCCCAATGGTCGGATAATCGTTACCCATATCTGATTATATTTCGAATAATTCAAATCTCCCCCTGCATAATAAAAATAAATATATCCATTCTCTTTTTTATATTCGTTCAGTAGCACTTTTGATTTTCCATTTACTGCCCGTACTCCGTATATGTTTTTGTTATTGTACTTCATTTTTATACATGCTTTTTTTTCTTCTTGTTTTTGTTCTTTTTTTTGTTTCTTTATTGTAATAATTCTCTTTACTTTTGGAGCATACATAATGCTTTTCGTGTCAAACTGTACTACATAATCTTTATAATCATAATTGATGTATCGGCACTCCTTCTTCTTTACTTTTGTAAACTGCTTTAAGTATTTTTTAAAATTCGCGACTTTGTATTTTTTATTTTTATGATGTACGCCAACTTCTTTAAAGCAGGAATATATTTTTGCCTGCTTATTTTTTGCCTTTCCAAGAATTTTCTTTGTCAATAACATAGAGTCATTATAAAGTGGCTTTAAATCCTTCACACTGTCAGCAATCATTGCTTTACTCATCAGTTCATGATAAATTGATTTTTTTTGTTCATTTGATGTTAAATAATGGTTTAGTTCAGCCCACACCTTCGAGACACTTGTCTTCTTTTTTGTATTTTTTCTACTGTCATGTACCGTCTGCCACAGGCTTTTTCTCCCATTAATTTTTAATATTTTATATGCCCGGTGAGAAAATGCATCAGTGGCTGTATGAATTGCCATGCCAAGTATAATGTATGCTCTTTTTTTGTATGTCCAATTCTTTTTATTACTAGTTTTTAAAATATCTTTGAAAATAGCTTCCTGTGTTTTGTTTAACCTTTTCCTGACATCATATGGCTCAAAAGACTTATTGCTTTTGCTTTTTTTCATTTCTTTTTGAGCATTTTCGTACGGATTCTTTTTATTAAACACCGTAGTATACTTAAGCATTTTTAACTTTTTATAAACTATTTTTTTGTTTTTCTTTTTATCCGGCTTATTTATATATTTTCTATACATACTGTACAAATACTGGGTATTTGCTACATAATTTCCTCCTCCATGAAAACACTGATTGTTTATCATACCTTGAGTTGCTTTTACTTTATCAACCCTTTGAGTACCCTTTTTTATCAAATATATTTGTGTTTTTGTGAGAGACATATTATTTTTTGCTAACCCATTTTTTACATAATTTATATGATCTGTCCCATTCCATGTCCCTACAACATAATTTACTTTATGTTCTTCAATTTCTCCCTTATTCTCCGGCAGATGTTTTGCACTGATTTCTACAGACTTTTCCTCACCATAACCTTTATCTCTGTTTTTCTGGTAATTCTTTTCCATCCATGAGTAATTCCTTTTTGTCTGTTCATAGTCAATCATCCCATTTCCACAGTTTTTCCCTATGGTGTCATTGGCGCTGGAAATAATCCATTCTTTTATGTATTCGTTGCTTTTATCAGGATGCATTCCCCAAAGTACCGCTGCCACACCTGTCACCTGAGCTGCTGCAAGACTCGTACCCTCTTCTACAACAATGCCGCTGAATACTCCGGTTCCCAGAATTTTTTCTCCGGGAGCTACTACATCAATTTCATTTCCACTGGAACTGAAATCAGACTTTTTATTTTTTTCATTTGTACACCCTACTGCTATGACATTTTCAAATGCAGCCGGATATTCTACGGTAGACTCATCTTCATCCGCTGTTCCATCATTTCCAGCAGCTGCAATGATCAGAATTCCCTTTCTATAGGCTTCCTGTATCACATTATTTAAGGCTTCGGAATATGTCTTTATTCCAAAACTCATATGAATAATGTTTACCTTTTTACTGATTGCCCATTGAACTGCTTTGATAACCCGGTTAACATCAGCTTCATTGTTCTCATCTAAAACACGTCCCATGTATAAATCTACATTCGATGCAATACCTGTTACGCGCTGCGTATTTTCTCTTGCACATATTAATCCTGAAATACAGGTGCCATGACCTGTGTAATCCTGATACATAACACTCAATTCTTCTTCCCCAAGAAAATCTTCCCTCTCAACAAACGGAATATCTTCATCAAAATCAAGACCTGAATCCAACACGGCTACTTTGATTTTGCTGCATTTTTTGCTGTCCGCATATGCATTCTGCGCATTAATACATTCAATGTTCCACTCACATACTTTATTTGCTGACTTTACTTCTTTTCTGTCAATTACTGTAATACTTGTCACAAATAATGCTGCTACAAGTATATCAGCCACTATTTTCTTTATTATTTTCAACATATCTTTTCTTTCCTTCCCACTATTTTATCTTAATCACATTGCTGAAAACACTATATTCGTCATTCGGTTTATAGTATGCTTTCAAACGATACTTGCTGTTTTTCTTTGCTTTCCCTAATTTTTTCTTTAATGTTTTGCTGTTTAACGTTTTTAGCTTTTTATATTTTTTCGTTTTTTTATTATACTGGTATAATACATAAGAAGTTGCATATTTTATTTTTTTCCATGATAATGTATAATTCTTCTTTTTCTTTTTTACTGTCAGCTTCGGTGTATTCAAATCTGCTTTTACTTCAACAAAACAAAAATCGTATGCTCCCCCATTTCTTTCATACACAAAAATTTCTGCTTCTCCTGTCTTTAATGCTTTTATTTTTCCTTTATTTGTCACGCTTACAATATTCCCGTTATTACTTTTCCATATCAGTTTTTTATTTGTTGCCTCCTTCGGATATATATTGCATTTTAGCGTTTTACTTTTTCCCAAAGATAATTTAATATCATTTTCTTCCAGACTAATATCTTCTACATAATCTTTTACCATTACCGTGCAATAAGACGTAAATCCATCGTCAGTAATAATCTGTATTTTTGCTATTCCTTCGCTTTTCGCAATACAATTTCCTGCTTTATCTACGGTTACTGCTTTTGTATTACTACTCTTCCATTTTACGCTCTGATTAGAAGCTGTAGTAGGAATCATATTCCAATTACATTGCGTCACCTCTCCGATTGCCATTATCATTGTAGGTTGTATCCATACACCTGTTGCCTCTACAAACTTAACATTAACATTACATGTGTCCTCATATCCGCCATCCTCTGAAATCACCGTAACTGTAGTTTTTCCCGGTGTAATTGCCATAAATTCACCTTTTTCATCTACATCTATGATGCTTTCATTTCCAACTTTAATTTTGTATTTTTTATTAGATGCTTCCTCGGGAAATACTTCTACATTAAATTTTCCTTCTTCCCCATCATCTATGTTTAAATCATTTGGAGTAATTTTAATTCCGGTCACTTTAATATATGGTTTTACTGTTACCCTGCATTTTTTTATGATTTTTTCGTTATTTTTGCATGATACAGTAATAACAGCACTTCCGATTGTTCCTGCGGATAATTTTCCATTTTCATCTACTTTGACCACATTTGTGTTTGAGCTTTTCCACAAGACTTCATGGCTCGTTGCTATACTTGGAACATACTGAATATCCATGTCTTTCTCTTCGCCCTCATACATATTCATCGTCTCCGGAACGGTAATGTCTTTTAGAGGAATCTCAACATCCTGCTTTTTTACATATGCCCAATTTTCACCACTGTCACCGAAATTTCCTTCCTTTAACCATACTCTAAAGTATTCTTTACAAATTCCATCTATAGAAATATCCGTACTGACAGTTATTTTATCTTTTACTTCTGTTGTTTTTGATGAAATTCCTTCCTTATCGGAGCATCCCCGATATGCTGTACTATTAGCCTTTATTTTTCCCTCTACACTGCTGATGGATGTCAGACAGGACGCCAAAAGCCTTTTTTCTACCGGTTCATCATCTGCCCGGCATGTCATCGTTATTACTGCTGTTCCTTCTTTTAAAAAGTTTATTTCATAATAGTCATCTTCCCTTTGCACAGAACATACGGAACGGTCACTGCTGGTAAATTGTACATTTGTCACATTTATATTGTCTCGGTCTCCTATTACTGTGACATTGACACTCTCTCCAATATTTCTTCCATAGTGAAAACGTTCTGTTCTGGAATCAGAATCATAGTCAACAATTCTTGCATCAGGTTTTGCTGCTGCTTTTATATTTACACTATTATCTGAAAAGTTAAAATATAAAACAGTAAATATAAGCATTATCGCCCACACAGCTATCTTTCGTTTTTTCATTTTTAGAATCCTCCTATACTAATCACATACTTTATCCAAATAACAAAAGTGCCAATCTATTCGACACTATCTTTTATCAAAGTACGTAAAAAGTTTTATTATATCAATAGACTCTGCGTAAACGATAGTAGATTATGCGTAAACGATAGTATTTTATATAGTACTACTAAATCTTTTTACTGTAAACCTTTAAGAGGCTGCCAGTCGGATTTTGCCTGTGATACTTCATTTTCCTCCCGCCAAAGAGCCGCAAAAAAAGAGCGTTGCCATTTATCATGCAACGCTCTTTACACCTTCTCCACATCACAGCTTTTTCAGCAATCTGTTTATTTGCCAAAATACTCTGCAACTTTTTTCATATTTTCAATAATCGGCAGGTTTTGTGGACAGATTTTTTCACATTTGCCACATGCAATACAGTCGCTTGCCTTTCCAAAGGTCTCTGTGAGTCTGTCATAGTATTCTCCCTGCGGAGTCCATCCCTTCTCCTTCACCTCCTGCCGGTCGGCATTATACAATGAAAAGTATTTTGGAATAGCTATTTTCTTTGGACAGCCCTCTGTACAATAAGAACAACCGGTACATGGAATCTCAATATTTGCATTCAAAATATCTACTGCATCCTGTACAACTTTCAATTCATTTTCACTTAAAGGCTTAAAATCCATCATATATCCTGTGTTATCCAACAACTGTTCCATGTTGCTCATTCCACTTAAAACCATCATAACATTATCAAGACCGGCTGCAAAACGGATTGCCCATGATGGAATCGACATTTCCGGAAGATATTCCTTAAAATGCTGTTCTACCGCATAAGGTACATTTGCTAACGTTCCACCTTTCACCGGCTCCATCACAATCACCGGAACACCATGTTTTGTAGCGGTTTCATAGCATTTGCGGGACTGCACGCCTTCACTTTCCCAATCCAGATAATTGATTTGCAGCTGAACAAACTCTATTTCCGGATGTTCCGTCAATATTTTATCCAATAACTCTGCATTATCGTGATAAGAAAATCCTATTTTCTTTACCAATCCTTTTGCTTTTTTATCTGCCAGCCATTCAAAACATCCCAGTTTCATATATTTTTTGTAGTGGTCAATTCCAACGTCATGGAGCAGATAATAATCAAAATATTCCACACCTGTTTTGCGCAGCTGTTCCTTAAAAATATTTTCTGCTTCCTCTATACTGTTAAAAAAGCCCCCGTGAAGTTTATCCGCCAATGTATAACTATCCCTTGGATGGCGTTTTACCAGCGCTTCTTTTGTCGCCTCCTCACTTTTAAAACCACAATACATCCATGCTGTGTCAAAATATGTAAATCCCCGTTCAAGAAATGTATCTACCATCTGTGACATGGTTTTAATGTCAATGTCTCCTGCATCATTCTGATTGTTTAAAGGTAATCTCATAAGACCGAAACCTAATTTTTTTCCGTTCATTTTTTCCTCTCCTTCATCGCATTATTTTATATCTATAATATTAATCCCTAGTGAAAAAAATAGCAAATATTTTATCACTCTGTTGGATATTTCCATATAAAATATTTCATAGACTTTATTCACCCCTGATAATATCCCTTACCACTTCACCTGCAATAATCAGTCCTGCCACCGATGGCACAAATGCGTTACTGCCCGGAGTTCTCCTCTTCGGATGAATACCTTTTTCCTCGTCAGCTTCCTGTGGTATGGAAGCCTTTTCCGTTGAATAAACCACTTTCAAATGTTCTATTCCTCTTTTTTTCAATTCTCTTCTCATCACTTTTGCCAGAGGACATACGGAAGTCTTTGAAATATCCTCCACCTGAAAGGCTGTCGGGTCCATCTTATTTCCGGCTCCCATGGAACTGATAATTGGCGTATTACTTTTTTTTGCCTGCTCCACCAGCTCTAATTTTCCCTTCACAGTATCTATGGCGTCCACCACATAATCATACTGACCAAAATCAAACTGCCCTGCGGTCTCCGGCAGATAAAACGTCCTGTATGTATTTACCTTTGCCTGCGGGTTTATATCCATGATTCTGTCTTTTGCCACATCTACTTTATACTTTCCCACTGTACTGCTGACAGCTATAATCTGTCTGTTGATATTGGTAATACTGACTTTGTCGTCATCAATCAAATCCATGGTTCCCACTCCGCTTCTTGCCAGAGCCTCCACTACATATCCGCCGACACCGCCGATACCAAAAACTGCAACTCTTGCATTCGACAATTTTTCCATGTTATCTTTTCCAATCAACATTTCCGTTCTTAAAAATCGATTTGACATATTACTACAGTTCTCCAATCTGCTCATAACCATTCTCATCCAGCCGGACAATCAGGATTCCACAATTCTTCTGCAATCCTCCCGTCCAGTATTCATCAACGCCATGCTTCAATACATGACACATAATTCCCTTATTCATGGCGCCATGTCCGGCAATCAGGATTCTCTGTAATTTATCTTTCTGTGGTTCCACGACCTGTTCCATAAATTCTTTTGTTCTGGCACAAACATCATGTAAAGATTCTCCCCCTTCCGGCGCTTTAAAGTTTGCCGGGTCATCAAAAAATTTACAAAAAGGATTCTCTTTATCTTTCTGAAGTTCTATTGAACTCTGTCCCTCATCAACGCCAAAATTTATCTCTCTTAACCTGTCATCCCTGATAATCTCTGTATCTCTGTCGCCCCGAATGAGGCAGGCGGTCTCATAAGCTCTGGACAGGGGTGAGCTGTATATTTTATCAAAATGAATATTTTTTAACTGTTCTCCACGGGCAATGGCAGCCTCCCTGCCCTCCTTACTCAACGCAATGTCTCTGCTGCCCTGCAGTAATCTTAATTTATTCCAAACCGTCTTACCGTGACGAACAATGTATATTTCCATTCCATTCTCCTCTGCTTTATGCCACACAAATCATATTCTTTCACCTGTTTTTATAAATCCTTAAATAAATCATCTACTTTTATATCAAAAATTTTTGCAATAACATAAATCTCTCTGTCCGTTGCAATTCTTGTCTGCCCCTCAAGTTTCGATAAGGAAGTATAATTAATATCACAACCTAAAAGCTGCATACTGATAGCCAGCTCTTTCTGGCTCATATGATTTAATTTTCTGATTTTTGTAACATTGGCTCCAATCAGATTTTTGTTCCCCAATGGTTTTAAACGTGGCTTCATGTCTGTTGATTCCCTTCTTATATAATTTAATTCTACCACATTTTTTTCTAATATGATATTATAAATATATTATTGCAAATCACAAACTGAGGAGAAAAGAACATGAAGAGTATTGTTGAGGCAGTTTTCGAAAACAGCAATGTATTTCCGGACAAAAATGCGATTATATATAACGACACTGCCATCACCTATGCAGATTTGGCAAAGAGAATTAAGACATTTGCTCTTACACTGAAATTAAAAAAAATAACAAAGGGAAGCAGAATTATGTTAGAGGCAGACAATCTAATATCATATTTTTGCGCCTTCCTTGGCTGCCATTTGTATGGGTGCATTGTAGTTCCCTTCGAAAAAAATATATCTATCTATAAATTTCAAAATATTTTCAAAAAAACAAAGCCCAAGCTGGTATTTATGAAAAATAACGGTGAAAATTATGATGAATATTTACAATTACAAGAGGAAATAATCTCCCATTTTATTTTACCGAAAAGTGATGCGACATGTACCATCGACAGCACTACCGGCACAACGGGAGCTCCTTCCTTTGTTGCACACACCAATCGAAGTCTTGTAGCTGCCGCAGAAAATCTGGCAGCCGGCACCAATATTACTTCAGACACAATCCTGTTTACCAACATTCCTTTTGACTTGGTTGCAGGCTATCGGCGTGTAATGGCAATACTCATGCAGGGTGGTACAATTATCGTTACCCATGATGCCTTTTCAGTGGAACAGATTTCATTGATAAACGAAAAATACCATTTCAATCATATGTCCCTTATCAGTTCAGATTTATTTCTTCTGTGTGATGCTGACATTTCTGAAAATATTTTAGATGGTATCCAATCCATTGAATCTGCCACCGGAGAATTGCCGGAAGGTATTATTACAAAATTTTATCAGAGATTTCCGGATATTGTGCTTTATAATGTCTATGGCAGTACAGAATCAGGCTGCATTTTGATTAATAACACCAGAGATAATTATTCTGAAAACTGTCTGGGAAAACCCGCCTGTAATGCACAGATTTGTCTGATAGACGAAAACCGGGAAGAAATAACGCTCCCTGGCAAATACGGATATGTAACCGTCAGCGGCGGCATGAACATGCAGGGATATTACCGGAAAAAAGATTTAACAGAACAGATTATGTACGGCGATAAACTTATTTTGAATGATATTGCTTATTTCGATGACCGGGGCTACTACTATTTTGTCAGCCGGGTTGGAGACATCATTAATGTCAATGGGCATAAAGTAATTCCACTGGATATTGAAAGAGTCGCTTTAAACTATCATATGATTGCTGATTGCGCCTGCGTGGCAAAAGATGATGTAAGATATGGACAAATTCCTGTGCTTTTTGTCCAATACAAAGAAGGATGTGAGGCAGATACCGACCAGCTCATGGACTACCTGAAAAAGGAACTGGAAGATTACCGCACTCCAAAACAGATTATTCCAATTCAAAAAATCCCCCGCACTGCGACCGGAAAGCTAATGAGAAAATCCTTGTCGCTTATCGAACAGCATTCAGAATAAAATATCAAAAAGAAACTGTAAAAAAGTTTTTGTCAAAACTGCCAAATATATGTAAATTCTTGGGAAATTCATGGTGGGGGGGGAGAATGATTTACATATATTTTCTGCTAAACAAGACAATTATATATGTAAATTTTCGAGCAATTCATGGTGGGGGAGAATGATTTACATATATTTTTTGCAAATCCCGACAAATATATATGTAAATTGTTGGGAAACTCATGATTAGGGAGAATGAACTACATATATTTTCTACAATACAAGCTAAATATATATGTAAAATCTTGACAATCCCATGGCAAGTGACAATGATTTACATATATTTTCTACAATACAATCTAATTATATATGTAAAATCTTGACAACCCCATGGCAAAGGAGAATGATTTACATATATTTGTTACTAAACAAGACAATTATATATGTAATTTCTTGAGAATCCCATAGCAAGCAAGCATGAATTACATATATTTTCTACAATACAATCTAATTATATATGTAATTTCTTGAGAACCCCATGGCAAGTGACAATGATTTACATATATTTGTTACTAAACAAGACAATTATATATGTAAAATCTTGAGAATCCCATAGCAAGCAAGCATGAATTACATATATTTTTCCCTAAACCTACCAAATATACATGTAAAATTCATAGCAACTAAAAATATATTACATATCTATATAAAGCTATAACTGCCTAATATATGTAAATTACAAATACAAAAAGACAGAACCTGTATCTGCTAATGCGGATGCAGGTTCTGCTAGTCAAGAAAATCAGGGAGTTTTGAAACACCCTCTTTTACCACCATTTAATCATATCCGTGACTTCTTCCCTTAATCTGATAAATTCCGGATCAGATATATTTCTCGGATAAGGCAGCGGATTATCTATAATTCCCTTAATTGTAGTCGGCTTCTGACTCATTACCAGGCACTTTTGGGAAAGATAAATTGCCTCCTCAATATTGTGGGTAATAAACAACACCGTACTGCCTGTTTCCCTCCACAATTTGAGTACCTCGTCCTCCAGATAATATCTCACCTTAATATCCATCTGCCCATATGGCTCATCCATCAACAGCAAATCAGGATATACCGCAAAACTTCTGCCGATTACTACTCTTTGCTCGGCAGATACGGACAACTCGCCCGGATACACGTTTCTTTGTTCCGAAAGACCTATAATATCAAGAATTCTGTCTGTTCTTTTTTGTATTTCTGCTTTGTCAATATTGCCCTTGATTTTAAGATTGAACTTTATATTATCTTCTACCGTCAGCCACGGAAAATTTGACGGTTCCTGAAACACAAAACTGATATTATGCTTTTTCGGGTCAGCCGGTTCTCCGTCAATCAATATCTGCCCGGCGGTAGGTTCTATTAATTTTACTAAAAGATTTAAAAATGTGGTTTTACCACATCCTGTAGGTCCTACAATACAGACAAAATCTCCTTTATTTATGTTAAAAGAGATGTTATCTAACACTGTTAAATCATCAAACTTTTTCGTTAAATTCTTAACGGAAATCTTTGGTTGTTCAGCCATGGTTCGTTCCTTTCAAAATAATTTATAAAGCCAAATCCATATTGGCGGTTATTTCATTTCTCAATTCCATAAATTCTTTAGAAGTCTGATTCCTTGGTCGTTTCAAATCCGGTACATATTCTTTTACAATTCCTGAAGGCTTGTTCGAGAACAATAATATTCTATCTCCCAGATAAATGGCTTCCTCAATATTATTTGTTACAAAAACAACGGTTGCCTTCTCTGAATTTCTGATTCTTAATATTTCATCCTGCATCTGATACCTGGTCTGCGCATCTAATGCTCCGAACGGTTCATCCATTAAAATAACATCATTGCCTGAGGCATATGCTCTTGCAATGCCCACGCGCTGTTTCATTCCACCGGAAAGCTGTGCCGGATACGCTTTTTCAAAACCGTTAAGACCAACCAAATCAATATATTTCATGGCAGTTTCTTTTCTCGTTTTTTTGTCCACTCCCTGATATTTTAAAGGAGTAGCAACATTATTCAGCACATTTTTCCAATGAAACAAAGCATATCTCTGAAAAACAAACCCTACATTTTTATCATCTGTGAAGCGTATTTCCCCCTCGGTGGCATCTTCTATATCAGCCATAATATTCAGCAATACGGTTTTCCCACACTGACCCGGTCCGAGAATAACCAAAAATTCATTTTCATATACATTAAAGGAAACATCCTTTAAAACTTCCACCTCTTCCTTTGAATGAACAAAGGTCTTACATAGATTTTTTACCTCTATTTTGATTTTATTCTCAGCCATGGGCATAAACTCCTTTCTAACAGAGTAAGCAAAAGGGTAAGCATAGAACTTGATATTGCAACCAGTACAATCCCGACAAAGTCAAGAGCTGTATCCGGAGTACCATTCATACTCATATTGATTAAAAATCCAATTCCCTCTTTTGCCGCTATCATCTCTGCCGCCACCAGAGACATCCAGCCGGTAGAAAGACCTGTCTTCATACCAGCCAGAATAGATGGTATTGCGTTAGGAAGCGTAATGTCAAACAATATCTGCCGCTTATTTGCCCCTAATGTTTTTCCCGCTTTTAAGAGCAATTCGTCTGTATGACTTGTTCCTGCATATGTGTTAATTACAATCGCCATTACAATGCCGATAAAAATAATAATATTTTTTGATGTATCTCCTACAATACCTGTCCACAAAACCACGATAGGAATCCATGCCAATGGTGGAATCGGTCTGATAATAGAAAATACGGGCCACATAATTCGTCTGAATGTTGGAAAAATACCAAAAACCACTCCAAGCGAAATACCGATAACCGATGCTACAAGAAAGGACAGTAAAATTCTTCTCATACTTGCCCAAACATGTTCCATAATTCCTTTGCCCATCAATGGATGCTCAATTAATCTTACAAACCTGTCTGCCATATCCAGCGGGCTTGCCAGACTGGGATTTTTCTGGGCGGCATACCACCATAAGAAAACCACAAAGCAGACTGAAAATACAGGTAAAACAACATTTAATATCTTATTCTTTACATTCACATTCATTTTACTTTTCTCCACGGTATTGCTTTTTCTTCTAATAAACTCAACAGAGTAGTAAGCACAGCACCTACCAGTCCTATCACTGCCATACCCAATAATACAATATCCGGTCTTCTCGCCACTCTCCCCTGTTGAATCATATAGCCCAAACCTTCAGAAGATGCAATCATCTCTGCAGCAACTAAAGTAGCCCACGCACTTCCAAACGCTACTTTAATACCTGTAAATACCATAGGCAATGCTGAAGGAATACCAACTTTGTAAAAAATCTGGAACCTGTTTGCACCTGCTGTCTTTGCCACATTAATCAACGTCTGGCTGGTAGCTTTAATCCCCGTATAAGAATTGATGACACAGGGAACAAAAGTCGCCACAAAAATAATAAACAGTTCCGCCTCCAGTCCGATACCCAGCACAACGATAACAATCGGAATCCATGCCAAAGGTGGAATCGGTCTGATGATTTCAAAAATAGGTGTAAATATTCTGTTGGCTGTATTAAAAAATCCCATGAACAATCCTAGTGGGATTCCTATAATGCATGAAATAATAAAGCCCAAGACCACAAGTTTCAAACTTGTAAAAAAATGAACAATAATTGTATTTCCATCCGGTATAGGGTTACTCAGCTTGTTGACAAAAGTCGATATAATCTGTGATGGCGCAACCAGTTTGTCCGGCGATACAAAACCCAGTCTTACAGCCGCCTCCCATATGCCGAAAAATAATATGATTCCCACAGAGGACAGTAACATTTTCAACCATAAAGGTCGATTTTTTTCTCTGTACATAATTTGTCTCCTAATATATTCATCACACAAACTTTTTTAACATAAACTTAAGGTTGAAAATTACTTTCAACCTTAAGTTCAAACAATATCTGCATATCTATATCATTATTTCTGCAAATCATCAATCGCTTCATATAAGAATTTTGTATCAACTACATCACTCTTATCAAAAACTTTCTTGTCATTGGCGCTGATAACCTTATTGTCCACCATAAACTGTGAGACAACATCAAGAGATTTGGAAACTTCTGATTTTCCATCTTTTCCTGCCTCAAATTTTGCTTTCTGTTCGTCCAACGGAACAAGTTCTTTGATGGACGCACTGTATTTTGCGAGTTCTTCTGTACAGGAACCATAAGAGTTCTGCCAATCGTACATAGCCGAATAATAGGTATTTTCATCTGCACGGAATTCTTCTTCTGACTGTAATACTGCCTGAATGAATTTTGTAATCGCATCTCCATGGTTATTGTAAAAATCTTTTGATGCAATTAACACATTATACAGACCTTTTCCTGCTTTTTCACAGGTAGAAATCTGTGTGTATTTATCACTGTTCTGGTAAAACTCTGCCCATTGCGGGTCAAACCCAAAGAAAATATCTCCTGTACCGGAAGCAAATGCAGCCGCGCCTGCTGTTCCTTCCATATTCGTAAGTTTAATATCATCTTCCGTCAGTCCCAAAGCACTCAACGTAGCCAAAAGTCCATAATGACTTGATGTTCCTTTGGCACAAATCACTTCTTTATTCTTCCATGTCTTTGCAGTACCATAAATTTCCGGATAGTCCTTTATATGACCTTTTCCTTCTTTAACAATATCACTATCATTTCTTGCATAACACTGTATAGACGCCTCATCATCTGTCATCCAGCTGACAATTTTTGAACCATTGGTAATTGCGCCTGTCACAGACGGCATCTCACCGATTCCTGCAATATCAATATCTCCTGAAGCAATCGCCTCATTAATTGCAGGACCATTTGCAAAATATTCAACACTTACGTCCAGTCCTAATTTTTCAAAATATCCCTGAACATCTGCGTAATAAATTGGTACAGTAAAACCTGTTGTCATAAGCGCCAGTCTTACCGGAGTCTTTTCTCCCTCATCCTTTTTTCCGCTTTCCTTTCCACAGGCAGAAAACATTGTTACGCTTAATGTCAGAACCATTAATAAAGCAATAATTTTTTTCTTCATGTATTTTCTCCTTTTAAAAATATTGTAATATGAAACAAAATAACATTGCTTTTTGTATTTTTAATTCTTTTTTAGAAGTAAAAGAAAATTTATTATATTTTAATTCCGTAACGTCATTAAAAATTATTGATTTGTCATAAAATGTAGTTGTTAATAAAGATATTATGGATGATAAAGGAGTATTTTATTATGAAAATGATTATTGGTGAGAACTTTGTCGATGCATCATCAAAAGAAGTTATTGAAGTAAGAAATCCCTATGATGGCAGTTTGATTGACACTGTTCCCAGTGCGACAAAAGAAGATGTCAACAAAGCAATCTGCTGCGCCGTAAATGCCCAGAAGAAATGGAAAAAAGTTCCTATTTATAAAAGGGTGGAACTGGTGAAGAAATTTTTACAGCTTGTAGATGAGAACAGAGACGACCTCGCTAGGACACTGTCTTTGGAATCAGGAAAAAATATTACAGAAGTACAAATTGAGATGAACAACATTTTCACCGCATGGAATGCTTTTTCTGAAAAAATTAAACATAAATATAATGAAGTAATTCCTAACGGCTGTGAATTTGGACATGATAATAATATTGTGATAACAAGAAGAGAACCTGTAGGTGTGGTAGCATGTATTATTCCCTTTAATTTCCCATGCAATTTATTTAATCAAAAAGTTGCTCCCGCCCTATTGTGCGGTAATGCCGCCATTGTTAAACCAGCTACGGACAATCCGCTGACTGTGTGCAAACTGGTAGGACTGCTGCGCAAAGCCGGTTTCCCTGCCGGCGTCATACAGGTAGTAACAGGACGCGGCTCCGTGGTAGGACGCTATCTTTCAGAACATCCGGATATAAACGCTGTATCTCTCACCGGTTCTACGGAAGTAGGTCGGGATGTTGCGCAGACAGCTTCTGCTACCCTGAAAGGTTTAGCCCTTGAGCTGGGTGGAAATGACGCATTTATTGTTTTGGAAGATGCTGACTTTGAACTGGCGGTGTCTGAAGCAGTGAATGCCAGATTTTTTAACGCAGGACAGATTTGCTGTGCACCAAAGAGATTTCTGATACACAAATCCCTTTATAATAAGTTTGTGGATGAAGTTGTAGAGAGAGTGTCAAAGTTTAAAGCAGGAAATCCTCTGGATAAGGACACAAAAATCGGAACGGTTATCAGTGAAAAGGCTGCAAAAACAGTGGAAGAACAGATAAATCTCACAGTGAAACAGGGTGGAAAAATTGTGCTTGGAGGACACCGTAACGGAGCCTTCGTTGAACCAACCATTATAAAAGATGTGCCTTCTGACGCTGACATTATGCACGATATGGAGGTATTTGGTCCGGTAATGCCGATTGCTTCATTTGATGATGAAGAAGAAGTTTTAAAACTTGCCAACGATACCATGTATGGTCTCGGCGGAAGCGTATTTACAAAAGACATGAAAAAAGCAATGTATTTTGTAAATGAATACGAATGTGGAAGCGTGGTTATCAACGGTTCCAGTTATTTCAGAAGTTTTGAAATGCCTTTTGGCGGATATAAACAGTCGGGGCTTGGTACAGAAGGTGTTTATTCCACCTTTGATGAGCTTACAACGTTAAAATGTATTGTGTTAAAGAATATAATGTAAAAGGAGTAAAAAATGAGACAATTAAGTTTAAGTTCCGGAATAAATAAATTCGATACATGCAGGGAATTTGTCCGGGAATTTGATTTGAAAGAATCCGACCTTATTATCACCTGCGAATATATTTTTGAACCATATTTTAAAGATATGGACATAAAAGCACAGATTATCTATCAGGAAAAATTCGGACAGGGCGAGCCTAATGATGATATGGTTAATCAGATGATTCAGTCCGTTGATTTTTCTTACAGCAGAGTAATTGGAATTGGAGGCGGAACGGTTCTTGATATTTCAAAATTATTCGCACTAAAAACAATGACGCCGCTTATAGATTTATTTCAGGGAAAGATTATTCCGGAGAAAAAACATGATTTAATTCTCGTTCCCACAACATGCGGAACAGGAAGCGAAGTAACCAATGTATCTATTTTAGGCTTTCAGTCCCTAAATACCAAACTGCGCTTGGCAGTAGATGCGTTATATGCGGATGAAGCAGTTTTAATTCCTGAATTACTCAATAACTTACCAAAAAAGTTTTTTGCGACAAGCTCCATTGATGCATTGATACACGCAATCGAATCGGGATTATCTCCGCTTGCTACTCCTTATTCCAAACTGTTTGGGGATAAGGCAATTCATTTAATTATTCAATCCTATAAAAAAATAGAAAAAGAAGGCTTTCAGATTTTGGACAGTCTGCTGGAAAATTTTCTCATTGCCAGCAATTATGCGGGTATTGCTTTTGGAAAGGCAGGCTGCGGAGCTGTACATGCCATGAGTTATCCATTGAGCGGCAAATACCATGTGGCGCACGGAGAGGCAAACTATACTCTCCTTACTTCCGTGCTGAAAAAATACTCTGAAAAAAACTGTATCAAAAACTACACGGATACCATCAATGTACTAAAAACCGCTCTCAACTGTGCGGCAGATGAAGTCCCGTCACAACTGGATAAATTATTAAATACCGTTTTGGAAAAACAACCTATGAGCCATTATGGAGTTACCGAAGAAGACGTCATAAACTTTGCAGACAGTGTATTAAAATATCAACAGGCTGTTATGTCACATAACCCTGCTGTTTTATCCAAAGAAGATATCATTGATATTTACCATGACTGCTTATAATGAGAAAGGTACTATGGTTATGCAGAAAGGAAACGTGTTTAATATTCAGCGTTACACCATTCATGACGGACCCGGAATCCGAACGGAAATCTTTTTCAAAGGCTGTCCGCTTCGATGTAAATGGTGCAGCAATCCCGAAGGATTTCATTTGCAATCCCAGCCGGGAATTTATTCTTCCAAGTGTATCGGTATAATGCAGTGCGGATTTTGCAGACAGGCATGTCCTGACAGCCCGATGATTCAATTTGAAGAGGACAAAATCAGCTGTATTGACAGAACCCAATGTGTAAACTGTATGAAATGTGTTGATGCCTGTCCGGCTGACGCCATTAAATATTGGGGAAAAGAGTACACTGTAGAAGAGCTGATTGACATTATTTTAAAAGACAGGTCATTTTTTGAACGCTCCGGAGGCGGAGTTACCCTTTCCGGAGGCGAACCTTTGGTGCAAAGCGACTTTGTCACCCATCTGCTGAAAGAATGTAAGAAAAATAACATTCACACCTGCGTGGAGACAACGCTTTTTGCTGATTGGACTGTCATAGAACAAATTTTACCGGTAACGGATATTTTTATCAGTGATTTAAAACATATGAATTGTGACACCCACAGACAATACACGGGTGTAAACAACCAACGTATTTTTGAGAATATGAAACAACTGGTGCAATGCGGCAAACCGCTGATTTTAAGGATTCCTGTGATTCCGTCAGTAAATGACAACATGGAAAATATGCAGGCAGTTGCAGATTTTATTCTGAATGAACTGGGCAACAAAGTATTACAACTACAGCTTCTTGAATATATGCACTTGGGGGAAGAAAAATACAAATCCTTAAATATAGATTATCCGATGGATTATCTTTCCTATGATAAAGATAAATTTTCAAAAAAAGTAAAAGACTATGTAACATATTTTAACAGCCGTGGAATCCACTGTAACTACGGCACCAGTACAAATAAGGAGGAGTGAAAATGATTCGGACAAACGCTTGCGGAACAGAAGCCTTTGATAAAAGCTACGGTATCGGTTATCAGGTAGGACATAAAGGTTTCTCTCCATTTGACAGGGTAAACAAATTAAGACAGGTCTTTTTGGACAGACCTTTTAATATCGACATTCAAAGAGCCCGACTGGTAACAGAGGCATATCAAGACCATGAAGAAGCTTCCATTGCCATGAAAACAGCTTTTGCATTGAAAAATGTATTAGAAAATGTGGAAATTTACATTTATGATGATGAACTGCTTGTGGGAGAATTGGCAGCTCCTGCCAAAGCCGCTCCAATATACCCTGAATTTTCAATAAACTGGATAATAGATGAATTACAGCATCACCCCTTTGACCAGAGACCGCATGACAAGTTCTACATCACAGACGAAGATAAGAAAGAACTGCTAGACCTTCTACCGTTTTGGAAAGGAAATACCGTAGCAGACCGGTTTGAATCTCGAATGACAGACGAGATGAAAAAAGGCAGTGAAATGGGCAAAAAAATCTATATGACGAATTTATATCATTTTGCCGGAGTGGGACATTTCGTAATGGACTACGAAAAACTGATGAAAGTTGGTTTTGTCGGATTGATTAAGGAAATCCAAGAACAACTGAAACATCTGTCTGAAAACGAGAAAGATTATTACGATAAATATGATTATTACCGTGCAATGTTAATAGAACTGGAAGCTGCCTGCAATTATGTAAAAAGATATGCAAAACTGGCAGAGGTAAAAAGTCAGACGGAACCAGATACTGACAGAAAAAAAGAGCTGGATAAAATTGCCCAAAACTGTTACCAATTAGCAGACGGTACACCACAAACGTTTTGGCAGGCACTCCAGCTATGGCACTTTGCTACCACCATTACAATGATTGAGTCCAATGGACATTCCGTGTCCTACGGACGAATGGATCAGTGGTTGTATCCTTTTTATCAGAAAGACATGGAAAACAACACCATTTCAAAGAATTTTGCACTCGAATTATTAGAGTGCGCATACATCAAAACCGGCAATCCTTCCAAACTAAAGGACAGAACGAGCTCTGAATTGAGAAATGGTCGGGGCTGGGGCGGTGAAAGCCTTACCATCGGCGGTGTCGACGAAAACGGAAAAGACGCCACAAACGATTTGACGTTTCTGCTGCTGGAAGCATCTGTGCACACAAGAATGATGAATCCATGGGTATGCGTGCGGATGCATAAAGAAACACCTTATGAATTAAAGGTAAAAGCTGTGGAGTGTATTCGTGCAGGATACGGTCATCCAAAACTTTTCAATGATGCGGTAGCAATTAAGGTAATGCAGAAAAAAGGAATGACTTTGAAAGAGGCACGCAATTATGAAGTCGTAGGCTGTGTAGAGCCGGACCTGCCCGGCAAAGAATACGGTTATCATGATGCTGCTTACATAAATATTGCAAAAATTATGGAGCTTGCCATTAATGGGGGCAGATGTATCGACTGCAGCAGACATTGTCCAAGATATTCCCACTGTGCAGGAGCCGGCTCCCAGCTGGGACCAAACACCGGCAGTCTGGAAACATTTAAAAGTATTGATGAGGTACTTACAAGTTTTGATAAACAGATGCACTACTGGACAACACTGATGTGTAATCAGCTAAATATGATAGAAGATACCCAAAAAGAACAAAAGCCTGTTCCTTTTGCATCGGCATTTTTTGAGGGCTGCATTGAACAGGGAAAGGACTTAAATGCCGGCGGTACAAAATATAACTTCACCGGACCTCAGGCAAGCGGTATCGGAACCTGTACGGACATTCTTTCTACAATCAAACAGCTTGTGTTTGATGAGAAAAAATTTACGGGAAAAGAATTATTAGATGCCGTCAAACATAACTGGGAAGGATACGAAGCTCTGTACGCTTTGGTAAACAGCAGTAAAGTACACCACTACGGAAATGATGACGATTACGCAGATGATTTATACAAAGAAGTGTTTGAATGCTATTGCAGAAACATATCCGGGCGTAAAAATACCCGCGGCGGAGAATTCTGCCCGGGCGTATATTCGGTAAATGCCAACGTGACATTGGGAATGTGGCTTGGCGCATCATTAGACGGACGAAAGGCAGGCGAAGCTATCTCCGACAATATGGGACCGGTGCATACCCAGCTGGCATCCCATGACATTAACGGTCCTACCGCCATTGCCAATTCCGTAACCAAAGTTGACCACAGTCTTGCCACAAACGGTACTTTGTTAAACTGGAAATTCCCTCCGGAATGTGTCCGCGGTATCGAAGGAAGAAATAATATGGTAGGTTTTATTGACACCTATTTTGAAAAACTGGGAATGCATTGTCAGTTTAATATTATGAGCAATGAGACAATGAAAGCTGCAATGAAAACTCCGGAGGACTACAAAGATATGCTGGTACGCGTAGCCGGATACAGCGCATATTTTGTAGAATTGGGAGAACCATTACAGCTTGATCTGATTCACAGAACAGAATTGTCATTTTAATTCAATTTTAACCCACTGAGGAGGTCACCCAAGGATGTTCCTATACTTTCTGTTTCAGAAATATTCTGTTTGATCTCCTCTTCTTCTTTGGCACGTTGTTCTTCCATCAGCTCTTTTATACTTAAACTGATTTTTCCATCTTTATTTTTGATAACCCGTGCCTGAACTTTCTGTCCAATCTCCAATACTTCTTTTGGCGACTTGATATGATTTTCTGATATTTGCGAAATGTGTACCAATCCGCTGACATGGTTTCCCAAATCAATAAATGCTCCATAAGTCTGCAGAGATTCCACAGTACCCTCCACAACGGAACCAACAGCGATATTGGAAATTGCCATTTCTCTCTGTGCCTTTCTGGCTGCCGCTGTTTCTTCTTTTAAAATCTCCCTTGCAGACAGTACCAGCTTTCCACTCTCCATATCTGCCTCAATCACACGGACTCTAATATCTTTTCCTAACCACTCGTTTGTGTCCTCAACACGCTTAACATCCAGTCTGCTCACAGGAATAAATCCCCGGATTCCTTCAACCATTGCAATCACGCCTTTATTGACAATCCCGGATACGGTAACCGGCAAAATTTCTCCGGATTCCTTGTACTTATTAATTTTCTCCCATGCAAGCAGCGTATCTGTGTCGTACTCGCCATTTCCCATATAAGCATAGGAATCTTCCAACGCCTGTCCCAAATCCTCCATGTTTTCTGCTGTGGCTGTTTCCTGTTTGTCCGCAGTAGTTTCTACTTCCTGCTCTACTTCATTTTCTGTCATTTTGTCTGTCATAATGTTCTCCTTTTTTATTTTCTTTTTTGATTTCTTTTTTTATTTCTTTTTTGATATTTTTTCTTAATTCCCCTGCCAATATGTTCAATCAGTATTGTGCTGTACCGCAGTACCGGTTCGGTAATAATTGCAAATACAACAAACAGCATAATGCACCTTGTGGACATCGAGCCGATTGCAAACAGATTTCCAAGAAAAATACTGCAAGCCAGAAGTCCTATCATACTTCCTGCCCAGACACACCATCGCAGTATATTCATTGGTTTACTGATATTGTATAAAATCATAAATCCGACAATGGCAAGAAGCATGGTACATGCAGTGGAAATATCTTTGGCGTTCACCCCGAAGGTCTGCCCAAATACTACCAAAGCTCCCACCACCAAAAAGTCTGTAATACCCGCCGGCAATGCCTTGATTAGCACATTGGTAAGAAAGTGCCCCTCTATCATATTTTTGTTCGGCTGAAGCGCAAGGAAAAAGGCAGGCACGCCTATGGTAAAACTGCTAATCAGAGAAACCTGCGAGGGCTCTAATGGATAGTTTATCATAAAGCATACTGAAAATACAGCCAGTAAAAAGGAAAATATGTTTTTTACCAAAAACAGGCTGGCAGAACGCTCTATGTTGTTTACCACCCGCCTGCCCTCCATAACAACAGGAGGCAGACATGCAAAGTTGGACTCCAGCAATACCAGCTGGGATGCCTGAGCCGCCGCATCACTTCCGGATGCCATAGCAATAGAACAGTCTGCGTCCTTTAATGCCAGAACATCATTGACACCGTCTCCGGTCATGGCAACCGTGCGTCCCGCATCTTTTAACGCGCGCACAAACAGTCTTTTCTGGTCCGGAGTGACACGTCCAAACACCGTATATCGCAAAACAGCATCACGTATTTCCTCCTCTGTCTGCAGAGTAGATGCATCAATATAGTTTTCTGCATTTTCTATTCCTGCCATGAGGGCAACCTGTGAAACCGTGACCGGATTATCTCCGGAAATTACTTTAATATCCACACCCTGACCTGCGAAATATCGGAATATGTCCGGTGCTTCTTTTCGTATCGGATTGGAAAGAAAAATCAGTCCCAGAGGAGTAACCTTTTCTGTCAATGCGCCTCCATCCGGCGTACCGTCATAAATTCCAAAGACAAGTACGCGGTATCCCTCTGAACTATATTCCTCAATTTCTTCTTTATATTGTTCATAATCCTCTCTCAACACAAACTCAGGCGCACCCAGAACATAAGATGCATCTGTAAATGCCGCGCCGGAATATTTATATGCAGAGGAAAATGAAGACACAGAAATAGGCTCCCGTACAACGGGTTCATCAAAATGCTCTTTCAATGCTTCTATTGTAATATTGTCATTGGGCATAGCCGCCGCAAAATCGGTAATCAGACTTTTCAGCTCTGCAACCGTCACCAAATCACTGTCCTCCATAGGCACAATACCATCTACTTTCATGGTATTTTCAGTAATGGTGCCGGTCTTATCCACACAAAGCACATTTACCCTTGCCAGTGTCTCGATACATTTCATATCATGTACCAGAACCTTTTTCGAAGCAAGGCGGGTAACACTGACAACCAGCGCCACGCTTGCCAAAAGATAAAGCCCTTCGGGAATCATGCCAATGACCGCTGCCACCATGGACACAACACTGTCGCGGAAGCTGACATGGGACAAAAAGAACGACTGTCCAAAAAGCATCAGCCCAATCGGAATAATCATAATTCCTACTACTCCGACTAACTTGTCCAAAATACGAATCATCTCTGACTGCTCTTCTTCATTAATGGTTTTGGCTTCCAATGTAAGTTTGGAAATATAGGAATCTTCCCCCACCTGATTCAGTCTTGCATAACACTGTCCGGAGACCACAAAACTGCCTGACATCAATGTATCTCCCGGTCTCTTTGCAATTTCATCCGACTCTCCGGTCAGCAGTGATTCATTCGCTGAAATCTCGCCTTCCAGCACTACCGCATCCGCACAGATTTGATTTCCTGCCTTAAAAATAACAATATCATCCAGCACAAGTTTCTCTGCCGGAATTACTCTGGTCTTCCCATCACGTACAGCCAAAGCCTTTGGCGCATGAAGAACCGATAATTTGTCCAGCACATTCTTTGCGCGGATTTCCTGTATAATACCAATAAAAAGATTGGCAATAATAACAGGAAGAAAAGTCAGGCTCCGGAAGGAACCCACAATAATCAACAGCGCCGCCAGCACTGCAAACACCAAATTAAAATAGGTAAAAAGATTGCTCTTTATAATTTCCGAAACAGTCTTCGATGGTGGTTCCACCGGTCTGTTAATCCATCCGTTTCTTACATATTCCTGTACCTGTTCCTTGTTCAATCCTGTGTGAATATCTGCCTGGTACCGGGTCGTCGGACGCCGTTTTATTTCTTCGTTTCTTATATCTTTCTTTTTCATATGCTTCACCTGAATGTTTTGATTATGACTCATGCAACTATACTTTGCACCTGATGAAAATAAAGTAAAGGGCGGGGAGTCTCCCCGCCGTATAGGTTGGTATTATTGCATATTTCAAAATGTCTGTTTTAATTCTTTTTTATTTTAGCATTTTCATAAGCCCTGCGCAAGTATCTATGTGTGTTAATTACCTTTTATTTATAATGAGATTTTCAAGCCGAACTTATAAATGAATATCTCAAAGAAAAAAGTACACTTATGATATTCAATACGCACAAAAACTTAAAGTATAAGTATGGAAACAAGCACTTTTGGGAAGATTAATATTATGTAAGTACAGTAGGATTTATCCGTTTGACGGATGGTCATTATTTTTCGCAGAATACCTAATTCTGCGAAAGTAAAAAATTGTAAAATCAAGCGAAAACAACTAACTTTATGCCTGTATTGTTTTCAATTTGTAGACTGAAAACAGTATACCAGAAACAGCTTAACATAACAATCTTTTTTATTCAAAATCATAACTGCAAAATTAAATATTGGAGGGATAAACAATGAAAAAATTCACGAAATTAATTTACGAATGGCTGCAAGATAAGCAGCCGGAAGTATCCACATCTACTTACATGAAATACGAAAAGCTGATTAAAAACCATATTGAACCATATTTTAAAAATATTCTCTGCCCGGATATAACAGAGGATATTATTAAAGATTTCAGAAAGACACTTTTAGAAGGGAGTTATACAAAGTCACTATCTTCCAGTAGTAAAAGAAATATATTAATGATAGTAAATAACAGCTGCGATTATGGTTATCGCCATCAGTTATTATCCAATCATCTTTACGTCAGACCGGGATTATCAAAAACTAAACCACGGGTTGAAGTCTTTAATTCCAAAGAGCAAAAAAAACTGGAGATGTATATAAACCATAATATAGATTTATACAACAGTGCAATCCTGTTGGCATTATATTCCGGTTTGAGAATCGGAGAAATATGCGCTTTAAAATGGAACGACTTTAATTTCAATTATGGTGCAGTCTCCATCGACAAGTCTGTTCAGAGACAGGAAATAAAAAATGACCAAAATCACAAAAAAACACAACTGGTTATCACGAATCCAAAAAGTTCTTCATCTGTCAGAGTAATTCCAATTCCTTCCTTCATTGTTCAACATTTTAAGAAACTATATTCATGTGAAATAAACCAGCGTTTTTTATTCACAAACAGTTATGAAAAACCACTGGATCCAAGGACACTCCAGTATGCATATAAGAGGACATTAAACGAATGCGGAGTTTCATACAAAAACTTTCATTGTCTGCGTCATACCTTTGCAACCAGATGTATTACTGCCGGATGCGATATAAAAACTTTGAGCGAAATTCTTGGACATGCAGATATTAAAATCACAATGGAGTACTATTTTCATTCTTCTTTCGAGTTTAAAAAAAAGCAGATGAACAAGCTGAAGGCACTTTCGCAGAATTAGGTATTCTGCGAAAAAATACTTAAGATGGAGGATTTGAAATGAACGACAAGTTGTACATTGTAATACCTGCGTACAATGAGGAAGCAAACATAGGAGCTGTCATTGACGACTGGTATCCTATCGTGGAAAAGTATGGGGAAGAAAGCAGGCTGGTGATTGTTGATGATGGAAGCAAAGACAACACTTATGCAATCATGAAGGAGTATGCAAAAAACAGACCCAAATTTATACCTATTACAAAACCAAACAGTGGACATGGAGCAACCGTATTATACGGATACAACTATGCACTGGAACAGGGTGCGGATTATATCTTCCAGACAGATTCGGATGGTCAGACTCTGCCGGAGGAATTTCCACAGTTCTGGGAGGAAAAGGAAAATCACGATATGGTAATTGGCTGGCGTAACGGCAGACAGGACGGCGGTTCCAGAGTATTTGTAACCAAGACGTTAAAACTGGTTATCAGGATATGTTTTGGGGTGACAGTAACGGATGCCAATACGCCGTTCAGGATAATGAAGTGCTCAACACTGAAACAATATATAGGACTGGTGCCGAATGATTTTAACCTTTCCAACGTTATCATATCCGTTATCTATGCAAAGAAAGGCTGCAGGGTAAAATATATTCCTATCACTTTTCGCCCGAGACAAGGTGGTGTAAATTCCATTAATATGAAAAGAATTTTTGGAATCGGCAGACAGGCATTAAAAGACTTTAAAGCAATCAACAAAACATTAAGCAAAATGTAAAAAGGTATATAGGAGATTCATTATGAATAGAAAAAGAAACATAATAGAATACTTAACGCTCACAGGATTCGCATTTATATATAAATTAAGCTGTCTTAACTGGTTACATTTATTAAAACACCATATTAATTTTAATCTGGATTCCAATGTATTTCTCTGCATGGGAAAATTTACCCAGAAAGGACTTATTCCTTATAAGGACTGCTTTGACCATAAAGGTCCCGTCACTGTATTAATCAACTGGTTTGTTTCCCTGTTCCATAATAGTGAAACCGGTTATTTTTGGGTTCTCACTCTCCTTATGGCATTTACCCTAATAGCTATTAATAAAATTTTTAAATTTTATTTCAATAGAAAAATGAGTATTATACTAACATTGGCATTTTTATTAATAATCAGGGTTTATGGTTTTAGCAATATAACAGAGACCTACTGCCTTCCATTTTTAATGTGGAGTATTTACTTTGCCATAAAATATATAAAATCATCTCATATTTCTAAAGAGCATAATGTATGGTATTCATTTTTTTATGGCATTACTTTTATGGTGTGTACACTTACAAGATTGACCAACGCATTACCTTTATGTATTTTTATCTTGGTTGGATTTATTACGCTGATAAAGGAAAAACAGGGCGTAAATTTGATAAAAAATATCCTGTTTTTTATCATTGGTGCTACAATATGCTGCCTTCCGTTCTTAATATATTTCTATTGTAATGATGCAGTTTACGATATGTTATATGGAACAATTTTGTACAACATTAAGTACGCATTAAACATGACGGCTAATGTTACAGTAATTGGAATAATAAAACATGTAATTGGTTATTTAGGTTTGTTTATTGTCGCTGTAATTATTGCTGTTTACAACATTATTAAAAATCAGCAGGAAAGAAGAGTTGCAATATGCGTATTGCTTGCTTCCATTACCGCAATTGGATTTCAATTACAAAGCCAGATGTACACTCATTATTTGATTATATATATTCCAATTTTAGTTGTAGCGATAGGACTGTTTCCATATATGCTAAAAGACAAGAAAGTGAAAAAATTTGCAATGATACTGTTGATATTCAGCATCATTATAATATTGTATAAAAATGCCATGGCATACAGAGATAACTACAAATTATACAAAGACAATTCTGCGCATGTATTTATTAAAGAGGCAGAGCAGATTAAAGAAAAGATACCTGTGTCAGATAGGAAATATGTTATCGCATATAACACAGACCCACTATTTTATCTGTCCGCAGATATTGTACCATGCTACAAAAATTTTGTGTTACAGGATTTTCAATGTAGTGCCAGTGATGAAATGCGAAAGAACTTTGAAAAAGATATTATGTCGCTGAAAGCAAAATATATTGTCTTAACTGATGGTAAAAAAAATAACATGGATACATTCATCTATCAAAACTATGAACGTATTTTCACCACAAACAATTTAATTCTCATGAGAAAAAAATCAAAATAAAAACAGGTCATATACCTTTTGTCATCTTCATATTTTATACGGGAGGTAAAAATATGAAGTCTCAAAAAGTATTATTAATAAAATGCATATTAGTGCCACTGATTGTTGGTGGTCTCTCTGCACTTTTATCCGGTGGGGGAATGAAAATATTCGGGGAATTAAATAAACCACCACTATCCCCGCCGGGCTGGCTGTTTCCAGTCGTTTGGACCATTCTTTATATTTTAATGGGAATAGCCTCTTATCTGGTACTGTCCTCGGGGGCAAGACGAGAGCAGATAGACAAAGCAATAGCTGTTTATGCTTACCAGCTTATGGTGAACTTTCTCTGGTCTATCTTGTTCTTTGACTTTCAATGGTATCTGTTCTCTTTTTTATGGCTGATATTGCTTTGGATATTAATTGTAATTACAACATTGCGATTTTACCGTATATCAAAAACTGCGGGCTATCTTATGATTCCTTATCTGATATGGGTAACATTCGCAGGTTACTTAAATTTTGGAATATGGTACTTAAATTAGGGGACAATAACACAAAAAAGCATCCGGAGGTACCAAATATGTGCACAGCAATAAGTTTCAAAACAAAAGACCATTATTTTGGACGGACTCTTGACTGGGAATGTTCCTATGGCGAGGGGGTAACCATTACACCGCGGAATTATCCGTTTTCTTTTCGAACTGTGGGAGAGATGCATACACATTATGCGCTTATCGGAATGGCAGTAACCTCGGAAAATTATCCTCTGTATTATGATGCAACCAATGAAAAGGGATTGAGCATGGCAGGTTTGAATTTTCCCGATAATGCATATTATGGAGAAAAAAAGCAAGGCGTCGATAATATTGCTCCCTTTGAATTTATTCCGTGGATACTGGGACAATGCGCCACAGTGGCTGTTGCAAGGCAGTTGCTGGAACACATGAACATGGTGAACATAGCGTTTAGCGAACAGTTTCCATTGTCGCCATTGCACTGGATTATTAGTGATAGAGAGGAATCCATTACTGTAGAATCTGTAAAAGAAGGACTTAAAATATACGACAATCCTATCGGCGTGCTGACCAACAGCCCGGATTTTAATATGCAGACTTTTAACTTAAATAATTACATGCGATTGTCAACAAAAAATCCTCAAAATGATTTTTCAAAGGATTTGAAACTGCAGATATACAGCAGAGGCATGGGTGGCATGGGTATGCCGGGAGATTTATCTTCCATGTCCCGTTTTGTGAAAGCCTCTTTTACCAAGCTAAATTCCGTTTCAGGAGATACGGAACAAGAAAGTGTCAGTCAGTTCTTTCACATTCTCGGCTCTGTATTTCAACAAAAAGGCTGTGTGGTCTGCGATGGCGGAAAATATGAATATACCGTATTTTCATCCTGCTGCAATGCAGATAAAGGTATTTACTACTATATTACCTATGAAAATAATCAAATTACCGCAATAGATATGCATAAAGAAAATCTGGATGAAAAAGAATTAATGCTGTTTCCATTGATTCGGAAACAGCAAATAAAAAGACAGAATTAGTTTAATACCGGTCTCAACACAGTCTCACTAAAAATAAGACTGCGTTGAGACTAATCCTTTAATATTTCCGGTTCTATATCATAACGAAGTAATGTAATGTATTCTAACAAAAAATATCTATCCGCCAATTCCAAAATATTAAAGCTCATATCTTTTTCTGTCTGCTCATAATATAACAATCTACTCATAATCTCTATATAAGGAGTATCACATGCAATCGCTTGTGGCAAAATATAATGAATATCCTTATATGCAATATTTTTTTTCTTTAAACAGGATTGTAAACATTCATTCATATATGATAAGCCTAAATCAATGGCAATAATGTATGGTGCAATGTTAATCTCATTTTCTTTACAACGGCAACTAATTGCTTCAGATTCAAGTAATGATATTGTTAAAATGGCAGCCTGTTTATGAGAATCTAACACTTCGGTAGATTCGTTCATAAACCTTTTTATAATGTCATTATAATGATTTTCAAAAGTTTGTTTAAAACATTCTTTTTTTGCAGAATCAAATTTAACATTATCATCTTTTTTGTACGAATCATAAAGGTTTTTAACAGTCTCCCATACTTTATCCATCAGCATATCCATCTCATAACCCTTTCTTTGGAACAATATAAGAACATTGTCCGGAGTAATCCATTGCATTTATGTTATACTTATATTTCCGTGGATGAATTCCTGTATTTTTCTGAAATTTCCATTGCTGATCTTTAATATATTCCCTATTATTTATATATTGTGAAATAAGCTCATCTCTTTTATATACATACTGATTAAGCCGGTTATTTTTTATTTCGATTAATTTCTTCTGTTTTTTTGTTTCAATAATGAAGTTTCTAAATAATATTATCAACCCAATTATTACCGGAACGCTAATCGCTATTTTAATTATGATATCCATATTCAATCCTTACTTATATTTTTAATTTTATATTCAAATTTCTCTGCATATTATAGGAACAGCATGATATTCTTCTAATATGATTTCATCTATCTCATTCAGACAAGCACTAAAAATCATAAAAGTTGAAAATGATTTAACTAATAAATGTGGAAATCCAACAATCCATATCGTCAATACCATTCCAATTATAAAAAATGCTACAACTATTGCTTTATTCCGTGCATGATTATGAAACATATATAATTTTTGCTCTTTTAACATTTGCCCATCAAGCATTTTAACTTTTAAAAGAGCTTCCGTATATTTAGATGAGGTCATCATATTTTGTAAAAAAATACGCATTATCAAAATTAAATTCAAACCTAATGTTTCAACCGCTGCATCTTCGTTCCATATGAACACGGAAGAAAGAATGGTATATGTAATCAATAACATTATATTTAGAAAAGTCCGTTTAGGGTATCTGCAGTTGCTAGTATGCCTATATTTTATAAAATTTATATACCAATTTAAAAAAGAATTTATCCATTTTGTTATTTTGCTCATTTGCAGTTCATGATAATTATCATATTCCTTCCCTTATACTTTATCATTCATACAATATGTTGCAATAAAAATAACATATAAAAGAAACATTGTCAACTAAAATAATCAGATATTTTTCTTTTTTTTGATATAACTATATGTATCTTTTTAATTGAAGTGAAATAATTTATTTTTTTGTTATTTTAACCCTCTTAACCACAGACCATTTCTTACTGTAGTATGTCTTTTTGCCGATTTTTACATAAGCCTTAACACAGATATACAAAGTCTTTTTGTTCTTCAGCTTTTTATTTTTGACTGTAAACGTCTTCTTATTTTTTTTATAAGTTACCTTTGCCAAAACCTTTTTGTTCTTTTTGGCGTTCTTCTTTGTCTTGTAAAACCAAACCTTATATCCGTCAGCCGCTTTAACAGCCTTCTTCAAAGTAATCTTCACCTTTGCAGATGATTTCTTTTTCTTTGCAGTCTTAACTTTTACCCTGCCTGCTTTTCTGAATGTTTTTAGCTTGGTGTTTTCCTTCCCGGTATCCTCTGTAGGATCTTCAGTTTCTGTTGGTTTTTCCTTATCATCCATAGACAAATCCGGAATAGGTGATATACTGCCCGGAGTGGTATCCCATGGATTCTCCACAACATCTCCCCAATTTTCCAAATCACTTGCACTGACAATAGCGCAACCTGTTTCGCCAATCAAAGAAAGCGAAATACAGGCAATCAGAATATATGTAAATATATTTTTAAACCTCATATAATCCCTCCTAAAAATAATTTTTCCTATCTATTATATTAACATTATCAGGGCATTTTCTCAATATAATTTTATAGCAAATATCTTGGAAATAAAAACAAATTCTTGCTCTTGGCAGAGAACAAAAAAGGACTGTAAAAAAGTTTTTGTTAAGCTACCATGTATATTGGGTAAAATCTATGGAAAATCCATGATGGGTGAGAATGAATTACATATATTGTTTGCGAAACTAGCTAGATATATATGTAAATTCTTGGAATATTCATAATGGGTGAGAATCAATTACATATATTGTTTGCAAAACTAGCTAGATATATATGTAAATTCTTGGCAACCCCCTAGCAGGCAAGAATGTATTACATATATTCTTTGCGAAACTAGCCAAGTCTATATGTAAATTCCTGAAAAACCCCTAGCAAACAAGAATCAATTACATATATTGTTTACAAAACAAGCCAAGTCTATATGTAAATTCTTGGCAAACCCCTAGCAGGCAAGAATGTATTACATATATTGTTTGCAAAACTAGCCAAATATATATGTAAATTATAAATATAGCCAAAAAATGTAGCGTAAGCGTCAAATAAGAAGGTGGATGGTAACACCTAAATGATTTTGAGATAATTATCCAAAAACCTAAAGACTCTAA
>CANQPJ010000019.1 GCA_947625755.1 uncultured Lachnospiraceae bacterium | reverse complement strand
ATACAGCTTAAGCAACAAGATGGGTAATTCCTTACTGGCTGTAAGGGATATTAACCATAAATATATTGTAGTAGAAAGGGAAAGAAAAATGAAGAGAATCATATGCTTTTTTGTAATATTATCAGTTTTCTGTATTTCCGGGTGCAAAATGGAAAAAAATCAATCTGGTATGCAGAGTATGACGCAAGCGCATCATACTGTTACGCAGAAAGAAGAGGAAACTAAAAATAAAAGTACTAAAGAAAAAAGCGAAGAACAAATTGCAAATGAGGGAAGTGGCACCATCAGCAGGACAGAAGAACCAGAAAAGAATACAGAATTAACGACAAAGAATGTTAAAACGGAACAAAAGAGGATCCAATACGTGGAAGGGAATCCTTATTTTCCGATTCCGCAAAATCAAAAGAGCTATCAAAAGAGTTATTCAGGGCGGTTTTTGTATTACGGCGGTGATTATAGCGAGGCTATACGTAATGTAACGATGAAATTTAAATTTCTGAATGAATCGCATTATGGTACATTATATCATATATCATTTAATCGGATTAAAGGTGAGAATATCCCTAAAGAAGACAGTAATCTTGGTTATTTTTTTGTAAAGAAAGACCGGATATATCGAATGAAAAAATTGTCAGACAGTGAAAAAAATATATTGATTAAAATGGGAACGCTTCCGAAAGATGCATCTATTGTATGCCAAGAGAAGGAAATGAAAAAAGATTTAGGCCAAGATCCGGATCTTAACAATCCAGAAGTGATTTGGCATGAAAAAATAGAAAGAAAAAAGAATCGAATAAGATATTGTCGGTATTGGACAGGAATTCCTACAATACACGGAGAGAATATGGGATGGGAAAAGGGATATGGTTTGATTTATTATGATATCGGCTATGAGGCGGGCTTAGAGGCCACATATATATTTGATGATGATAAACTCGATTCCCCCAGTGATTTTTGGTAAAATAGCAAATATGAAAATAGATATTTTGTGAATATCTAAATTGTAGCAGGAAGAAAAACACTATGAAAAAATTAACAGGTGTTTTATTGATGCAGGTTTGATGCAATTTCATTGTATATTTGTTATGATAAAGTGCAGAAAATAAAGATAAGACGAAATCTTCGAAAGGAGCAGTCAATGTATCGGATATTGATCGTGGAAGATGAAATTGCAATTACTGAAATGATTGAAATGCAGTTAAGCAGTGCCGGCTATCTTTGCACCCATGCTTTTGATGGCGAACATGCCGGAAGGCTGCTTGAAGATATGGATTTTGATTTGGTACTTTTAGATATTATGATTCCAAAGGTAGATGGGTATGAATTGATGGAATTTATTCAACCTATGAAAATACCGGTTATTTTTTTGACAGCGAAGGATACCATTAAGGATAAAATCAAGGGAATAAAGATGGGAGCAGATGACTATATTACGAAACCCTTTGATATGGGAGAACTGCTGGCGCGGGTCGAGATGGTGCTGCGAAGATATGGCAAAGGAACGGACAAGCTGCAGTTTCAGAAAATTAAAATCTGTTTAGATACCCATGAGGTAAAAAAGAATGAAACAATGATTCCATTAACGCCGAAGGAATTTCAATTACTGGTTGTTTTGGTTCAGAACAAAAATCATGTTATTCGCAAAGAGGATTTGTATGAAAAGGTCTGGGAAACCGAGTATGTGGGAAACAGCAGAACGGTGGAACTTCACATACAGAGATTGAGAAATAAATTGGGATTAAAGAAAGAACTGAAGACAATTTATAAAATAGGGTTTATGTTGAGTGAAAAAAGCTGATACAAAATGTTTTCGGCACAGATGGCGGAATGGAGTGTACAATGAAGTTTGCAACAAAGATTATTTTAGGCACATGGATGATTATGGCATTGTGCTTTTCTTTAGGTAGCCTCTATATAGTCAGGAATAATTTTCAGTTTTCCTATGACAGTATCATTGAAAACAAACAGAGGCAACATCTCGTAAACCGTTATTCTTTGGAATCCGATGTGCGTGGAAAGGTAGAAGAAGAGGACGACTTTTCCATAAAGCTGGTAGAAAAATGTGTTAAAAAAATTGAAGATTACGGACAGGAAGATACAGGAGTTATCTTAACTGAAATTAAAGAAAAAGCGGAAAATCAGATTTTTTATAAAAATATTGGTACAGACAAAAATATATTGGATTTTATTAAAACCGGCGGGGTGATTCATTATGAAGTTTATGAAAAAGATGAAAAACATTATCTTTTATTGGCATCTCTGATTGATTTTTATGGAGATAAAATTAAAATAGTCAACCGGTATGATATTAGCACAATCTTTGCAGAGCGTGATCGTCAGTTAAATGCTTTTATCAAAGCAGACATCATTGGAATGACGATTGCGTTCTTCTTGTTATTTCTTTTAGCGCACCTGCTGACTCGGAATATCAAAAAATTAAGCACTGTAAGCAGTGAAATTGCCGAGGGGTCCTATGGGCTTAGGACCAAAATATCCGGGAATGATGAAATTGGAGAATTAAGCCGGAATTTTGACCGGATGGCAAATTCCATAGAAAGCCATATCCACAAATTGGAAAGAGATGTGAAAGCAAGGGAGCAGTTTGTATCAGATTTTTCCCACGAGCTGAAAACGCCTATGACATCCATGATGGGTTATTCCCAGCTGCTATTGGGGGATTCTTTAGACAAGGAAGAAAAGGAAAAGGCGTTAGGTTATATTTACAGCGAATGCAGCAGACTGCAGAAGCTGTCTAATACCTTACTCAAAATGCTGGGGATTTTAGAAGAAACGATTACAAAAAAATGGATATACACAGAGTGGATTGGAGAACAACTGGAAAAAATCTGTCTGGAAGAAATGCAAAAATCAAAGCTGGTCATAGAAGTGGAAAATAAACAGATATATACAGATGTGGAGTTGGTTGTCACCTTAATCAGAAATCTCGTAAATAATGGGGACAGAGCATGCAGTACAAAAGAAAGTGATGAGGTAAAAGTCCTTGGAAAAATGGATGAAACCGCCGGTAAATACTTATTTTTCGTGACGGATACCGGATGTGGTATGGAACCGAAAGAAATTACAAAAATCACAGAGCCTTTTTATAGGATTGATAAATCGCGGGCGAGAAGCGAAGGCGGAAGTGGAATCGGACTGGCAATCTGTAGTAAAATCTGTCAGTTTCTGGACATTGAAATGAAGATTGAAAGTATGCCCGGAGTCGGAACGACAGTCTGCCTGACATTTCCGGAGGCAAAAGATATTCAAAATCCAAAAGATTAAAAATCAGCAGCTGACGGTAAAGCCGCTTGGGAAAAACAGGATGGAGCGTTACATGAAAAAGATACGAAATAGATTTATTTTTATTTTTGCCGGAGTTTGTATTGTAATTTTTACAATGTTTTTACCGCGCATTTATTTTAAAAAGATGGATGAAAAAAACTATCAGACCAGAAAGTATATGGAGCAGATTACATTTGCGCTGGATACAGATGTGAGAAATATCGAAGCGGTCAGAGAACTGCACCGGCTTCTTGGCAGCCCATTTCAGATAGACGTTTATGAAGCCGGAGAATTGGTAACAGAAAAAAAGAGTTTTTCTAAAAATAATCATTTAAAAAATGAAGCGCAGGGATTAAAGACAGTCAGAAAAAAGGTGGAAAAAGATATACTTATTCTCTCTTATGATGAGAAATTTAGAAAGGCAGTGCAGGTCATTTATCAGCCTGAAAACTATAATCGGATAGAATATATTAAGAGTTTATGTACGAAAAAAGGCGAGCAAAAAATAGAAAAGGAGATGCGTCAATTTATAGAATATTTAGGAATGAATGTAATTGAGGACTGGACTTTTTTCAGTGATTGGAGTGACTTTACAGAAGATGGAAACTCTGAATATAATTATCAAAAAATCCGGGAGGAAGATATTTCTGATAATTTTAAGTGGGAACTGCAATCAAGTCGATGCAAATTAAGGCTGGTTGCAAAACCCGAAAAAACCGGTGTGCGGTATTATTTTGAAATCAATTATTATTAAAATTAGAAAAGACGTGATGCTGTTTTATGAACAACATGACGTCTTTCTTTATGCAATTTTGATGCAGGCAGATGTTATTCTAAAAAAAGGTTGGGGCAAGAAGTATTTGTTTTTTGGAGGGAAAGAGAAAATGAAAAAAGTTTTATTAAGAAAAACAGTTGTTTTTACAGTTCTATTTCTTTTCATGATGATTGTTTTTACGGCGTGCAGAAAAAATAATCAGACAGAAAAAAGTACAGCAGATACAGTTACGGAAGAAAAGACAGAGGAAAAAAATCATGCAGCAAAAATAAAAAAGGCGTCAATGAATGAAAAGAATAAAAAGTATGGAGATTTAAGGATTATTTCAAGCGGAGGCAGCGACGCATATACCGGAAATGAACAGGGAATGTACTATATTCATGAGTATGAAAATGGAGGAAGTATCGAATTTCCCTGTATTAAATTTATTGATTATAAAGCAGGAAAGGAGGTTTATTTGTGTAACAAATCAAATTGTCTTCATAAAGACTATGATTGTACTGCAGTTCTGCCCGATGATTGCCGGATTCGGGACGAGTCGATGATTTTTCAAGATAATAATTTTTTGTACCTTTTTATGGAAATGAGTTATTCGGATGGTGGGATGAATGTTAGTGATGCTAATGCTGATTTTGAACCGGAAACGGAACAAGTGCTGCCACCGATACTGTATCGGATGAAAAAGGATGGAACAGATAGAAAAGCGGTTTACACATTTCCAAGCGGGTTTTATGTAAACACAGAGATAGCATTCAAAGACGAAAAATATTTATATTTTTTCATATTAAAAAGCAAAACATTATCGGATGGAAATATCACTTATTCCTCTGCCTATGACAAACAGCTTGTGCGAATCGATTTAGAAAAACAAAATATTGAGAAGATTCTTGAACTAAATGCTTATCAGAATATTATCGGTTGTAATGGAAGAAGCCTTCTTATCAGTGAAAGAATATATGAAAAAAACATTTCTGAAGACTATAAATATAAACATGAAAAAGAATATGAAAAATTATATAGCAATTCATTAGAGATTTATCGTACTTATGATGTGGACACAGGAAAATGGAACGACATAAAAACAATAAAAAATGACAGGGAATATAATGCATGTATTTCCAATGGATTTCTTTATTACACGGATGACAATAAAAAAGAGGTAGAGAAAATTAATCTAAATACCGGTGAAGTAAAAAGGATTCAAACAAATGATTATCTGGTGCTGGAAACAACAATACAAATCCCGGGAGAGGAAACAAGAATTCTGGGAAGGAGCAATGATAATCAAAAAAGGATTTTCTTCCATACGAAAACAAATGAAATTACGGAAAGTACCTTAAAAGATAAAGCAAACAATGAACTTTGGATTATTTCGCAAAATAAAGAAGAACTGTTTGTAATCAGCGAAATGAAAAAAGATAAAGAAGGAAACATTTTAGAAAACACATTCAGTATCATATCAAAAAAAGATTTTCTGAATAACAGACCTGATTATAGAAAAGTGGATGTGAAATTTAAAGGAGAGAGTGAACTGAATTACATTTGGTTAAATGACAGCTTATGAAAATGACACACAAATAAAAAATGTCGTACAGAACCGGTAATTAGAAATGTTTAGAGAAAACCCGGAGGAAAAGAAATGTTGGAAATAAAGAATATTACAAAACAATACGGTATCCACACGGTGTTAAGTGATGTGACTCTCACATTAGAACCGGGAATTTATGGGTTATTAGGTCCCAATGGTGCAGGCAAATCTACATTGATGAATATTATTACAGATAATCTGGCGCCTACAAAAGGGGAAATCCTGTGGGAAGGAAAAACAATCTTTAAGAAAAATCGAAATTATCGGAAGATTCTTGGATATGCACCGCAGCAGCAGGGACTGTATGACGGTTTTACAGGCAGAAAATTCCTTGGTTATATGGGGACATTAAAAGGGATTCCCCATAAGAACCTGAAAGAAGAAATAGAACGGATGGCGGAACTTTTTAATTTAACAGATAAGCTTGGCGTTACCATCAAAAAATATTCCGGAGGAATGAAACAGCGGCTTTTGGCGGCGCAGGCTTTTATGGGAAATCCAAAACTTATTATACTTGATGAACCTACTGCCGGATTAGACCCCAAAGAGAGAGTGCGAATGAGAAGAGTGTTAAATAAATTGTCTGATAAAAAAATCATTCTTGTAGCGACGCATGTGGTGTCGGATGTGGAAACGATTGCAAAACAGATTATTCTGTTAAAACAGGGCTATGTTGTTGCAGCTTCTACGCCGGAAAAATTAATTAGAGAATATGCACCCGGCGAAAATCTGGAGGCTGTCTATATGAAAATTTTTCAAGAAGCAAAAGATTTAAGGAAAGAAGGTGCGTAAGTTGTGGGATACATGATTGCCTTTGAAATGGAAAAACTCTGGAGAAAAAAAGGGTTCTTGGTTTTATTGTGTGCGGTAATGATGATAAAAACTGCATGCATGTTTTATGAGTCCCAAAATAATGAAATACCAAATCGTGCATATAAAGCCTTTGATACACGCCTGAAAAATTTGTCAGAGACGGAAAAAGAAAATTATGTCCGGCAGTGGGCAGAAAAGACAGAAGCAATTTATCTGATTGAAAATGTAAATCTGCTTTATAAGAATGGTGGAAAAGAAAATGTAAAAATGGCAAAGGCATTAAAAAATCAGAATCGCCGGCTTTATCAAAAATATTATGAGCAATGGAATAAAAAGGATTACATACTTTTTACCGGAGATATTTTTTTGGAACAACAGTTTGCAATAGAAATGAAGTCAAGAATCATTGGAATGAAATATGATACGTTCTTAAACAGTGTTTTGAAAGACGAGCAGAATAATCAGGAAATTTCCATATTTAAAGACAATAATAAAAAAACCGGAAAGGATGCTTTCTCTGAACAAGTTGTTCATATGAGTGCAGAAAAATATAAGAAGATGAGGGGCGTTTTACCGCAGCGTTACAGTTATCAGTGGATAAAAAGTTTTACGGCCGGAGAGATAACGGAGCTGTTGCTGCTCATATTTCTCTGTGTGATTATTTATCAGATGATATATGAAGAAAAACGAAAAGGGCTTTTTTCTATTATCCGTGCAACTGCATCCGGAAAAGTGAAATGTGCTGTTTCAAAAATAACTGTGCTTTTTATCAACATTGCAATTCTGATGTTTCTTTTATATGGAATAATATTTTTTTATAGTGTCACAACTGTCGGCGTTTTTGGACTTAACGCACCGATACAGTCGGTAAGCGAATTTGTTACCTGTCCATACCGGCTGACAGTATGGCAGTTTATGCTTCTTGCACTGGTTGTGAAATGGATGACGTTGTTTTTTGTTGGACTTTTATTATTAGCAGCTGCACTGGCTGTTTCGAATGCGGTTATAACATTTCTCCTCGTGGGCGGATTATTAGGAGGAGAATGGTTTTTCTATCATTTTATTACAGGCGCATCCGGATGGAATCTATTTCATTACCTGAATGTATGGCAGTTCTTAAAGTCTGAACAGGTGATTGGAAATTATGTTCTTCTGAATATTTTCGGTAAGCCGGAATCGGTCTGTGTAATGATGATTTTTTTTATCAGTTCAGGAATTATTATCGGAAGTATGGCAGGCACACGGATATTTGCAAAGAGAACAGCCGCATTGCCGGAGATTGCAAAAAAGGATTCTTCCCGGATAGGGTACAGAGGTCGGATTTATAAGCACATATGGGGATATGAAAGCTATAAAATATTAATTATGAATCAGGGGATTATCCTTATGGCAATCTTTGTGGTGGTAATGTTTGCGACCGGAAAAAATACAAACTGTTACCTCACAACAGGCGAAGAATATTACCGACAGTGGATGCAGAATTTAAGCGGAAATCTGACAGAGAAAAAAGAAAATGAGATATTGGGGCAAAAAGCATATTACGAGGATGTTTTAAAAAAAATTGAAAACTTAAATGTAGAATACAGGGAAAATAAAATCAATGAAGAGACGTTTGAAAGTCAGGAAATGATTTTAAAAAATAAATTGGTTTTTTATCCTGTATTCCAAAGGGTATATGAGCGGTATAAATTTGTCAGAAAAGAAAAGGATAGGAAATTTGTTTACGAAGAAGGCTACAATAAACTGATTGGGAAGAAAGACCAGATGTATCTGGGAATGTGGACGTTCATCGGGTTTATACTGATTTTGTTTTTGTCACCTGTTTTTACCATGGATAAGGAGAAAGGCATGGAAAAAGTTTTGCAGGCTACATTGAAGGGAAGAAAAAATGTGATTCGGAATAAAATGCTTGTAAGCCTTGTATGTGTATTCCTGATGCACCTGTGCTTTTTTATCAGAAACGTGTATATTGCACAGGCAAATTATGGAATGAATCAACTTTTTACATCCGTATCAAATTTGCATGGTTTTGAAAATCTGCCGGAATGGATGACCCTTCTGATGTTTATTATCGGAATATTTCTTTTGCAGCTTTTTTGTGTGTTTTTGGTTTCCATTTTGATTCTGTTTGTGTCAGGAAAAATAGGAAACACGATTCATTCCATTGTTTGGGAATCCATCATTCTTTTTGTAGTGGCAGCGGTTTGTTACCATAACTAATTCATATAATAATAGGTTAAGAAAACTTTATGTTTTATAGTAAATTCATCTGGCAGAGTAGAGAGATAGTTAAAATGTTCATTTTCAAATTCAACTAATAGTTCAGAGTTCATAGAAGCCATAACACCTCTACTTGCCATGATTCGCCCATGCCACTTTTCTTTTGTAAAAGGAATATCTACGATAAAGCTGTCCATGTGGGGATTATCAAAATAATGTGTCGTCAAATCTTTAATAGATGCAGAGGCACCATTATAATTTGAATTTAATTTTTTTACTAAAGAATAAGAAAAACTTGCAATAGGGTCATCTTTTAAATGACTCATATATATTTTTAAAAAAATTCCATTTGTTTTCAACATGGATTTTATTTTTGGTACAATCACATCAGGCTCAAAATACCAGAAACATTGGCATGCGGTTATGGCGTCAAATGAATTTTTATATTTTACCAAAAAAGGAAAAAAACAGCAATGTTAGGGATTTTAAAGTAAATGCATTGACTAATTTTATTCATGTATTGACACAGTGTCAGAACAGTGTTATAGTAATTATGCTGACAACGTGTCAAAATATATTAGTAAGTCGGGAGGTAACAAAACTTTCAAAAATACCGGAAAATAAGGAGGACAAAAATGCCAAAAGGATCGCCGGAGCTGACAAAAGCCCGCAAAGAAGAAATTATTAATGCCTGTGAAAAGCTCTATCAGACTATGAGTTTTAAGAAAATTACCATCAAGGAAATCGGGAATGTAACCACATTCACACGTACATCCATTTACAACTACTTTCAGACGAAAGAGGAGATTTTTTTAGCCCTGCTGAAGCGGGAGTACGAATTGTGGATTGCGTCCCTGAAACAGACAATGGAAGAGGTTGATATGATGACAAAAGATGAATTTGCCGATATGCTCGCACACTCTTTGGAGAAACGCTCCCAGCTGCTGAAAATCATGTCTATGAATCACTACGATATGGAAACCGGCAGTCGTCCAGAGCATTTGAGAGATTTTAAGGTCGCATATGGAGAATCCATTCACACAGTAATGGCATGTCTCCATCAGTATTTTCCCGATATGCCCGAACAACAGAAACAGGATTTTATTTATACCTTTTTTCCATTTATGTTTGGTATTTATCCCTACACCTTTGTTACTGAAAAGCAACAGACAGCTATGAAAGCGGCTGGTGTCAATTATGTGTTTATGTCAATTTATAAAATCACTTATAACTGTGTGAGAAAGCTATTAGGAGATGAAAAATAAAAATCGAAATCATCAAAGGCAGTTCCCACATGGAAGAAGTCTAATGGCTTGGGAAATTTTTATATATGGAGGAGAATTTATTATGTTAGGATTATCATTGCTTTAAGGAGGTGCAGACAATGAAGTACACAAAACTTGGTAAATCGAATCTGACTGTTTCCCGTATCTGCATGGGCTGTATGGGCTTTGGCAATCCGGCTGACGGTCAGCACAGTTGGACGGTGGACGAGACGCAGACACGGGAAATCATCAAACACGGTCTTAACCATGGTATTAACTTTTATGACACAGCCATTGCTTATCAGAATGGCACTAGTGAACAGTATGTAGGAAAGGCTCTGCGGAACTTTGCCAAACGGGACGATTATGTAATTGCTACCAAGTTTACGCCCCGGACTCAAAATGAGATTAATGCGGGCGTGAGCGGGCAGAAACACATAGAAAATTATCTGAATCAGAGTCTGAAAAATCTCGGAATGGATTATGTTGACCTTTACATCTATCATATGTGGGACTATCACACACCGATGGAAGAAATCATGGAAGGGCTGCAAAGTGTTGTCGAGGCAGGAAAGGTTCGATATATTGGCATATCCAACTGCTTTGCATGGCAGCTTGCCAAGGCAAATTTCTATGCGAGAGAGAATGGGCTGACGGAGTTCATATCTATCCAAGGGCATTATAATCTGATTGCCCGTGAAGAGGAGCGGGAAATGGTTCCTTTCTGTGCCGACCAGAATATTGCCATGACACCATACAGCGCTTTGGCAGGAGGACGACTCTCCAAACGCCCCGGTGAAACTTCTAAACGGTTGGAACAGGACACTTATGCCAAATTCAAGTACGATGCCACAGCAGAGACGGATGGCAGGATTATCGCCCGCGTAGCAGAACTGGCGGACCAACGTGGCGTTTCTATGACGGAAATTTCCCTTGCATGGCTGCTGACGAAGGTAACTGCCCCGGTAGTGGGTGCAACGAAATTTTCCCATGTAGAGGGTGCAGTAAAAGCTGTGGAATTGAAACTGACACAGGATGAAATCAGCTATCTGGAGGAGCTGTATGTTCCCCATGCTCTTGTAGGTGTCATGGCGCAGAATGGAAAGCAAAAAGCAGGAAATGTAGTTTAAGAAATAATAGGAGGAAAAAAAGATGAAAAAGATTACTCAAACGGCGGGCAGAAATCAACTTGGTGATTTTGCACCGGATTTTGCTCATTTTAATGATGATATTCTCTTTGGAGAGAATTGGAACAATCAGGATATTGATTTAAAAACCCGGTGTATTCTCACCGTGGTGGCGTTGATGTCTTCCGGAATTACAGATTCGTCATTAGTGTATCATCTCGAAAATGCCAAAGCCAATGGTGTGACTCGTGCGGAAATTGCCGCTATCGTAACTCACGTTGGCTTCTATGTGGGCTGGCCCAAGGCATGGGCTGTGTTCCGTATGGCAAAGGATGTGTGGAAGGAGACAGAGTCAGAATTAACACAAAAGGATAAATATCAGAATACGATTCTTTTCCCTATTGGTGCTCCTAATGACGGTTTTGCACAGTATTTCACCGGACAGAGCTATCTTGCCCCAGTATCCAAAGAACAGGTAGGCATTTTTAATGTGACATTTGAGCCGGGCTGCCGAAACAACTGGCATATTCATCATGCGGATAAAGGCGGCGGACAAATTCTTATCTGTGTCGGTGGACGTGGATATTATCAGGAGTGGGGGAAAGAGCCTGTGGAGATGAAACCGGGAGATTGTATCAACATTCCGGAGGGTGTAAAACACTGGCATGGTGCCGCACCGGATAGTTGGTTTTCTCATCTGGCTGTTGAGGTGCCGGGAGAAAACGGCTCTAACGAGTGGCTTGAACAGGTTAGCGATGATTTATATTCTGCCTTAAAATAACTAAATGAGTTAAAAAGGAATAGGAGATATCTTGGCGCTGACCTTTATGAAATTGTGCCTGAACAGCCCTATACAGAAGAGGATTTGGACTATGGTAATTCCAAAAGCCGCACATCAGTAGAAATGGAAGATCCTGATGCCCGTCCCGCAATTTCCGGCACTGTGGAAAATATGGATCAATATGATGTTGTGCTTATCGGTTATCCTATCTGGTGGGGCGAAGCACCACGGATTATGAGTACTTTTATCGAGAGTTATAATTTTTCCGGCAAGACTTTAGCAGCGTTTTGTACTTCTGCAAGCAGCGGATTTGGAAACAGCGATTCAGCACTCCGGTCAGCTGCCAGCGGGGCTACGTGGCTTGACGGACAGCGTTTTTCGGCAGGCGCTTCTGCTGATGATGTGTTAGATTGGGTGGATAGTCTTGGACTGGTTCCAGCTTCTGACTCTTAAAAGTAAAGAAACGGACATTCTGACATAATGCGCAGGATGGAAACTTATCCTCGTTCAATTTTTTGTTCTTTGTGTCCGTTTCTATCTAACATCATGATTTCACGTTTTAGATTGTGTATGAGCGGTACTGCTAAAAACAGAGTAAGTACATCCGCCACTGCCTGTACTGCTGCAATTCCGTTTGCATTCCATATCCAATACATCGGATAGACGATAGGCAAAAAACAGGTTCCCTGTCTGGAGGTTGACAAAAGAAGAGCCCCTTTTGCCTTTCCAAGACCGGCGCACAACATATTGACGACAGCCACCCAGCCATGTATAGGCATAGAAAGCGACTGTAATCGTATACAGAGCATTCCTATTGCCAGCATATCCTGATTATTTCCTGCAAAAATAACAATCAGATTTTTAGAGAATATCCATATAAAAAGCCCCATAATTGCCGACCCAATGATCGCGACTCTGGAAGAAAAACGATAGCTTCCCATAACTCTGTCATATCTTTTTGCTCCCCAGTTATATCCTGCAACAGGCTGAAATCCTGTTCCAAAACCAAGAATAATACCCAGCGGAAACATCATAATTTTTGTGGAGACGCCGATGCCCGCAAGCACTGAATCAGATATAATTCCGGCTATGTTGTTGAGAACAATTGCGGAGATAACCGCAAGACCGGAGCGGAACATGGAAGACGAGCCTACGGAAACAATCTCTAATATAATATTCCTGCTGAATTTGAAATTCTTTATTGAAAGATGAATAATACTCTTTCTTGTAATATATGGGAAAAGTAGTATCACAAAACTGACTGCTTTAGAAATAGCAGTTGCAATGGAAGCTCCTGCAACTCCCATGCCCAATTTAAAAATAAAGATAGGATCTAAAATACAGTTTAAAATACCGCCAAATCCCATACCAATCATAGAAAGCATGGCATTGCCTTCTGCCCGAAGACATTGGTTCATTACAAAGTTAGCCGCCATTAATGGGGCTACCAGAAGTACATATTCGGCATATTGTACAGAATATATTTCACAGGTATCAGTAGCACCCAAAAGCCGCACCATGGGTACTTTGAACATAAGTCCTAATATCATAATAATACTGCCAAAAAGCATGGCAAGAAAAAAAGCTGTAGAAAGAACATTGCCGGCTTTCTTTTTATTCCCCGCACCAAGGAGCCTTGATGCATAACTTGCCGCGCCGACTGCAAGCATTGATCCTGCCATCATAATAAACTGGTCAAGAGAAGCATTGACGCTTACCGCTGCGGTTGCACTTTCGCCGAGAGAACTGACAAAAAATGTGTCTGCAAGATTATATACTGTTGTTATAATAAATGAAATAATTGACGGTAGTGCCATTTTTGTTATAACTTTGGGCAAAGACTCCTTTAACATCATATCGGCACGTGATATTTCTTTTTTATCCATATATTAAAACCTCTTTTATATTCTTTTATATTTGACTGCTTTACTTCATGCAGCGAAAATATTTACCATTCGCTCCAAAAACCGGTAAATGTAAAGACCAGTGCATAAGGATTACTCTTTTCCATAGTGCTGCACAAATTTTCCTCAAGAAGTAGAACACAATCACCGGCGTTGGGGATTGCATCAAAGGTAAGCAGTAGTGTATTTTCTGTTTCTGCAATTACTTCTTTGAGATGTAAATGCTGACTGGTTAGAAAATAAGAAATCAGATTTTCTCCCTTTTTAATTTTTTGACCGGTTTTGGTGTGAATTAGGGCATTTTTTGAACCCAAACGTAGTGTATTATTTGTGGATGGCAGCACATCAAGCTGAAGCTCACCAATAAATTTCCGGCGTAGACTTACTATATTTTCCCGGTATTCAATATCATCAGCGGCAAGAAATTTACTGCGTATCGTACCACTATCTGTCAGAATCTCATCCAAAGCCTGTGTATCTTTTTCTAAATCAATTTCTAATTCTTCAGGAACATATACAACCTTATGAAATGCACTATGTTCATCAGAAGGTAATTTCTGATAGGGAATATCAAATTGTTTAAAATATGTTTCTTCACCATAAATAACATGGCCGCCGATAATAACCAGTTTTGTCTGCGCATCTGTACCACGAAACAGAGGCGTCAGACAGGCTTCTGAATCATTTCGCTGTATTGTAGCAGCTTCACAATTTAGTTTTGGTTTACTGATAATAAATAAATCAGCAAAAGCCCCGGGCGTAATACAACCGATTTTTTTGCTTCCTAATGTTTTTGCAGGATTTATAGTCATCATTTTAAAGATGTCTGACATAATATGCATAGATTTACTTCGGCTTTCAAGATATTTGTAAGCAAATTTTCCTTCGTCCCACACATATTTTGAACCACTGGGAGACCAGTCCGAACCAATAGACAGAGTAATATCATTATTTATAATGTTTTCGTAAAAAGCAGGAGTGTCATCATATAACAGAAGATTCGAGACGGGAGACCATATCAGTCCGATTCCGTTATTTTTAAGAAAATCATAATGATTTTTCATGGATAAATTAATACCACAACCATGAATAATAGCAAAATGAAAATTATCAGGCAGCCCTTTCTTGTTCTTTGCCATCTTTTTTTCCATATCAGTTTTTAATTGTTCAAATTCTTTTGCTGTGTAAGCATCAACATTTAAGTTATCCGGACGCAGATTGCCACTTCTTCCTTCCGCCACATGAACAAGATAAGCGTTATAATTTTTCGGCGCGCTTTGAAGTTTGGATAAGAAGTCCTGATATTTTGTATTAACCTGAATTTGCCAATCCTGCGTGGAAATATGTGGTGTGACATTCATTGTCTTTTCCCGGGGAATGGGAGTAAAAAAATCTACAATAGAAAAGATCTGATCATCTGCGCTTATATTTATTCCTAAATCTTTTGCATTTCCGGTGCTGCGTATTAAGAGGTGGGAATGTGTATCTTCTGCAAAACTGTAGCAATAAGAAGCCGGTTGTGGTTCTATTGACGGATTTGAGACAGAAGGTTCCTGTAATACCGTTGTTCCACCAGCTATTGCCTGTAGTTCACTAAAAAATAAGAATAAATCTCCCATGGTATTCTTGCCGGAAGGAAGCATACGATTCCAATTTTCACTGATTTTCTTTTCCAGAGTAGGAATAGCCTGTATATATGTGGAATGATTTCTCCATTCAAAACGGTTATCCCAAGGAGTTTCCTGTGGACGTTTCCAGATGGGAAGCATATTGTATTGATAGTGGGTATGTAAATCAATCAAACCGGGATAAATAATATCATCATCCGATAATGTAATAGAAAAGCTGCATTGATTGCGGATACAGTCTATGTCTTGTGTACGCGGGGTATCTGTTGTTTCAATAGCACAAATTATGCCCTCTCTAATATATAAGGTTCCATAGGACTGCTGTATGTGGTCTTCCACTACCGTAACAAAATTTCCTGTGATAGAATAAATTTCTTTATTTACTTTTTGCATTTTATCCTCCCTTTGTATTTTTCATCCCATTAAGTAATTTATCTATATGTTTCCTGTTTAGGTATATTTTAGCACCAGTGTAGTTGACAGTAAAGTAAAAAGAACAAACGGACAGCTAAGGTGCAATGGTAAGAATTTTGTGAGAAAAAATCAGAAAAATGTTTCCCCCTATAAGATGACTTGGCTTATTCATCTTATAGGGGGATTTATTACTATTTTGTTTTACTGAATTTGTATAATTGTAAGATGTGCGGAAACCGGCTGTGTGCCACCATCATTTGGTGTTACAATAAGTGCTTCAGAATTATCTGCAGGATTTCGCACAGTCAGGGTGGAATTTTCTGTGTCTGTTGTAATAAGGGACATACCAACAATCTGGGTTGTACCGGTTGCACGCCCCACAACAGTATATGGTAAAGGAGCCCCATTGAGCGTGAGTTGTAATTGTCCTGCCTGATTTACAACTACTTCAAATAATATCTGGTAAGTTCCAATTGGACCAAGCGTAAATGAGTTATTTCCAGCTCGAACAATATCTGTACCACTGCTAGGTCCATTTTGTGGAAAGGAAACATCAGCACCAGGTGCAATAGTAGATGCATTATCTGGTGGCATTAATGCATAAAAATCTGCAAAGCTTAATACGGTTCCAGCAGGACCTTGTGGTCCCTGTGGCCCTATAGGACCAGGATGTACAATCATTATCTGCGTTGCCACAGCAGTCATTATCTGTATCGGTGAAGAAGTTATTATCATTGTCTGTTTCATTAGAATTGGAATTATTACAATTATTATTGCAGTTATTATTAAAAAAATTTAATTTTCTCATTATAGTTCTCGTAATATATATTTACCATAGAATAAGTTGTTTTTTTGTAAATTGATACTGATTTATATAAGAAAAGCAAATTTTTAGAGATATTGTCGAATTTATATATAAAGAAGAGTGAGAGGATATGAGTATGGTTTTTTGTGTTCCGTCAAATAATGACTGGAAATACCAAAGCCAATATTATATTTCTTTAGTAATTTTGATAGCCTCCAAGAATTTTTGTGCAAAAATAAAGTTTTTCTTAACCTATTGTGTAAATTAATATAAGTTAAAACAGATATAGGCAATCGTGCCTATATCTGTTTTTTACAAATATCGGATAAACAGCATTTGTCACAGTGTGGTTTTGTTCTGGCAGTACAAATATCGCGGCCATGGTATACAAGGCGATGGCAAAAATCACTGCCTTTTTCGGGAGGAATAATCTTCCAAAGCTCCATCTCTACTTTTTTTGGTTCTTTGACGCCATTTACAAGACCAATCCGATTACATAAGCGAATACAGTGTGTATCTGTAACAATTGCAGGTTTTCCAAAAACATCTCCCATGATAAGATTGGCACTTTTTCTTCCTACACCGGGAAGTTTTAGTAAATCATCCATATTATCAGGGACTTTGCAATCATATACATCGCGCAGCATCTTCATACAAAGAGAAATGTCTCTCGCTTTACTCTTTCCCAATCCGCAGGGACGTACAATCTTTTCAATTTCTTCTACCGGAGCATCTGCTATCAATTCAATGGTAGGATATTTTGCATATAGTTCAGGCACGATTTTGTTGACTCTCTCATCAGTACATTGGGCAGCCAGCCTTACACTGATTAAAAGTTTCCATGCATCATTGTAGTCAAGGGTACAATCGGCATCCGGATATTCTTTTTCCAATCGATTAATCACTTCCAGTGCTAAATCTTTCTTTCTCATTTGTGTTTCCTCTCCAAAAATCAATCTGTAAATATTGTATCATAAATAAATTAAAAAAAATACTGAAATAAAATTTAAAAAAGTATTGACTATAAAAACAAAAAGTGATATTATTCATTTACCAAACAAAACAACATAAAGTTTATGTTTATAGTTTATGAATATGTGACATTCATAGCTGGCAAATCTATTATGAATGTCTACATTTTAAAATCCCCGCTTTTGGTTGTAAGTTTGGAATATAAATAAGGAGGTGGATACCATTGGATGTTTTTCTGCAGGAGCATGGTAAGACCATATTTATTGCAGTATGCATTTTACTGCTCGTAGGTGTGGCGTATGTTATAGGACCGATTATCAGTGAAGCGGTCAAAGATGTAGTGGATAGTTATTCCTCATCGGTTACATTTGATTCCATTGCCGGCAAGATACCAACAGGGAAGTAGGCAGGAATAGTATTTGTGTTATAAGTAACAATTATTTTAGTAAAAAGATGGGGAGAGTGCTAATGAGAAAATTGTCTTTACCGGATAGAGCTTTTGGTGATTTATTAAAATATATTTTAGATGAAAATATTACTGATATTAATTGGAGCCGCGGACTTTGGATAAATGATCTGGAGAAAGGCAGATATAAAGTAGAAAATTTTGTTTTGGATGATACTTTTATCCAACAGTTTTATACGCGTATAAGTAATTTGATGAATATGCAGTTTAATCAAAATAATCCGCTGTTAGAAGCGGAAACAGATAGTCTTCGAATATCAATTCTGCATGATTCTGTTACCAACACCGGAATCAGTATTAGTATTCGAAAAACACCGGCAATCAGAAGAATTAATAGGGACAGATTAATTCAGGAAAGATATTGCACGGAGGAGATTGATACTTTTATGGAAAATGCCATACGAGCACACTGCACCGTGATTGTAGGCGGGTTACCGGGTGTGGGAAAGACAGAATATATAAAATATTTAACCAATTATATTCCGGCGTTTGAAAGAGTATATACAATAGAAGATAATCTGGAATTAAGATATGCCGCAATTAACCCGGATAAAGATTGTGTGGAAATAAAAGTTAGTGAAAATTTTGGTTACGCAGATGCGTTAAAAGCCAGTAAAAGACAATTACCTACATGGGTACTGCTGGCAGAAGCCAGAGGAGAGGAGGTAAAATATCTGTTGGAAAATATTTCAGCCGGAGTACATTGTCTTACAACAATACATCTGGATGATGCCGGTAAAATCCCCGATCGTTTAAGAAATATGGGACAAAACATTAATGAAAATGATGTTTATTCGTTTGTGGATATTGGAGTGTTATTACAATCTTTTGTAAAAGAAGGAGAAAAAATCACACGGCATATTGCCCAAATCATGTGTTTGTCCAGAAATGAAGAAAGAAATGAAAAAGTAATGATTTATGAGGAAGGAAAAATTTTAACAAAAAATCTTCCAAAAGATATTATAAGAAAATTTAGAATGGCGGGGATTAATAATCCTTTTGTAAAGGAGAGTGTAATTGAAAGATAAAATAATAAACATATTAAAGGATGCTGCCGGAGTGATGATTTTGGTTCTGATAATCTGTCTGGTATATAAATTAAACATATTTTGCATATTGACGTGTTTCATCGCAACCGTAGTCTTTAATATTGTATTTCAAAAAGAAGAAACAAAACGGATTACATATTTAAATAAATTCCATGATGTGATTCTGTATATGGAACAAATGATTTATTCATTTAAGAAACAGCCGAAAATCAGACTGGCGCTGTCGGATGCCCAAAAAGTCAGTTCCAATCGAATGAAGGAAATTATTGAAGAGGTTATTGTAAATATTGATTCCAAAATGACAGATAAAATATATAAAGAATCTCTGGACATTATTGGAAAGGAATATGACTGTAAGAGATTAAGGTCATTGCATGAATTTCTTATTAAAATAGAAGAACATGGTGGAGATTATGAGGAGCATATCGACATTCTTTTAAATGATGTAAAACAGTGGGGTGACAGAATATCATTATTTATCAAAGAGGTTGACAGAGTAAAAAGAAATGTATTAATTTCTATTTTTTCAACACTGGTTACATGCGGATTTATGGCATATTTAATTCCGCAGGAATACAGATATACCAATCATCCGGTGTATCAGATATGCTCTACAGTAATGATAATGTTCATGTTAATATCCTATCTGTTTGTCATTAAAAAAATGAATATTGACTGGATTAAGGAAAAACAAATGCTGCCGGATAATATGATTGTCAAATATTATGTTCTGGTGGAAAAGGGATATGAAAATTATAAGGCACTATCATTTTTAGAAAAAATGTCTTATAAAAAGGCAAAACGTACACTTGAAAATGAAATCAAAAAAGTATTTCCTGACTGGATTAGGGATGTGTCGATTAATTTGCAAAATGAGACGGTGCAGTCCGCAATAGAAAATTCTTATGAAAAGCTGGCGTTTGTATTGAAAAGACCAGTGAGAAAATTATTAGTTGATTTTGAAAAATATCCGGTAGGCATAGAACCTTATGATAATTTTTTAAAGGAGTTTGACCTGGATGATATAAAGTCGTCTGTTAAAATGTTTTATTCTATTCATGAACTGGGAAAGGAGCAATCCGGAAAACAGATTCATTCTATTATTGATAGAAACAATAAAATGACAAGGCAGGCAGAGGAAATGAAAAATAATGACAGGATAGGTGCGGCGACAATGTTTACTGCTGTTCCTATGGGAGTGGGCGTAGTAAAAATAATGGTTGATATGATACTTATGATTGTAGTTTTCACATCATCTATTTCAAATGTAATTCATGGAGGTTAGTGTTGAAGTTTTTGTTATCAGAATTGGGGCAATGTATTATTTATGGAATAATCTTTTTGTTCTTAATTGCAGGATTTTATGAAATTTTAAATGTTGTAACAGGATAAAGGAGAGTTATATGGAAGAATTTATTTCTGAACATGGGGGAGTATTGATTAGTGGAATTGTGTCTGTTTTTTTGCTGACAATTATTTTTATGGTAGTTCTTGCTGTGGGAAATATGGATGCTTATTCTATAGTTTCAATAATAGGAGAGTAATATGGAAAATTTGTTAGGCGAGCATGGAGAAACATTGGTGTATGGCATTATAGGGGTTGTTGTAATTCTTATCATATGTTCGGTTTGTGAAAGTAAATGGAAAAGTATGACTCCGGAATATAAAACAAATATAAGCAAAAGTAATGGTAAATTTATTTCAGAAAATAAAGACAAATACCCGGTAATTGAGGTGGATGAGATAATCTATGCTCAATATAAAGCAGAAAATTTTAACTGCAAAGATTTTGTAAAAGCAAAGGATTGTGATGGAAAAGACATTACGGACCGGGTGATAATTTATGGAACAGTAGATACCTTTAAAAAAGGGATTTACAAAGTTAGATGTGTGGTAATGGATGATAATCAGTTAGCATGTACAAAATATATAAATGTGATAGTGGAGTAAAAATATGAAAGTAGCGATAGAAATGTTCTCAATGATTATTGCAATAACGCTGGGATGTATCCTGTTTGCTTCTATCATAAGCAGTAATAACCAAGTGTCAGACGCAAGAGATTTTTACAATGTTGCTGTCAATCGTATAGAAGATAGTAATTGTAATGATAGTGTTATTCATCAGTGCATATCTGAAGCAGATGAAAAAGGATATAAATTAAATGTGCAGGATTTAACAATTTACAATGAGCAGCCCAGCAGATTAATAACACTGGAATATAGTGTGACACTTCCCGTGTTTAGCTTGTTTGGAGAAAAATTTAATAAACAGGGGGTGATAGAGGGATATGCAAGGTAAAATCAAATATTTTATAATCGTTGTACTGATGTGCCTGATATGTATATGCAATCGACATGTTGTACAGGGGTATACAGGAAGCGGAAGCGCAGCGAAACCATACATAGTGACCACGGAATCGGATATTAGAGAGATATTAACTGCTAAAGGAGGAAGCAATTGGAAATATATAGCAGTAAATAGCAATATTACGCTTAAAAAAAGTATTGTTGTCCCAAAAGGAAAATTCCGAATATATGCAAAAGGGGCAGAAAGAAAAATAATACGTTCAGGTAATGTTTCGGATTCTGTCAACAGCAATGGAGAACCAAAATTTTGCATTGTAGTGAATGGAAGCGCCAACGTTGTTTTCGGCTATAAAGATGGCAGTAATCAGATATTAAGGTTAGGTGGAAATAAAGGAAAGTTTACAGGAAAAAAGAAAAGTTCCGGCTTTGTATATGTCGGAGATAATGCTACAGTGAGCATTGATAAAAATACATTGCTTACAAATGTGAAGAATAATAAAAATACGGAAGGTGGAACTGCTGTTTTTAGTATGGGAAATCTGACTGTCAATGGTGAAATCAGTTATTGTGAAGGCACAGATGGTGGTGCCATTGGGGCGAAGAAAGGAAATATTTTAATCAACAGTACGGCTTATATACATGACTGTAGTTCAGAAACAGAAGGTGGAGGCATATTTGGAATGCTTGACTGTAATATTAATTTAGCAGGAGGAGTCATTCGTAACTGTTCCGCCAAAGAAGAAGGCGGAGGCATTTTTGCCGGCGGCAAATCCGTGTGTACAATTTTAGCAGGCACAATAAGCAATAATAAAGCCGGGCTCAGCGGAGGAGGAGTTTTTACCGGTATGGGAGCAATCACTACCATTGGAAAGACTGATGGAAGCGGACCGGTTATTTCCAATAACCGAGCAGAAACTTACGGTGGCGGTATCCGATGCAATGGAGGAACAAATTCTAACAAAGGGGGAACAAGTTATTTTTATGGAGGAACTATATCCGGAAATTATGCAGGGAAGAATGTTGGCGGAATTTCATGTGGTACAAAAGGAAGTATATATCGTTCGAAAATACTCCTAAAAAATATGCAGATTATTAATAATAGCAGTAAAGAGGAAGTTGGCGGAGTAAAAATTCCTTCCGGTATAGAAGGTATGGAATCCGGTAGTGTTTATATTACAGACTGTGTTTTTCAGAAAAACAAAACAGAAGGGTATTGCGGAGGCTTAATGTCTGATGGCATTGTTGTAGTAACAGATAGTATTTTCACAGAAAATGACAGCAAAAAAAATGGTGGAGCAATCTATATCAATAGCGGAATCGTTCAGTTAAACAGCAGCTATGTAAGGAATAACACGAGTAATGGAAAAGGAAGCGGCGTTTATGCTGCAGGAATATTAAGAATGAAGGATAATTCCTATATTGAGGAAAATAACGAAGTGTATCTGACGAAAGGATGTTATATAGAAGTAATGAGTAAATTGAGCAAGGCATCCGGTCTCATCGCAAAAATTAATTCCGAGGTGAATACCACGGGGACCAAACTTGTAAAAGTCAGTTACAGCGGAGGTTCTGGCAGTGGAGAGCTGTATGCTTCGGATGTAAAAAAAAGTGAACGCTACCGCTGTATCAGTATGTCAGGCAATCAACTGCTTAGACCCAGTGATAATGTGGAAGGATATGACAAAGTATGGATTATTATCAGTGAAAAATATATAATTCGGTATGACAAAAACACCACAGACAAGGTGGATAATATACCGGATATTCAGGAAAAATACTGGAATGAAAACATTACTTTGAGTAAAAATTTAATTGTAAGAGATGGATATATTTTAGAGGATAAAAAGCATTGGAACAGTAAGGCGGATGGAAGTGGAAGTGTTTATGCTCCGGGGACAGTTTACACGAAAAACAGCAATGTAACATTATATGGTATATGGAAGAAAATCACCATAAAAGAAATATACATTAATACAGTGGACAGGTATTATGTGTTAAACCAAAAGATAATATTAAATAATAAAGAAATACTAAAAAAAATTACTACAGATGATGATTTACATACCGGTAAAAAATATGAATTAAGGGTAACGGAAATTGATAAATTAAATCACGGTAAAATTGCCGAAGGAGATAATATAGCTGCAGAAGGCTATTTGAATACCGATGAGGTTAATCAATATATTGTTACCGTTGAAGCAGAAGATGAAGAGAGTAAAGTTAAGAAAAGCGCCAAAATGTATGTGTATGTTTTAAACACCAATCTGTCGAACGGACAGATAAGATTTATTTCCTATGAATATATCAATACTCTCGATTGGACGTCAAAGTGGAATAAAGGATTGAAAAATGAATTAATATCGAGTTTAAAGGAAAAGGAAAAGAGCGTATATAGTATAAATATTTCTTGCGGTGAGGTAAAAGAAATAAAGAGTAACATAAAAAAGAATAACTACAAAATCAATAATCAGATGAATAAAAGTGTAGTTGGAAAGTTGGACATATGAAACAGGCGATTATAGTTATAGGAATAGCAGTTTTAATTATGCTGGTATCTCTGATATTGTTGTGTGTAGAAAGCAAAAGTGACAGGCAGGATGAATTGGATAGAGTAGTGTCAGCAGCAGTAAAACAAACCGTCAGAGACAGCCAGATACAAAATCAGACAAACATTACATCGGACAAGGAAATGGTAGCACAATTTATACAAAATATGTGTACTTCTATTTCCAGTGACGGAGATATACAGGTAAAAGTAATGGGAGTAGATTACAAAGAGGGTATGCTGGACGTACTTGTTACCGAAAAGTTTTTTTATCTGACCGGCAGACAGGAAAAAATCAGTACAAGAAAATGTGCAATTTATCAATAAGGAATCCATATGAATGGAGCAGTTATAAAAATAATAGATTGTTAATTTATCCGGATACTGACTTCGCCGGAGGAAAGCCATTTGTAAGAGCCGTCTTTAAGTTTTACTTTGAGGCGGCATTTTTTATCAATTTCTACTGCTGTTGCAGGAATTATTTTATCTTTATCTACAATATTTATTTCTTTTCCCAGAATCATAGACCGATTAATATATTCCTTTACATATTTTTTTGAATGGAAGTCTTTGTAATATTCCATAAAATAATCAAGAAGACGCGCTATTAAAATACTGCGTTTATTGGCAGCATCTGTCGGATTTTCAAAGATAGCCGTGGCAATATTTTCAATTTCTTTTGGAAAACTGTCTTCAGGAAAGCAGACATTGATACCAATCCCCACAATGGCATAGTCTAAATGATTAGTTTCTATGTTAAAAACGCCTTCAGTCAAAATACCGCATACTTTTTTATTGTCAATGTATACATCATTTACCCATTTAATTTGGGCAATCTTGTCTGATACATCTTCAATCGCTTTGGCAGTGGCAACTGCAGCTGACGTGGTGAGGAATAAAGACTCCTCTGCTGAAATTGTAGGGCGCAGTAGTATACTCATATAGATACCGGATTTAGAAGGCGAGTAAAAAGACTTGCCCATTCTGCCTTTTCCGGCATTTTGTTCCTCGGCAATAACAACAGTTCCTTCTGCAGCACCCTGTTCTGCCATTTCTTTTAACACGGTATTGGTGGAAGAAACAATTGGATACACGTGAATATCCAGTTTATTTTTCAGATGTTGATAAATGCTGAATGGGGAAAGAATATCACTTTCTTCTGCAAGACAATACCCGCGGTTTGGAACAGCAGATATTTGATAACCGCTTTTTTCCAATGATTTGATGGCTTTCCAGATAGAATTGCGGCTGACTCCCAGGTCACCCGCCAGCTGTCCGCCGGAAATATATCTTCCCTTGTTATGTTCTAATTGTCTTAAAACTTCATTCTTAACGCTCATGTTTCCTCCTGTCATGGCTTGCCCATAAGTAGTATAGCATTGAAAGAAAGTTGAATCAATATAAATGGTCAAAATGTTAGCTTTATTTGACTAATGGTTGACAATCAAAGGCAGATACCATAGAATGGGAATGATAAAAATATTGATGATATAGTTATAAGGAGGCAGAAATGAGCAAGAACAAAAGAAGATTTTTTACAGTACAGGACATGGTATTAATAGCGGTATTTACCGCTTTGATTGCAATATGTTCGTGGATTACCGTTCCGGCGGCAGCAGGTCAGATTCCATTTACATTGCAGACGTTTGCTGTATTTGTAACAGCAGGACTGCTGGGAGCAAAACGCGCTTCGGTATCAGTGGTAATATACATTTTGCTGGGTATGGCTGGGATTCCGGTATTTTCAGGTTTTACAGGAGGATTAGGCGTTATCGTTGGACCAACCGGCGGATATATTATAGGTTTTATTTTTACTACAATAATTATTGGCGTGGGAATGCAGACTGCAAAGAAAAAAAGAAAAGCAATCAGGATTGCTATTTCGTCAGCATCTATGATTTTGGGAGATGCGGTCTGCTTTTTAGTAGGTACAATCTGGTTCATGGTCTTGACAAATACAAATATTACAGGAGCTTTAACCCTGTGCGTCATACCGTTTATTATTCCGGACATAATTAAAATCATTGCGGCATCAATCGTTGTAGACCGGTTAAAGAAATATGTGTAAGTAATTATTTTATTTATATCTGTATCCCATTATTTTTTTATAAACAACGATATATTTATGGATAGAACAGTAAAAATATGGTAATATATACAATGTTGAGTAAGGTATATTTTAGGAGGCAGTTATGAAAGTAAATAACTTACCGGCATATGATGTGATTATCAGCAAGCACATAGAAGAAGTAAATTCACAGGCATATTTATTAAAGCATAAAAAGACCGGGGCAAGAATTGTTGTGTTGTCAAATGATGATGATAACAAAGTGTTTAACATTGGATTCCGCACGCCGGTAACAGATGATACGGGAGTACCTCATATTATTGAACACACAGTGCTTTGTGGTTCCGATAATTTTCCGGTAAAAGAACCGTTTATGGAGCTGGTAAAAGGTTCTTTGAATACCTTTTTAAATGCCATGACATATCCGGATAAAACTGTTTATCCTGTAGCAAGTTATAATGACAAAGATTTCAATAATTTAATGCATGTCTACATGGATGCTGTATTTCATCCCAACATTTACAAAGAAGAAAATATTTTTAAGCAGGAAGGCTGGCATTACGAACTGAACAGCAGGGAGGATGATATTACCATCAATGGTGTGGTGTATAACGAGATGAAAGGACTCTTTTCTTCGGTTGACGAAATGGCATCCAGAGTATCTTTGCAGTCACTGTTTCCGGATAATGGATACAGCAGTGAGTCGGGAGGCGATCCGGATTTTATACCGTCATTGACATACCAGCAGTATTTGGAATTCCATAAAAAATATTATCATCCCTCCAACAGTTATATTTATTTATACGGGGACATGGATGTTGAGGAACGATTGGAGTGGATGGACAGAGAATACTTGTCCAAGTACGACTATCTGCAGGTAGATTCTGAAATTAAAAAACAGAAAGCTTTTGAGAAACCATGTCTGTTGAAAAAAAATTATGCAATATCAGATAGCGAAAAAGAAGAAGAAAGCGCTGTACTGATTTCCAATTATGTGATCGGAGACAGCTTGGACGTGGAACTAAATATTGCATTTCAAATATTAGATTATGCTATTATGAAGATGCCCGGCGCTCCTTTAAAACAAGCGTTAATTGATGCAGAGATAGGAAGAGATGTTATTGGCTCTTATGAGAGTGAAATATTTCAGCCGGTATATAGTATTACTGCAAAATATGCGAATGAAAAAGATGCAGAAAAGTTTAATCAGATTATCCGGGAAAATCTCAAAAGCATTGCAGAAAAAGGTATTGATAAAAATGCCTTATGGGCAGGACTAAACAGCTTGGAATTTTTAGCAAAAGAAGCAGATTTTGGCGGTTCTCCAAGGGGACTGATGTGGGGATTAAATGTTATGGACACATGGCTTTATGATGAAAATGATCCATTTACTTCTTTGGAGACAAACAAAATCTTTGATAAATTAAGAAAAAAGATTGACACCGATTATTTTGAACAGCTTATTGAAAAATATTTCATTGAAAACTGCCACCGTTCCATAGTTGTTATGGTACCCCAAAAAGGGCTTACAGAACAAAAGGAAGCACAATTAAAAGAACAGTTAAAGCAGCTGAAAAATTCTATGACGGAAGCAGAAATAGAAAAATTAATTGCTGACACAAAGCAATTAAAATTATATCAGGAGACACCGTCTACAAATGCGGAGCTGGAGACGATACCGTTACTCGAAATTGAAGATATTGATAAAACTCCAAAACCATTTATTCATCAGGAAGAAGTGATGCCGGAATTTACAGCTGTTTATAACGAATTGTTTACCAATGGCATTGGCTATCTGGATATTGCTTTTGATTTTGGAACCCTGCCAATAGAATATGTACCGTATGTGGGATTGTTGAAATATGTGTTAGGTTATATGAATACCGACAGAAAGTACACGGAATTAAATAAGGATATTGATATAAATTTAGGAGGACTGTTTTGGGGTTCTGCAATTTATATAAATAGTATGGAACAGACAGCAAGGTATATGATGGAAGTTCATACAAAAGCAATGAATGATAAACTAAACAAAGCAGTGGACATTATAGAAGAGGTTATAAAAAAGACTGATTTTTCAGACGAAAAAAGGTTAAAGGAAATCCTTGAAGAATTAAAGTCGAGGTTAAATAAAAGCATAGTAAAGTCGGGCAATACTGCCAGTAAGATGCGTGCAGTATCGGACTATTCCGTAAACTACTATATTAGAGAAAAAATGTCCGGTATTTCTTTTTACAAGTTTGTTGAAGATATTCTCGAACATTTTGAGGAACACAAGGAAGAAGTAATACAAAAATTATCTGATGTAGTGAAGTTTGTTTTTAGAAAAGATAATATGATTGTCAATTACGCTGGAGACAGAAAGAGCTACGAAAATATAAAATGTTATATTAAGAATTTACAGAAATGCATGTATGAACCGGTTGCTTTTCAGCCTTATTTTGATGGATGGAAATTTGAGCCTGTCACAAAAAATGAAGCATTTATTACATCCGGACAGGTTCAGTATGTATCCAGATGCGGTAATTACATGGATAACGAAAAGGAACCGTTTGATGGAAGCATGCAGGTATTATCTAATATTATGAGCAGTGAATATTTGTGGAATAATATCAGAGTGCTGGGCGGAGCTTATGGATGCAGCTGTATGGTAACCCGCAGCGGCGATGTAATGTTTTCTTCTTATAGAGATCCCAATTTGGGACGTACAGATAAGGTTTATCTTGACGCGCCTGCGTATATTAAAAATTTTGATGCCAGCCAGAGGGAAATCAGAAAATACATTATTGGAACCATCAGTAATATAGATGCCCCATTGAGCGTAGCTGACAGAAGTGCCAGAGAATTTACATGGTATATGAGCGGTGTCAGCTATGAAATGTTGAAAAAGGAGCGGGAAGATATACTTCATACGGATGTCGAAAAGATTAGGAGTCTTGCGCCAAAATTTCAAAAAGCATTGGAGAAAAATCACGTGTGCGTGTTAGGCGGGAAAAGCGCCATTACAAATGATTCAGAGTTATTTAAAGAAATCAGGGAATTAGGATAAAAATACCGGATATAAAAATCCGATTCATGGAATATGAAATGAAATTATAAAGATGCAAAAAATATTGCAGGAGAGGTACGCATGGAGAAAGAATTTAAGTCAGGTTTTGTGGCGCTGATTGGCAGACCTAATGTGGGTAAATCTACTTTGATGAATCAAATTATCGGTCAGAAAATTGCAATTACGTCCAAAAAGCCCCAGACTACCAGAAATAAAATACAAACCGTGTATACATGCAATCAGGGACAGATTGTTTTTTTGGATACGCCGGGTATTCACAAGGCAAAGAACAAACTGGGAGAATATATGGTAAATGTAGCCCAAAAGACGTTAAAGGAAGTAGACCTTATTCTGTGGCTGGTGGAACCGGATACATTTATCGGAGCAGGAGAACAGCATATCGCAGAACAACTGGGGACTCTGGATGTACCTGTTATTTTGGTAATAAATAAAACAGATACGGTAAAACCGGAAACGGTGCTTACCGTTATTGACGCTTATAGAAAAATTGTCGATTTTGATGAAATTATTCCGGCATCGGCTTTAAGAGGGAATAATGTAGAGACGATTGTGGAACAGATTTTTAAATATCTTCCAAAAGGACCGATGTACTATGATGAAGATACAGTTACAGATCAGCCTATGCGGCAGATTGTGGCAGAACTGATTCGGGAAAAGGCATTGCATGCACTGGACGAAGAAATACCACATGGTATTGCTGTAACCATTGAACGAATGAAAAAAAGAAGGCATAAGTCTATCTATGATATTGAAGCTACAATCGTCTGTGAGAAAGATTCGCACAAGGGGATTATTATAGGAAAACAGGGAGGCATGCTAAAAAAAATTGGCGCAAATGCCAGATATGAAATAGAACGGCAGTTGAATACAAAAGTTAATTTACAGCTCTGGGTAAAGGTGCGAAAAGGCTGGAGAGACAGCGAACTGCTGATGAAAAATTATGGATACAGAGAAGAAAAATAAATGTTTTCCATTATTTTCTTAATAGGATAATCATGCATACAAAATCCGTCCTTGGAAATTATAAAGATAGTAATAAGTTACAGGGAGGATAAAATGAATAATTTAGACAGCTGGAAAATATTTGAATCAACAGGTAAGGTGGAAGATTATTTAAAGTATGCAAAAGAGAAAAAAATTAATCAGGCAAGAATGGACTTTATTTCCAAGATAGAAAGCGATAAAAATGGTAGAGACGATTACAGCAGTGGGAATGGTGATTTCCGGGAAACCTATAAGTGAATATGATAAGCGTCTTGTGATTCTTACCAAAGAATTTGGCAAGATAACTGCCTTTGCCAGAGGGGCAAGAAAACCTACCAGTCAGTTCCTCGGGGGAAGTCAGCCTATGGCTTTTGGCGAGTTTACATTGTACAGAGGAAGGAATGCCTATACAGTTACGGGAATGAAAATCAGCGATTATTTCAGTAACATGATGAAAGATATTGACAGTATGTATCTCGGAATGTATTTTTTGGAACTGGCAGACTACTATGGACGAGAAGGAATTGAGGCAAGAGATACCCTGGAATTATTATATTTGTCCATGAAAGAACTTAGCAAAGGTACAATCCCAAAAAAACTCATATGCTGTATTTATCAGTTAAAAACACTGGTCATTAATGGAGAATATCCAAATGTTTTCAGCTGCGGTCGCTGTGGAAAAAAAGAAGAATTAGTGTATTTTGATACGGAGAGAAATACTTTATTATGTAAACAATGCAGCAGTGGAAAAAAAGAAAATTATCTGGAGGAATCTACGGTTTATGCCCTCCAATATATTGTTACATCACCAATGAATAAATTATTTACATTCAATGTAAAGAGCAATGTGCTCAAGCAAATGGAAAAGATTATAGGGCAATACATAAAAAAGGTCGTGGATAAAAAATTTAATTCTTTAGACTTCATTTAAAAATATATATTGAAATTAAAGTGTATTAAGTTTAAAATTACTAACTAGGTATGTTTATTGGAATTTGGAGGAAAAATGAATGAAGCACATTTTTAGACAAAGTTTAGCAATAGCTTTAATTTTTGCTGTAGCAGCAGGGGTTACAGGTTGTGGCAAAAAGGTAGGAGATATTAAGCTGAACAAGGGAACAAATGCAATTTATATAAATGAAGACGGAGTTGTGCGATATGGCGTAGGCGAGAGTTTTCAGAGTGATGATTATGATGAAGAGGAATTAGAGGAATATATTAATAAAGAAGTGTCAGATTATAACAGCAGTACGATGGCATCTGTAGATGATGCGATAAAGGTTGAAAAATTTGATGTAGATGATGACGTTGCATATCTGATTTTAAATATTGCAACAGTCTATGATTTTAATGAGTATTTCAAAGAATATAATAAAGAAAATGAAGAAAGTTTCTATGCCGGGAAAGTATCTGACTGTAGAATGGTTCATATTAAAGGAAACTTTGTCTCTCCTGACAGAAAAAAAACTGCCCGGGGCGCTGATATTAGAAAGATGGATGACAGCAATATTCTTGTTTTGAATGGTCAGTATAGAGTACAAATAGACGGTGATGTAAAATACATCAGTGAAAATTGTAAAACCGGTGATAATGGTGTGATTACTACAGCAGAATCTGATAGCGGGCTGAGCTATATTGTATATTAATAGAAAAAAGGAGAGATAGAATGGAAAAGACAATGGATAAAATTGTGGCATTAGCAAAAGGCAGAGGATTTGTTTATCCCGGTTCAGAAATATACGGAGGGCTTGCTAATACATGGGACTATGGAAATCTGGGTGTGGAATTAAAAAATAATGTAAAGAAAGCATGGTGGAAAAAATTTATTCAGGAAAATCCATATAATGTAGGTGTGGACTGCGCCATACTTATGAATTCCCAGACATGGGTAGCTTCCGGACATCTGGGAAGTTTTTCTGACCCATTGATGGATTGTAAGGAGTGCCATGAAAGATTCAGGGCAGATAAATTAATTGAAGATTATATGGATGAGAATGGAATTACAATAGAAGAGTCTGTAGACGCATGGTCACATGAACAGATGGCTTCTTACATAGAAGAACATAATATCTGCTGTCCGTCCTGCGGCAAACATAACTTTACTGATATTCGGGAGTTTAACCTGATGTTCAAGACTTTTCAGGGCGTTACGGAAGATGCAAAAAATACAGTATATTTGAGACCGGAAACAGCACAGGGAATTTTTGTGAATTTTAAAAATGTTCAAAGAACATCAAGAAAAAAGATTCCATTTGGTATCGGACAGATTGGCAAATCTTTTAGAAATGAAATCACACCGGGGAATTTTACATTCAGAACCAGAGAATTTGAACAGATGGAATTGGAATTTTTCTGCGAACCGGATACAGATTTAGAATGGTTTGAATATTGGAGAGGTTTCTGCCGTGACTGGTTATTAAGCCTTGGAATCAAGGAAGACGAGATGAGATTGAGAGACCATGAAAAGGAAGAATTGTCATTCTACTCAAAGGCAACTACCGACATTGAATTTTTATTCCCATTTGGCTGGGGCGAACTTTGGGGAATTGCAGATAGAACAGATTATGATTTAACACAGCATATAAATACTTCTAAAGAAGATTTGACATATTTTGATGATGAAAAACACGAGAGATATGTGCCATATGTTATCGAACCTTCATTGGGCGCTGACAGAGTGACACTGGCGTTTCTTTGTGCGGCTTATGATGAGGAAGAAATCGGAACCGAAGAAAAGCCTGATACACGTACGGTACTTCATTTTCATCCGGCTATTGCGCCGGTTAAAATTGGCGTGCTGCCTCTGTCAAAAAAATTAAATGAGGGAGCAGAGAAAATATTTGCAGAACTGAGCAAATATTATAATTGTGAATATGATGACAGAGGGGCTATCGGTAAAAGGTATCGCCGTCAGGACGAAATCGGCACTCCATTTTGTGTGACATACGATTTTGACTCCGTGGAAGATGGAGCTGTTACAGTCCGTGACCGTGATACAATGAAGCAGGAACGCATTAAGATAGAAGATTTAAAAGCATATTTTGATGAAAAGATGGAATTTTAGTTTTACATTAGCAAAGTTATAAAATATTATACGAAAAATAAAAAGCATAATTCACAAGAGAATTGTGCCTTTTATTATGAAATGAGGTATTTCTATGGAACCAACAATTAGAATAATTCAAACTGCACAGGGGAATAATATTAAATGGAATGACTTGGGAATTTTGGAACTGCGAGATTATTTTAGTTTCAGAATGGATACGGTAGTTGTAGACAGTAGTCAGGAGTTTCAGACCCATTTGGGGTTCGGGGGTGCCTTTACGGAATCGGCAGCGTATGTTATGGCAAATGCCAGTGATGAGGCAAGAGAGGAAATACTGCGTGCCTACTTTAATAAAGAGTCCGGTTTGGCATACAATCTGGGACGTGCTACCATTAATGGCTGTGATTTTTCTCTTGACCCATACACATATATTGAAGATGGCGACGTTGAATTAAAAACTTTTAATATGGATAGAGAGGACAAGTATGTTGTACCGTTTATAAAACAGGCAAGTGAAGAAGCGGGAGAGGACATTGGCATTCTTTGCGCACCTTGGAGTCCGCCGGCTTTTATGAAAAACAACAAGGACATGAATCACGGTGGGAGACTTCTCAGAAAATATTATGGCGCATGGGCAAAATATATGGTTCGATATGTCAAGGGAATGCTTGAGAGGGGAATCGATATTAAAACCATGAGTGTTCAGAATGAACCGGAAGCAAAACAGTTGTGGGCATCCTGTAAATATGATCCGACAGAAGAAGCAATGCTGGCTGTGGATTATATTTATGAAGAGCTAAAAAAAGAAGGACTTGAAGATAAGATTAGGATTGTTATTCTGGATCACAACAGAGATATTATGTTTCGCCGCGTAAGAGAAACACTGGCATATAAAAATGCAAAGGATATTGTCTGGGGAATTGCTTATCATTGGTATGGTTCTGACAAATCTGAAATTCTTACCATGGCGCATGAGATATATCCAAAACAGCATCTGGTGTTTACAGAAGGGTGTGTAGAGTTGGTTAACAATTCCGGAAGCACCAGCTCAAAAGCAGGTATTGGAGCGTGGAAGCATGGCGAAATATATGGACATAATATGATTAATGACTTTAATAATTATACAGAAGGCTGGGTGGACTGGAATCTTGTTTTAGATGAACAGGGAGGACCAAACTACGCAGGGAATTACTGCGAGGCTCCAATTATGCTGAATACAAAGACCAATGAAGTGATTTATAATGTTTCTTACTATTATATAGGTCATTTTTCCAGATATATTAAACCGGGGGCAAAGAGAATCCTTTGTCTGAATGACTCTGATAAAGGTATTTATTCCGTAGCTTACAAGAATCCTGACGGGCAGATTATTGTTGTAGTACAAAATGAATTGAACAAGAGAAACAGAATTGCAGTGGCAGTCGATGGAAAGGGAATGAATACGGAAGTGCCGCCTCATTCTATTACGACGTTTATTGTGGAAAAATAATACATTTTTTGTTGACTAAAAGAATGCATATGTTATAATTGCAATATAGGTGCGATTGCGCCTTTTTATGCGTGATTTCGCATGGCAAAGTTATGTAAATCTGCATAAAATGGCGACGCCGGTATATGGGTGTATGAGCTGTTTTTGATGGCCATTCAATAGCTCATGACATAAATTAAATACTAATTAATTAGGAGGAAGAAAACATGGCAAACAAATGGGTATACCTTTTTAGTGAAGGTAATGCTAACATGCGTGAGCTTCTCGGTGGTAAAGGTGCTAACCTTGCAGAAATGACAAGTTTAGGACTTCCGGTACCTCAGGGATTCACAATCACAACAGAAGCTTGTACTCAGTATTATGAGGACGGCAGAGAAATTAATGATGAAATTCAGGGACAGATTAACGAGTACATTGTAAAGATGGAAGAAATCACAGGTAAGAAATTCGGTGATAAGGAAAATCCTTTACTTGTGTCTGTTCGTTCAGGAGCAAGAGCTTCTATGCCGGGTATGATGGATACCATTCTTAACCTTGGTCTTAACGAAACAGTTGTTAATACAATTGCTGAAAAATCAGGAAACCCTCGTTGGGCATGGGATTGCTACAGAAGATTTATTCAGATGTATTCTGATGTAGTTATGGAAGTTGGTAAGAAGTACTTTGAAGAACTTATCGATGAAATGAAAGCTGACAGAGGTGTTAAACAGGACGTTGACCTTACAGCTGAAGATTTAAAAGAATTAGCCGGTCAGTTTAAGGCAGAATATAAAGAAAAAATCGGCGTTGACTTCCCGGATGATCCGAAGGAACAGTTGATGGGTGCTGTTAAGGCTGTATTCCGTTCATGGGACAACCCTCGTGCAAATGTATACCGTCGTGATAATGATATTCCATATTCATGGGGTACTGCTGTAAACGTACAGTCTATGGCATTTGGTAACATGGGTGATGACTGTGGTACAGGTGTTGCATTTACAAGAGATCCTGCTACAGGTGAGAAGAAGCTGATGGGTGAGTTCTTAAAGAATGCCCAGGGCGAGGACGTTGTTGCCGGAGTTAGAACACCAATGCCAATCGCTCAGATGGAACAGGAATTCCCGGAAGCATTTGCGCAGTTCAAGGAAGTTTGTTCCACACTTGAAAATCATTACAGAGATATGCAGGATATGGAGTTTACTGTTGAAAACAGAAAACTTTATATGTTACAGACAAGAAATGGTAAGAGAACAGCTCAGGCTGCATTACAGATTGCCTGCGACCTCGTTGACGAAGGCATGAGAACAGAAGAAGAAGCTGTAGCTATGATTGATCCAAGAAACTTGGATACACTGCTTCATCCACAGTTTAATGCGGCTGCTCTCAAGGCTGCCACACCAATGGGTAAAGGTCTTGGTGCTTCACCGGGAGCTGCTTGTGGTAAAATTGTATTTACAGCAGATGATGCTGTTGAATGGAATGCAAAAGGAGAAAAGGTTGTATTAGTCAGACTGGAAACATCACCGGAAGATATTACAGGTATGAAGGCTTCACAGGGTATCTTAACAGTACGTGGCGGTATGACATCTCATGCAGCTGTAGTTGCCCGTGGTATGGGTACATGCTGTGTATCCGGTTGTGGTGACATCGCAATGGATGAAGAAAACAAGAAGTTCACATTAGCAGGCAAGGAATTCCATGAGGGAGATTATATCTCAATTGATGGTTCAACAGGTAATATCTATGATGGTATCATTGAAACAGTTGATGCTACTATTGCCGGTACATTTGGACGTATCATGGCTTGGGCTGATAAGTATAGAACACTGAAGGTTAGAACAAATGCTGATACACCGGCAGATGCTAAAAAAGCAAGAGAGCTTGGTGCAGAAGGTATTGGTCTTTGCCGTACAGAGCATATGTTCTTTGAGGAAGACAGAATTGCGGCATTCAGAGAAATGATTTGTTCCGATACAGTGGAAGAGAGAGAAGCTGCTCTTGAGAAGATTCTTCCGTATCAGCAGGGAGATTTCAAGGCTCTTTATGAAGCATTGGAAGGAAATCCTGTTACTATTAGATTTTTGGATCCTCCTCTTCATGAATTTGTTCCTACAGAGGAAGAAGATATTAAGAAATTAGCAGATGCACAGGGTAAATCAGTTGAAGAAATTAAAACTCTTATCGCATCACTGCATGAATTTAACCCTATGATGGGTCACAGAGGACTTCGTCTTGCTGTAACTTATCCGGAAATTGCAAAGATGCAGACAAAGGCTGTTATCCGTGCAGCGATTGAAGTTCAGAAGGCACATCCTGACTGGAGTGTTAAACCGGAAATCATGATTCCATTATCATGTGATTCCAAGGAATTAAAGTATGTTAAGGATATTGTTGTTGCTACAGCTGATGCTGAAATTGCAGAAGCAGGCGCAGAGCTTGCATACGAGGTTGGTACTATGATTGAAATCCCTAGAGCTGCTCTTACAGCTGATGAGATTGCTACACAGGCAGACTTCTTCTGCTTTGGTACAAACGACCTGACACAGATGACATACGGATTTTCAAGAGATGATGCAGGTAAGTTCTTGGATGCTTACTATGATGCTAAGATTTTTGAGAATGATCCATTTGCTAAATTAGACCAGACAGGTGTTGGTAAGTTAATGGAAATGGCTATCAAACTTGGCAAGCCGGTTAACCCGAACCTCCATGTAGGTATCTGTGGTGAGCACGGTGGAGATCCATCATCTGTAGAGTTCTGTCATAAGATTGGACTTGACTATGTATCATGTTCACCATTCCGTGTTCCGATTGCAAGACTTGCAGCAGCACAGGCTGCTATTGCTAACAAGTAATGCACCGCAAGGTCGGAATGATATAGATTTTGAAACGGTCATCCTTTACCGTTTCAAAAGGTATTAAGTATTAAAACAATGAACTCCTGCATACTGATATGGTGTGCAGGAGTTTTTTAGGCTCTTTGTCAAGAGTGGGGGTAAAAAGATTATAGGCACAGTTGTGAAAAAATTGTTCACAACTGTGTTTTCTTATCTTGTGGCAAGCAGGATTCTGTTCCTAAAATTCTTAAAATTACGGAACCCGTAACCATTCCTCTTAATCACCTTAATCTTATTATTCGTTCCTTCCGTAAATCCATTGGTATATGGACATTCAAATGAATTGAGAATATAGCGTCCCCAGTTTGCAAGCATTGTTAGACAAGCATTAAATTCATTTAGTTCGCTTGCTTGTACGGATATAATAAATTTCCGCAGTTTCTTATAAGCTTCGTCCCGGTTTTTAGAATCCATAAAGTCGTAAAACTGTTCTTTTAAATAATAGGCAACAGCTAAATCGTTTGACTGCTGCAACATAATCTCCAGAGCCTGACGGTTTTCTTCTTTCAGCTTCCGGTAGTGGGAAAGAAGGATTTTTCTGCTCCGTTTAAAATATTTACGCTTGGAGGGATGCATCTGCTTCTGAATCCGTTTGCGGACATTTTCCAAAGCCCATGTAACATAGCGGACGACATGAAATCTGTCAATGACAATCGTTGCATTGGGGAGATAAGATTCAGAGATTTCCCTGTAGACATAAGTGAGAAAAAAGGCGAAAAATGTCGTTGACAAAGAAAAAAGTAAATGTTACCATAAGAACGTAAGGGGGGTGAGTGATAATTCTTGAGATGAAAAAATAATAATAGTTTATTTCCCCTTGCAGTTGCAAGGGGCTTTTTTATGAAAAAAGAAAGATAATTTACTAAATGTATTTATAAAAGAGCTATCGTTTAGCAACAGAAAGATTTGATAGAGAAAAATATAGCACGTTGGGAAATTTACTTATCATTTATGCGAAAAAACTCAAATATTATATGAATTTCAATTTATTTATGTATTAGATACTGATTTTGAAATAAAGTATTGATATAATATCACATGCTAAATAAGAGATTTTCCATAAGTTTAGGAAAGACAATGAAAGTGTATGAAAAAGATACAAGATAGAAAGTTATTAGAGACAGAGAAAGTAAAAATTTTTTAAACTATAATCCTACAAAAAATGTAAACAGGAGGGTGTATATGGAAAGTCAAAAGAAAAAAAGTAGTATAAATTTTAAAAGGATTCATTCGAATGTAAGTATATTATCTAAATTTTTATTAAAACGAAGTGGGAAAAAAGACGGAAAAAAATCTATTCCTTTTATACAGGAAAAATATATAATATCTCCGAATGTAAAAAAAGAACATGATAAAGTATATGCATATATGGCATATATAATGAGAGTTATTAACAACCATAATGCTAGTTATTATCACGAATCACAATCTATGATTGCTGAGTTAGAAACTAAAGTAGACGAAGCAATAAAATTAAGTGAATTTTTAAAAGATAAACCTTCTGAAATCAGTGTGTACATTCCTAATTATACGAAAAACGCAGATTTTGAAAATTATTTAAAATCAAAGCATAAGCTTGAAACAGAATTAGATGATATATCAATAAGACAAAGAAGGTTTGAAGAGTATCAAAACAGGTTATCAAAATATAGGACAAAATTAGATACTTTATCTATTCAGATTATAGAAATTTATAAAAACATACTTGTAAATTTGGATATTATAAGAAAAACGATTGAATTGTCAGAACCGATATTCGGGGAAGTGGCTTCTAATATAGATATGAGATTATCATGGTATTGGCAAGGTGTCATATTAAAACATCCACAGGCAGAAATGCTCAAACCAACTGCACCAGAGCCTAAATATGAAACATATACAGATTATCTAGATGCAAAAAAAGATGAACTGGAAAAACTACAGCAGAGAGTTGAATCAATTTACACAGATTTTAAAGATATATCATTATAGGAGAGGTTAATATGGCTATATTTGTTTCTAAAGGAAAAAAAAGAAAGTACAATTTATCAAGAATTCCACATGGAGAAATGACAGTAGAATCCTATGTAATTCGTCCATATACTTCTAACCTTCAGCAGTTGTTGGATATACAACTTCACGATATGCTAAATAGTAGTCCAAAGTGCCTCGATGGTCAAAATGGTAATGTTCTAGACAACATAATTGAATGTTGGAAAAAACGGGCAAGAAATGGGGTTGAAAGGCAAAAAGCCTTTCATATGGAAAAAATTAACGATTTATCAACTGATATGTATTCTAATTTGCAAAATGCAAAAGACTGGCTTGAAGCAGATGAAAAAGAACTTAAGAAAATTAAAGAGGAACTAGAAACGCTCGAAAAGTGTTTAAGACAACAAAATGAGGAAGCAAAGTTTTGGTAGGAGAAATGATATGGATAAATTAGAAATGAAGATTAATAAAAATGGTCTTGATGCTGAAATTGACGAATTTGGAGATTTAAATTCGCTTGATATTGAAAATAATAAAGTTAAATTTAGTTTTAGAAAAGGAATGAATTCCAAAGCGATAGAAAGGACCATGTATGATAAAACAGGAATTAATCAGTTGGGAACAACATATCCTAATCCTTATGACAGAGAAGAATTGATTAAATTATCAAAAAAACCGACTAACATGTACAAAAGAGGTTGGATTACAATAATAGCAACATTATTTGTTTTAATTGTAGACTTCTGTTGTTATGTATTTATGCTTACAGAAAAACAAGGTTCAAAAGATTATAAAATTTTTTTAATAGCAATTGGTACAACAATTGCAGTTGATTTTTTACCAATATTTATAGCACATAACTTACATAGAACAGAACGGAATAGAAAAAAAGTGTTATCTGTTTTTAATAAAATATGTTTTGTATTTATTATGATTTTTCTTGTTACTGTTTTTGCTTATAGGATACAGAATGCTACAATCGGTTATAGTACTAATATAGTTACGAGGGTAAATGAGGACCAAACGGGTTTAACAATAAAACAATTTATCCAAACAATTTTTTTCTGTTTGATTCCAATAGCAACTTCACTTTTTTGTTTTATAATTAACTACCTTAATTATAGTCCGATTGAAGTGAAAATTCGTAGAAAAAGACGAGAGTTGCTTTTTAAGCAAGAAGATGTCAATGAATTAAAAGCATTAATTAAAGAAATTGAATTAAAAGATGATTATAAAGAGTTTTTGACGGAAAAGGATACACAGATGTATAATTCTGCAAATGACTTGATTGAAAGTATAGGAGAATATTTTAAGGCTTATGTACGAACTGAAATTGCAAAAGAACTTAAATCTCCCGCAGATACAACAGAGTTATCTGTATTGTAAAAGTGTAGAACAAAGGAGGATAGTGTGAAAGAAAGTAGAGGAAAACCATAAATGGGCGCACTTAAATAAGCTGTCTAAGGCAGGCAACTTTTTAAAG
>CANQPJ010000018.1 GCA_947625755.1 uncultured Lachnospiraceae bacterium | reverse complement strand
GTAACTTTATATACGTGGTCTCCCCACTCATGTCCTTCTAATGGAGTAATTCCACTGTTACTAATCCTGCATGTCTTCAATTCGCCATGATCATAGTAACTAAACTCGAAAGCTGAAACTCCTTCTCCCATGCCCGAAGTACCTGCACTCCACTGGGAAACATCCGGCTGGAAGTATGCAACATAGGAGTTGCTCTCTTCGTCCCACTCTATCTTGAGGTTTCCACGGTATCTTGCAGCAAGCTCAAAGTTCTGGCTGTTACCGTTTAAGCCCTCATTATCCTGATTGGTCTCATAAATATAATTATTCGGGTCAATCTCTGCTGTAAAGTAATATGTATTTCTATCCTTGAACAGATGGTCATGTGTTGCCTCGATTGTCTCACCCGGAAGGAAACTGTCATCTTCAAAATTGTACCTGAACATAAATGGATTTGCATGGTCAGGCGTTCCAGGTGTAAGTTCTTCTCTGTCTCCATTCGTATATTCTGTTATCTGGATTTCTAATATATGCTTTTCTGCCGGATGTTCCTGCTGATACATTGCTTTTGTATCAACTGCGGCAGTACCTACGTTGATAACTGTAAATACTATCGTTGATTTTTCTGTATCACTAACATATGCGCCTGTTTTTGTGGTTGGCTCTCCGTAGAATGTAAGCTCTGCCTGACCTACTGCCATACCTAAATCGTCTCTTGCTTCGACACCGCTATTTGAGATAACCGGAACAACACGGATTTCTGTATTGCTTCGCAGGTTCACTCCATTCTCTGTCAGATGATAGGACATGCTTCCATCTTCATTGACTTTATAATCGCCATTTCTTATCCACTTAACAGTTTCCTTATTACCCTCCGGATTGTTCGGGTCATAAGGGTCTGTGTAATCATAGTAGTGAAGTTTATAACCGTATTCTGCAACGTCTTCAGGGTCTTTCCATGTGAATACTACATGACCGTCCTTCTCCTGTGTCTCGTTTCCTTCTTTATCAACATATTTCAAGCTGACATTCGGACTGGAGTAATCCTCGTTTACTAATTTTACAAGGAATGTCTCGACTGCATGGTCAGCACCCATGGAACCTGTTACAGTAATCGGGAAGATTCTCTCTCTCGTTGTCTCATCATCTACCGGGAAGAGTTTGTGACTCAAATAAATCTGGTCTCCATCACGGTAAGCAAGTACCTCGTCTCCTGCTTCTGTTCCAATCTCATAAGTCGTTCCATCTACGGTGACTTCTGTTGCAGGATCCAGAGAAGGACCGCCCGTTAAACCGTCTTTTTTGAGAACAAACCTGAAATATTTACCGTCTGTCGTAATCTGTGGTCCATAGTTTTCATCCAAGAGAAGATGATTTCCCTGCAGGAAGTTCTTTGCATACCACCATGTATCATTATCAACATCCTGTGTTCTGTTATCCGCCCACTGACTCCATTCCAGTGTACTTTCATCATATACAACCAGATATGTACTTACTTTAGAGGAATAATCACTGTCCTGTCCTCTTCTGACTTCTATCAGATGTCTGCCTTCTTCCACATCAGTCAGATTAACCAGCATTCTGTTTCCTCTTTCGTTTGTTTCCGCCTGTGTCGTTACTTTTACTGTTCCATCCACGGAAATCTCATATGTGTAATCTCCAGGATTTTCATTATCATATCTGTTCCAGCCGACTGTAATATCTTTTCCTGTATCTGATGCTATCGCTCTTAAACTTTCAACCGGAGGAATATCACTCGGTGCGGCAACTTTGATAAGTATAAACACATCCTGACTGCCGTCACTGACAGTTATTTCAAATACCTTACTCTTTTCTCCCGCTCCCAGCTTGAACAGACTCTGTGCAATATTCAAACGTTCATTGCCATTCAAACCAACAATTGCTTCTTTATTGTCTGCAGTATAAGTTGTTCCGTTAATTGTAACCTTATTCCATGCTCTCCATGTTTTAAACAGCAGCTCTACAGAAGGTACGTCCATTCTGTCACTGTTGTTATGAAGTCCTGCCCATTGATCGCTTCTCTTACCTAAATCACTGGTAAAATCACTTTCTTCAGGGTTCAGTTCTGTACCATATCCGTTATAGTAGTACCATATATTGCCATATACGTCTTTGCAATGCGCACCGGTTTCATCATCCATGTTATCACCGGATCCGGTACCATTATCCCAGGCATGCCATTTTCCTTCATCAACACTGTATACAAAGATACTTGCAGTTGTACCCTTGGATTCTACCTGATCTCCGTCTTCATCTTTGACAGTCTTTACTGTAACGTTCTGTGTTCCTTCAAATGCATTATCCTGGGTAATTGTATATGTGGTTCCCTCAATAGGAGCGTCATTTGCCGGAGATTCACTGCCATTTAAGTAAACATTATACTTGTATGGTCCATTTGTATCAGCATCCGCCGGTTCCTCCCATTTTACTTCCAGAGATTTGTTATTATTCTTTGAAGTGAGCGTTACATTTTCAGGATTTGGTACAGGTTGTACTGCATACCAGACATAGTAATTGTTGTCACGGTTCTTATCATTACCTGCAATAAATCCTTCCCATGAAATACCAAACCGGATTGCTTCTGCTTCATAGAATTTTGTCGTTGTTGCTCTGTTATATGTAATTGTAATATCCTTGTCATATGGGAAACTGCCATCTTCGGCTAATCCTTCAACTGTACTGTTGTTAGCAAACTGCCATCCATCACCCTCGAACCAATTGGTTACTGAATCAATATCATCCCATGTAAGCTTTTCATAAAATTTTAATACGATATTAGCTTCATTAAAATTATCAATCGTCTTACCGTTATTATGAATACTAAATTTAATTGTAGCCTGACTGCCCGGCTCCGGATCGTATTTTACATCTACGTCCTTAACTTCCAGGTCAACATCTGTCGGCTCATTTGAATATTTGAATTTGTAAGGCTCTTCTTCCGTAGAAGCAAGCTGGTCACCATCTTTAAACGCTTTGATGATAACTGTGTGCTCTTCTTTCTCTTTCAAGCCTCCTTCCGGTGTCCATGTGTAGCTTGGTGTTGTCAGTGAATTCTCTGTTACGGTAGTACCATCGATTATCACTGTGTATGTACATTCAGATGCTGCCAAATCTTCTGATGGAATCCAACTGATGACAGCGCTCTCGGCAGTTACTTCCGTAGCAGCTACACTGGAGATTGCATATACGATTGACTTTTCACTCTTATAATAGAAGGTACCGGTATTTCCGGAATCATCAGTAACTGTTATCTTATAAATTCCTTCTTTACTCAAAAGTGCAGCATTCAAATGGAATTCTCTGCTTGCCCCTGTAATGGTTCCGCCTACTTCCGTAATATCCACATCATCAATTACGACTTTTGTGAGATTACCTTTGATGACACTGTCGCTTAAAGTACATCTTATGGTTCCCATTCCTGCATCATAAGAACCGGAAGCACGAACAGAATCCGGATCATATACATAAATATCCGAACCTTCCACTTTTGTTCCCCAATCAACTTCACCGCTTACTTTCGGATCTGCTGCAATTTCATCCTCCGTCATTGGAACAATCTCTTTTGCACCCTCGCTTGGATCCGTACCTTTTTCTACAACTTTAATAGCAAAGTCATATTTCTGGTTTCCATTCTGATGTATAAGAGTTACATAATGTGTACCTAATGTAAATAAATCTAAATTAAACTCATAACAATCATCCTGCTGATGATAATCTTTGCTGCCTGACAGATACCTGTCCGCGTTAATCCATGCGGTTGGTACAGGCGTATTTTCTAAATAAAGTACCAGTGCGTTTGTATCCGCTTCAAATTGACAGCCACTTTTATGATAGTTTGTCTTTGTATGCGGAACACAAATATCTGAAATTCCCTGATTAACTCCTGATGTATTCCAGAAAGCTGTATTAATGTAATAATCGTATGGAACCTCTGCGTTTTCTTTTACGGAAAGCTTTGTCCATCCCTGTGTTACATCAGCGGTATGTGCCGGCGCTTTTGCCTTTTCAATCTTAATAGGCAGAAAATGATCTACTCCATCCTGCCCTCTTACGGTAATGTAAGTAATCTCGCCCGGTTTGAAAAGACTCTGTGCAAAGAATATTACATCAGGTGCAGCAGTGGAATGGAAAAATGTTTCCGACTTATCTTGCAGATGTGTCTTATTAACCCAGAATGAGCTTGCAGTTGTAGCCGGAATAAATCCAAAAGCAACTGTTTTTTCTGTTATTGTAATATCAGCCCCATATCCTCTTTCACCCGGATAATTTTCCAGATAATGATGTCCGGAGCCCTGATAATATGATGTTGCATAATACCATGTATTACCGTTTTCATCAGTACCAAATGATGTCCAACCGTCATCAGGAACCGATACTTCACTGTAATCAGGAAGTACTGTATCCTCACCCCACAATCTTGTGAGATGCTCTACTCTTTCTCCAAGCCATGTTTTAAGATATGCAACAGATTCATCGAAGTTTTTACGTGAATTTGCATTGCTGTATGCGTCTGACGGATCCGGCTCTGTATCACTCCAGCCTGCGCCGCCTTCTTCTACTGATGCATAATTTCTCTTGACTGATTTGATAATCTCGCCATTCGTACCTATCAATGCATCTATTTTATTGCTATCACCTTCATAGAGCGCTATAGCTTGTGGTTTGATTTCTTCAAATCTTTCCGCAACTGCATTAGCAAATGTTTCATTGTTCATCAACGCTTTAAACCAAGGCATATCCTGGCAATAAAGCGGTACCTCATTTGCTTTTGCTAAACCTTCCTCTCCTACATTACCGCTTGAAAGGTCAAGATCCCAAAGCGGTCCTGCATAAAGTTTGTCATCTTTAATATAAAATCTTGTAGAACTATAGCTGAAATCTTTATTCTTAAAAAGTTCATTTACAATATAGAAATCAACAAAAGACTTCATGTCAATATATTGTGAATATGCTGCGTAATCATCTTTTGCCAAATCCTGCTCAAACTTGTTTAAAAATTCCAGTGCATGATTATCTTTTGCTGCTAATTCCTCTTCCGTCATTTCACCATCCACGCCGGAACCGTCTTTTCCGTCTCCGTTTTCCGGTGAACCGATATTAAAATGTACCTGACTTCCTTCTCCTGTAACGCCATTCGTGGTAATGTATCTTACGCCTTCCTCAACTTTGCCATTACCGTTAGGTCCCAGTCCTTCCAATTCAATCAGAATATCATTACTATTTACACTTTCAGACTGAATGTCCACTCTTGTCGAACCGGCTTCTACTGCTTCTATCAGTAAGTAGTTGCCCATGTAAACACCGTTTAGATAAAGATCAATATACTGGCTTCTGCCTGTGTTGGTTAATCCCAATACATCATAGGCAAAATCCATTGCAAGTTTATTTCTAACCATTGTCTTATCAAACGCATTTGCAAGGAGACACCATTTTTTTGCATCTCCAAAACCGAACACATTCCTTTTGTCTGTAAAGCTGATATTAAATGCTTTCTTCTGCGCATTCGCTGTAGAGTTTCCTCTTACTTTAATGGTCGTCTTTGCCATGTCTTCATAAATGTCCGGGTTTGCGCCGCCTTTTTTATCTACAATCGTAATTGCAGAATTAAATTTGCCTTGATCTTTTTCAAATGATTTTGCATCTTTGGTAAGGTCATCTGTCTGTATATAAACCTGTGCAATTTCAGTGTTGTCACCAACATCTGCACTATATGTAAAAGGTATCGCCTCTGACTTTTCTGTCTCTGCCTCTGTCAGAACAGCTGTCAGATAGAACTTATGGTCGCCGGGAGCAAGCTCTGCGCTTCCCAGTTCATCCGCAGTAATATAGTCACCACTTCCGCTGATTGATGCCACGGACTCTTCCTTCTCGTCTACATATACGTTGTATGCTGTTGCGCCCTCTACTTCATCAAACTTAAATACATATTTTCCTGTATATTTTGCATAGTTTCTCACCAAGACATTCGCAGGTTTGGTGATTGGTTCTTCCGCTCCTGCCGTAGTTGTTACAACTTCGTCTTTAGAAACTGTCAATGGAACCGTTTCAACTGCAGTATCAGACTGCGTAAAAACAATCGTGTATTCACCTTTATCCAGTCCCAGAGGGTCCAGTTCAGTCAGGTAAATACTTTCTCCATTGTTCTTAGTGCCCAAATCTGCTACCTGTCGGTCCTGCTGTTTGATTTCAACTTGGCAGGAGGTACCTGCCCATGCAAAACCAAATCTTATTTCTTCAAATGCTCCTTGAGCCACAAAACCTTCAATGTTTCCTGAAGCATTTCCGATTGTATAGGTAGTGTTTCCTGATTTCAGTTCAGCCGCACTTACCATCTTTGGCGTATAACTGATGCTGGTAATTACCATCGCTATCGCCAACAGCACCGAGACTATTCTTTTCATTGTTTTTCTAGTCTTTCTCATTGTTTCCTTCCTTTCTGACTTTTTATGTCTTTTCTTGTGGTTTATGCCTCTTATCATCCCTATATATCAGCCTTCGACGCTACTTGTGGAAGTGGTTTTCATGTAAAATTTTGTCCGTGCAACTATTCGTTAAAGTCAAATTCTGCGCTAAATAATTCTTTTGCGAGCCACTTTTTTGTGTGTGCTTCCGGACTGCCTGCATCTTTTTCCTGCTGATTTAGTCACGTTCTCTACTTGCAATTAGGCATAATAAACACAAGTATAGTTATACTAGTATCTCTATAGTACTCTCTTTTCCTTTCTATGTCAAATAAAAATAGGCGTTTGCGAAACGCCACAAACCGCATAAATACGGCACTTTTTTGTTATAAAAAACAAATAACTCCTCACTGGATATGGTATAATAGAATTGTCAGAAACTAAAAACCACACACCCAAGAAAGGAGTTATTCTGATACTATGATACCACATAAACAGCTTTCTTTGGCAGATATTTTTGAAGATTGCCAAAATATTTTTGAAGAAGACAAACCTCAGTTTCTTGCTCTATTAGAACAACATATCGACATTGATGAAATTATTCCGATTACTTTTCGTAATCACTTCTATGCATCAACGGGCAGAACCCGAAAATACCCTTTACACGCTCTACTTTGGGCTTTGATTATTCAATGTATTTTTTCTATTCCCACAGACCAGCTTTTGCTTACGTTTCTGCATTATTCCAAGCCCTTAAGAGACTTCTGTGGATTTAGCAAAGTTCCGGATGCCTCCAAAATCACCAGATTCAAACAGGACTTTCTTGAAGACCTGCAATCCGTTTTCGATAACCTCGTTGACCTTACCGAACCAATCTGTCAGGTCATTGATTCTGCTAAAGCAGATATGACCATCTTCGATTCCTCTGGCATTGAAGCATTTGTTACGGAAAACAACCCAAAGTATGCTAACAGAATCATCAAACAACTGAAAGCATACGCAAAGACTCAAGGATTTGATAAATCTTATGATCCCTATAAGGCAGCTTATGGTTCTATGCCTTCTCATGCATCTGCTAATCCTGAAATCAAACAATTATATATAAATGGTCACTTTTGTTATGTCTTTAAGTTTGGTGTTGTAACCAATGGACTTGGTATCATCCGTCATATTTCTTTTTACAACAAAGACTTTATGACTGCTCATCCTGATATCATTGTTGAGAAAAAATCCAGCTCACCAGACGAGGATAAAAGTGTTCATGATTCAAAACTTCTAATTCCAACACTGAAAGATTTCTTTTTGAAACATCCATTAATCAATCCTAAAACCTTTCTGGGCGATGCTGCATTTGATACGGTTGAACTCTACAAAAACCTTCTTACTGGTGATACATTTGGCACAGACCGACATTTCCAGAAAGCATATATTCCTCTAAATGCAAGGTCTGGTCTTGAAAACCAGAATTACACCATTAATGAAGATGGAATACCTTGTTGCCCTCATGACCCTACCCTTCCAATGAAACCGGAAGGTAGTAAATCAAACTTAAGAAGCGGTTTGCCAACTTTTAAGTTTGTCTGTCCAAAAATGAAATGGGTTTATGTTAAATCCACCCAAAAAGCTCACAGACATTGCTTTTGTGAAAATCCCTGCACCACTTCAAAATGCGGTCGTATGGTTTATATTTATCCCGAAAAAAACCTTCGAGCTTATCCCGGTGCCATTCGTGGAACTGAGGAATGGGATAATACTTACAAAATAAGAACCGCAGTCGAAAGAGATATCAATCATATCAAAGATAATCTCTGTCTAGCAGGGCGAAGGACTCAAAACGAAAAGACTCTGCATGCCGATTTAATTCTAGCAGGCATAACACAACTGATTACAGTTGTTCTTGCAGATAAAATCAATCATCATGAATACATTCGAAGCCTGAAACCACTCATTGCATAGGACTTACCAATTCAATAAAACCTATAGCTTATTAAAGTGCGCCTAAAACCAGCTGTTATTCACATTCCATATTAGAATTCGTGAGGAACACGAATTCTTCCTTGTTTTGGTTCAAGATTGCAAACGAACGTTAGTGAGTTTCGCAATTACCTATCAAATAAAAAAACATTTTTATAGCATATAAATTTTTTTATGACATGTGTCATATTTTGTATTTTACAATATATGGCGGGTAACTGCATCATCGCCATGAAACACGGTGTATTGTATAAAAATCCGGTATTTTGCAAAAAAATACAGGCAGATTGTTTCTGCCTGTTGTAATATTGTGGATACAGCCCTGATTTTAGTTTAAGATATTATTAAAATTGGAATTAAAAACTTTGTGGCACTCATCGACAGTACCACAAGTGATGATTAAGCTATTATTTTTATCAGATTCTTACATATCCCGTAGCCGGACCTGAACCGACTTTGGCAATATATCCTTCTTTAACCAATTCCGTAAGAGTTCTTTCAACTGTAGTCTGGCTAATATCCGGACAAATTTCCATAATTTCCTTTTTGGTTATTTTTCCCAAATGTTCATCTATGACTGTTTTTATCCTTTCCGGTTTAGATAGTGTCCGATTCTGCATCAGTTTTACTCTTGACTCAAATTCATTATATGCTTTTTCTATGATTCCGAGATAATACTTTATAAATGGAATATAACTATTTTCATTCTTATGCCAATCTGACGAGCTATCCTGTAATGCCTCGTAATAAGTCTCTTTTGATTTTTCTATCAGCATTTCTATACTGATATACTTTCCGACAATATATCCTGCCTTATAAAAAAGCAGCAATGTCAGTAATCGGCTCATTCTTCCATTTCCATCGTTAAACGGATGGATACACAAAAAATCTAATATAAACATCGGAATTAAAACCAGTTTATCTATTTTTCCCTCATCCCAACTTTTTAAAAAAGCATCGCACAGTAATTCAACTGCTTCTGCAGTCTGATATGCCGGAACCGGTTTAAAACGAACCTTTTGATTGCCCATATTATCAGTTTCTGCAATAATATTGTCGTTAATTTTATATGTTCCGCCAACACTGCTATTAGAATAAGAATAAAGATCTCTGTGAAGCTGCAATATGACATTCGGTCTGACAGTAATATATTCATAACTCTCATGAATTGTTGCTAAAACTTCTCTATATCCTGCGATTTCTTCTTCTGAACAGTTTTGTGGTTCTGCTTTTTGCTTAACCAATTTTTCCAATCTTTTATCTGAAGTAAATATTCCTTCAATACGATTGGATGCGCCTGTACTTTGGATTTTTGCAACTTCCAACAAGTTTTTCAAGTCATCCGCATTTGCTTCAAGAAATAATTGCTGTTTTCCTTTATGTTCATGTATGCTTGTCAGCATTGCAACAATATCGGGTGTAAGTATTTTTTCCGGATATTCCTTATAATCATAAATTCTCAATATTATCTACCTCATTTTTATTTTATCTCCGTCATTTTACCACATTTTGATGCACATAGTAAATAAATGACGGAGATAATTTTAAAAATTTATTTTTTAATGTCCACTTTTGGGGTTTTAATGTCCACTTTTCAGACTTCAATGTCCACTTTTTGAACTTCAATGTCCACTTTCATCTCTGAAATACCATGTATTTTCCACAAATATACTATTTTATCTTTTTAATTATTACTTCTTTGCTCTAATATTATTTCGGAATTTTCCCCAGATACTTCTTTAACATCTTCTTTTGATGCTGTATTAGGTTCTTCTGAAAAGATATATTGCATCAATGATGAATCATACCCTTGGATTTTGCTTACATAATCCGTCATGGTTTTATCTTCTTCTTTATTAAACAAATACTCGGCAATAATTTGTGGAATAACATTATAAACAGTAATAATAGATATTACAGCAGAGAGCAATGTCGATATGATACTAAAATTACTATATCCTTTTCCAATATAATTAAATGCTTTGTTTACAATTAAATAAAAAACTACTGACGTAAAAAGCAGTGAAGCTAATGCAAACACAAAAAAAATAATCTTAAACTTTCTTTTCATTGACAATGTTCTCTCCACATTTTTCGAATACGCACTTAAAATATTTCCATAATGCTTTGAGTGTTCATCCATGTTTTTCCCATGTTGTTTTAAAAGATCAGCTATTCCGGCATTTTGAATTAATGTTTTATCTGTTGGTGCTTCTGTCAGTGCCTCATCCTCTATTGTACTTAATATATACTTATATACCGTTTTTTTGTCTTCTGAAAAGGGAATGCTCATGCCTTTCTATATTACCTCCCTTAATCTTTTGATAATAGCTTTATCCTGTACTTGGAATTTTTTCTTTAATTCATCAATAACATTTGATGAACTTTTACAGTTACGAAACTGTTCTATAAAGCTGCTTTTTGGCATCAGTAATTCAGCAGCAAATCGATTTGCAATCTTTTCACTGTCCGTTTCATGAGTATCTTTAACATATGTATCGTAATATTCCTTCGATTCCGGACAATAGTCGAATAAATAGTGCGCCAATTCGTGAGCTATAACAAATCTTTGATGTCCTATTTCATCATTAATATTCACTGATATGATTTTATCATTATGAAAAAGTCCTTTTAGTTCTTCATCAACAGCTATAAATCCTGATAGGCGAGTTTCCATGGGCTGCTGATAAATTTTAAACCCCATTGATTTAGCTATTTGCACTATTGGTACAGGTCCTTTGCCATTAAAAGACAGCTGATTCAAAAACTTCCGGCTGATATTTCCCATCTCATCAATGGTATATTCCTGCCCACTCTTTCTTCTTTCTCTAATGTCATTTGTAATTTCTTCAAACATATTTCTTTTTCTCTCTTTTCTCTTTTTCGTATACATACTAAAATTGATAATTGCACACATTTCACTATCTCCCCTTCAAAAATTTTAATAAATTGAGGCAGTTATGCAACCAACAATTCAGCTGCTAATTTTATTTTTTTCATATAATAGTCGAATAATAAGCTGATATGTCATATGACGGTCTTTTAGTAATACTTTGAAAAACCGGTACCAGCACGTTCTTTTTATATTCTATCACAAGATGCCGCTGAAACATAGAATTATTATATTGAGTTTAAATTGTAACATATTGATGAATAATTGTCAACTACAAAAAGTGATGTATTGGGTGCTTTTATTGTAAGAGACCTTCTTTAAATAATTGACAGTGCTTTGAACGTTATGCTAGAATTTTAAAATAAACTTTATGTTCTGATGTAACAGTCAGCCAAGAGGGAAGCAGGTGAAAGTCCTGCACGGTCCCGCCACTGTAAGCGAGGAGCCAATATTCATGAACCGCTGAAGCTTCAGGGTTCACCCACTGGGAAACCGGGAAGGGGAATAAAGGTAATGATTCGTAAGTCAGGAGACCTGCATAGAGTTTGGAGTTATATCACGGGGAATTGATAAATGACTTCTATTATTGGAATACCATATTTTTGTATGGTGAGACAGAATTGTCTGTAGATTGGCAGGCATTTTTTGCAGTGCAGATTTTCCGGCACTATTCACTGCAAAATCTCATCTGATAATATTAGAATTATCTACCCCTGATTACAGCAATGTAATACAGGGGTTTTCTGTGATGCGGCAAATATGTAGCAAACAGGAGGAAAATGAACATGAGAAAAAGAACAAAAAAGGCAGGAGCAATGATTTTATCACTGATATTGGCTTTTACCGGACTGGAAATTAATCCTGCGGATGCCAATGCAGCGGAAGAAGAAATTTTGATATCTTCTGCCACAGAACTTGCAAAAATCGGAAATGATGCAGAATATCCTTTGAACGGAAAGTATAAACTGGCACAGGATATTGAAAACGTGGAAACCATTATTGGGAGTACAACCAACCCTTTTACAGGAGTTTTTGATGGCGCGGGGCATGAGGTCGTGTTGAATATTTCAGAAGGAGAGAACTATACCGGATTATTTGGGGCAATTGAGAGCGCTGAAATTAAAAATGTATTGGTCAAAGGAAGCCTTCAGGTAAAATATGGGTATACCGCCGGCATTGCGGCAAAAGCAGAAAACAGTACTATTACAAAGTGTGGTTCTGAAGTTGAGATTCAAAGTGCAGGGAATAATTCAACCTGTTTTGCCGGAATTGCGGGTTACGCAAAAAGCTGTACCATTACAGAATGTTATAATACAGGCAGCATTGGAGGAAAAATCAAAAATGCCGGAGGAATTGTCGGACAATCCAACACAGAGATTCATATTGAAAACTGTTATAACACCGGAGCAGTCACGACAACTTCTACTTCAACAGCGAGAGTGGGAGGAATTGTCGGATATGGAATGTGTACTGCAAATCAGGGACAAATCAGTCAATGTTATAACAGTGGAGTTGTCACAGGTACTTCGCAGGCAGGTTCTTTTATAGGTTATCTCTATACCGGCTTTACAGTATCAAATTGTTTTTGGCTGGAGGGGACTCATGAAACCGGATATGGTTTTCAATATGAGGCAGATACCAGCGGGATTATCATGACAACGCCGGAACAGTTAAAATCTTTACAGGTAGGATTGGGCGATGCATTTACTGTTCAGGACAATTTTAATCAGGGCTATCCTGTTTTAAAGTGGCAGGTATCGTCAACAGATACCACACAGCAGGATATGGCTGTGCTGCAGGAATTAGTGAAGGAACTGCCTAGTGGCGTCCTGACACCTTCCTTTTATCGGGATAAAAATATTAATACATACTTGAGCAGTCTGATTGAATCCAAAGAGGCTTATCAGGGAAAGGGAATTACGGTCTCTGTAAAGTCTGTGGAAAACAGAATGGGTGATACGCAAACGTATATTGAAGAAGATGGAACGATTCATTACTTTTATAAAAGCCTATTTGATACAACTCCGACTATCTATTTCGGACAGGCAGATGTCGTTTTTGAACTTCGGTTAAATAATGCGGTGACGGAGTATTCGCCTTCCTGCGTCAATATATATTGGGATTTAGATAAAATAAAGGAAGATATGAATACGGTTGCAGAAGAATACAACGCGGAAAGTATCTTGGGTGATAACCCTTCACTCAATGAAGTGACGCAAAATTTATCATTACCTGTTTATCCGGTAATTAATCATAATGGAACAGAAAAAACAGTCAAATGGGTATCTGCTACTTACACTTCTTCTAATCCTGATGTTATCCGTATTAGTAACACAGACACATGGGACAGAAATTATACAAACAGGTATTATCAGGCAACGGTAGTTCCCGCCAGCAAAGATACAGAGGTCGTTATTACCGCAGAGTTTACTTTTGACCGATATACAATGAACTCTAAAGAAGATACGCTGACGGAGAAAATTACCAGAGAAATCAGAATTGTGGTGCCGGGAGAAAATACAGAGGAAAAGGAAATACAAATGCTTCAGGAGCAGCTGGAGACCTATGCCGGATTTATGAAAGATTTTCAAACAGGGAACACGCTTGATTTTGATCATGTCACAGGGGATATTCAGTTGACCCGACCGCGTGAGCTTGGAATTGATGGAAAGTATTATAATATTTCTGTAGAAAGCAGTGCGCCTTCTGTCATTGAAATCAACGGTTATCGCACCTACACTTACCGTCCTCTGCCGGAAGAGGAAAAACAGGACGTGACTTTGACTGTGACAATTACAAACAAAGAAAATGCTTCTATCTCTGCATCAAAAGAAATTCATCTTACAGTGATACCTTTAGCCGAAGAGGAAATCCGTCACGCAGTACAATTTATGGAAAAAGCAAAGGGGCAGTTTTTTGACTTTATCCGGAATGAGAATACAGATAAAGAAAATATTACTTCTGATTTGAAAACCTTCTATGGAATTTATGAAAATCCTGACGGTACGCTGTATACTTCTTCCTATGTCGATAAACCGGATAATAACGGAATTCTGGTAAATGTCGTGAATCCGGAGGAAGAAGTGCCGGATTATATTCGTTATTGGACATCCGACCATAACGAAATTATCAGCGACCAGACACTTCGTGTAACCATACCGCAGTATGATACCAAGGTAACGGTAGGCACCGTGCTTTCCTATGAAGTGTTTGAAAAGTATGCCGAGCATTATAAAAACGACAAAACTTATGGGGAAATTTTTGGAGCACTAACAAATCAATATGTCAGCGTGGAATTAACGGTAAAAGGTACAGATGGAGAAAAACCGACAGAAACTGCAACGGAAAAACCGACACAAACTCTTCCATCTGCATCACCTACTACTACGCCAGCCACAAAGCCGGATAATACTACAAAACCGAAAAACAACAGCCGGAAAAATATTGTCAAAAAATTGAACATGAAAAAGGTAAAAACATCAAAAAGGAAAAAGAAAATCCGGATTTCCTGGAAGCGTAATTTCTATGCTGATGGTTATCAAATTGTCTATGCAAAAAACCGGAAATTTAAGAAGGCAAGAAAAATAACGATAAAATCAAGCAAAAAGACTTGGAAGCTTCTTGGGCTTTTTGGAAAAGCGCAAAAAAAGACGGTATATTATATAAAAATCCGTGCTTTCAAAAGAAAGAATGGAAAGTGTATTTATGGGAAGTGGGCAAAAAGAAAGAAAGTAAAATTTAAGTAGAGGAATTAAAGGTTTGTTCATAAAAACATAAGGAAAGGGGCTGTTAAAAAAGTCCCCGGCTAGCAGAACCTGCATCCGCATTAGCGAATGCAGGTTCTGGTTTACTATGTTTATAATTTGCGGCTCTTTGTCAAGAGTGAGGGGGGAAGTTTAGAACCTAATTTACATATGGATTTGGCTCGTTTTGTTGAAAATATATGTAATTGATCTTCAACAGTTATGGATTCTCCATAGATTTACATATGGATTTGGTTGATTTTGTATACAATATATGTAATTGACTCTCACTGGTTATGAATTTCCCTAGAATTTACATATGTATCTGGCTTGTTTTGTATACAATATATGTAATTCATTTTCATCGGTTATGAATTTGCCATAGATTTACATATGTATTTAACTTGTTTTGCAAAAGATATATGTAATTCATTTTCACTCACCATGGATTTGACAAGAATTTACATATGCATTAGGCTGGTTTTGTTGAAAATATATATAACTGATTTTCACCCATCATGAATTTGCCATAGATTTACATATAGATTTGGCTTGTTTTGCAAAAGATATATGTAATTCATTTTCACTCACCATGGATTTGACAAGAATTTACATATGTATTTAGCTTGTTTTGTAAAAAATGTATGTAATTAATTCTCATCCATCATGGATTTGCCATAGATTTACATATGTATTTGGCTTATTTTGCAAAAAAATACATGTAATTGATTTTTACCTATCATCGATTTGCCATAGATTTACATATATATCTGGCTGGTTTTGCCAAAGATATATGTAATTGATTCTCACCTATCATCGATTTGCCAAGAATTTACATATGTATTTAGCTTGTTTTGCATACAATATATGTAATCTATTTATACCTAGCATCTTGACAAAAACTTTTTACAGTCTCCTTTAAATGTTAAGGATATTTCATTATTGAAAAATAATCAGGCTGTTCAAATTTACAGCCATAAGAAAAAGCACCTGAAAATCAGATGCTTTAGATTCCTAACTATATACTTCTGAATAAAACCTATATGACAAATCATTTATATATAGGATAAGTTATTCCACTCGCACTCCCATATTTAGACCAGACAGTTTTCCATTCTATCATTTTCCATTTTGAGTCCACCTTATGAAACCATAAGAAATTACCCGAGTCATGGTTTTCCTCAACATAATAAACTTTTGCTTTGTTTCCCGTATAGTAAAAGACTTTATAATATTCTATATCAGAGATTATGTTTGTTTGCTGAACCAAAGTTGATATATTGAGGAAAAAATCGATAATTTGCAGAAGGATATCAAAATATACCTTACTATTGTTGCTTTTTAGCTTTTGCAGTCTTCAAGATATCAGAAAGATTGTCACCATTAACTACCCCCGGATAATCCTCCTGAAATTCAAGCAAAACATCTTTATTCTCCTGTTCAAGGTCTCTGCATTGCTCGTAAAATTCATGCAAGTCTTCTTTCTTGTAAACAGCCTCTATAAAGGTTCTGGAAACTTCTGGTATCTTGTCATATGAATCATATAAATCTACTACAGCCTTCTGGATTTTTTCAAAGCCCAGTGGCTCATTTCGCTCTTCTTGTTCAATCAATACACCTACTATATCAGATAAATCATTCTTATATTGGCGACCTGCCATAAGTTTCATGGCTACCAGATATTCAGCAGATATCGTTCTTATCTGTAGTATATTCGAGAAAGTCTTATAGTACTTTGAATGTTCTGCCAATCTCGGTGTATATGAATTCGTGTTAACAAAGTCTGTGTTTAACCATCCAACTGGAAGCCCCAATCTGTCTCCAACTGTGTTAATTGCTTCCTTCATTGCCCCTGATGACTTAATAATTGCATCCATATCATAAGTCATTTCTCTAAAACCATAATTGATAAGAATGGATGCTCCTCCAACAAGTATAATCTCGGCAGGGATTCTAGTACCGTTCTTTTTGCGAAACTCCTTTGCCAATTCCTTTAGACAGCTATCCAGATTTTCTTTTGTAAAAGGCTTATCAGCAGACATTCCGCACCTCACTTTCCACGATATTAAATCGCATAAATTCAGGTATAGCGTTTGCCAATGCCTTTTCTTTTATGCTTTCATCTCCTGTCGCTGCATATGATACTACAATGCCTGCAGGAAAATATGGCTTCTCAAGTTTCTGTGAACGAATATCGTTATAATTAGTGCAAATAGGAAGACCATTCATTCTGGACAGATAATCAATCATCGCCAACAAATATAAGGCTTCTCTATACCAACTGCGTTCATAAAGTTTACGTATCTCATCTGTCTCAAGTGTTTCAATGATGAAGTCAATGTCGCCCATATTTTTTACATGGTGGCATGTATTACTCTTAAATGTTTCAAAAGAACATCTATAATCCACCTTTTCTACACTATTATTCTCCAGTATGGAATCAACCGTTACACCAAGAACCTTGGCAATCTTATATAAAGTTCCGGCTGCGCATTTATCAAGATTAGCTTTTCCACTGCAGATATCTGTAATAGTAGTCATTGCTACGCCGCTTTCTTTGCTCAAGCGATATCTTGACATATTTTCTTTTTCAAGTAAGTCATTTACAATCATCAGCTTTCCCTCCTTTACTATAATATATCGGTTGACCGAACTAATGTCAATAATATATTATATTCAACAGTCAGAAAGCTATACCAAAATATTTCGAGCAAAGCATCAATTCTATTTTGGTATTTCGCTCGAAATTATGATATTTTGTTCGAAAAGTTAAGTTTCATACCCCGTCTTCAATTTCGCAATTTTATCAAGCGCCATTTCATGAACATTCTTAAGTGTCGGGAGAGATTCAAACATTCTCAAACCCACTTCAATATTTTCACCATTGCAATGAAGACCATTGGGTTTTGTATTGCTAGCAATGATAATAGGATTTTTAATTTAAAAAATTACTATGGCAATTATATACAAAATCATACTGGTAATATTGATACTGACCCTTGGGAATGGCGAATTCGTTCTGTAAAGGAAGTGGACTTTATGGTTTATGGTAAACTATTTTATAAAAAAGCAGGATGGATAACTACTGATTGGCTTCCAATGTTTTTATCAATTCGAAGAAATGGTAAAACCTTTGAGGAAATGTATTATGACGGTTCCTTTAGTCAAATGGAAAAACAAATATATGACTGTATTTCCTATGATCATATAGTTTCAGTAAATGATATAAAAAATAAACTTAATTGTAATAAAAGCGATTATTCTAAATTTAATACAGCATTAACTAACCTTCAAATGAGGATGCTAATTACTGTATATGACGAAGCACATAAAATATCAACGAATGGACAAATCTACGGATGGCCAGTTACATTATTTTGTACACTTGAGAAAAAAGTTGGTAGTGCAATTGTTTCTAAAGCAAATAATATTAGAACCGAGGATGCCTTTGATGCTATTTATGAACATATTAAAAAGTTGAATCCAAAAGTTGAGTATCAACAAGTGAAAAAATTTATTTGGGGAAAATAAGTCTACATAAGACTTCAATAAGAACAAAAAATAAAGTGTGTATGTTCCCGACAATGAAGAGTTTAGAGAAATAAAGCTAGTATTTATGGGTATTTCAGAGCATTCGATATAGATTTTGTACCAAAATTGTACCAAATTTGTACCGCATAATACATGATAATATGTGGTTATCAGTTGTAGAAGAAAATATAATATATAAAGACTTTACACAAAAAGTACACTTTCTAAAAGAAATTTTAGGAAGTGTACTTTTTTCTCTTATGGGTCACTAATGCTAAAATGATAGAAACACCATATTATGGTAGGTGGACTTTAATATTCACCATGATAGTCAATGTATATTATTGGAATGTTGGTGTATCTGTGTCTGCAAAACATGACGCCGACGCCGTCCCGACCTCTGACTCTGCGCTAAAATATAACACAAGCCATTTTGCAGTACAAGAAAGAGCCCCTCTATCACTATTTCTTTTCCACGATTTTATCATTTTCTGTATACAAAAAAAATCAGTTATGCTATAATTCATTTAATTTTTTGAAAAATAAAGGAAGAAAGGAGAACGTTATGAACAACAGCAATTGCAGCATTAAAAATATCTACAAATTGGACGGCAGGGTTCCTATTGGAAAAGCAATTCCCTTCGGCCTGCAGCATATCCTTGCGATGTTTGTATCCAATCTCACACCAATCACACTGATTGCAGGGGCTGCGCAGCCGGCACTGAGTCAGGCTGAGGTCGCAATACTGCTCCAGAACGCTATGTTTGTGGCCGGAATCGCCACGCTGATTCAGCTGTACCCGATATGGAGAATCGGTTCCAAACTGCCGGTCGTCATGGGCGTCAGCTTTACCTTCGTCACAGTGCTGAGCATGATCGCGGCGAATTACGGCTACCCGGCCGTTGTGGGCGCAGTCATGGTCGGAGGTCTCTTTGAGGGAACCCTTGGACTTCTGGCGAAGTACTGGCGGAAAATCATCACGCCCATCGTGGCGGCCTCTGTGGTAACCGCCATCGGTCTGTCCCTGTTTACAGTGGGCGCAAGATCCTTCGGCGGCGGCTATGCGGACGATTTCGGCTCCGCGCAAAATCTGCTGCTCGGACTGATCACGCTCGTGACCTGCCTTCTCTGGAACATCTTTGCGAAGGGGTACATAAAACAGCTCTCCGTACTTGTCGGCCTGATGGTTGGCTATGTGGTCGCCATTGTCATGGGCAAGGTGGATTTGACCGCAATCATTTCCGGAGACATCGTGGCGCTACCGCATCTGATGCCCTATATGCCGGAATTCCATCCGAGTGCAATTTTATCGGCCTGCATTATTTTCCTTGTGTCGGCGGCTGAGACCATCGGAGACACGTCCGCCTTGGTGTCTGGCGGCTTAAACCGCACGATTACCGGCAAAGAGATCTCCGGATCGCTCGCCTGCGACGGATATTCCTCCACATTTTCCTCTCTGTTCGGATGTCCGCCGGTCACCTCGTTCTCACAGAACGTAGGTCTGATCAACATGACCAAGGTGGTCAACCGCTTCACCATCATGACCGGAGCCATCTGTATGCTTCTCGCCGGCCTGCTGACGCCTGTGGGTAACTTTTTCGCGTCCCTGCCGGAAGCGGTTCTCGGCGGCTGTACCATCATGATGTTCGGTTCCATCGCTCTGTCCGGTATACAGATGATCTCCGAGTGCGGCTTCACCCAGAGAAATATCACCATCGCCTCCCTGTCGCTGGCGATCGGTGTGGGCTTCACCGCATCCACAGAATCCGGAATCTGGAGAATCTTCCCGCAGCTGTTCCAGTCCGTATTTGCGGAGAATGTCGTCGCGGTAGTGTTCGTGGTATCCATCGTCCTGAGCCTCGTCCTGCCCCAAGATATGGATATTAAAAAGCCACAGTAACATGATACTAGAATCAAAAAATCATGCACCATGCTTGCATGGAAAAGCATGAGGTTGTGACCCGCAAAACACCGAAAAGTAGCCATTTTTCGCCGCAGCAAACGTGCGGAAGACCTTGTTACAATGGCAGACAAAATCACTACGGAATTTCTTTCACTGGATAATGTATTAGGCGGTGAAATCTATTTTGGTCTCGGATATGCAATAGGAAGCAATAACGCAAAAAAATAACCGCCCACAGCCTCGAAAACCTGAGCGGTTATCAACAATAACTTATCAATGGGGGCTATCGTCTATCGGTAGCGCCTTTTTCATTGCGCTTTTTGATAGTCTTTTATATCTTTGCCAACCGATTTTAATGCTTGAACATAGCTAAACTCACCAGTTTCTGTATTCCTGCCCTATATTTATCACCAATGGTATTTATAATATCAAATCTATTCATAATATCCTCCTTGAGCAACATATATCTTTATACTCAACCAAACTCACATTACCTATATCATTCGCTTTATCAATACATCCCTTTGTAAAGCCTGATTTTGAGAACAGGTAGTAATGCTTTGTTTTATAATTAAATAGTTCACTTCGCTTTACAAGAGTTTCCAAAACGCCAAGGTCAACATTTTCGTTTGTCCATTTACATTCTGCAAAGAGGGCTGTATTTTTATCCTGTTCGCCCATAATATCAATCTCGGCTTGGGCTTTTTCTTGAGGATCATTGCCCCACCAACGACCGAGAGATTTGAATGCTATCGGACAATTGCCGGAAAGAAGCTGTTTCCAAAGATACTGCTTACAGATTTCTTCAAAAACTTTTCCCATATAATCCGAAAGCTGAGGTTCCATTCTTTTATAAACCAAATCCGCAGCACCGCGCACAATGAGCGAATTATTGTCAAGCACAAAACGATACCAAAAACGGAACATGTTATCCTCGATGGAATAAATCGTTCTACGTGAAGCCTTTTCGCCGTAAGGCGTTTCTTTCTGCACAATCCCAAGATTTATAAGATTCTTAAGATATCTCGTACAAACATTTGTATCTTCGCCCACCTTGCTTGAAATCTCAGACATTCTTGATGAACCCGTTGCGATAGCCGTAATAATTGCCGTATAAGTAGCAGGCTCACGCACTTCCTGTTTTAACAGGTTGGTCGGCTCTTCATAAAGAAAGGACGCAGGGTTAAGATATGTGCTTTTTATATTATCTTCCACGCTCAATTTGCTACTCATTTGTAAAAGATATTGTGGCGTGCCGCCGGCAATACCATAAATCAGCGCCTTATCCTCATCTGACATACTTTGAAGGCACTCGCAGGTTTCTTCAAAATCAAAGGGTAAAAGTTTAATTTGAGCCGTTCTTCTGCCGTAGAGAGGCGCTTTATATGCAAGCACATGGTCTTCCATATACGACATGGAAGAACCACAGAGAATAAGCATCAGTTTCGATGTATCTTTGTATTTGTCTATCAAGAGCTGCAATGTAGATGCAAGACTTTTGGATGAATGAGCCACATAAGGGTATTCGTCAATCGCAAGGATGATTTTTTCTTTTTCGGTAAACTTAAACACATATTCAAGTGCGGCTTGGAATGAAAGAAAAGATGATTCCGTTTCAAAACCGCTTGCAAACTCCATAATGCTTTTTGAAAAGTTTTCAAGATTTTGCTTTGCGTTACTTTCAACACCCATGAAATATATAGCTCTTTTATTTCCGATAAACTGATTTATAAGTGCAGTTTTACCTACACGCCGTCTGCCGTAAATAACCACAAATTCAAATTTATTTGATTTGTATAGACTGTCAAGCGTCTTAAGCTCACGTTCTCTACCTATAAACATGTGCACAACCTCCATCTTAAGTTGTGTAAATTATATCAAAAAAAAATAATTAGTCAAGTATAAATTAGTAATTTATACTTGACTAATTTAAATTTGGATTTTTGACTGTGACAAAGTCGTCCGGAAAGCCACAAAGCACTTCATGTGTAATGTCAAGAAGTGCTTTGCGGGCTGCTTTAAATCCTGTTCGTCTGCGCTTAAACTTTGTCACACTTCACAGTTGTGCGTCATTCTTCAAAAATTTGCTGTCAAAAATGTATCTCAGGTGTCATAAACCGCACCACTATGCATTTTATTTCTCCATTAACGCGACAGCCCCAACATTGTTAATTTTATAAAACATTTATTTTTCAGTTCCATACAATTAGATAATATAATAATTTTAAATTATTTTACGTTAAAAGCGTCATTTCCCGGATATACTGCACTTGCACCAAGTTCTTCTTCAATTCTTAAAAGCTGATTGTATTTTGCAACACGTTCACTTCTGCTAAGGGCACCTGTCTTAATCTGACATGTATTAAGTGCAACTGCTAAATCTGCGATTGTTGTGTCAGCTGTTTCACCTGAACGATGAGATGAAATAGCTGTATATCCTGCCTTGTGTGCCATTTTTATTGCTTCTAATGTTTCTGAAACTGAGCCAATCTGATTTAATTTAATAAGGATTGCATTTCCAGCACCCATCTTGATTCCTTTTTCAAGTCTTTCAGTATTAGTAACAAATAAGTCATCTCCTACAAGCTGAACCTTGTCACCAAGTCTGTCTGTAAGTTTCTTCCAGCCTTCCCAATCTTCCTCATCAAGTCCATCTTCAATAGAAATAATAGGATATTTTTCGCATAATTTAGCCCAATGTTCAATAAGTTCTTCAGCAGTATATTCTGTTCCTGCCTTTGGAAGTTTATAATATCCTTTTCCTTTTTCACTCTTCCACTCAGAAGATGCTGCATCCATAGCAATCTTAAAATCTTTACCAGGCTCATATCCGGCTTTCTTTACTGCTTCCAAAATTGTTTCAATAGCTTCCTCATCAGATTTAAGAGCCGGTGCGAATCCACCTTCATCGCCTACTGATGTAGCCAATCCTCTTTCTTTTAAAATTCCTGCTAATGCATGGAACACTTCAGCACACCATCTTAAACATTCTTTAAACGATGGTGCTCCAACAGGCATAATCATAAATTCCTGTACATCTAATCCTGATGATAAAGCATGACATCCACCATTAACAATATTCATCATTGGAACAGGCAATCTATTTCCTGAAATTCCACCTAAGAATCTATATAATGGAATATCTAAAGCAATTGATGCTGCTCTTGCTGTAGCAATTGATACTGCTAAAATTGCATTTGCTCCTAATTTTGTTTTCCCTTTCGTTCCATCTGCATCAATCATAGCCTTATCTACAGCATAAATGTCTGAAGCATCCATTCTGTAATTGTATCATTAATAATTGTATTAATGTTTTCTACGGCTTTCTGTACGCCCTTTCCTAAATATCTATTTTTATCACCATCTCTAAGCTCTAATGCTTCAAACTCACCGGTTGATGCTCCACTTGGTGCTGTTCCTCTTCCAATTGTACCATCTGCTAAATATACTTCTGCTTCTACCGTTGGGTTTCCCCTTGAATCCAATATTTCTCTACCAATTACTTTTTCAATCTGCAAATAATTCACTATCCGCATCTCCTTTCTGTTTACCAGGACCCTATACCGAAAGGTTGCTATCCTTTCGGGTAATATTTCTAAAAGAGTCCAAATGATTTATTCGTTGAAGTTAGTTGTTTCTAACTACAATTATATTATACTAACTTTCAAATAATTGCAAGTTGTTTTTAAAAACCTTACAACAAATTTTTTTTAATTTTTTTATAAAAAAACTGCCTCTGATGTTTTATCAGTGACAGTTTTTATCTTATTGTTTTTCTACATATACTTCTTAAAAATAAAATTAAAAATATATGAATTTAAATATGCTAATAACGCAAAGCCGACAAATAGCATTATATAAACAACACTTCCAGCATTTTTCCCTAATATTATAATTAAAATAACCGGTAATAAGGTTATTAAAAGAATTAATAATGTCCAGGGAAAATGTCCCACACCAATGAGCAATGCATTTTTTAGTGTATTTTTTATTGTATTTTCAAAAGTACTTTGCAATGCCATTGCATAAAGGAACACGAACAATATCGCCAGTGTCGACCCAAGAAGCAATCCTTTTAATGCTGTTAATACTATTCCCTCATTTAAATAGTTAACTATATACAAGTCAATTGTCGGTATTATTGTTAATATTAACAAAATCAGCCACATTATAGTTGATTGTTTGAAATTTTCTCTAAATATTTTAAAATAAGTTTTGATTATGTACCCTTCTTTATTGTCTGCCATCTTCTTTGTCACGCCCAAGAGCGCCGTTGTAGATGCTCCAATGGTAACTATTGGTAACGAGCATATCACAAACAATACATTTAAAATTATCAAATCAGCTATTCCCGAAACTATTTCATATAATTTACTGTCAATTCCAAACACTTGTAATTCTCCTTAAATTTCCTTTACCGAATCTCTCTCCAACAATTCTGCTTCAAAAATCAATTGTTTCTTTTCATCATTTCCATTTATAAGTTCCATCAACAACTCTATTGATGATTTTACCATTTGTTCACATGGCTGTTTCATTGTAGAAAGCGATGGTTGAAAATACTTAGACATTTCAATTCCGTCAAATCCTAAAACTGAGTAATCATCCGGTATTGATTTTCCCTCTTCCAAAATTGCCTTATATGCTCCAAATGCAGTCAAATCAGAAATTGCATATAACGCTGTAAATTCTTCTTTAGATTTCAATAACTCTTTAGTTACTTCATATCCATTTGCTACTGTATATTCTGGAATATCATCTTTCATATATCTGATTAAATTGTCATTTATATCTATGCCATTATCTTTTAAGGCTCTCACATATCCTCTCAATCTAAGTCCACCAACTGCCTGATCAGTAGATTTTCCCGAAATCATTGCTATTTTTTTATGACCTTTTTTACATAAATAGTCAACTGCCCTATAGCTTTCTTTTTCATCATCTATGGATACTGATGAGCATTTTCTTTTTGGTGCCATCATATTTACCGCTACAGTACACAATACATATGGAACGCCTGTCTCCTGTAATCTTGTATCTAGATAATCCATTTGACCTCCAAGAAAAATTATTCCTTTTAGTCGTTTTTCCTTTGCTAACTGAACTGCAACACTAACATCATCCTGATCTTCACCTACCGCTTGTAATAAAAAGGTATATTCTAGTTTTTTCAATTCCTCCTCAAATATCTTTAACATTCCCTGAAAGAACTGGTTATCTATTCCTTTTATAAGTAAAGCTATTGTATTTGATTCTGTCATTTTTAAATTTCTTGCACTATTGTTAGGAACATAATTACACTCTTTTATAACTTTTAAAATTCTTTTTCTTGTTTCATGATTAATACCTGGATCATCGTTAATTGCTCGAGAGACAGTGCTAATTCCAACTCCACATATTTTTGCTATGTCTTTAATAGTTAAATTTGCCATGTCTTTCTCCTTTCGCTTTACATTTACTTATTTTTCCACAATCTAGTATTTTATCACAACTATACTCTTTATGCAAAAAGCTGCGACAAGAGCATATCTTTCGCAGCTTTTTCATTCATTCTTTTATTGTCTGCCATAAAGAATCGTTAGTTCTCCAATTGCACTAGTTAACTTTTTAGTAATCTGAGTAGGTTTCATGCGCCATAACCAATTATTTCCTAAAGTTGATGGAGTATTCATTCTCGCTTTATTATCTAAATGTAGATAATCCTGCATAGGAATGATGCATGTATTAGCCGTAGACGATTGTGCCATTCTTATGATTTCATCTACAAGTTGTTCTTTGTCATCTATTTTCCTTCCTATGTATTTCTGAATCATCTCTATCTCTTCAGATTCAATGCTAGTTAACCATCCTTTTAAGGTTTCATTATCATGGGTTCCTGTATAAACCACACAATTTTTATCATAATTATATGGCAGATAATCTTTTGGTCCCGATGAATCTCTGCTGTCAAAAGCAAATTCTAATACTTTCATATTTGGAAATCCTGATTCTTTAACTAATTTTCTTACAGAATCAGTTATGCATCCTAAATCTTCTGCTATTATATCTACATCGCCAAGGCAATATTTTATAGCATTGAACAAATCAATTCCGGGACCTTTTTCCCAATGTCCGTTTGTTGCGTCTTCATCTTCTGCAGGAATTGAATAATATTCATCAAATCCTCTAAAATGATCAATTCTTACAACATCGTATAACTTGACACTTCTTTCTATACGCTTTATCCACCAATTATAATTTGTCTGCTTATGATACTCCCATTTGTATAGAGGATTTCCCCAAAGTTGTCCAGTTGCTGAGAATCCATCGGGAGGACATCCTGCAACGGCAATTGCTCTTCCATTTTCATCCATTTGGAATAATTCCGGATGCGACCATACATCTGCACTGTCATAAGCTACATATATTGGAATATCTCCAATAATCTTGATACCATTTTCGTTAGCATATTTTTTTAATTTATTCCATTGCCTGTAAAACTCATATTGAACAAATTTATAAAATTCTATTTCATCCTTTAATTCATTCCGGTAATATTCCATCGAATATTCCCACCTGAGTTTTATATCTTCAGCCCATTTATCAAAGCTTTGGCCATCAAATCTATCTTTTATAGCCATAAACATTGCATAATCATCTAACCAGTAACAATTTTCACTTTTAAATTTATCAAAAGCTTCTTTTTCACTTATATCTCTATTTTTATATGCTTTCTTTAAAAGTTTAAATCTACCCTTATACAATTTTTCATAGTCAACTTTGTCTGATTTGTTACCAAAGTCAACCTTATCACATTCTTCTTCTGTTAACAGTCCTTCTTCAATTAATTCTTCGAAACTAATAAAATATGGATTTCCAGCATAAGTCGAAAATGATTGATAAGGTGAATCTCCATAACTAGTTGGACCAATCGGCAATATCTGCCAATATTTCTGATTGGCATTTTTCAAAAAATCCACAAACTTATATGCCTCTTTTGAAAAACTTCCTATACCATATTTCCCCGGCAAACTAGAAATTGGTAATAAAATTCCACTAGCCCTCATAGTTCCTCCTTATATACTGTTTAGCCTTTTACTGCTCCTGCGGCTACACCTTTTATAATATGTTTTTGACATGTCAAATAGAATAAAATAACAGGAATTATACTTAATATAATAAGTGCCATTATTGCTCCTAAATCAACTGAACCATAGCTTCCTTGTAAGTACTGAATGTGAATAGGAATTGTTTTATATTTATCTAAGTCAAGAACAAGATATGGAAGTAAATAGTCATTCCAAATCCACATTATTTCAAGAATTCCAACTGAAATAAGTGTTGGTTTTAACATTGGAATAATAACAATAAAAAATGTTCTTATTGGTCCACATCCATCAATTGCTGCGGCTTCTTCAATTTCAAGAGGTAAACCTTTTATAAATCCTGTAAACATGAATACTGCCATTCCTGCTCCAAATCCCAAATATATAATTGGAATTGACCAAGGTGTATTCAGTTTTAATGAGTCTGCTGTATTTGCCAATGTAAACATTACCATCTGGAATGGTACTACCATTGAAAATACAAATAAATAATAAACTATTTTGCAAACCATACTATCAACTCTCGCAATATACCACGCTGCCATTGATGTACAAATTAAAATCAATGCTGTTGATATTACTGTAATTACAAAACTATATAATACCGATTTTAAAAACGGATAATTTCCAAATGTAAATCCTTTGATATAGTTTGCCCAACCTACTAAAGCCTTTCCTGTAGGCCATGCGAACGTATCAGTTTTAACAAAAGTATTTGCCTTAAAAGAGTTCATTAATACAATAAATATTGGGCTAATATAAATTAATGTTATTATTGACAATATTACTGTTAACATCTTACCACGCTTTAATGGTATTTCGTTGTTATCTTTAATTTTTTTCTTTTTTGTTGCAGCAACTAACTTTGTATCTTTTAAATTTTTATTTATTGTTTTTTCATTATTCATTATTGCTGCACCTCCTTTGATCTAGTTGCTCTAAGCTGAATAATTGATATTCCCGCAACTAAAATAAAGAATACAACGGCCTTTGCTTGAGCAACGCCCTTACCTGAAAGAGACTGTCCATAAAATGTGTTATATATATTTAACGCCAACATTTCTGTTGTCTTTACAACTGATCCATCTTTCATTTGTTCAAATGGCTGTCCATTTGTTAATGCTAAGTTTTGATCAAAAAGTTTAAATCCATTTGTTATCGTAAGGAATAGACAAATTGTTATTGAAGGCATAATATTTGGTATTGTAACCTTTGTTAATGTCTGCCATTTTGTTGCTCCATCAATCTTAGCTGCTTCAATCAATTCTCCCGGTACTGCCTGCAAACCTGCAATATAAATTATCATCATATACCCAATCTGCTGCCAGCACATCAAAATTATTAATCCCCAGAAACCATATCTTGTTTCCATAAGAATTGAAGTATTCATCTTTCCTAATATACCATTAAAAATCATACTCCAAATATATCCAAGAACAATTCCACCTATAAGGTTAGGCATAAAAAATGCTGTTCTAAATAAATTTGCTCCTTTAATACCCAATGTCAATAAATATGCAATACCAAAAGCAAGTATATTTATCAAAAATAGGGATACTATTGCATACAATGCTGTGTACCAGAATGCATGTATAAATGATGCGTCATGAAATGCATCTATATAATTTCTAAAACCTACAAAAGAAGCATCACCTATTGTAACAAATTCACAAAATGATAAATAAATTCCTCTTAAAAATGGATAAATAAATCCAATACAAAAAGCTCCGAAAGTAGGTGCTAGGAATAGAAGAAAACATCTTTGAATAGGTCTGCGAAGAAGTTTAGAATTTACAGATGTTCCACTGTTTTGTTTTTTCTTTTTTCCTTTCACCGCAATCTCCTCCTCAATTTTATAATAAGAGGGGGCAGGCTTAACCCGCCCCCTTTGTTTATAGTTTCAATAAGTTTTATATGTCTTAATGCTTATATTAAGCATCTATTTATTAGCTGCTTTGTACTGTGTAGCCCAACCTTCTACAAATGCTGTTTTAACATCATCCCATGATCCACCTGCATCATATTTGTTCATTGCAGCTACAAGACTTGCTCTCCATTCGTCTACATTTGGTGTGTAGTTAAATGCCCAGTCAACATTGTAGTTTCCAGCTTCAATTAAATCATTAGCATTCTTTAAAAATACGTTTCCACTGTCTGCTGCTTTCTTATATGGAATAGCCCCAAACTGCTGTGCCATAACTTTTGTTCCTTCTTCTGAAGTTACTAACCATTTCATGAAATCAAGAGTTGCTTTCTGATCTGCTTCTGAGGCCTTTGCATTAACTGCCCAACAGTTTTCTGTTCCTGAGCTAAGACCTGCTTTTTCTTCACCTTCTACTCCACAATAAATTGGTATCATCTGCATATCATTATCTGAAATTGCTCCTTTTAAAGCATCATATTCCCATGTACCATTCTGATAGAATACTGCTTCACCGTTCTTAAATTCTGCTTCAGCATCATAACCACCTGTTGCTAAAGTGTTTTTGTCATACTTGCTATTGTTAATGTATAAATCCCATACTTTCTTAAAGTTATCTAAATATGTTCCTTTAATTGTTGCTGGTGCTTCTGTCCACTTATCATCTCTACTTTCATAGTATAAAGACATATTTGCTAAATGTCCTGTAAATCTCCATGATGATGAATCATCCATTCCTGAAGATGTGAAAGCATCAAATCCAAGTTCATCAGCTCTCTTATGTATATCTTCTGCAACTGATTTTAATGAATCAAAGTTCTTAATATCTGTTACTTCATAACCTGCTTCTTTAAGTAACTTCTTATTTACAATAATTCCATAACTTTCATAGCAATAACCAATTGAACAAACCTTTCCGTCTGCATCTGTTAAGTTAAATGCATCTGTATTCAATTCATTGTAAACATCTGTATCTTTAAGATCTAAGCAATAATCATCCCATGTCTTTACTGCTGCCTGATTTCCAACTACGAATAATGTTGGAGCTGATGATTTTCCCATTTCAGATGTTAATGTTGAATTGTAATTTCCTGAAGCTGCTGTAACTACTTTTACTTTTACTCCACTTTCTTTTTCATAAGTCTTCGCTATGTCCTGTAAAGCTTCGTCTGCTTCTGGTTTAAAGTTTAGCCAGTAAACTGATCCCTTATCACTTGACTTACCACTGTCTGAACTGTTTCCACATCCTGCAAATAAACTTGCTACCATTGTTGCGCATAATGCTATGCTAAATAATTTTTTACGCATATTTCTTTCTCCTTTTCAAATAAAAAAATAACTAAATGCCTCCGTCGTTTCCAATTAAAGTTTATTATTAACTTTGTTTTTTGGAAACGTTTCCCACGAGATGATACTATCATTTTTTGGAAACGTTTTCAATAATAATGTTACCTTTTTTCAACTTTTCAGCTTTTTCGACTAATTTTTTACATTTTTTTGTGCATTTTGTACATAAATTGTAACGTTTTTAATGTTTTTTTAAATATAATACACATTTTTTTTCATTATTTATGCGTACAATCAATTATAATTATTTTATAAAATAATAGGTTTTTAACATAAAAATACCGTAAAAGAACTTTCAATCAAATTTCTTTTACGGTATTTTCATACATTCTATAATTTCCAAATATCTCTGTTATATTCTTCTATTGTTCTGTCTGATGAAAAATATCCTGCCTTAGCAATATTGACAAGCATCTTCTTTGCCCATTCGTGTCTGTTTTCATAATCAGCATATGCCTGTTCTCTTGTCTTTACATAATCGTTAAAGTCAGGGAATGTCATAAACCAGTCTTTTCCAATAAGTTCATTTGAAAGTCTTTCCAATCGTTCCTTATCACCTATTGCTATAAGTTCATTGCCTGTTATAAAGTCTACAGCTTCTTTTATTTCTACATTTTCATTATAATATTGTGCTGCATTATAACTTCCATTTGCATATCTTTCTACAACAGTTTCACTTAGGTCACCAAAAATATAAATATTATCATCGCCTACAAGTTCATGTATTTCTACATTTGCACCATCTTCAGTTCCTAATGTAACTGCTCCATTAAGCATAAACTTCATATTGCCTGTACCACTTGCTTCTTTTGATGCAAGTGAAATCTGTTCAGAAATATCACATGCTGGAATCAATTTTTCTGCCCATGTAACATTATAATTCTCAACCATAACTACATTTAGATACGGATTTACCTCAGGATCATTATTTATTAGTTCCTGCAAGCAAAGAATAAGGTGAATAATATCCTGCGCAATAATATAAGCAGGAGCTGCTTTTGCTCCAAAAATTACTGTTATTGGAGTAGTAGGTTTTTTTCCTGCTTTAATCTCTAAATACTTATGAATTATATATAAAGCATTTAACTGCTGACGCTTGTACTCATGAAGTCGCTTAATCTGAATATCAAATATAGAATTTTCATTTATTGAAATATTCTGTTTGTCCATTAGTACTTTTTTCAATTCTAACTTCTTTATATTCTTAATTTCGAGTATTTTGCCTAATACCTCTTCATTATCTTTATATTCTAAAAGTTTTTCTAACTGAGTAGCATCTTTTTTAAATCCATCTCCGATAAGCGATGTGACAAATTCTGTAAGCTGCGGATTACTATGAAGCAACCATCTTCTAAAAGTTATTCCATTAGTTTTATTATTAAATTTTTCCGGATATATCTTATAAAAATTATTTAATTCATTATTTTTAAGAATCTCTGTATGAAGTGAAGCCACACCATTAACACTTGAAGAATAATGAATGTCTATATGAGCCATATGAACTCTTTCTTCGTTGTCAATAATATACACAGAACTGTCATCATATTTTCTTCTTATTTTGTCATCTAATACTTCAATAATAGGCATAAGTTGTGGAACTGCCTTTTTAAGATATGAAACCGACCATTTTTCCAATGCTTCTGCAAGAATTGTATGATTTGTATAAGCACATGACTTAGTCACTGCTTCTATTGCATCATCCATTTCTAATCCACGTTCTACTAACAAGCGAATAAGTTCTGGAATAACCATTGTTGGGTGTGTATCATTAATCTGTATTACTGCATAGTCCGATAAATCATAAAGTTTGCATCCTTTTTCAACACATTCGTCTAGAATTAATTGCGCTGCGCTCGATACCATAAAATACTGTTGATAAATTCTAAGGATACGTCCTGCATCATCACTGTCATCAGGATAAAGGAATAATGTAAGGTTCTTTTCTATATCTTCTTTATTAAAATTGATACCATCCTCTACAATATTTTCATCAACACTTTCAATATCAAATAAACGTAGTTTATTTGTTGTATTGTTATATCCTGTAACATCAATGTCATACATTCTTGAAGTCACAGTCATCCCTTTAAAGTTAACTTTATAAGTGACATCTGTCTTATTAAGCCAGTTCTTTTCTGTAAGCCATGGATCAGGTACTGTTGTCTGAGCATTATTTTTGAATATCTGCTTAAATAAACCGAAATGATAGTTTAATCCTACACCATCACCATTAAGGCCTAATGTTGCAATTGAATCTAAAAAGCATGCTGCAAGTCTTCCAAGACCACCATTGCCAAGAGAAGGTTCTTTTTCAAACTCTTCTATTTCACACAAGTCTTTTCCGTTTTCTAAGAGTTCTTTTTTAACATCGTCATAAATTCCAAGATTAATAAGATTATTTGATAGTAATTTTCCTATAAGAAATTCTGCTGAAATATAATATAATTTCTTCTTAGATTCTTTGTGTGTCTTATTTTCTGCCATACTTTTTACTAAAGTAAGTAATGAATAATAAATCTCTTCATTTGTACATTCTGAAATGGATTTATTATATTCTGTTTTTACAATTTCCGAAACCTTCATTTTTGTACCTCCTAAAATATTATGGTTTTATTTTTGTAATTATATTATAATATTGTCATCTTATAAATTATTGCATTATTATTTTGATTATTTGCACAATACTATCCTTTTTTATTATGGAGGTTATTTTATGAATAAAGATCAATACAAAATATATCACGAAAATAAAAGACACACACCTGATGATTTTCCTTATAATACTTATTTATGTTCTATTCCATTAGATTTTAAGTCCGTTAATCTTCATTGGCATAACGAAGTTGAAATTATTGTAATAAAAAAGGGATGTGGAATAGTTAATGTTAATTTGGTATCATATTCCGTTGAAGCTGGAAATATAATATTTGTATTTCCCGGACAATTACATTCAATAATCCAAAAAGAAGACAACATTATGGAATATGAAAACATATTATTCAAATCCGGTTTACTTAAATCTTCAGGATCTGATTTATGTAATGACAAATTTATTCAGTCTTTGCTTTCCGGAAATTTAAATATGTATCCTATAGTTAACGATTGCTTTGAATATTATAATTCCATTTTTTCCTTAATCAATGAAATTGACAATTTATGTGATTTGCATCCATACGCATACCAATTATCTGTTAAATCACATTTATTTCAAATTTTTTATATACTTATTTCAAGTTGTGGTATGAATGAAATTAAACCTATAAGTCAAAAATCACTTGATAAAATTAAATCAATTCTTACCTATATTGCTGATAATTTTCAAAACAGTATTTCTATAGAAGAAATAGCAGGTCATTGCTTTTACAGCAAATCTTATTTTATGAAATTTTTTAAGGAAACTATGGGGATGAGTTTTATACAGTATCTTAATGATTATCGTTTAGAAGTTGCAGCTAAACTTTTAACCACAACTTCTGATGATATTATTGATATATCTGTTAATACAGGCTTTGATAATCTATCTTATTTTAACCGATGTTTCAAGAAAAAATATGGAATTACCCCAGGAAAATACAGAAGAAATATTCATAACTAAATATATCACTCATATTTTTTTAATTCATTTATAAAGGAAAGTGGTGTCATACGATATTTCTTCTTAAATGCTCTATGGAAGTAAGAAAGATTATGAAAGCCTACCGATAAGGAAGCTTCCATTATCGATGAATTTCCTTGTTCAAATAACTCTACTGCTTTTTCAAGTCTTAAATTGTTAATATATTCAACACAAGTCATATTCATATGCTTTTTAAAAAAACGCATAAAATGATAATCGCTAAAATAGCAAAGCTTAGCTAACTGTGACACTGTAATGGTTTCAGCATAATGAATTTCAATATAATCAAGTACATTTTTTATTTTATCTGATAATTTTTCAGTCTCAGATGTTGATATTTTTTTACTATATTGGAGTAACAGAAACACAACCTGTAAAAGTAAAGATTTTAAAGCAAGTTCATATCCAACTACTGATTCTTTATAAATTGTATTAATTTGGTCAAATATTTTTTTAAGTGATGCATATATTGGATGACTTGGCTTTATTACATATGGCATTACAAATTCCTGATTCATAATAGGTGCAAGATATCGTGTCGAACATATATCTGCTGAATTTCCTCCTAAAAATTTAAGATGAAACACATATGTTTCTGAATTTGCCCCTTTACTTTCACCAAGATTTATTGAATGCAAAAATAACGGTGGAACAAAAATGATGTCTCCTTCTTCTGCCTCATATTCAAGCAAATCAATCTGATAAGTACACTTACCTGATGTAATCAATGTAAGTTCTGCCTCCTCATGCCAATGGTTTGTAACCCCAGAGTAATCTCTAGACAAATTGGTCACATATTTTTGTATTGGAAAGAATGTTTCACCATGCTTAGTATTTTCTTTTTGCTCTATTGCAAGCGTATGTATCTTTTTCAAAATAACCACCTCATTCATCTTGTGAAAGTAATTATACATCATCATTTAATTAGCAGTATTGTGTTATACATTGTTAAAATATTGCAAGATAATTCTATTTTTCGTTTATATAATAGCAGTATAATGCATTCTAATCAATGCATTGTCAATAAATTAAGCGAAGGAAATTACTAATATTCTCAATTAGTAATTATGAGGTATTTACAATGAAAAAAAAATGGTGGCATGATAAGGTTGCTTATCAGATTTATCCTAAAAGTTTTCTCGATACAAATGGTGATGGTATCGGTGATTTAAGAGGAATTATATCAAAATTAGATTATTTAAAAGAATTAGGAATTGATATTATATGGCTTTCTCCGATTTATCAGTCTCCATTTGTTGATCAGGGATACGATATTTCAGACTACTATTCAATTGCTGCAGAATTTGGAACTATGGATGAATTTGATGAATTGCTTGCAGAAGCAAAAAAACGTGATATGTACATTATTATGGATTTAGTTATCAATCATTGTTCTGATAAACATGAATGGTTTCAGAAAGCATTAGCTAACCCTGATGGAGAATATGCAGATTATTTCTATTTCAGAGATGGTAAAAATGGTAATCCACCTAACAATTATCGTTCATATTTTGGTGGTAGTTGTTGGGAACCTGTACCTGGAACTGACAAATACTATTTTCATATGTTTGCAAAAGAGCAACCTGATTTAAATTGGGAAAATCCACTTCTCAGGCAAAAACTTTTTGACATGGTAAATTGGTGGCTCGAAAAAGGTCTTGCCGGTTTTAGAATCGATGCCATAATGAATATCAAAAAAGACCTTGATTTTCCTACTCTTGAGCCTGACGGTTCCGATGGCTTATCCAGTTGTTGGCGTATGATAGAAAGTGTCGACGGCATTGGTGAATTATTAGAAGATTTAAAGAAAAACACTTTTGAAAGATATGATGCGTTCACTGTAGCTGAAGTGTTTAATATGAACAAAGATGAACTTAATCAGTTCATTGGTGACAATGGACATTTTTCAACAATTTTTGATTTCAGTGCTCATACTCTCAGCGATGGAATTCATGGCTGGTATGATGCTCCTGACATTGATTTTAAAAAATGGCGTGAAACAATTATCAAATCTCAAATTGAAATAGAGCAAATTGGTTTTGAAGCTAATATTATAGAAAATCATGATGAGCCTCGTGGAGTTTCCAGATTTTTGCCGGAATACGGTAGAAATTCCGATGGTACAAAAATGCTTGGAACAATAAGTATTCTCCTTCGCGGAATTCCATTTATTTATCAGGGGCAGGAAATTGGAATGCAGAACGCTATATGGAACAGCATCGAAGAGTTCAACGACATAAATACCATAGACCAATATCAAATAGCTACGGAAGCTGGTCTTACTGACAGTCAGGCTCTTTCAGCTTGTTGTAAAATGAGTCGTGACAATGCTAGAACTCCTATGCAATGGAACAATTCCATAAATGCCGGATTTACCATTGGAACACCTTGGTTAAAAATTAATCCAAATTACAAATCAATTAATGTTGAAACTCAGGAACATAACCCAGATTCCGTATTGAATTATTATCGAAAATTAATATCAATACGAAAATCTCCTTACTATAAAGAAACATTTACTTACGGCGAATTTATTCCTGTATATGAAAATACTGAAAATATAATGGCATATTATCGTGTACTTGATAATCAACGCATATTAATTGTTTCTAATTTTGGAAAAGAAACTGTTAGCATAGACCTTAATTATCCAATCAAAAAAATACTTCTTTCTAATATGAATAGGGCCACAATTTCAATGAACAGTCTTAATCTTAATAGTTGTGAAGTACTTGTTTTAGAATGCGATAATTAAATATATATGCGATATTATTCTCCCAAGACTTCTTTTTTCTTATAAATAGAATCACACCAATATAAAAACATCCCACAATGCCCATAAATAAAGGCTTTGTGGGATTTTAGCGTCTATTCAAGCTCAATAGTATCACCTCTCCAAAAGATTTTTTCACTTTTATCACAAACTTGCCCGATAATCATCATATCCTTGTAGGCATCCGATTTTCCCTCGATACCTCCATCCGTATCGATTTTCTCATTGGTTGAATATGACACTTGCCTCCCGTTTCGCTTACTTCAAATATTCCTCAAAGAACCCCTGCAACTTGTCAAACGGGATCATATCCTTTCCACCGCCGTCATAAAGATCGGTGTGTACGGCAGCGGGAATAATCATAAGCTCCTTATTTGCAGTATACTTGCTGTCTTTCGTCATTTCCTCATATGCATCCTTTGAAAAATAGCAGGAGTGAGCCTTCTCTCCATGTACCAACAAGACAGCGCTTCTGATTTCCTTGCTGTATTTAAGGATGGGCTGATTAATAAACGACTCGCATCCGATTATGTTCCAGCCGCCATTGGAGTTGAGAGACCTTGCGTGATAGCCGCGGTCAGTCTTGTAATAATCGTAATAATCTTTTACGAAGAACGGCGCATCCTCTGGCAGGGGATCAACCACACCACCCGCAAGAGCGTATTCTCCGACCTTGAGATCAGTCAGCCTTTGCGCACACATGGCGACTTTCTTCTGGTAGCGTGCTTCCTCGCTGTCCTCACTGTCAAAATATCCTTTTGCGTTGACTCTTGTCATATCATACATGGTCATCGCAGCGGTGGCCTTTACTCGGGTATCCAGCGCCGCCACATTTAATGCCATGCCACCCCAGCCGCAGATACCAATGATACCGATTTTCTCTGGATTGACATTATCCTGTACGGAAAGGAAGTCCACTGCCGCCTGAAAATCTTCAGTATTGATGTCCGGAGATGCCATATAACGGGGTGTTCCTCCACTCTCTCCGGTAAATGACGGATCAAACGCTATCGTGAGGAAACCACGCTCTGCCATTGTCTGGGCATACAATCCTGAAGCCTGCTCCTTTACTGCACCAAATGGCCCGCATACAGCAATCGCCGCCAGTTTCCCTTCTACGCCTTTCGGCTCATATAAATCTGCTGCCAGCGTAATACCATAGCGGTTAGGAAAAGTTACCTTTCTGTGATTTACCTTATCGCTTTTCGGGAATGTTTTATCCCACTCTTTTGTCAATTCCAGTTTCATTGTTTCTATCATTTTGCATTACCTTCCTTTCTTATTTCGGGTTAGTTTATCATCCATCCTTAAATCTTTTTCATTCATGAACTTAGATAAACTTTATACATTGCTTTCCATCTGTCTTATCAGAAAGTCAAGACAGTACACCCTGTTTTGACTTTCATGTAGTTGCTCCATCAGATTGCATCGATGCCGTCTCAAAATTTTCACAGCATCCTGAATCTGTCCTTCAGTATACAATCTGCATATCTTTGTAATAATTTCATTATCGCATCCTGCATCTTTCATATTCTGAATCATATTCTCCGTATAACCGCCTCCCTTCTGATTGTAATTTTAGTATAGGTAATTGACTTCCATTTTGCTAATGGTTATAATTTATATCATGATATAATTTTTTGGAATATCGAAAGAAAGAGAGAAAATGTATGGAATTAAGAACAATGCGGTATTTTCTTGCTGTAGCAAGAGAAGAAAATATGACCCGTGCAGCAGAACTTCTACACGTCACCCAACCTACGCTTTCCAAACAGTTAAAATCACTGGAAGATGAGCTGGGAAAGAAACTGTTTATCCGTCACAGTTTCCACATAGAACTGACAGACGAGGGCGTCCTGCTCCGCAAACGTGCGGAAGACCTTGTGACAATGGCAGACAAAATCACTACGGAATTTCTTTCACTGGATGATGTATTAGGCGGTGAAATCTATTTTGGTCTGGCAGAGTCCTATCAGATCAGACATCTTGCTGCTAAAATTAAATCATTCAAAAATACCTATCCCGATCTGCGATATCACATTACCAGCGGGGACACGGAGCAGGTAACAGAAAAGCTGGATAAAGGTGTCATTGATTTTGCTGTTCTGGCAGAGGAACCAAATACAGACAAATATCATTACCTGATATTTCCAGAATCAGATTTATGGGGTGTTGTCATGCCTAACGACTGCTCTCTTGCAGAAAAACAGTCTGTCTCTGTTGATGATTTGACCGGACTTCCTTTATTCTGCTCGGAACAGGGCTGGTCTAAAGACATTTCCAGATGGTGTGGCAATAAAATAGACAATCTGCATTTAGAAGGTTCTTTTAGGCTATCATACAATGGCTCTCTTTTTGTCAAAGAGGGACTGGGATATCTTCTTACCTTTGAGCATTTGATTGATACAAGTCTTGACAGCGGCTTGGTATTCCGTCCTCTTACCCCTAGACTTGAAACAAAACTATATTTAGTTTGGAAAAAATATCAGATGTTTACTCCTATTGCCAATAAAATGCTTGAAGAATTAAGGGAATGGTTTCATGAATAATGAAATGCCATAAACAGTCTGATTTTATAACATTTGTCAGAAAAAATACCGCTCACAAAAGCGGTATTTCAAATATAGTAATATTAAGTAGTACACATTATGTTTTTGCTTCATCCAATCTCTATTAATTAATACATAGCCATCAATTCTATAAATCGCTCCTGCCCTGCTTGCTAGCTCTAACAATTTTTTATGCTGGATACTATAGACAATCTCTGCCTCCTGATATCTTAAAAACTGTTTCCGCAATCTCTTGTTAGTTTCCCTAACCTCTTTTAATTTTTTGATGTCATAGTAACTTTCGCTCATTTTCACTCCTTTCCACTATCAGCATTTTAGAGTACAAAAAAGGACACCTTTAGAAATAATCTTCTAAAAGTGTCCTTTAGATTTTGAAATGTTGAATTCCCTGCTTTCCTGTATAAAACTTATGTTTCCTAAATTTAACTAGGAAAATGTTGTCAAAATGCTGTCAAACGACTATATTTTGCCAACACGATAGAGGAAAATAGGTCTATTTATTGCGTTTTGATTTGATATTACCAGAATCGGACTTTAACGTAGGGACGATTTAGGACATCGTTTCAATTCTTGCTATAACCCAACATAGTTCAAAATAAGTCGCAAATCAGATTTTTTCAAAATCCTACTTTACTTTATTTTCGATTAGTTTCGTGGGGGCTTTGTGTAAAAATTGATGTAAATGATGTAAATGCTTTTATCCACCAACTATGAAGTCCGTATCAATTTAATCTGTCAAACCGACACTTTATTATACTCATTTTTGAAGTAGGAGTCAAGACCTTCAAACTCGGACTTCCTCAGTTCCTTCGTTACATCGGTATAGATGTTAAGCGTAGTTGAAATATCTTTATGACCGAGCGTGTCCTGAATGACCTTAACATTTACCCCTGCTTCGCACATTCTTGTTGTAAAAGTATGTCTTAAAGAATGGCAGCTAAAATGCGGGAGCAATACTTCTGCATTTTCATCTTTCAACAACTGCTCGTCGTTACAGTCACGAATAATACGGCGAATTGCTTTGTTGAGGGTTGCCTGATGTTGCGGCTGTCCGAAACGATTGATAAAGATAAAATCGGTGTATCCGTCAACAGTCGCTTCACAATGAAGGTCAAGCAATTCCTGTCTTTCTTTTTCCATTAAAAATGCTTCTTTGACGAAACCGAGCATAGGCACTTTTCTTCTTCCTGCCGGGGTTTTGGTCGTATTAACATTGAAGTAACAGCCACGCTTACTGCCCTCGGTACGGTGGTCATAGTAAACCAGCGTGTGGTTCACATCAATGATACCTTCTTCCAAATCAATATCGCACCATCTTAACCCTGTAACCTCTCCAACACGAAGTCCCGTACCAATCATAACCGCAAACACCGGATACCAATACTTTGATGTCGGAGAGTTTTTCAGATAGTCAAGAAACAACTCTTGCTCCGGCTTTGTTAAGGCTCTACGCTTCTCGGTCTGAAAACAATGGGACTGTTTCAACTCTTTAAGCACATTGTTTGACGGGTTATTCCTGATGTAGTCATCATCGACCGCCATATCCAAAATCTGATGGAGAACCGTATGAATATTATCAATGGTTGCCGGCTTCAGATGGCGTTCGTCTGCAAGGTAATTATAGAACCTCTTTATATCTGTTTTTCTCAGAGAAGATACAGTCTTTGAACCTATCTGATGACGGACAAAGGTCTCATACATATACTTGTAGTTTTCAAAGGTGTTGTTTTTCAGTCCTCGCTTCAAATCCTTCCAAAGCTCATATATGTCATTGACCGTTGTGTAACGAGCTTCTGCCTTAATGCCATCGCTCTTGTCTTTTGCGATTTGTTCCTCTTTGTATCGCAGTTCATCAAGTGTCTTGGCATACACATAACGCCTTTTGTGGTTGGCGTCCGTCCAACTGAAATGGTATGTACCATCGGCTCTCTGTGATTCGCCTGTGCGAAGCACTACTCTTGATTTGTCTTTTCTTTTTGTTCTTGGCATAATTTTTCCTCCCTTAAATGCGAAATTGCTTATCAAGATAATCAATAAATTTGTCTCGGATTACACAGACCTGAACACCGTTAGTAACAGCAAAGGGACAATCACCCTTCATTATGATTTGCCTGATTTTTGTCCTACCTATACCGGTGTACTCGGCTGCTTCCTCAACAGTTAGAACATTCTTCTCCCAAAAGGGAGCTTTTTCTTTACGCTTTTCGAGTAAGGCTCTGTAAGCTAAAACACCGTTGTCCATAAGCCCTCCTTCCTATATTGAGTACATTTTCTCAATGTACTCATCAAAAACTCGTCTCTTAATCATTCGTCTGTTTCCTACCCACAGCACGAACGGACATTTTTCTTGGCTTGTCATCTCATAAAGTTTGTCTCTGCCTATGCCTGTGTAAGCGGTCGCTTCATCAATCGTAAGGTAAGGCTTAACCCAAACCGGCACGGTTTCCACCCGATTGCCTGAATTATTCAATTCAGTCTGCTTATTTCCCATAACACCACCTCCGTCAGAGGGAATACTGCGATGACAGGTATTCCTCAAATTGTTTTCTTTTAATCAATCGCTTTGCTCCGTTCCAAAGAACGAAAGGACAATCTTCGCTATTCGATAGTTCTTTTATCTTTGATGTGCCAATGCCCGAATATTCCGAAGCTTCTTCAACCGTAAGGTTCATCTTCTTCCAAATTGGGACACTCGACATATTGGATTTAAGTTGTTTGTCAGACATACGCTGTAACCTCCTTGCCTTTGGTGATTACAGCATACTCAAAAGTCTGCGGTAAGCCAATTATGCGAATCGGCTCATCGCAGACTTGACTTTTTCCTTAAATCGAGTATTGCCTTTCGATAAACTCGTCAAAGACTTTCCTTTTAATCATTCTTCTGCTACCAATCCAAAGAACAAAAGGACAATCCTGACTTTCCGTCATTTCATAAAGCTTTCCCATTCCAATACCGGAATAAGCTGCCGCCTCCTCAATAGACAGGTTTGGTTTACACCAAAGAGGAATGTTGTAACGCTTCTTTTTTTCACTGCTATTTGACATTCCTGCACCCCTTTCCTTTGACCGAGGTGCGTTTGTCATAAACGATGTAATCCCAACCGCTGTTATTGCACT
>CANQPJ010000017.1 GCA_947625755.1 uncultured Lachnospiraceae bacterium | reverse complement strand
TTAGAGTCTTTAGGTTTTTGGATAATTATCTCAAAATCATTTAGGTGTTACCATCCACCTTCTTATTTGACGCTTACCCTGCAATAATTTCGAGAGAATTTTGCGAACAATATAAGCCTACAGGTGTTGTTGAAAAAGTACTAGCAGTGGGACCTTATGTCAACGTAGTGCTGAATAGATCAAAAATTTCTGAATTTGTATGCAATAATATCATTGGAAACGAGAATTATGGAAAAAAGGATACTGGATGTGGAAAGACGATTTGTATTGACTATTCTAGTATAACGTTATCGAAACAAATTCATATTGGCCATTTATGTACTACTGTAATTGGGGAATGTTTGGCAAAACTGTATGAAAATGCCGGTTATAAAGTTATACGTATCAACTATTTGGGCGATATGGGAACGCCTTTTGGTAAGATTATTACAATTTATAAAAAATATGGTTATGAAAAAAATATCGAAGAGATGACGGCTGATGATGTGCAGAAATTATATGCATTGTTTGCGGTAAAAGAAAGAGAAGATGAAGAATTAATAAACGATGCGAGAGAGTGGAGCTTGAAAATAGAGCAAAATGATGAAGAGGCATTGTCGTTGTGTGATGGATTTAAAAATGTAGCATTAAGAGAAGCGAACGATATGTATAAAATGTTGAATATTGACTTTGATGATTGGCGTGGTGAAGCATATTACAATAATGAAACTGGCTCTATTATTAAGATGTTGGAAGATAAAAATTTAGTGGTTGAAAGTGATGGCGCAAAATGTATTGATCTTGAAGAATATAACATGGGTATGTGCTTAATACAGCGAAGCGACGGTGGATCTTTATATACTACTAGAGATTTGGCGGCAGCAATTGATAGATATGAAAGATACGGTTTTTCAGAGAGTATTTATGTTACTGGAATTGAGCAGAAGCATCACTTTGAATCTTTCTTCAAGGTATTGGAGATTGCAGGTTATGATTGGGCAAAGAATTTGAAATATGTTGGTTACGGAAGAATGTCTACCGAATTTGGAAAAATATCAGGGCGAGAGGGACATACTCCAATTGTTAAAGAAATTTTTCAGACTAGTATTGAAAAGGCTGAAAAGTCTCTTGGAAATAGAAATGTTGAGGAAGGGACAGCTGAAGCAATTGGTGTAAGTGCGGTTGTGTTTGGAGTACTAAAAACAGAGAGAGTAAAAGATACTGTTTTTTCACTTGATCAAGCAATTAATTTTGATGGTGATACAAGTGTATATATTCAGTATAGTTATGTTAGATTAATAAATGTTATTAGTAGAGCTAATATTACGGAATATATCGACTCTTCATTGTATAGAAAACTGACAGAAGATGAAGAATTTATGCTTTTACTAAAATTAGATGAATTTACCGATGTTTTGGAAAAAGCACAAGTCGATTGTGAACCATATTATGTTGCTAGGTACGCTTTGGAAGTATCAACATTGGTTAATAAATTTTATAATAATATCAGAGTGATTTCAGATGACAGACAAATGGTTAGTGCAAGAGTAGTATTATGCAAGATGGCTAGTGAAGTACTAAAAAGGTCAATGGAAATTTTAGGAATAAAAGTGATTGAAAAGATGTAAGAACATCAATGTTGGAGTATTAAGGGTTAAGGTTTATGGAAGGTAGTATTATTAGTATATATAGGGAAATTCAGACCATGTTAAAGCTATAATTGATGGTGCTATGAGGGTCATACAGGTAACATGTGATTTGATAGTACATAGTAGAGGAGAAAATGAATACAAAGATAATCTTATTGCACTGGAAATGCTTGCGCTTATTTATGGGCATTCCCGAAGATTTCGGGGATGCCTTTTCTAATGGTCGAAAACAGAGACAATTGAACAAGTGACTATATTTATCCTTTTATTTGAGGTTAAATAATTTGTATTGATGTAAGGATTAAATGGAAGATGTGCTTTTGCTGCATAGGTGGATATGGTAGAATAATTATAGTTGAAAGGAATCAGAGGAAGTAAAAATAAGATGAAAATATGTGAGACGGATAGAATTATAATTAGAGAATTTACACAAGATGACACAAAAGCATTTATTGATATGACAGCGGACGGAAGTTTGTGGGAATTATTTGGCGATTGCAGTGAGGCGGCAGGATGGATGGCAAAATGGATTGGTGAGTCGAAAGAAATTACTGAAAGAGATAATCCGTATGAAGAATATTTGGCTTACGCTATTGTTGACAAAATAACAAAAGATGTTATAGGAAGTGTTGGATGCAGTGTTTACGAAGATATTCATGAAATCGGAATTGCTTATTGTATAGGGAGTAAATATAGAGGAAAAGGTTTTGCAAAAGAAGCTGTAAGCGCATATACGAAATATTTTTTTGAGCATTATCCGAATATTAATCGAATGATTGCGACAATCAGGCAGGATAACATTATTTCTAACAGTGTCATCAGGTCAGCAGATTATGAATTGGAAATGACAAAGATGTATAAAGATATAAATGATGAGGAAGAAGCTATGTATAACTTTTATGTTTATGATAATAAGAAATTTGTGGAGGAAAAATGAATTTTGTATATGTAGCACTTGGAGGTGCAGTTGGAGCAATAGGAAGATACGCAATTAGTCTAATGCCAACGAGGACTGAATTCCCAATTTTAACACTTATAACAAATCTTATTGGGGCTGTCCTGATTGGATTTATTGTGGGATTTATTGATGACAGAGATGAGGCTTCGAAGAATATGTTATTATTTTGGAAAACCGGAATATGTGGCGGATTTACAACTTTTTCAACATTTTCACTTGAAGCAGTAAATCTATTAGAGAAGAAGGCATACTTTGCTGGAGGATGCTACTTGGTGTTGAGCGTCTTTGGATGTGTGATAGGAGTCTATTGTGGGAAGAAAATAGCAATGTTATTATGTAGATAAATACTAGGAATAATTATTTAGAATTGGAGAGCTTTATAATATGAACAAACCTAAAATGATTATATTTGACTATGGTCATACACTTTTGTATGAACCCAATCACAATACATATAATGGTAATAGCGCAATTTTTGAATATATCAAGAGTAATCCCAATAATATTACATTAGAACAGTATGACAAAACAGTTCAAGAGTTGTTTGCTAAAGTAAAAGCAGAAAAAGGAGCAAATATTGAGGTTCATGAGCATCAGTTTTTGCATATGGTGCTGGATTATCTTGGCATTGAGCTATCCGTTTCGATACCACAGGCAGAGCAGATTATATGGTACGGAATTTCAAAAGGAGCCAAGATGCCTTATGTGGATGAAATGCTGAATTTTCTTAAAGAGCAGAAGATAAGAACAGCTGTAATCAGCAATCTGTGTTTTTCAGGTGAAGCACTTAAAGAAAGACTTAACAGATTTTTTCCTAATAATAAATTTGAGTTTGTGTTAGCATCGAGTGAGTATGTGTTTACAAAACCAAACAGAATGATGTTTGATATTGCCTTGGAAAAATCAGGTCTTTTGGCAAACGAGGTATGGTATTGTGGTGACAGTATCGCAGCAGATGTTGTTGGTGCATACAATGCAGGAATATTTCCGGTGCTTTACAATGGCAAAACTGACGAAAAATATGATCGGATGAAAAAGATAAATGACGGATTGGAAGCTGATTGTGAGCATCTTTACATTGAAGATTGGAGAGAACTCATAAATGTTATAAGAAACATAACATCAGTTTGAGAAACGCAAAATGTAATGTTAGGATATATAGCGAATGTAAACAAGAAATTTAAAATTTTCTCTCAAGCGGATTTAGTAGAATTGGTAAAGATTGTAAAATAAAAAACTCCTGTATACTGATATGGTATGCAGGAGTTTTTTAATATAGTTATACAGATGAATTTAAATAATTTCTATAATCTTCAAAATTTTTTCTTTTTTCTCATTATCACAGTTTGTAATTGCACGCAGTATTTCATTATCTAAAGCTAAAGAAGAATTTTCATATTGGTCGGATAGAAGGTAATCAATAGAAGTATTTAGAGCATTGGCAATAGCAAGCAGAACATTTAAACTGACAATTGATAAACAAAGAGAAAAATTGGTCAATCCAACTTCGGCACAAAAAGCTTTTGAAAAAATTGGTGGATTCTTCAAACGCTAAATTAAATAATTCAAGTAATAAGACTAACGTCTGGTTCGGGTGTTAGTCTTATTTTTATGCAGAGAAAAGTATTGGAAGGAATCGTTAATTATATGTATGTTTTGCAGACGGGATAAACAAAAAAGTACAACAACGCATGTTGTAAATTATAAAAACGTCAAGGAATATATTAACCAAAATGTACAAAAATAAAGAATATGAAAAGTATAATCTCCATAACCAGAACGCAAAGATATAATCTAAAAGTAAAGATTTTTCCGTATCATATATAAAAATATGAATATTATATCGAAATTATATCAAATTCTTACTGCATGATATAGCAGGAGAGTTTTGTAAAAATGGCAATACAGGATAAGACATCGTTTCAGTATTACAAGGTTTATGTATTGTATTTTTAGTTGATATAAGATATTATATATAGAATAAATTTTCCACATAATATAAAAAATTCCTGTTATGGATAGAATAATTATTTAATAAGAAGAAAGTGAGAACATATGAAAAAGATAGGAAATATTGTAAAGGCAGTATTATTTTTAATAGTATGTTTTGCGTGCTTGGGAGTAGTATCCAATATCTTACAGTATGAGCATGAAATGGAGCCGAATCTTTCCATGAATGAATATTATAAGATGGATAAAAATTCGGCGCAGATAATTGTTTTAGGTTCCAGTCATACTACCATGGGATTTTCACCTGTGGAATGTTACAAACAGACCGGGATTACTTCATTTAATTTAAGCACTGCCAAGCAGCCGATAGAAGTATCCTATTTTCTGCTGAAGGAAGCATTAAAAAAGCAGTCTCCAGAGGTAGTTATTTTCGAAGTATCAGGTTTGTATTATAAAAAGGCAAATATTAATATAGCAAAATACCGCTATAGTATGGACAGTATGCCACTATCCGTGAACAAAGTCTGGATGGCGGATTCTTATGCCCGATATAATGACGATTTCGAACTGTTTTCTATCGGTGAGGCACTTTGTCCGATATATTATTACCATGACAGATGGAAAGAAATCAACGAAGAAGAATTTGATTATGTAGGTTCCCCTGTAACCTATTTAAAAGGACAGGTGATACGTTCTTATATTACGAATATTAAATTTGATATGGAGGCTTTTGACAAAAAACTTGCAAGAAAAGTTGCCAAAGATCCTAATGCGCAGATTAGTATTCGAGAAAACAACATGAATTTTTTCCTGAAAATTAAAAAACTGTGCGATGAAAATAATATCAAGCTGGTTTTGACGACCACGCCGACAAATCGATGGAATACTGCAAAAAAAGAGCTGGCAGAGAAAGTTGCAAAAGATTATAATCTGGACTTTGTAAATATGTGTCAGCCGGATGGTAAGGTTATCGATTACAGCAGGGACATGGCAGACGGAAATCATGTAAATGCCAGTGGCGTGAAGAAGACGACCAAATACCTGTGCGACTTTATTACAAAAAAATATGGAATAAAAGGCAGAGGGAAAAACAGTCAGTTTGAAACATCTGTAAAGTATTACGACAAGTATTATAATAATATGTTGAAATATGATATGGAAATCGATTTTAATAAGTATTTATCACTTATCAATGCAAATAAGAAAAATCTTCAGATTTTTATTTGCGGACGAGGAGATGTGACAGCGGGATTACAGGATAAGGATCTTCGCCAGCTGCAACAGTTAGGATGCCAAATCAGATTAGACAAATCGAAATATGGAAATTCATATGTAGCAGTAATAGACGGTGGAAAATTAATATATGAAAAAGCAGATGCAGCTCCAATTACTTACCAGCGTTCATTAGCAGATGGCAATGTTGCCACTGTGTATAGCAATGGAAAGAGTGAAGAGAGCGGTGCGGCGGTTAATGTTTTGGACAGAAAATATGCTGTAAACGGCGTAGGGCTGAATATTGTATTGTATGATAAAGAGTCGGGCTGCATGGTAGACAGTGTTTCTTTCAATACGCATTATCCGGAGAAACAATGGTGGAGAAGTAATGAAAGAAAATTAGAACTGTTTATGTTTAAGACTTATAGAAACTGGGTAGTAGAGAATTATTAGGAGAAGAAAAGATGGCATTATTACAAAGGTTATGGGATTTATTCACTGAAATGTTATCAACAACAGAATATGCAATGTCATATAATCAGATTAGATTTTTGGTCTTTTTAGCAGTATTTTTCACTGTATTCTTTTTGGTGAAATTTAAACCCATTAGAAAAGTATGGATACTAATTGGAAATATCTTTTTCTATATTCTTTCCGGCAAGGCAGCTTTGTTTATTATTTTGGGCACGGCGCTTATCGTATATATCACATCCCTTCTTATGGGAATGGTATATAAAAGATATGAAAAAGCTAAAGAAGGAATAGAACTAAAGCCAAAAGAACAGGTTGCTTTTTTAGGTAAATACAAAAGAATTACAAAGATATTTTTATGGCTGGCGCTGGTGCTTATTTTAGGATTGTGGATTTATGTAAAAATAGGTAAATTTAAGGGAATGCCGTCAGTAGATTCTTTCAAACAATGGTTTACCGGAATGGGAATTATTGTCCCACTGGGTATTTCCTATTATACGTTGTCAGCAGTAGGTTATCTGGCGGACATTTATTGGAGAAAGACAAAACCGACATATAATTTTCTGAATCTGCTGGTGGTCATGACATATTTTCCACACATTGTGCAGGGACCTATCAGCAAGTATGACAAGTTATTAAAGCAGATAAATAATATTCCGAAATTTGATTACACTAGAGTGTGCTTTGGATTACAAAGAATGCTGTGGGGCTACATCAAAAAAATGGTCATTGCTGACAGGCTCATTATATATACAGATGCAGTGTTTGGTAATCTGGCAAATTACGCTGGAGTGGAAGTATTTCTGGCTGTAGTGTTTAGCGGAATGCAGTTGTATGCAGATTTTAGTGGATGTATGGATATTGTTATCGGGGCATCACAGGTAATTGGAATAGAGATGGAAGAAAATTTCCGTCAACCGTTTTTTGCAAAATCCGCTACTGAATTTTGGACCAGATGGCATATGACTCTAAGCGGATGGACAAAGTCGTATATTTATCTGCCGATTGCCATGAGTCCAAAATTTATGAAGCTGGTAAGAACATTAAAGAAAAAGAAACTGAAATGGCTGTCGTCATTTATTAATTCTTTTATACCACTGGTATCTGTATGGATATTTACAGGTCTGTGGCATGGGACAGGTGTCGATTACCTTATGTGGGGATTATATTGGTGCGCAATGATGACTCTGTCTAATGAGACTTCATTTATTATGAAGAAAGTAGGAAAAGTGCTTCGTATTGATGAGACGAAAAATTATTTTAGATATTGGCAGTATATCCGAACATATGCTATATTTGTAATTGGTAAATGCTTCACCGCAGCAGGAGGGCTGGCAGGCTTTGTGGCGATTTGGAGAAGCATGTTTGCCGAACACAGATTGTGGGTATTATTTGATGAAAGTTTGTTTACCCATGGATTAGACAGAAGAGATTTTTATATTGCAGTTATTGGAATGCTTATTATGCTGTTGATTGATTTGGCGCATGAAAAAGGCGCAAAAATCAGAGAGGCGATTGCGGCAATACCGTTGCCGGTCAGATGGTGCATTTATATTACAGCAATTGTTGTGGTAGCAGTATTGGCTATCTATGGTCCGGGATTTGACGCCAGTGGTTTTGCCTACGGCGAATATTAAATAAACCATAAAATAATGGAGGAATTAAAAATGGAAGAAAAGATTTTAGAAATTTGTAAAAGGGTAGATGATAGTATTGATTATACTTCTACAACATTAATTGATGATGGTGTATTGGATTCCGTTACACTTATCAGCATTATATCCGAGTTTACAGATGAGTTTGATGTATATATTCCGTATGAGGAGATTATACCGGAGAATTTTAATTCTATTAAAGCAATGGCAGAATTGGTGGAGAAATATGTATAGTTCAGTTTTAGAAGCAATTAAACAGCACAATGTGGATTTGAAAGAAAAACTTGCCGTCATTGATGTAAAGAACCATTACACATATAGTGAGTTTTATAAAAAAATAAAACAAACGGCAGCTGCACTGTCACAGCTTCAAATTTGCAAGGATGATTATGTTGTCATTGAATGTAGTCAGGACATACAATATCTCTTATTGGATTTTGCCTGCGAAATGCTTGGCGCAATATTTGTACCGGTGGAAAAGAAAGCAGTAGACGCAAGAGTGATTGAAATATACACAGAGACAAAGGCAAAATGTATTATCGGGCAGACGGATTATTCTGCTATCGGCAAGTGGTATGCTATTGATACGATTTTTACAGAGGAGATGCCTGTCAAAGAAGATGTGGAGTCTATGCCGGATGCAGAGGATTTGGCAGAGATTCTTTACTCGACGGGAACTACCGGAAAACCAAAAGGGATTGTTCTTTCTCATAGAGCAAATGTGGCTGTATCGGAAAATATTATTTATGGTACAGAGATGGACGAAAATACGGTGGAAATTATTCCTATGCCGTTGAGTCATTCGCATGGATTAAGGACATGCTATGCGAATCTGATTAACGGAAGCTGTGTTGCTATTATTGACGGTATTACTAATATCGGTGGTTTCTTTAAAATGATTGATACCTATCATGTCAATGCGATGGATATTTCACCTACTCTTGGAAAACTTTTAGTTAAGATTGCAAAGAAAGCCCTGGAACAGTATAGTAATCAGTTCGATTATATTGAATTAGGAACTGCTGTTTTGGATGATGAGTTGAAAGAAGAATTAAAAGTTCTTTTTCCAAAAACAAGGTTATATAATTTTTATGGTTCCACGGAGGCTGGAAGAAGCTGTGCATATGATTTTAACAAAGAGGATTTTTCCAAATGTATCGGATACCCTAGCAGACATGCAAAGTTTATAGTAACAGATGAGAATAAGAATGTCATTCATAGCTCACCGGACAATCTTGGTCTTTTGGCTATCAGCGGTGATATGATGATGGAAGGATATTTTAACAGTCCGGAACTGACGAGGGAAACCGTTATTGACGGTATTATATATACGACAGATTTAGGATATATTGATGAAACCGGAAAAGTCTATGTATTCGGCAGGGCAGATGATGTTATTAACTATAAAGGCATCAAAATTTCTCCGGAGGAAATAGAAACAGTAGCCAATGCATATGAGGGCGTGGCTGATTGTGCCTGTGTAGCGGCTGAAGATAAGGTATGCGGACAGGTGCCGAAACTGTTTATTCAGGTAGAAGACTCCGGCTTTGATAAAAAGGAATATATGACTTACCTGAAAGAAAATTTGGAGGCATCCAGAGTTCCTACAAAGATTGAGATTATTGATGAAATACCGAGAACCTCGAATGGAAAGATACAGAGAAAAAAATTACGTGAAGTATAACCGCAAATCCGGTTATAACAGATAGAGAAAAATCGGGACTGTAAAAAGTCCCTGGTTGACAGAACCTGCCTCCGCTAATGCGGAGGCAGGTTTTGTCATTCTATATTTATAATTTACATATATTAGTATTTTATAATTTTATATAGATATGTAATATATTTTCACTTGCTATGGATTTTGAAAAAATTTACATATATATTTGATTTGTTTTCCCCAAAATATATGTAATTGATTCTCGCCCATCATGGATTTTTCAAGAATTTACATATAAATTTGGTTTGTTCTGCAAAGCAAATATGTAATTGATTCTCACAGGTTAGGGATTTCCCACAGATTTACATATATATTTGATTTGTTTTCCCCAAAATACATGTAATTTCTTCCTCACCCATCATGGATTCCCAAGAATTTACATATATATTTGACTTGTTTTCCTCAAAATATATGTAATTCCTTCCCACCATCATGTATCCCCCCCCAAAAAAACTTTTTACACTCCGTTTTTTTGTTATCAGGAAATTGCATTATTCTATCTTTACTATTAAAAATTCCTGTTGTGTTGTCCTTTTTTATTGTTTGTGTAATAAAAAAATGCTATTATAAAAATAAGTTTGTTCAAAAATAAAAAGGAGAAGTTGAATGCAGAAAAGAAGTTACATTATTGGGCATAAAAATCCCGATACAGACTCCATATGTTCAGCCATTGCATTGGCATATTTGAAAAACAACACAGAAGAAGGAAAATATATACCAAAAAGGGCAGGACAGATTAATGAAGAGACAGAATATGTTTTAAAATATTTTAACGCCCAGACTCCGGCTTATATGCCAAATGTGGGAACACAGGTGAAAGATATGGAAATCAGGCATCTGCCGGGAATGTCAAAAGAGATTACCGTGAAAAAAGCATGGGAATTTATGCAGAAAAACAATGCAATTACATTACCGATGACAGATGATGAAAATAATCTCGAAGGCATTATCTCCATGTCAGATATTACCAATAATATGATGCAGCATAATCCGTCATCTTTGTCCGAGGCGCATACTCCCTTTAAACATATTGCAGAGACGCTGGATGGTAAAATATTAGTAGGAGATGAAAATTCCGTATTTTTTAAAGGAAAGGTATTGATTGGGGCAGCAAATCCCCTTCTTGTACAGAAATATATTGAACCGGGCGATTTGGTTATTCTTGGCGACAGGCAGGAAGACCAGTTAAACGCGATAGAAATGCAGGCAAGCTGCATTGTAATTGGAATGGATGTTCCGGTTTCTGATAGTGTTAAAAGCTGTGCGCGGGAAAAGAATACCGTTATAATCTCAACTTCCCATGATTCCTTTGCGATAGCCAGATTGATTGAACAGAGTATGCCGGTCAGGGCACTTATGGTGTCGGAAAATCTGATTACGTTTCATATGGATGATTTTACAGATAAAATAAAAACTGTTATGGGAAAGACAAGGATTAGAAACTTTCCGATTTTGGATAAAAATGGGAAATATGTAGGAACAGTATCCCGCAGAAACTTTTTAAATATTGAAAAAAAGAGAGTTATTCTGGTGGATCATAATGAATTGTCGCAGGCTGTAGACAATATTGAGCAGGCAGATATTATTGAAATTGTGGATCATCATAGAATTGGCACAATCGAAACGAAAAATCCAATTATTTTCAGAAATCAGCCGGTAGGCTGTACGGCGACTATTGTGCGACAGATGTATCAGGAAAAGGGTGTAGAAGTTCCAAAGGATATTGCGGGATTGTTATGCGCGGCAATTCTTTCGGATACATTGTTGTTTCGTTCCCCTACCTGTACATCATTAGACCAGATGGTAGCGAGGGAAATGGCAGGCATTGCAGAAATAGACATAGAAAAATTTGCAGCAGATATGTTTAAAGCAGGAAGCAATTTGTCGGAAAAGACGACAGAGGAAATTTTCTATCAGGACTTTAAGAAATTTATTGCCGGAGACGTTGTTTTTGGTGTGGGACAGATTAGTTCCATGGCATCGGACGAATTACAGATGATTAAGGAACGGCTGGTTCCTCACCTCCAGTATGAATGTGGGAAACATGGCGTACAGATGGTATTCTTTATGCTTACGAATATATTAGACGAATCCACGGACTTGATTTGTTATGGCGAAGGTACGGCGGATGTTATCCGAAATGCTTTTGGCATGAATATTGAGGATGGCGCATGTGTCCTGCAGGGAATCGTATCCAGAAAGAAACAGTTAATTCCTGCAATGATGAATGTTTTACAGGGCGAGCAGTAAAAAAGATATTAAAAATATACGAATGAGGTTAGTAAAATTGAAAAAAGGATTTGATAACGAAAAATACTTAAAAATGCAGTCAGAGCATATTAATGAAAGAATTGCACAGTTTGGAAATAAACTTTATCTTGAGTTTGGCGGAAAATTGTTTGATGACTATCACGCATCCAGAGTGCTGCCGGGATTTGAGCCGGATTCAAAACTACAGATGCTGTTGCAGCTAAAAGATAAAGCAGAAATTGTTATTGTAATCAATGCAGAGCATATTGAGGAAAACAAGGTACGAGGCGACTATGGCATAACCTATGACATGGATGTTTTAAGGTTAATTGATGAGTTTCAGTCTGTTGGATTGTTTGTGGGAAGTGTCTGCCTAACAAAGTTTGCCGGACAGCCTGCAGCAGAGTTGTTTCAGAAGAGATTAGAGTCCTTGGGAATTAAGTCATACAGACATTATAAAATACCGGGATACCCAAGTGATGTAAATTATATTGTAAGTGACGAGGGATATGGGAAAAACGATTATATTGAGACAGAAAGACCGCTGGTTGTCATTACTGCACCGGGTCCGGGCAGTGGAAAAATGGCTACGTGTCTTTCCCAGTTATACCATGAACATAAAAGAGGAGTAGATGCAGGATACGCCAAGTTTGAAACTTTTCCTATCTGGAATATACCGCTTGAACATCCGGTTAATCTTGCCTACGAAGCAGCTACAGCAGATTTAAATGATGTCAACATGATTGATTCTTTCCATCTTTCAGCATATGGAAAGACCAGTGTTAATTATAATAGAGATATTGAAATTTTTCCTGTGGTCAATGCAATGTTTGAATTGATTTTTGGGGAAAGTCCATACAAATCACCAACCGATATGGGTGTAAATATGGCAGGAAATTGTATTTTTGATGACGAAGTATGCTGTAAAGCCTCAAAGCAGGAAATTATCCGCAGGTATTACAAAGCTCTTTGTGAAAAAAGGCGTAAGGGAACGACAAAGGATAACATATCCAAGCTGGAAATTTTAATGAAACAGGCAGGCATTACATTGAAGGATAGGGCTGTTGCAGTAGCTGCCATTGAAAAAGAAAAGAAAACAGAGAACAAGCCGGCAACCGCAATAGAACTTCCTGATGGAAAAATTGTAACCGGACGTACGACAGATTTGTTGGGCGCTTCGGCAGCAGCGCTTTTAAATGCATTGAAATCTCTTGGAAATATTGATGATGATATTAAACTGATTACTCCGGAGGCGATTGAGCCGATACAGACATTAAAAACCAATTATCTGGGAAGTAAAAACCCAAGGCTTCATACAGATGAAATACTGATTGCATTGTCAGCTACAGCCTCCCATAATGAGAACGCCAAACATGCGATGAAACAGATACCGCTTTTAAAAGGCTGTGATGCACATTCCACGGTTCTTTTATCATCTATTGATGAAAAGACTATAAAAAAGCTGGGGATTCAGCTGACTTGTGAACCAAAATATGAACAGAACGATAGAAAATATCATAAACAGTAAATGATAAAGAGGTATTGTAGTGTTACCTACAATACCTCTTAATTATTCCGCAGCCAATTTTTTTGCCCGAATTACCCGAAGGCTCTGTCATATAATCATCTGCATGTGAATGAATAATAATGGAACGTCCGATGATATTGTCCGGCTGATACCGTTCTGTGTAGAATACAGAGTAAGCATATCCATTATTTCCCAGAAGCGCAGGCATATCGCCGGCGTGCATAGGGTGAGGGGTATTACATGGATTATAATGGTCGCCGGTCTTGTCGAAAGGCGGAGTACAGTCTCCGTTTTCATGTATATGCATACCATAGAAGGAACTTGGAGAAGTGTCTGACAAAAGAGGAAGATTATATACTTCTACCTCCACAAGGGTTCCGCCATATGAGGTGCTATAGAATCGAGCCATTCCTTTTAGACATGGATACTGGTCGTTTCCATAGATATTAGCGTAGGCATCAGGATAAGAATATTGTATAATATCTAAAAAATTTTGTTTGCAGTTCATCATTGTGAAATCCATAGTTTTTAATATATTATATGCAGTGTGCAAAAAAGGTTTGCTATAAGAAATATATTTTATGAATAAGCAGAAAAGCCTTTTTTCGCTTTCAAAGCGACAATTCATATTTTGGATTGTTATCATGAAAAGGGTGTGTTATACTTTTTCCATGAGATGTAAATAATGTAGAAAGGAGAATACAAAATGCGAGCTTTATCAGCCAATGATACGAAACATTTTTATATTGTAAAATGTGATTTGAAGCATACAGGAAATATGTTCGCAAGACAGATAGGGTGCGTGCCATTTTGTAACTCCGGGAGGCTGACATTGTCGGATGAGGCTTTCTGACAGATTTTTGGCACGAATAAATCGTGCAGTATAGATGTATATTATGCGATTTAGGATTATCCCTAAATCGCTTTTTCTTTGCCAAAACAGGCTTTAAAAAGCAAACGGATTATTGTACAAAACACAGGAGAGGAACAGAAAAATGAGTCATACAAAATATGATTGCGAAGGTTTGTCAGAATTTATTCATCAAAATCTCGACAGAAGAAAGTTTGGAAATATTGTTAATGAATATTTATATAAAAATAATATCAGCACCAGTGAGCTGAGCGAAAACGCAGGAATAGACAGAAAACTGATATCGAAATTTATTGCCGACTGCAACTATCATCCTTCAAAAGATACTGCGCTGGCTGTTTGTATTTGTTTAAAATTAAATTCAAGGGAGGCAAGAGAATTACTTAAGGTATCAGGGTATAGTTTTTCGTCAAACAGTCAGCGGGATCTTACAGTGGTGTATGCTTTAGATGCAGGCGTCTGTAAGGTTTGTGAGGTAAATCAATTACTGAAGGAATTGGGAGAAAAGCCATTTAAAGAGTAGTATGAAAGAATCATATCTGATAATATGAAAATGGATAAATAATGATAAGGAGAAGTTATGAAGAACATTTTAAGTAAAATCAGGAAATTGTTTGATAGGAAGAAAGAAGAAAAAGAATTTCAGGGAATCCAATCACATAAATATGGTATGATTAATAATTTTATCTATGCCATCAAAACATCATGGAAATATAATAAAGTATTTATTATTGTGATACTGGCATTTGGTATCTTTTCGGCATTGAATATGCTGATTGGCGTCTATTTACCTAAAATTGCATTGGAAATGGTTTCCATGGGTGTCACAGTGAAAAAGATGATTATTGTTTTATCTTTGGTAGGAGTGATTATGCTTGTTATGGGGCTGATTATTCAAAAATTAGACGTAACAGGTGATTACGGATTTGACAAAGTTCAATATAAGCTGATGGGTTCTTATCTAAATAAAGTTTTTACAACAGATTTTAAAAATATGGAAAATCCCGATTTTCTGGATTTAACCAACAGAGCAAAACGCGCATTATATTACGGGGCAGGATTTCACGGGTACTGTATGCGAATGAAAGACGCTACAAGTCACTTTCTGACAACGGTTCTGGCAGGAGCTGCCATTGTATTTATTCATCCACTGCTAGTAGTGGTTCTTGCTTTACTGTCTTTTATCAGATATAAGGAATTTAATAATACGATGGAATGGGGAAAAAGAGAATTCAGGGATGTCATGGAAGGAAATTGGCGCAAGCACTATTATCTGGCGCAGACCACAAGAGATTTTAATTTCGCCAAGGATATACGGTTGTTTGGTATGGCAAACTGGATTGAGAAAATCTGGAAGGATATTAATACTGTATTTTTCAAAGCATGTAATTGGCATCACAATGGATGGATTATGAGCGAAGTCCGGATGAGTACTTACCGGTTGATTCAAAATGTCCTCCTCTATTCCGCCCTGATTTATATGGTTTTTGAGCGGGGAATGAGTATTTCTGATTTTGTATTATACATAGGTCTTGTGGAAACTTTTTCTGTAGCTACCTCCGATTTGTTTGCAAATCTGGTTTGGATGAATATGAACAAGATGCAAATGGACGATTTCAGAACGTTTATGGATTGGAAGGAAGACGAACCGGATGCAGAAAAGAAGGAAGGAACAATTACAGATATTCATTTAGAAGGGTATGAGTTTACATTTGAAAATGTTTCTTTCCGATATCCAGGGCATGAAAAATTCGTGTTAAAAAATTTGAATTTGACCATTAAAGCCGGGATGAAACTGGCTATTGTAGGTATCAACGGCGCAGGAAAGACTACATTGACCAAATTGTTAATGCGGCTTTATGAACCGACAAAAGGAAGAATCCTTTTAAATGGAACAGATGTAAAAATGTATGATAGAACAGCCTATCAGAAAATTTTTGCACCGGTGTTTCAAAATGTTGAAGTGTTCTCTTATCCTATTTGGGAGAATGTATCTATGAGAGAGCGTGAAGATACCGACATGGATATTGTGAATTATGCATTAGAGAGAAGTGGTTTAGATAAAAAAATAGAAAAACTTGAAAAGGGAGTAGAAACCCAGTTATTGAAAATTTTTGACGTAAAAGGCATTGACCTGTCGGGAGGAGAAAGACAGCGTCTGGCTATGGCGAGAGCGCTGTATCAGGACAGAAGTGTTATCGTACTGGATGAACCTACAGCGGCGCTGGATGCATTGGCAGAAGATAAAATGTATCAGGAATTTAATAAGATGGTTGAGGGAAAAACTTCTATATTTATTTCTCACAGATTGTCCAGTACCCGTTTTTGCGACCAGATTGTCTTATTTGAAGATGGGGCAGTTGCAGAGCTGGGTACCCATGACGAATTGATGGAGAAAGCAGGCAAGTATGCCCATATGTATCATGTTCAGGCGCAGTATTACACAGAGGGGAGTGAGGCAGATGTTTAAAAATATAAAAAGACAAATGAAGGATATTGCCGGTTGTATAAAATATTTTGGATTATTTGCATGGAAAGAAATCCCCTTATATTATTTTTACATCATCCTCGGCATTGTGGTAAATAGTATTGGACCATTTATTACCATTATAGGCACCAAATATCTCATTAATGAGATTGCATATGATGAAAACCGGGACATGCAAAAAATTGTTTTCTGGGCAGCGTTTATTTGTATCGGTACTTTATTACATCGGATTATACAAAAATTTGCCGATGAAAAACAATATTACTGCAATGACCAGTTTGACAGGATTATACATATGAAATTAAGTATCAGCACCATGAAAATGAAGTTTGAATACACTGAAAACTCACAAATGCTGGACAAAATCAAGAGAGCGGAGAGAGCATTTGAGGAGACCAATCTGGTTCAGGGAATTACAGATGGTCTGGTAAATGTTATTTCTAACATTTTTGTATTGGCAGGAGTATTTTATCTGGTTGTCCACTGTTCTTATATACTGTTAATACCAATAACAGTCAGCTTTGTAATAAACACTATAATGACCATGAAAAATACAAAAATTGGAGAAACATATTATGGAATTTATGCTGACCAGACAAGAGAACAGGATTATTATATGGACAATCTTACAGGAAGTCAGTATGCAAAAGATATTAGAATATATGATGCGCCAAAGATGATTTTAAAAAATCAGGAGGCAATGGGAAAAAATATCTATGAAGTGGCCAAAAAATATATGCTGAAGCAGTGGAAATATCGCAAAGTGGATGTTTCGGTAACGCAAATCTGTAATATCAGCATTTATATTATTTTGGGAATGAATACCCTGCTAAAGAAAGTAACCATTGGTGATTTCAGCAGTCTGGTGCAGTCTACCATTCAGTTTAAAGAATCAATGCAAAATGTATCTCAAGGCGTATTCCAGTTAAGATATACATCTTCAGTTCTCAAATATTTTCTAGAGTATATGGATATGGTTAGTGAAGAGGAGAAAAAGGAAAAAGAATCTTCTATGAAGCTTCCGGACATTATAGAGGCTCCGACGATAGAGTTTCGGAATGTCAGCTTTAAATATCCAAATACAGATGTCTATATATTAAAAAATATCAGCACAACAATTCATGGAGGAGAACATTTATCCATTGTCGGACAGAACGGCGCCGGAAAAACAACCTTTATTAAATTGCTTTGCAGACTCTACAATGTAACTGAAGGTGAGATACTGTTGAACGGTGTTAATATCAATCAATATGAGTATGCAGAATATATTAAACTTTTGTCCGTTGTATTCCAGGACTATAAATTATTGGCATTTACCATTAGAGAAAATATAGCATTGGAACATTCTGATGATATTGGAATAGATGATAAACTATGGAAATTATATAACCTCATAGAACTGGATGAATGGGTTAATTCGTTAGAAAAGAAAGATGGGACAAATCTTTATAAAATGTTTGACAAGTCCGGAATTGAGCCGTCAGGAGGGCAGGCGCAGAAACTTTCTATCGTTCGGGCGTTGTATAAAGATTCACCGGTGGTAATTTTAGATGAACCAACGGCTGCTCTTGATCCGGTTGCAGAGTATGAAGTATATCAGCATTTTGACAGTCTGGTAGGAGGAAAGACAGCAGTGTATATTTCTCACCGGTTATCTTCCTGTAGATTTTGCGATAGAATTATTGTATTTGACGGTGGAAAGATTATTGAGGATGGAAGTCATGATGAATTAATGAATATTCCGAATGGATTTTATGCTAATATGTATAACACACAGGCAAAACATTATAATTAAAAAATATATTTTTATTAACTCATTGCAGATAAAAAATAAATCTTATATAATAGTATGTAGAATTCATTCTGGGAGGTTTATTATGGCATGTTTTATAGCGCCTGCCACTGAAGCGGTTATCGCAACAGTTGCAAAGAAAATAATTGAGAAAAAAGAACAGAAAAGGGAATGTGCAAGTATTGATGCAAAGCAGATTCCGGAGGCAAAAGAAGAAAAAACAATTAAATTCAGCAAAAAACTTGGATGGCTTACAAATCTTTTGTGGGGAGGAAGTTTCTTATTGCTGATTGAACATATCTGGCATGGTGAAATTGTACCTTGGGCACCATTTTTAACTGCTATGGGAAGCGCGGAGGATACCCAAAAAATGCTGGGAGAAATAGCCACCGTAGGAACATCTATGGCAGTTTTGGTTACAGTAGTGTGGGTAGCAATCGTGGCTGCTGTCAAAATCAAAGAAAATGGAAAGATGAAAAACCGTAAGGAAGATGCGATAGAAGAGACAGCATTTTAAGGAGACAATCATATGTGTTTAATTATTACAGCATTGGCTGCAGGCATATCAGCTATGATATGGTATTTATGCGGTAATGCACGAAAATACAATTTGGGTATGCTGACCTTAATGTATTGGGGCGCAACGCTTATGTGGATGGTAGATGGAATTTTTCGTGCAGCTGATGGGAAAAATTTTTTCAATTTAAGTTTGAATGATGCAGCTTTAGGCGTAGTGATTGTACTATGTGGTTTGATTGTATGGATTCTTTCTATATTAATAAATCCCAAAAAAGTAGGATAAAAGTATTATCTCTAAAAAATAAGAAGAAGGAACGCTCATTTGATTTGTTCCTTCTTTTTTTTAATAAATTAATTGACATGGCGCGATATAGCGCTGTTGAAGGTACCTGGATACAAAACAATATTGAAAAATAAATGGTATTATTGTAGAATTATGTTTAATGTAGAATGAGGAGAAATATATGGGGAAATTTACAGGATATTTGATTTGTACAGACTGTGATGGAACATTAACATATGAGCCCGGAAAGGTGTCAGATGAAAATGCACAGGCAATTAAACATTTCCAAGCCCAAGGCGGATTGTTTACATTGGCGACCGGACGGTTTCCTGACCATGCGGAGCTGTTTAAGGATAAGATACAGATGAATGCTCCTATGGTTTCGTTGAATGGAACATTGTTGTATGATACGGAAAAACAGGCATTAATTAATAAATGGAGTATACGCACAAAGGATTGTTATCATATACTGTCTTATGTATTAGAAAATTATCCTGATGTCTGGGGCTTTTGGATGAATGGAGTGTTAAAAGATGGCAGCTTTGGCAGCGTCGGTTACAATCCTTCCGAACACACTTTGGATGATGGAAGTCTGGAGAAAACACTCGAACAATTTCCAAATGAAATGTTAAAGATGGTAATTACTTCTTCGGCTGATAACACTGTAAAATTACAGAAGGACTTAAAACAAAAATATGGAGACAGGTTTCGGTTTGACACCAGTTGGCAGGAAGGTTTGGAGATACAGAGTATTGACAGTGGAAAGGGTGTGGCAGTCCGGTATTTGAAAGAGCATCTTGGAAGGCACATACATACGACAGTGGGTGTCGGCGATTTCGAAAACGATATAACCTTATTGGAATACTCGGACATAGGTTATGCTGTGGATAATGCTATTGACTCTGTCAAGGAAGCAGCCGACAGGGTGACTGTTTCAAATCAGGAACATGCATTGGCAGCAATTATAAAAGAATTGGAGGAAGAAATAAAAAATGGATAAGAAAACAAAGAAGATTGCAGGGATTGCAGCAATAGCAGTTTTGATTGTATTAATTATTATTGTCAGTGTCGTTATGTTTAATAAGGGAGTTACAAATAACGAGACAACTACCCTTAACAAGGAAAATGTAACATCAGAAACTGCAACACAGGCAGCAGATAAAAAGTCGGACAAAGATAAAGCAAATAAATCTGACGAAGAATTGCCTACATTTGAACAGGTTACAGAAAAAAAGGATAATGACAAAGATCCTTTTAAGGATGTAGAGATATATGAGGAAACAACAAAGAAGGGTAAGACGAAAAAGAATAAGAAGGAGGCATATCCGGGAGAAAATGACGGATGGTCACCAATAGTGTCCCCTGACGATTTAGAACAGTAATATATAAGGAACATATCTATATAGTAAAAGTTTATATAGAATTGGATAAGAAGATAGTATGGATAATCAGAATGTAGTAAAGACGGCGGTTAAAGTTTCGTCAGTTAGTATTATTTTAAACATAATATTAAGTTTGTTAAAACTGCTAGCAGGTATTTTTGGAAGGTCGATGGCGATGCTGTCAGATGCAATTCATTCTTTATCGGATGTGTTTGGCTCGTTTATTGTAATTATTGGTGTAAAAATGTCACAAAAAAAAGAAGACAGCGACCATCCATACGGACATGACCGGTTGGAATGTCTGGCATCCCTTGCCCTTGGAGCCATCTTGTTTACCACAGGAGCCCTTCTTATATATGAAGGAATTAAAAAAGTTATAAGCGGAGCAAACATCAGCACTCCCGGAACGGTTGCCTTAATCGTTGCAATCGTTTCTATTGTTGTAAAGGAAGGAATGTACTGGTATACCAAAATATCCGCAGATAAAATCAATTCGGATGCATTGCGTGCAGAAGCATGGCACCATAGGTCGGATGCATTGTCGTCCATTGGCAGTTTGATTGGTGTATCCGGAGCAATGCTGGGAGTAAAGATACTGGATCCTATTATAGCATGTGTAATCGGATTGGTTATTATCAAAGTATCCTATGATATTGTAAAAGAGGCTGTTGATAAAATGGTTGATAAAGCCTGTGATGAGGAAACAGTTGATAAAATAAAAGCGTTGATTTTACAAACAGAAGGCGTAGAGGGACTGGATTTATTAAAGACCAGAATGTTCGGCACAAAAATATACGTGGATGTGGAAATTAGTGCGGATGGCAATTTGAATTTAAGCAGCTCCCATGAAATAGCAGAAACGGTACATGACAGTATTGAAAACCAATTTGAGGATGTAAAACATTGTACAGTTCATGTCAATCCGTCGGGTTATCAGCACAAGAAGTCGTCCTAGAAAAATAGAAACGTTTCGCTGTTACTAAAAAATGATAATATATAGTGATTTTCAACAAAATAGCACATTTTTTTAAAATAGTCGGTTTACACCGGCTATTTTTTGTGTATAATATATGTTGGACCGACAGATACTTAAAAAGAAACTCAGGTTTCGATTTTAGAAAGGATGCTGTATTGAAACAACAAGATTTTAATCAGAAAATTGAAGAATTAGTTGGAATTGGACAGAGCAGGGACGGTCAGTTGACTACAGATGAAATCAAGGAATTTTTTGCAGAAGACAGTCTGACTGCGAAGCAGGAGACGACTTTGTTTTCAAAAATTCAGGCAAAAGGTGTTGCTGTAGTATTATCTGAAGATGAGGCAGATTCTGATGGTACAGATGCCGAAGACGAGGCAATGTATAATGAAGATGGCGAAAAAATGGTGGAGATTAAAGTTGATTTAGTCACCGATGTTGTTGAGCCTACAGATGAAGACATTGCTTCTGTTGCAGCGGACGAAGAGGAATTACTGGATTCCACAGACGAGAATTTTGATAATGATGAAGAAGAAACGGTAGAATTAGATGCCGTAGATTTGCTCGAGGGTGTGGGAACAGAAGATCCGGTGCGTATGTACCTGAAAGAAATCGGTACAGTAGCTTTGTTGACAGCAGAGGAAGAACTGGAGCTTGCAAAGCGCAAGACAGAGGGTGATCCGATTGCAAAAGAAAAGTTAATAGAAGCAAATTTGCGTCTTGTAGTTAGTATCGCTAAAAGATATACAGGGCGTGGTATGAGTTTTTTAGACTTAGTTCAGGAAGGAAATCTAGGTCTTATAAAGGGTGTGGAAAAATTTGATTATACAAAAGGCTATAAGTTAAGTACATATGCTACATGGTGGATTAGACAGTCGGTTACCAGAGCACTGGCAGATCATGCCAGAACAATCCGTGTGCCGGTTCATATGGTTGAGACAATTAACAGAATGTCAAAGATGCAGAGAAAACTTACTTTGGAATTAGGATATGAGCCGTCTACAAAGGAATTAGCCAAGGCGCTTGATATGTCAGAGGAAAAAGTTCTTGAAATCATGCAGATTGCAAGAGAGCCGGCTTCACTGGAGACTCCAATTGGAGAAGAGGACGATTCCAATCTTGGTGATTTCGTGGCAGATAATAATACTGTTACTCCGGAGGCAAATATAGAATCTGTAATGCTTCGCGAACATATTGATGTGTTATTAAAGGATTTAAAAGACAGAGAACGTGAGGTAATCATTCTCAGATTTGGTTTGCGGGACGGACATCCCAGAACACTGGAAGAAGTAGGAAAGATTTTCAGCGTAACAAGGGAGCGGATTAGACAGATTGAGGCAAAAGCCTTACGGAAATTGAGAAATCCGGTACGAAGTAAAAAGATAAAAGACTTTTTAGGGGAATAATGCCTTATTAAGTTAATATAATATTTAATATTCATATATTACAAATATGTTAAAATTAAATAAATTAGGAAAATTATAACTTAAACTTAATTTTGTTTGACAAATAAATAAAAATAGTTTATAAAATTAGGTAGAAATAAAAAGGGTGCAAAGGAGTACTGTGGTAAAACCATTCGTCTTTTTGTACCCTTTTTTATTAGTAATAGACCAGAAAAGTTATATGTTCAGTGCTTTTTTTGGAAAATATGACAGCAACGAAGCAGACCTGCTGCTTTGCACTATAAAAAAGGAGGAGAATCATGGAACAGAATGTATTATTCAAAAAAATGGAAGAAGATGGATTATATGATTCCAGATTTGAACATGACAACTGTGGTATTGGTGCGGTTGTGAATATTAAAGGTAAAAAGAGTCATGAAACAGTAGAAAATGCATTAAAGATTGTAGAAAATCTTGAGCATCGTGCCGGAAAAGATGCCGAAGGGAAAACAGGCGACGGTGTTGGTATTATGTTGCAGATTTCACATAAATTTTTCAGGAAAGTTACAAAATCCTTGGGAATGGACATTGGAGACGAGAGAGAATATGGTGTCGGAATGTTCTTTATGCCCCAGGATGATTTGCAGCGTAATCGTGAAATGAAGATGCTGGAAATCATTACGCAAAAAGAAGGACTTGAATTTCTGGGATGGCGGGAAGTACCTGTACATCCGGAAGTATTGGGAAGTAAGGCTTTGGAGTGTATGCCGCGCATCATGCAGTGTTTTATTAAAAAACCGGAGGATGTAGAAAAGGGACTGCCATTTGATAGAAAACTTTATATTATAAGAAGAGTTTTTTCACATAGTAACGCAGGTACATATACAGTGTCTATGTCGAGTAGAACTATCGTCTATAAAGGAATGTTTTTAGTAAATCAGTTAGGTCCGTTTTTTGAAGACCTGATGGATAAAAATTATGAGTCTGCCATTGCGCTGGTACATTCGAGATTTTCAACAAATACACAGCCTAGCTGGCGAAGAGCCCATCCAAACAGATTTATAGTACATAATGGTGAAATAAATACAATTCGGGGAAATGCGGATAATATGCTGGCGCGTGAAGAGTCAATGAGCAGTGAGTATATGCAAAATTCCCTTCAAAAAGTTATGCCGGTGGTTGATGTCAATGGCTCTGATTCTGCCATGCTTGATAATACATTGGAATTTCTGGTTATGAACGGAGTAGAACTGCCTCTTGCAGTTATGATGTGTATTCCGGAACCATGGGAAAAGAATGATACCATTACGCAGACCAAGAGAGATTTTTATCAATATTACGCAACAATGATGGAGCCTTGGGATGGACCTGCATCGATTCTTTTTTCAGATGGTGATTACATGGGTGCAATTCTTGACAGAAACGGATTACGTCCATCAAGATATTACATTACAGATGATGGTCAGTTAATTCTTTCGTCAGAAGTTGGTGTACTGGATATTGAACCAGAAAAAATTGTTGTCAAAGAACGTCTTCGCCCCGGACGTATGCTGCTGGTTGATACGGTTCAGGGAAAATTAATTGATGATGACGAATTAAAGGAAAGCTATGCGACCAGAAAACCTTACGGTGAATGGTTGAACAATAATCTGGTTTACCTAAAAGATATTAATATACCTAATGTAAGAGTTGATGGATTTAAAAAGGAAGAACGCCAGAGGCTTCAGAAAAATTTCGGATATACATTTGAGGATCTAAAACGCATTATTCCAATGGCAAATAATGGAATTGAGGCTACAAAAGCCATGGGTAAGGATACCCCGTTAGCAGTTTTAAGTGAAAGAAGCCATCCATTGTTTAATTATTTCAAGCAGTTATTTGCACAGGTTACAAATCCTCCTATTGATGCAATACGTGAAGAAATTGTAACGTCTACGGCAGTTTATATTGGTAATGACGGAAATATTCTGGAAGAACAGCCGGAGAACTGTAATGTATTAAAAATCAGACATCCGATACTTACAAATACAGATATATTGAAACTGAAAAATATTGATAAGCCGGGATTTAAGTCAGCAGTAGTGCCGATTGTTTATTACAAAGGAATAGACATTGAGAGGGCTATCGAGCAGGTTTTTGTGGACGTAGATAAAGCCCATAAAGATGGAGCGAATATTATTATTTTGTCTGACAGGGGAGTGGATGAATATCATGTACAGATTCCTTCACTTCTTGCGGTATCAGCGGTGCATCAGTATCTGGTCAAAACAAAAAAGAGAACTACATTATCTCTGATACTTGAAAGCGGCGAGCCAAGAGAGGTACATCACTTTGCTACGCTTTTGGGATATGGAGCCAGTGCAATTAATCCTTATCTTGCGCACGAGACAATTCATCAGATGGTTGAGGAAGAATTGATTAATAAAGACCCATACGCAGCTATTGATGATTATAACGAGGCTGTCTTGAGCGGAATTGTAAAGATTGCATCAAAAATGGGTATTTCAACAATCCAGTCATATCAGGGTTCACAGATTTTTGAGGCAATAGGTATCTCTAAAGAAGTGATTGATAAATATTTTACCGGTACAGTCAGTCGTGTAGAGGGTATTACAATGAAGGACATTGAGGATGGCGTGGAAGAACTGCATTCGAAGGCTTTTGACCCATTAGGACTTGATGTAGATTTGACGTTAGAGAGTAATGGAGAACATAAGGTTCGAAGCGGAAAGGAACAGCACAAGTATAATCCGGCGACCATTCATACGTTACAACAGGCTGCATGGACAAATAATTACCAGTTGTTTAAACAGTATACCCATATGATAGATGAAGAAATGGCACCATTTCATTTACGTGGATTGATGGACTTTAACTATCCGGAAGATGGCGGCATTTCCATTGATGAAGTAGAAAGTGCCGAGTCAATTATGAAACGGTTTAAGACCGGCGCCATGTCTTATGGTTCTATTTCGCAGGAGGCACATGAGACGATGGCGATTGCGATGAATATGATTGGCGGTCGTTCCAACTCCGGTGAAGGTGGAGAATCCATTGAAAGATTAACCATTGGAAAAGACGGTTTAAATAAATGTTCAAAGATTAAACAGGTGGCATCCGGACGTTTTGGCGTTACATCCAGATACCTTGTAAGTGCAGAAGAACTGCAGATTAAGATGGCACAGGGCGCAAAACCGGGCGAAGGAGGACATTTACCGGGAAAGAAGGTTTACCCTTGGATAGCAAAAACAAGATATTCAACACCGGGTGTCAGTCTGATTTCACCACCGCCGCATCACGATATTTATTCTATCGAAGATTTGGCACAGTTGATTTATGATTTGAAAAATGCAAACCGTGATGCCAGAATCTCCGTGAAACTGGTATCGGAAGCAGGTGTCGGCACAGTTGCGGCAGGTGTTGCAAAAGCGGGAGCGCAGGTTATTCTTGTATCAGGTTTTGATGGTGGTACGGGAGCGGCTCCGGAAAATTCGATTTATAATGCGGGGCTTCCTTGGGAATTAGGACTGGCAGAGGCGCATCAGACATTGATTGCCAATGGCCTTAGACATAAAGTTGTCGTAGAGACAGATGGTAAATTAATGAGCGGCAGAGATGTAGCCATTGCGGCAATGCTGGGTGCAGAAGAATACGGATTTGCCACAGCACCATTAGTAACCATGGGTTGTGTTATGATGCGGGTATGTAACCTTGATACCTGCCCTGTTGGTGTTGCAACACAGAATCCGGAGCTGCGTAAGAGATTTAAAGGAAAACCGGAGTATGTTGTGAACTTTATGAAGTTTATAGCAGAGGAACTTCGTGAATATATGGCAAAACTTGGAGTGCGGACATTAGATGAACTGGTTGGTCGTGCTGACCTGCTGAAAGTAAAAGAAAATGTAGACTTAAAGAAAGCAGCAGAGGTTGACTTGAGCAAAATTTTAAATACTGATTTTGTTCAGGAGAGAGTACAATACGCCGGAAAGAATGAATATGATTTTGAATTAGAAAAAACAAAGGATATGACAGTCATTCTTCCAAAATTACAGAAAGCATTAGACAGCAAAAAAGCCGCAACAGTGGAAGTAAATGTCAGCAATATTGACAGGTCTCTTGGTACAATTTTTGGTTCAGAGATTACAAAGAGATATTACGATACATTGGATGATGATATGTACACAGTTAAGGCTTATGGTGCAGGCGGACAGAGTTTCGGAGCGTTTATTCCGAACGGAATGACAATGGAATTGACCGGAGACAGTAATGACTATCTGGGGAAAGGTTTGTCGGGTGGAAAGATTATTGTAAAACCACCGAAGGGGTCAACATTTAAGCAGGATGAAAATATTATTATCGGTAATGTGGCATTTTACGGTGCAACCAGTGGTAAAGCATACATAAACGGTGTGGCAGGAGAAAGATTCTGCGTACGAAATTCCGGTGCTGCAGCAGTTGTGGAAGGTGTAGGAGACCACGGATGCGAGTACATGACAGGTGGATGTGTAGCTGTTATCGGTAAAGTCGGAAAGAATTTTGCCGCAGGTATGAGTGGCGGTGTAGCCTATGTTCTTGATGAAAACAATGATTTATACAGAAAGACAAATAAATCACTGGTTTCAACAGAAGAATTATCTAATAAATATGATGTTCTCGAGCTTAAAGGAATGATTGAGGAGCATGTGAAATATACAAACTCTGTAAAGGGAAGAAAAATTTTAGATAACTTTGAGTCATATCTGCCAAAGTTTAAGAAAATTATTCCTTATGACTACAAGAAAATGTTAGAAGCCATTGCCAAAATGGAGCAAAAAGGTCTGAATCCGGAACAGGCACAGATAGAAGCATTCTATGAAGCAACAAGATAGGAGGTATTACAATGGGAAAACCAACAGGATTTTTAGATTATGAAAGAGAAGAGGCAAAGGTTGTTTCTCCAAAAACAAGAATTAAAAACTTTAATGAATTCCATGAGCCGCTATCTGTGGAAAAGCAGAAATGTCAGGCTGCCAGATGTATGGAATGTGGCGTGCCTTTTTGTCAGAATGGTCAGGTTATTTCCGGAATGGTTTCAGGTTGTCCTCTCAATAATCTGATTCCGGAATGGAATGATTTGTTATATTTGGGAAATATGGAGCAGGCATATAACCGGCTTCATAAGACAAATAATTTTCCGGAATTTACATCACGCGTCTGTCCTGCACTCTGTGAGAAGGCTTGTACATGTGGACTAAACGGCGATCCGGTATCTGTCAGAGCCAATGAACATCTGATTATTGAAAATGCCTATGATAAAGGATATAGTGCTGCAAAAGCACCTAGTGTCAGAACCGGAAAGAAGGTCGCTGTTATCGGTTCCGGACCATCCGGACTTGCAGTGGCAGACCAGTTAAATAAGAGAGGTCACAGTGTGACGGTTTACGAGCGTGACGACAGGGTTGGCGGGCTTTTAATGTATGGTATTCCTAATATGAAATTGGAAAAACATATTATTGATAGAAAAATAAATATTATGAAAGAAGAGGGTGTGAAGTTTGTCACCGGTGTGGATGTAGGAAAAGACATTAAGGCAAATGAAATACGAAAGAAATACGACAAGGTAGTTCTTGCCTGCGGTTCCAGAAACGCCAGAGATATTGTGGCAAAAGGAAGAGATGCAAAAGGTATTTATTTTGCAGTGGATTTTCTGACTTCAACGACAAAGGCTCTGCTTGACAATGATGGGAAATTAGAAGATGGAACGTATATCTCTGCAAAAGGCAAAGATGTAGTTGTCATCGGTGGTGGTGATACAGGAAATGACTGTGTTGGCACATCCATCCGTCATGGAGCAAAAAGTGTACTTCAGTTGGAAATGATGCCAAAGGCGCCGGATGAAAGACTGGAAACCAATCCATGGCCTGAATGGCCGAGAGTCTGCAAGACAGACTATGGTCAGGAAGAAGCCATTGCAGTATTCGGTAAGGATCCACGTGTATATCAGACAACCGTAAAAGAATTTGTAAAAGATAAAGATGGAAACTTATGCAAACTTGTTTTGGTAAAATTAGAAGCAAAGAAAGATGAAAAAACAGGCAGACTGAACATGGTAGAAATCGAGGGTTCAGAATACGAAACAGACTGCCAGCTGGTGCTTATTGCAGCAGGTTTTCTGGGTTCAGAAAATTATGTAACAAAAGCATTTCAGGTAGACACAGATTCCAGAACAAATGTTGCAACAGAGCGTGGAAAATATGCTACAAGCGCAGAGAATGTATTTACAGCAGGCGATATGCATAGAGGACAGTCTTTGGTAGTATGGGCTATCAGGGAAGGAAGAGACTGCGCAAGAGAAGTAGATGAATCACTCATGGGATATACAAACCTGTAACAGGTTCAAACCATGCAACGAAAAGAAAGAGGCTGTAAAAAGCTCCTCGGTTGACAGAACCTGTATCCGCATTGGCGGATACAGGTTCTGTTTTTCTATATTTGTTGGATAATTATTGATTTCAGTGCAAGTTTTTAAATTACACTTTTCATTTTCTGAACAGTCTTCTGTAAGTTTTATTCTTCTGGCATATTTACATATATTAGTATTTTATGATTTTATATAGATATGTAATTTATTTTCCCTTGCTATGGATTTCTCAAGAATTTACATATATATTTAGTTTGTTTTGCGAAAGATATATGTAATTGATTCTCCTTTGCGGTGGATTGCTCAAAATTTTACATATATATTTGGCTTGTTTTGTAAACAATATATGTAGCTTATTCTCACTTGCTATGGATTTTTCAAAAATTTACATATAAACGTGGCTTGTTTTGCAAACAATATATGTAATACATTCTCACTCATTATGAATATTCCAAGAATTTACATATAAATTTAGTTTGTTTTGTAAAAGATACATGTAATGCCTCAAGCTAAAGCCAAAGCCACGTAATCAAGCTGTAATGCCTCAAGCTAAAGTGATAGGAATATAGTAAAAAATGTAGTAGAATAAAAGCAGTATTGTACGATTTATTCAGAGTTAAACCAATAGGAGAGGAGTTTTGATATGATTAATTTTGGAATTATAGGGGCTGGAAATATTGCTCATGCAATGGCATATACCATTGCGCAGATGGAGGATGTAAATATGTATGCGATTGCATCCAGAAGCATGGAAAAGGCAATCCGCTACAAAAAACAATATGGCATGAAAAAGGCTTATGATTCTTATGAAAAACTGGCACAGGATCCAAACGTAGATGTGATATATATTGCAACCCCGCATTCCCTGCACTATGAGCAGGTAAAGATGTGTTTAAATTATGGGAAACATGTTCTTTGCGAGAAAGCATTTACGGCAAATGAAAGACAGGCAAAGGAATTGATTGAAATTTCCGAGAAAACCGGATTGTTTTTAGGAGAGGCAATGTGGACCAGATTTATGCCCCTTACAAAGAAACTTACAGAGCTTATAGAAAAAAAGGTAATTGGTGAGATTACATTTATGACAGCCAATCTGAATTTTTCTATGATGCACAAGGAAAGACTGATAAATCCAGAACTGGCAGGAGGAGCATTGCTGGATGTGGGAATTTATCCGTTAACCATAGCATCTGTTGTTATGGGAGATAGCATAGAACATATCAGTGCTACAGGAGTTTTGACAGACCAGGGAGTAGATAAAACCGGTCAATATACAATCCTGTACAAAAATGGGAAAATTGCAGACCTGAATGCAGGGATGTGTTCTTTTAGTGATGGAAATGCTGTTATTTATGGGTCAGCAGGGCATATTGTGGTAGAAGGTGTAAATTGTTTAAGAAGCATAAAGGTGTTTGATCCTGAAGGAAATCTTATCGAAGAAATAAAAAAAGAAGAACAGATTAGTGGTTATGAATATGAGGTAAAAGCTTGTGCAGAGGCAATTCAAAATGGAAAAATTGAATGTCCTGAAATGCCGCACAGCCGGACATTGCAAATGATGAAAATAATGGACACAATCAGGGAAAAAATGGGCGTTATCTATCCTTTTGAACAATAAAAGCATTTTTGTAATTGTTATTAAGATAAGATAACTATTTATTTCCATAGTGTGGTATAATTTGATATGGTATATTCATATAATGCATATTGCAGAATTATATGTGAAAATGTATGAAAATATAAAAATAGGAAGGATGAATCATATGAAGGTTTTAATGTTTAATGGCAGTCCAAAAGCGAAAGGATGTACATACACAGCTTTAGCAGAAATGGCTAAAATTTTAAACGAAGAAGGAATTGAAACAGAAATAATGCATGTCGGCGCTCATCCACAGGGAAGTTGTATGGGATGCGGTGGATGCAGTGAGACAGGAGAATGTGTATATGGAGGCGAGGTGGTCGCTGCTTCAAAGAAAATACAGGAAGCAGACGGTGTTGTCTTTGGAAGTCCGGTACACTATGCATCAATTACCGGCAATTTAATGGGCTTTATGCACAGACTGGCATGGAGTTCAGGAAAATATCTGAAATATAAACCGGCAGCAATGGTAGTCAGTGCCAGACGTGCCGGAACTACCAGCGCGCTTGATGAGATTGCAAAAATCCCGGAATTTTATCATATGCCGTTAATTAACGGTAATTATTGGCCAATGGTACATGGTAATACTCCGCAGGAGGTTATGAAAGATGAGGAGGGGCTACAGATAGTAAGAAATATTGCCAGAAATATGGCTTGGATTCTGAAGTGTATTCAGATTGGAAAAGAGAATGGAATCGAACATCCGAAAGAGGAAAACCAGATTAGAACAAATTTTATCCGCTGATAAAAAATTCATTAAAATATCACAAAACATTTGTTGCATATATTTAATTGAACGTTTATACTATTACTTGGTAATGAAAGACTAGCGTGAAAGGATTAAGCATGGAAGAAAACAATATTGAGGATATAGTCGAAGAAGAAAAAGAAAAAGAGACGTTTGATTTAAAGAAAGAAATATTTAGCTGGATTAAAATTTTTGTTATTGCCGTGGTCATTGCTTTTGCTGTGGACAATTTTATTATTATGAATGCCAATGTTCCTTCCGGTTCTATGATGAACACAATATTAAAAGGGGATAGGATGATAGGGCTTCGGACAGCATATTGGTTCTCTGACCCTGAAAGAGGAGATATTGCTATTTTTGAAAATCCCGATTATAAAGAGAATGGCTGTTTAAAAGATGACAAATACTATGTAAAACGTGTCATTGGATTGCCGGGAGATAAGGTGGTTATCAAAGATGCAAAGATTTACATTAATGATTCCAAAGAACCATTGAAAGAGTCTTATCTGCCGGAAGAGTGGGTGTATATCAATGGCGAGAATGAAGAATTGGAATATAATGTTCCAAAGGATTGTTACTTTATGATGGGAGATAATCGTAATAATTCTAATGATGCCAGATTTTGGAAAAACACTTATGTGAAAAGAGATAAAATTTTGGCAAAGGCTGAATTTAAATATTGGTCACAGAAAAAAATAAATATCAAAATGTTTGACGAAGTATCTTATAAATAGAAAATGGGTGTTGTACGAAAAAGAAAAATCGTATAACATCCTTTTTTTCTAGAATATCTATATTTTACGAAAAATATCGCTAAAGATTATAATCATTCTTTTTTCCATATGTATATATTAATGTGGACTCAATTTCTTTAAATTTCAGTTTTTTATAAAGTTTATACGCGGGAATATTTTCCCGGGAAACATGCAGTAAGACTTTTTTAAAATCTTTGGATATTTCATGGCACACTTTTTTCATAAATTCATATCCCAGTCCCCTGTTTTTATATGGATTAAAAATTATTACATGAGAAATACAGACCTGTATATCAGAAAGACAGGATACATTACATGAGCCCACACATTCATTGTCAATAATATATTTAAACGTATTGGAAGTAAAATCTTTTTTGGGTAAACTGTTTTTGGAACGGGCAGAATTGAACGATAATTCCATCAGCAGTTCCGTAGATGATAAATGAAAATTATTATCATTGAGAAATACAATACCGGATTTGTTTTCCGGGTGAATGCAAACGTCAATATCTGCTTTGTCATAATCAGTGAAAAAATATTTCAGCAATCGTTTTCCTAACTGCTGGCTGCGGTAATCAGGATGTACGAAAATGCAAAACTCCACATGATTACTGTCAATGATATACACAGATAAAAAACCTAATAATTTTTTTTCGGACGATACAGAATAAAGCCTTGGGAAATCTGTAAACCTGTCAAATTCATCTTCAAAACAACATGGATGCTTTAATTTATCGGCAGTGCAGCATTCCTGATATAAGACATTGCACTGCTGCTTAAGAGAGCTGTTTATTTGTACTGTTTTGTCAAATTGATAGTTAGATTTCATACATAATACCTCCGCTTTATTATAGCAAAGTTCATAGAAAAAATATAGTATATGTGATATATTTATACAGATGGTGTTTGATAGAGAATCCATGGTATTATTGTCATTTATGAATAGAAAGGAAAGAGGGAAAATGCTTAAAATTGGTTCGCATGTTGGAATGAGCGGAACAGAGATGCTTTTAGGTTCAGCAAAAGAGGCAAAGTCATATGGAGCGAATGTGTTTATGGTTTACACAGGTGCGCCGCAGAATACGAAAAGGAAAGATATTAGTGAATTAAGAATAAAAGAAGCCCATGAATATATGAAGGAAAATGCGATTGATGATATTATTATCCATGCGCCCTATATTATTAATTTGGGAAATACAGTCAAGCCGGAAACATACGAAATAGCAGAACAATTTCTTGCGACAGAGTTAGAACGGAGCAGTGCAATGGGCAGTCATGTGATGGTCCTGCATCCGGGTGCTCATGTAGGTGCGGGTACACAGGCGGCAATCGCACAGATTGTAAAAGGTCTGAATCATGTTTTGACGCGGGATACAGATGTGTATGTTGCTTTAGAGACAATGGCAGGAAAAGGCACGGAAATCGGGAGGAATTTTGAGGAACTGGCAAGAATCTATGATGGTGTAACGTACAATGACAAACTACGTGTGTGTTTTGATACCTGCCATGTAAACGATAGCGGGTATGATTTGGTCAACCATTTGAGTGAAACTTTGGAACAGTTTGATAAAATCATTGGAACCGGACAAATTGCAGTATTTCACATGAATGACAGTAAAAATCCCTGCGGAGCGGGAAAAGACAGACATGAAAATATCGGATTTGGATATATTGGATTTGATACATTAAAAGAAATTGTTTATATGAAGGAATTTGAGCATATTCCAAAAATACTCGAGACGCCATATATTAAAAATCCTGACGATAAGAAGAAATCATATGCACCATACAAGTATGAAATTGAAATGATAAGAAATGGAGTATTTGATTCTAAATTGAAAAATAAAATATTAAAAGAAGGCATGAAATAAAATGGAAAATCTGATTTACAGTTTAAATGCTACAGTTCCGGTTTTTTTGGTGATTGTGGCAGGTTACATATTTAAAAAGATTGGCTGGATTAATGAAGGCTTTATCAAATCTGCAAACAAAATAACGTTTACTGTTACGCTTCCTCTGCTTCTTGTGCAGGATATGATGAACAATCATTTTCTGGAAGTATTTGAATTAAGATATGTGCTTTATTGTGCTGTCGTAACAACGCTTTGTTTTGCAGGGACTGCTATTGCAGCAAGGATTTTTATAAAAGATAAATCCATTATAGCAGAGTTTGTTCAGGCATCTTACAGAAGCAGTGCGGCAATTCTGGGTACAGCATTTGTACTCAATATTTATGGAAATACAGGGATGGTTCCTCTTATGATTATTGGAGCAGTTCCGTTATATAATATATATGCAGTAATTATTTTGACGCTTGAATGTCCGGAAAAAGGTGCCGTACAGGATAACACAATGGTTAAAACGTTAAAAGGAATCATTACAAATCCGATTATTCTTGGAATTTTAGCAGGAGTAGTCCTTTCGGCGCTAAAGGTCCAGTTTCCGCCGATGATAGACAATACAGTCAGTAGTCTGGCAAAACTAACCACGCCATTAGCATTGATTGCCATCGGCGGCAGTTTTGAAATTGGAAAAGCGATTAAAAAATTGAAACCAGCAGTGGTTGCTACTGTATTAAAATTAGCAGGCTGGCCTATAATATTTTTACCGATAGCTGTGGCAATGGGATTTCGCGATGCAAAACTTATGGCAATCGTAATTATGCTGGGCTCGCCTACCACGCCGAGCTGTTACATTATGGCAAAAAACATGAAATCAGAAGGCACACTGACCAGCAGCGTCATTGTACTGACGACTTTGTTCTCTGCATTTTCTATTACAGCGATAATATTTGTGTTGAGAAATATGGGATATTTATAATTTAATTGAAACCGGAGGTTATAATGAAACGGGAAGAACAGAATATCAACGATACATGGAAGATGGAGGATATGTTTCCAAGTGATAAAGTATGGGAAAAAGAATTAGATAAAGCCACAGAAATGGTTGACCAATATCATATGTATGTAGGAAAAATAGCGGCTAATAAAGAAGAATTGCTAACCTATTTAAAGTTTAATGATGAGGTTAATTTACTGGCAGAACGACTATATGTATATTCTAATCAGAAATATCATCAGGATATGGCAAACGCAAAATACCAGACCTATTCCGGAAAGGCGCAAAAACTGGTTGTTGATATTGGAAGCGCCAGTGCCTTTGCAGAACCGGAGTTGTTGACGGTAGACGAGGAGACACTGCGCAGCTGGATGGAAGATGACAGATTTGCGGATTATAGAAGATATATAAACGAAGTGTTGAGAAGCAAAGAGCATACACTGGATCGGAAAACAGAGGAAATACTTGCTAAAAGTAGAAGAATGGCAAACGGTGCAGACAATATTTATGCGATGTATAACGGCGCCGATATTGATTTTCCTACCGTAACAGACAGTGATGGAAAGAAAATAAAAATAACCCATGGAAATTTTGTACCTATTATGTCAGGCACTGACCGTCCTTTAAGAAAGAAAGCTTTTCAGGCGCTTTACCACACATATGGAAAGATGAAAAATACAATTGCAGCAATTTTTAATGCAAATGTGGAGCAGGCATGTTTTTATGCTGATGTGCGGGGATATTCATCTACCAGAGCTATGTATCTGCATGGGAGTAATATACCGGAGAGTGTATATGACAATCTGATTGAGACTGTGCATGAACATCTGTCTCTGATGCACCGCTATGTCAAAATAAGAAAGAAAGCCCTGGGTGTAGAAGAGCTACACATGTATGATATTTATGCCCCGATTGTCAAGACACCGGATAAAAAATATACATTTGACGAAGCAAAAATGATGGTAAAATCAGGTTTGGCGCCAATGGGGGAAGAATATTTAAAGAGGCTTCAGGAAGGTTTTGATAACCGATGGATAGATATTTATGAAAATGAAGGAAAGAGAAGCGGGGCTTATTCATGGGGAGCTTATGGAACACATCCTTACGTTTTATTGAATTATCAGGGCACACTAGATCATGTATTTACTTTGGCGCATGAAATGGGGCATGCTCTTCATTCCTATTATTCTGATGCCAATCAGCCTTATATCAATGCAGGATACAAGATATTTGTTGCAGAGGTGGCATCCACATGTAATGAGTCTTTGTTGATTCATGATTTGTTAAGCAAAACGCAGGATAAGGAAACGAAGGCATTTTTGATTAATCATTTTCTGGAGCAGTTTAAAGGAACCCTGTATCGCCAGACAATGTTTGCAGAGTTTGAAAAGATTACGCATAGTATGGTAGAAAAAGGAGAGACGCTTACCAGCGATGTATTGTGCAGGGTATATTATGACTTAAATAAATTATATTTTGGAGATGACATTGTATTGGATGAAGAGATTGCTCTGGAATGGGCAAGGATACCGCATTTTTACAATCCATTCTATGTGTATCAGTATGCAACAGGAATTTCAGCGGCAATTACGCTTTCCAAAAAAATAATGGAGGAAGGGGAAGCCGGAGTAAAAGATTATATGAAATTTTTAACTGGGGGAGGCTCAAAAGACCCTATTGATTTATTAAAGCTGGCAGGGGTGGATATGACCACTAAAGAACCTATCCGGCAGGCACTCAAATTATTTGAGAAATTGTTAGATGAGATGGAAGGGATTATCAGTAAATAATTCCACACAAATATATTGTGAGTGGGATAGTCACCAGCGACATGGCAGTAGAAATAAATATGGATTTTGAAATGAATTTTGTATCACCGCCATATTCTCCCGAGAGCATAAGCGCTGTATTGGCGATTGGCATCAGAAATTCAATAAATAAAACATTAAACAACAGAGTGTCACCTAAAAACAATCGAAATACCGGATAGAGGATGATAGGAAGAATAAATTGTTTGATAGCAGCAAATATATATATTTTCCATTCGTTAAATACTTCTGAAAGTTTAATGGAGGCAAGAGTGGCGCCTACCAGAATCATGGCAAGAGGGGATGTAAGACCGCCAATGGTATCAATGATATTTTCAATGGTGGAAGGAAAATGAATATTCGTTAAATATATGATAATTGCTAAAACTGCGCTGATAATACCGGGAGAAAGCAGAGATTTTAATTTAAACGCTGTTTGTGCTGCTTCGCCATAACCAATCATAATGACACCGTAAGTAAAAGAACTCAGGTTAAAGAAAATGTTGAGAATGGCAGCATAAAATACGGCAGTGTCACCTTGAGCGCCACATGCAGCCTGTAAAATAGGAAAGCCCATAAATCCTACATTGGAAAAAATAAGCATGAACATATATGCCCCTTGTCTTGAGCGCATAATATTCATTGTTCTAATCATTAGTTTGACAATAAGAAAAGCGATAACAGGCATAACCAGATAAAAAATGATAGAGGCAGCAAAAAGGTATGCAACCTGGGAAGCTTCCGGTCTTTGTTTCATAGATAAAACGGAATCTATCATCATCAAAGGCAGAGTGACATCTAGTAAAAAACGGTTTAATGATTTGATAGAATGTTCGTTGAATATATGAATTCTGTATGCTATAAAGCCGGTGCATATGATGATAAAAAGTTGTATCAGCTGATTCATCAGCACAGTCATATTAATCATGGTAATCTCCTAGTGGGATAATGTATTGTAATCTACTACGGTTAGTATGTACCCGAAATGTATTTTAAAACGATACAAACATTCCGTCAAGGATTTATCAAAGTCAAATATCGATAAAATATATAAAACAAACAATAGAAAATGTAATTACAAAAGGAAAAAAGATGAAGCAGATGTTAAAAAATACGAAAGGAATCATTCTGGATTTGGATGGAACCATTTTGGACAGCTCATGGGTATGGGAAATGGTTGATATAAAATTTTTAGGAGACAGGGGATTTGAGGTACCTGACGATTATGTAGAATCGATTTCTCCTATGGGAGCAGAAAAAGCAGCCATTTATACTATTGAAAGATTTGGGTTACATAATGAAAAGCCAGAAGATTTGGTAAGAGAGTGGTTTGACATGGCAAAAGCAGAATACAGAAATAAAGTAGTTTGCAAACCCGGTGCAAAAAATTTTATTAAAAAAATGTACAGTCAGGGAATGAAGCTGGCATTAGCGACATCCTCGGACCGGGAACTTTTTATACCTACGCTGGACAGAGAAGGTATTTTACAATACTTTAATGTAATTGTTACAGTTGATGAGGTCGAAAAAGGAAAAGGATTTCCGGATATTTATGAGGAGGCTGCCAGACGTATTTGCGTACCCGTAGAGCAGTGTGTAGTCTTTGAAGATATTATTACCGCAGTCAGAGGAGCAAAGTCAGGAGGCTTCAAGGTAGTAGCGGTGGAAGATGAAAAATCCTTGTGCAATGCAGATGAAATTAAACAGATTTCCGATTTCTATATTTCTTCTTATAAGCAGTTGTTATTTTAACCGGATGGATGGTTTTTGGGCAGCTGTGCCAGTATGATTGCTGTAAATATCAGTACACATCCGGTCAGTTCTCTCATACCCATGGTTTCTCCCAAAATAATCCAACCCGCAAGGACTGCAAATACTGATTCCGAGCTTAAAATTAAAGAGGCGACAGTCGGATTCATATTTACCTGTCCGACGATTTGTAAAGTGTATGCCACACCGCAGGATAAAAATCCGGTATATAATATCGGTATCCAGACGGCTGCTGAACTTAAAGGAGCTGCCCACGCTTTGATATGGGCAAAGGAAAAGTTCATTTCAAATGCAAACATTGGAACTGCCGTGATAATTCCACATACAAAAAATTGGATACATGACATTTGTATTCCATTTACTTTGGGAGAAAAATAATCAATCACCAAAATGTGCAGTGCGAAGAAAAAGGCACATGCAAGCAGGAACAAATCGGCAGTATGGAAAGTCAGGGAACTGTCAAAACACAACAGATAAAGACCGATTAGTGTAAGGACCACTCCAATCCAAATGCGGATTCCACATTTTTTCTTTAGGAATATTCCCAAAATAGGCACAATTAAAATGTAGCAGGCAGTAAGAAATCCTGCCTTTCCGGCAGATGCACCAAGATACAGACCCAGCTGCTGCACGTTACTTCCAAGACAAAGACACAGTCCACATAAAAAGCCGCCCACAAATAAAGTCTTTCTGCTACCTGTTTCTTTTGGGGCGTCATTTGAGATACCGGACTTTTTTAAAATAAAAATCACCGGAAGTAAAATCAGACCACCCAAAATGGAACGTAAAAAATTGAAAGTATAAGGACCACACGCATCTCCGCCGATGCTTTGTGCAACAAATGCTGTTCCCCATATAAAAGCTGCTAAAGCCAAATAAACGGAATGTTTGATGTTTATTGATTTCATAATTAATAACCTGCTTATATCGAATTTATTATGTTTTCCATTACCTTCGTAATGATTGGAATTTTTTTATTCAAACAATAGTATATATGTAAGAGGGGAAAATGGCAAACAGAAATATATTTGTCTTGACATTATTTTATATTCGTTAAAAAAGGTATTGACAAAAATTAAGTGTTATAGTAATATACTTTTTGCGTGTAAAACGCATACAATGCGCGAGTGGCTCAGTGGTGGAGCACCTCCTTGCCAAGGAGGGGGTCGCGGGTTCGATCCCCGTCTCGCGCTTTTTTTATTTTTTAAGGGAATCCTGTTTGTTTGTCGGGATTCCCTTTATTCATGGGCTTTTTTACCTTTTTTGTGTTTTTCATATATGAAATTTATTTTTATATATAAGCATTTATTTTTATATTTTTTAATAAGCATATGACACGGATATGACACGAATTATAAAAAACTGCTTTTGAAATAGTCTGATATGCCCCTGTCTACTTGACAGGGGCATATCATTTGACGGGTGCTCATGATTTTTCGGGTAAAAATTTAGAGATATTTGGAGTGCATTTTTAGTGATATAAATGCAGTGATTATATTGAAACTATTCGCATTATGGAATATAATAAAATAAGGAAAACAGAACAGAAATAAGGAGGCTTTTTATGGAATACTTAACATCAGCTGAATGTGCAGAAAAATGGAATGTTTCACAACGTAGAGTTGCAATATATTGCAAAGAGGGAAGAATTGATGGAGCCGTTTTCAGAGGGAGAATGTGGTTGATTCCGTCAGATGCTGAAAAACCAATAGATCCAAGAAAAGCACGTCAAATTGCAAATAAATAATTATTATGAGTATGAGATGTTTAGTTTCGTATAACTAAATATTCTCTATAACTTCCTATAATTTTAAATTATGCGAAGGAGAAAAAGGTATGGCTATTTTAGATAAAAAATCAATGTCAGAAGAAGATATTAAATTTAATTATATTACCCCATCAGTTCAAAAGGGATGGAGTAATCATATTACTATGGAAACTAAAATAACTGACGGAAGAATTAATCTGAAAGGTAATATGGTTTCTAGAAGTAGACCAAAGTTTGCAGACTACATGTTATATTTGAATGATGGAAAACCAATTGCTGTTGTTGAGGCAAAAGATAACAATCATTCGGTATCCCATGGATTGCAACAGGCTATTACATATGCACAGATGATGGATTTACCTTTTGCATATAGTTCAAATGGTGATGGATTTGTTGAACATGATTTTTTGACAGGAAAAGAACGTAAGCTGGGCATGGACGAGTTTCCTACTCAAGAAGAATTGATAAAAAGATATTACGAGGAATTGCATAACGGAAACGGAATTACTCAAGAAGAAAAAGAAATAATTGAACAGCCATATTATTCAAGTCAAAACACATATCCGCCAAGATATTATCAGCGAAATGCAGTAAACAGAACTGTTGAAGCTATAGCGAATGGAAAGGATAGATTACTTCTTGTTATGGCTACTGGAACAGGAAAGACTTATACGGCATTCCAAATAGTTTACAGACTTTTAAAGTCAGGAGCAAAGAAAAGAGTTTTATATTTGGCTGATCGCAATATTTTAGTTGACCAAAGTATAGAGCAGGATTTTGCACCATTAAAAAAGACAATTCATAAAATTGATTTTGCGCGTGATGACATTAAGCCGATTATGTCATATGAAGTTAACTTTGCTCTTTATCATCAGATGGTGGGACAAAACGATGAGGAACATTTTAGATTTTTTCCGCCAGAGTTTTTTGATTTGATTATTGTAGATGAATGCCATAGAGGTTCAGCAAAAGAAGATAGTAGATGGCGAAAAATTCTAGAATATTTTAATACAGCAACTCAAATAGGTATGACAGCAACGCCTAAAGAAAGTACAACTGTATCCAATATAGATTATTTTGGTGAACCAGTTTACACATACAGTTTAAAACAAGGGATAGAAGATGGCTTCTTGGCACCATTTAAAGTTATTAATATTACTACTAATATTGGTGATGGATGGCGACCGCATAAAGGTCAATTAGACATAGCTGGAAATGAAATAGAGGATAGAATCTATAACAATAAAGATTATGATTACAACATCATTATTGAAGACAGAATTAATCAGGTTGCAGACGAAATTACAGCATATTTGAAGAGTACTGACAGGATGCAAAAAACTATTGTTTTTTGTGCGACAGAAGAGCATGCTGAATTAATGAGAATAGCATTAACAAATCTCAATTCAGATATGGTTAAAGAAAATCCTGATTATGTAGTTCGTATTACAGGAAGCGATGTGTATGGAAAGTCTAAACTTGATTATTTCATTTCGGTTTCATCACCATACCCTGTTATTGCAACTACTTCAGAATTGTTATCTACTGGTGCGGATTGTAAGATGACAAAACTTATTGTCTTAGATAAAAACATTGATTCTATGACTACATTTAAGCAAATAATAGGTAGAGGAACACGTATAAGGGAGAAAGACGGAAAAACACATTTTGTTGTTATGGATTTTAGAAATGTTACGAGATTGTTCACTGATCCGGACTGGGATGGTCCTATAGAACAAACCGATAGATTCCATCACCCAGAACAAAAGGACAATGAAAGAACACCTTACTCAAAAGACCCTGATGATGTTATTATTGTTGATCCAGCAACATTTGGAAAACCAATTGTGAATAAAGATGGATGCACAGTTAAGATTATTAATAAAACTGTGTCGGTTTATGACGTTGATGGCAAACTTTTAAGGCAGGAAGATATTATCGATTATACAAAGACAAATATTCTTGGAGAATACGCTTCATTGTCTGATTTTATAAGAAAATGGAAATCGGAAGATAAGAAAGAAGTCATAGAAAAGTCTTTTGCTGAAAGAGGCATTGATTTAATTATGTTAAAAAGTGATCAAAATATGGATGATGTGGATGACTTTGACTTCATTTGTCACGTGGCATACGGAAAAAAAGCACTTACTAGAATTGAAAGAGCAAATAATGTCAAAAAGAGAGATTTCTTTAGTAAGTATTCAGAGGATGCTAGAGCAGTATTAGAAATATTGTTGGATAAGTATAAGAATAAGGGAATTAAAGAAATTGAAGATATAAAAGTTTTATCGCTTGCTGAATTTGCTGATTATGGGAAACCGGCAAAAATAGTTAAATTGTTTGGTGGAAAAACAGCGTATAAAAAAGCAATAAAAGAACTAGAAGAAAATATATACGATGAGGTAATTTAAAGATGGCAATGCAATCAGGTTTTATAAAAAGAATTAGAGATATTATGCGTATGGATGCAGGTATTAATGGAGACGCACAAAGAATAGAGCAAATGGTTTGGATGCTTTTTCTTAAAGTTTATGATTCAAAAGAAGATGATTGGGAAATCAATGATGATAATTATATATCAATTATTCCAGAGGAGTGTCGTTGGAGAAATTGGGCAGTAGCTGATGAAAAAGGACATGTATTAACTGGTGATCAGTTACTTGATTTTGTCAATAATACTTTATTTCCTACGCTTAAAAATCTTAATGTATCGAATGATACACCAGTAAAGAAGTCAATTGTAAAATCAACATTCGAAGATGCAAATAACTATATGAAAGATGGTGTGTATTTAAGACAGGTTATTGATGTTATAGAAGAAGTTGAGTTTGATGATGTTAAGGAAAGTCATGCTTTTGGAACTGTATATGAAGAAATATTGAGAGAATTACAGAGTGCTGGTTCTTCCGGTGAGTTTTATACTCCTAGAGCTGTAACCGATTTTATGGCTATGATGATTGAACCAAAACTCGGAGAGAAGATGGCTGACTTCGCTTGTGGTACAGGTGGATTTATTACGAGTTGGCTATCAAGACTAAACAAGCAAGTAACAGATACAAAGGAACAGAAATTGTTAGATGACAGTATTTATGGAATAGAGAAAAAGCCTTTTCCATATATGTTATGCGTAACTAATATGCTTTTACATGATATTGAAGTTCCAAAGATATATCATGATAATTCTTTGCGTAAAAATATATTAGATTATACTGATGACGATAAGTTTGATGTTATTCTAATGAATCCACCATATGGAGGACATGAGGATAGAAGTATTCAGGGATTCTTCCCAGATGATTTAGCAAGCTCAGAAACAGCGGATTTATTTATGGCGGTTATTATGTACCGTTTAAAGAAAGACGGTAGAGCTGCTGTTATTTTGCCGGATGGGTTTTTATTTGGAACTGATAATGCAAAAGTTGCAATTAAGAAGAAATTAATGAGTGAGTTCAATTTACATACGGTTATTCGTATGCCTCATAGCGTATTTGCTCCATATACTAGTATTACGACTAATATTTTATTTTTCGATAATACTAAAACGACAGATAAAGTGTGGTTCTATCGTTTAGATATGCCAGAAGGATATAAGAACTTTTCAAAAACTAAACCTATGAAGTTGGAGCACTTTAATCCGGTAATTGAATGGTGGAATAATCGTACAGAAATTAACGAAGATGGATTTGATAAAGCAAAAGAGTATTCATTTAAAGAGATTGAAGAAAGAACTTACAATATTGACTTATGTGGTTATCCACATGAGGAAGAAGAAATACTGCCACCAAAGGAATTGATTCAGCAATACCAAGAAAAAAGAGCTAGTCTAAATGCGGATATTGACAGAATATTAGAGCAAATAACAGATATTTTGGGAATAGATTTAAGTAGTAATGATTAATGGAGGAATAGCAATGAGTGAAAGATATAGTCCGCCCTTTGTTATGACAGAAGAAATAACTAATCTGATTGTTGAGATTGGTGAGTTAGTAGGTTCGATATCAACATTTGAATCATTGAATCCGAGCCCAGTTTTAAGAAGAGAAAGCAGAATAAAAACCATATATTCATCACTTGCAATAGAACAAAATACATTATCATTGGATCAGGTCACTGATGTTATTAATGGTAAAAGAATATTAGGTGTTCCTGAAGATATTCAAGAAGTAAAAAATGCCTATGAAGCTTATGAAAAAGCATCGGAATTTGATCCGTATAACCTTAAAAACCTTTTGAAAGCACATAAGATTATGATGGGTGGATTAGTAAAAGAAGCAGGAACGTTTCGAAGTGGTAATGTGGGTGTATACGCTGGTTCTACGTTGATACATGCTGGAACACCTGCTAAATACGTTCCTGATTTGATGAAGCAATTGTTTGGCTGGTTAAAGGAGTCTAAATATCATCCGTTAGTTAAATCATGTATATTTCATTACGAGTTCGAATTTATACATCCGTTTCAGGATGGAAATGGCAGAATGGGGAGATTATGGCAATTTCTTTTATTACAAAATTGGAAAGAAGTATTTGCTTGGCTTCCTGTTGAGACACTTATACATGAAAACCAAGAAGAGTACTATAAAGTTTTGCAAGTTGCTGATAACAAAGGTGAATCTACAATATTTGTTGAATTCATGCTTCAAATGATTTGCGATGCGTTAAGACAGATTAAACAGAATCAAAATGAAAAGAATGTCGTAACAAATGTCGCAATAAATGTCGTAACAAATAAAGAAAAAATATTATCGCTACTAAAACAGGACAGTAGGATGACATCGAAGCAGTTGGCAATTTCATTAGGGATGACACAAAGGCAGGCACAACGTATTATTTCAAAACTAAAGGAAAGTGGATTGCTTGTAAGACACGGAGCTACAAAGAATGGATATTGGGAAGTAGTAGAAAAGGATAAATAATATGATAGCAGAACAGTTAAAAAATTCTATATTGCAGATGGCGGTTCAAGGAAAACTTGTCCCACAAGATCCTAATGATGAACCAGCTAGTGAGTTAGTTAAAAGAATAAGAGAAGAGAGGCAAAAGTTAATAGAAGAAGGAAAAATTAAGAAAGAAAAGAATCCGTCTTATATTTTTCGTGGTGAGGATAATATTCCTTATGAGAAGGTGGGAGATAATGAACCTGTTTCTATAGCTGATGAGGTACCCTTTGAGATACCGGAGAGTTGGGAGTGGGTGAGGCTTGGAACTCTGTTTTCTCACAATACTGGCAAAGCATTAAATCAAACAAATAAAGGCGGCGAGTTGCTAGATTATATTACCACTTCAAATCTATACTGGAACAGATTTGAATTAGATACAGTAAAGCAGATGTATTTTAAGGAAAATGAGATTGAAAAGTGCACTGCTACTAAAGGCGATTTATTAGTATGCGAAGGCGGTGATATTGGTCGCGCTGCAATTTGGAATTTTGATTATGATATAAGAATTCAGAATCACATTCATAAACTACGTGCTTATACTAAGATATGTATTGAATACTATTACTATTTGTTCTTCTTATACAAAGGCGCTGGTTGGATCGGCGGAAAAGGGATAGGTATTCAAGGCTTATCTGCAAATGCACTACATAATATTTTATTTCCACTTCCACCAGTAGATGAACAATATCGTATTGTTAATAAAATCAAAGAGATAAAGCCATTTACGGATAAATACGAAATAAATAATACAAAGCTAAATGCGTTGAATGATGGTTTCCCAGAGCTTTTAAAAAAATCAATCTTACAGGAAGCAGTTATGGGTAAACTTGTTCCACAAGATGAAAATGATGAACCTGCGTCAGTATTATTGGAACG